>NZ_BTVP01000024.1:0-57030 GCF_045863935.1 Parvibaculum sp. | reverse complement strand
TCAAATGGTCACGAGACTCTACTTCCGACTGGATGAAACTTGGGGCGCAGGTCATAACAAATTCAGACATTAGCCCCCCTGACATAATAGGGGACAAATATAGCAATTATTTTCTCGACGTCGAACGGGGGTATTTCAGAGCTCTTCCACTTGACAGATGGGAACAAAAGGGAAACAGTTCCTACTGGAACATTTGGTGAACAAGGGAGAAGGCAATGCGCGGACTGATGAAAGCGGTAAGCAATTCGGGCGATGGCTGGGTGCAGGACGTCGCGGCGCTCATCTCCGTCGGCGCCTTCATCTATGTAGCCTCCACCTGGGTCTCGATCGCCGAAGCCCTCGTCGGCTGAGGAACGGCACAACCCCCCGTCGCTCACCCGCCCAGCTTGTCCGCCTTGGTGGACAAGCCACCAGGGAGTGGGGCGGGTCGGGAAATTCGAGCGAGCGAAGAATTTCCCGGGGCGGGGGAGCGGCGTTCGCAGTGCCGAGTGAAAGTTCTCCACAAGTTTGACGCTCCGGAGGGAGTGAAGGACGGCCTCTCCGGGTGACTCCGCGTCCCCGCCGCCCGACAATGGGCCATGGCCGACTCGATGCCCCAGTTCATCCATCTCCGTCTCCACTCCGCCTATTCGCTGCTGGAAGGCGCGATCCGGATCAAGGACCTGCCGAAGCTCTGCAAGACGGAGGGCATGCCCGCCCTTGCCCTCACCGACACGGCAAACCTCTTCGGCGCACTCGAATTCTCGGAGGTCATGTCGGGTGCCGGCATCCAGCCCATCACCGGCTGCACGCTCCCCATCCGTCTCGACGCCCCGGAAGAGCCCTCGCGCGGTCCCGCCCGCCGCGAGCCGTCCGGCACGCTCGCCTTCCTCGTGAAGGACGAGCGCGGCTACGAAAACCTCATGAAGCTTTCGAGCAAGGCCTTCCTCGAGCCGGAAGCGGGCGAGGCGGCTCAGGTGCCGCTGGAGCGCGTGGCCGAATATTCGGAAGGCCTCATCTGCCTCACCGGCGGGCCGGGCGGCATCGTCAACAAGCTCATCGTCCAGGGCCAGGTGGACGCCGCCGAGGCGCTGCTGCTCAAGCTCAAGGAGGTCTTCGGCGACTGCCTCTATGTCGAGCTCCAGCGTCACGGCATGGAAGCCGAACGCACCGCCGAAGGACCGCTGATCGAACTCGCCTACAGGCACGCGCTGCCCCTCGTCGCCACCAACGAGCCCTTCTTCACGAAGGAGGAAGAATACGAGGCGCATGACGCGCTGATCTGCATTGCCGAAGGCGCCTATGTCGTGCAGGGGGACCGCCGCCGCCTCACGCCGCAGCACCGCTTCAAGAGCCAGGCGGAAATGCTCGCGCTCTTCTCCGACCTGCCGGAGGCCACCGCGAACACGGTCGAGATCGCGCGCCGCTGCGCCTATCGTCCGCGCACGCGCAAGCCCATCCTGCCGAATTTCGCCGCCGGTACATCCGAGGCCGACGAGCTTCGCCGTCAGGCTCATGAAGGCCTCGCCGCGCGCCTTGCCTCGCAGGAAGCGGTCGCGCCGGACGAGGAATACCGCGCGCGCCTCGACTTCGAGCTCGACGTCATCATCAAGATGGATTTCCCGGGCTACTTCCTCATCGTTGCCGACTTCATCAAATGGGCAAAGGGGCAGGGCATTCCCGTCGGGCCGGGCCGCGGTTCGGGTGCGGGTTCCGTTGTCGCCTGGTCGCTCACCATCACCGACCTCGACCCGCTCCGTTTCGGCCTCCTCTTCGAGCGCTTCCTGAACCCCGAGCGCGTGTCGATGCCCGACTTCGATATCGACTTTTGCCAGGACCGCCGCGACGAGGTCATCCGCTACGTGCAGGCCCGCTACGGCGAGGACAAGGTCGCGCAGATCATCACCTTCGGTAAGCTGCAGGCGCGCGCCGTGCTGCGCGACGTCGGCCGCGTGTTGCAAATGCCCTATGGCCAGGTCGACCGTCTCTGCAAGATGGTGCCGAACAACCCGGCCGCGCCGGTCACGCTGCCCGAAGCCATCAAGGGCGAGCCCCGCCTGCAGGAAGAGCAGCGCAACGACGAGACGGTGGCGAAGCTCCTCGAAATCGGTCAGCGCCTCGAAGGCCTCTACCGCCATGCGTCGACGCATGCCGCCGGTGTCGTGATCGGCGACCGGCCGCTCGACGAGCTGGTGCCGCTCTATCGCGATCCGCGCTCCGACATGCCGGTCACCCAGTTCAACATGAAATGGGTGGAGCCTGCGGGCCTCGTGAAATTCGACTTTCTGGGACTGAAAACGCTCACCGTTCTCGACCGCGCAGTGAAGCTCATCGCGCGCCGGGACATCGCGATCGACCTGCTACATCTGCCGCTTGAGGACGAAAAGACGTTCACCATGCTGGGGCGGGGCGAAACCGTCGGCGTGTTCCAGCTTGAAAGTTCGGGCATGCGCGACGTGCTGCGCAAGCTCGAGGCCGACCGCTTCGAGGACATCATCGCTCTCGTCGCGCTTTATCGTCCGGGTCCGATGGACAACATCCCGGCCTATGTCCGCCGCAAGCACAAGCAGGAGGAACCGGACTACCTGCATCCGCTGCTCGAACCCGTCCTGAAGGAGACGCACGGCGTCATCATCTATCAGGAACAGGTGATGCAGATCGCGCAGATCCTCTCCGGTTACTCGCTCGGCGAAGCCGATCTTCTTCGCCGCGCCATGGGCAAGAAGATCAAGGCAGAGATGGAGGCGCAGAAGGAGCGCTTCGTCACCGGCGCGGTCGCAAAAGGCATCGGCAAGGGCCAGGCCTCAACCATTTTCGAACTGGTCGACAAGTTCGCCGGATACGGTTTCAACAAGTCGCACGCCGCCGCTTACGCGCTCGTCGCCTATCAGACGGCCTGGCTGAAGGCGAACCATCCGGTCGAGTTCCTCGCCGCGTCCATGAGCCTCGATCTCGGCAACACCGACAAGCTTGGCGTCTTCAAGCAGGAGGCCGAGCGTCTCGGCATCAAGGTCCGGCCGCCCTGCATCAACCGGTCGGAGGCGCTTTTCGGCGTTGCCGATGGCGAGATACTCTACGCGCTCTCCGCGATCAAGAATGTCGGTCTTCAGGCGATGGAGCACATCGTCGAGGTTCGCCGTGAGGGCGGTCCCTTCCGCGACCTCTTCGATTTCGCCAAGCGCATCAATCCGCGCATGGTCAACAAGCGTGCCCTGGAAAATCTCGCCCGCGCCGGCGCCTTCGACGCGCTGAACCCGAACCGCGCGCAGGTGTTGGCGGCCGCCGATCTCCTGCTCGGCACGGCGAATGCCGCCGTGCAGGAGCGCGAGAGCAAGCAGGACAGCCTCTTCGGCGGCGACAGCGGTGTCGAGGCGGCGCGGCCCTCGCTTCCGGCCGTCGAACCCTGGTTTCCAATGGAGCGTCTCACGGAAGAATTCAACGCCGTCGGCTTCTACCTTTCCGGCCATCCGCTCGACGACTACCAGACGGATATGAAGCGGGCGGGCGTCGTCACCTTCGCGGAGCTTTTGAAGCGCAACACCACCGCCGAGAAAGTGGCGGGCACCGTCACCGCGCGTCAGGAGCGCAAGTCCAGGAAGGGCAATCCCTTCGCCTTCCTCGGTCTCTCCGACCCCACCGGCCAGTTCGAGCTCGTGGTCTTCTCCGAGGTTCTCAATCAGGCGCGCCAGCTCATGGAGCCGGGCAACGCCGTCGTGGTCAGCGTCGAGATCGAGCGCATCGGCGAGGAGGTGAAGCTCCGGGCCCAGTCCGTCCGCAGCGTGGATGACGCCGTGAAGGACACGGGCGCGGGTCTGAAGGTCTTTGTCGAGGGGGAGGAGAGTCTCGAAGCGGTGAAATCTCGTCTCGCCGAAAAGGGCAAGGGCCTCGTCTCACTTGTCCTCATGTGCAGCGGGGGCAGGGAGGTCGAGCTCCGTCTCAAGGACCGCTACCGGGTGACACCCCAGATCCGCGGTGCGATCAAGTCGGTCCCCGGCGTGGTCGAGGTTCGCGATATATGACGTTTCGATGACATTTCGATGACAGTCGGCCGGGGATAAGCCGGTAACGGTCTGTGTCTCTTGCCTTTTTCCCGTTTTACGCCTATAGAGGCGCCATTCCACACGCGGGGTTCGGCTCTCCCACATTCCTTTTTATGAAGGAAAACATAGGGTTAGTCGGTCCGGTGCGACATTTGTCGTTCACTCCCCGCGGAGGTTCAACCGGAAAAGGAGCAAAGTGCAATGGCACTTCCCGATTTTTCTATGCGTCAGCTTCTGGAAGCGGGCGTTCACTTCGGTCATCAGACCCACCGCTGGAACCCGAAGATGGAATCCTTCCTCTTCGGCGACCGAAACAACATTCATATCATTGACTTGGCGCAGACTGTTCCGCTTCTGCATCAAGCTCTCGTCACCGTTCGCGACACCGTCGCCGGCGGCGGCCGCGTGCTTTTCGTCGGCACCAAGCGTCAGGCGTCCGAGCCCGTCGCGCAGGCCGCCCGCCAGTGCGCCCAGTACTACATCAACCACCGCTGGCTCGGTGGCATGCTGACCAACTGGAAGACGATTTCGAACTCGATCCGTCGTCTCCGTCAGCTCGATGAGATGCTCGCCGGTGAAGCTAAGGGCTTGACCAAGAAGGAAGTTCTGAACCTGACTCGCGAGCGCGACAAGCTTGAACGCGCCATCGGCGGCATCAAGGACATGGGCGGCCTTCCCGACCTCATCTTCGTCATCGACACCAACAAGGAAGAGATCGCGATCCAGGAAGCCCGCAAGCTCGGCATCCCCGTCGTCGCCATTCTCGATTCCAATTCGAACCCGGACGGCATCGCCTATCCGGTTCCGGGCAACGACGACGCGGCTCGTGCCATCACTCTCTATTGCGACCTGGTCTCGCGCGCCGTCATCGACGGTATCTCGCAGAGCCAGTTCGCATCGGGCGTCGATGTCGGCGCCCAGGCCGAGCCTGTGGCGGAAGAAGTTCCTGCTGCGGCGGAAGCCCAGTAATCGCCTATTCAAGGACGGCCCGGCTCCGGCCGGGCCGCTCAAGGCGTGACGTTCCCGCGCCGGACAACGCTACGACAGACAATCGAGGATACAATGGCTGACATCACCGCGAGCATGGTGAAGGAACTGCGCGAGAAGACCGGCGCAGGTATGATGGACTGCAAGTCCGCGCTGAACGAAACCGGCGGAGACATGGAAGCGGCGGTCGATTGGCTCCGCACCAAAGGCCTCGCCAAGGCGGCGAAGAAGGCCGGCCGTGTGGCCGCTGAAGGCCTCATCGGTGTCGTCGCGAGCGGCAATGCCGGCGCGGTGGTCGAAGTGAACTCCGAAACCGACTTCGTTGCCCGCAACGAACAGTTCCAGAAAATGGTGGCGGATATTGCCTCCGTCGCACTCGCGAACGAGGGCGATTTCGACAAGCTCGTCGCCACGAATTATCCCGGTGCCTCGAAGTCCGTGAAGGACTACGTGACGGAAATGGTCGGCACCATCGGCGAAAACATGAATGTGCGCCGCGCTGGATACATCTCGGTCTCCGAGGGTGTCGTAGCTGCCTATGTGCACAGTCAGGTGGCACCCGGCCTCGGCAAGATCGGCGTGCTTGTCGGTCTCGAGTCGAGCGGCGACAAGGCGAAGCTCCTGGAACTCGGCCGCCAGATTGCGATGCACATCGCGGCGACCAATCCGCTTTCCACGCGCAAAGAGGATCTGGACCCGGCCGTTGTCGAGCGCGAGCGCAATGTGCTCATCGCCGAAGCAAAGGAATCCGGCCGCCCCGACAACATCATCGAGAAGATGGTCGAAGGCCGCATCCGCAAGTTCTATGAGGAGGTCGTCCTCCTCTCCCAGGCCTTCGTCGTCAATCCTGACGAGACGGTCGAAAAGGCCGTGAAGGCCGCCGAAGCCGGAATCGGCGCCCCGATTAACGTGATCGGGTTCGTTCGCTTCGCGCTTGGCGAGGGTATCGAGAAGGAAGAGTCGGACTTCGCCGCGGAAGTGGCGGCCGCCCGCGGCTGACGCGGTCTTTCCGTTGAATTGACGCCCCCTTCGCCAGATGGCGTCGGGGGCGTTATTGTCTCAGTGACCTGCCGGGATTCGCCCGGATCACGGCCCATACGAAAAGGCCCTGGGCCAGCCGCCACGGAAGCAAGTCATGCCGCAAAAACCGCTCTATGCCCGCGTACTTCTGAAGGTTTCGGGCGAGGCCTTGATGGGCCCCGGCCAGTACGGCATTGACATCGATACTGTCGACCGCATCGCACGCGACATCCGGCAGGCGATTGAGGTGGGCGTTCAGGTTTGCCTCGTAATTGGCGGTGGTAACATCTTCCGTGGTTTGTCCGGCGCTGCGAAGGGTATGGAACGGGCCAGCGCCGACTACATGGGCATGCTGGCCACGGTGATGAACGCACTTGCCATGCAAACGGCGCTCGAGGCCATAGGCGTGCCGACGCGCGTTCAGTCGGCGATCCCCATGATGACCGTCTGCGAGCCCTATATCCGGCGCCGCGCGGTACGCCACATGGAGAAGGGTCGCGTGGTTATTTTTGCAGCCGGCACGGGCAACCCTTTCTTTACGACGGACACGGCCGCCGCGCTGCGCGCCGTCGAGATGGGATGCGATGCCTTGCTGAAGGGAACGCAGGTTGACGGCGTTTATTCCGCCGATCCTCACAAGGTCGCCAACGCCGAGCGGTACGACCGGTTGACCTATATGGATGTTCTGTCGCGCGACCTGAAGGTCATGGATGCTTCTGCCATTGCGCTGGCACGCGAGAACGGAATTCCAATCATCGTTTATTCGATCGACGAGCCGGGCGGCTTCGCCGATGTCTTGACCGGGGCCGGACGTTGCACGGTCATCTCGGACGCCGCCTGAGCCCTACGAGGAAAAAGGATAGAAAATGGCAGACGACAGTTTCGACATCGACGACGCCGAACGCCGGATGCGTGGTGCGCTGCAATCGCTGAAGCAGGAATTCGCGGGTCTGCGGACCGGGCGCGCATCGGCGAGCCTGCTCGATCCGCTCGTCGTGGAGGCCTATGGTCAAACCATGCCGATCAACCAGGTCGGAACGGTTGGCGTGCCGGAGCCCCGCATGCTCACGGTTCAGGTCTGGGACAAGGGCATGGTTTCGGCGGTCGAGAAGGCCATCAGGAACTCCGGCCTCGGCCTCAATCCGAACGTCGATGGCTCGTTGATCCGCCTGCCGATACCCGAGCTGAACCAGGAGCGGCGTACGGAGCTCACCAAGATTGCCTCGAAATACACCGAGCAGGCGCGCATTGCGGTCCGAAATGTTCGGCGCGATGCCATGGATGAGTTGAAGCGCCTCGAAAAAGACGCACACATGAGTCAAGACGAGCACAAATCCTGGGGCGAAAAGGTCCAGAAGCTGACCGACAAGATCATAGGTGAGATCGACGCTGCGCTAGCGCATAAGGAAGCGGAAATCATGCAGGTGTAAGCTGGGCGAACAGTTGCCTTGGCGATCTGCGTTATAGGAAAGAACACACAGGACGATGACCCTCTCTTCCGGCCAGACAATGAGCGATGCTGCGCCGGGGAGGCCTCCCCGGCATGTCGCCATTATCATGGACGGCAACGGACGTTGGGCCGCCAAGCGGCATCTGCCTCGAGCTGCCGGACACCGGCAGGGTGTGGAAGCGGTCCGCGTCATCGTCCGGGCCGCGGGCGAACTCGGCATCGAATATCTGACGCTCTACGGGTTCAGCTCGGAAAACTGGAAACGGCCGGTCGAAGAGGTGAATGACCTCATGGGCCTTCTTCGGCTCTACATCCGCCGCGATCTTGCAGAGCTTCATCAGAATGGCGTGTGTATCCGTATCATCGGAGACCGGCATCATCTCGAGCCGGACATTGTCGCGCTTATCGAGGAAGCCGAAGCTCTAACCGCCAATAACACCCGGCTCCAGCTCCTTATCGCATTCAACTATGGCGGACAGAATGAGATTGCCTCAGCCGTCCGCAGGATTGCCCGTGAGGTGAAGGAGGGGCGGCTGGACCCGGAGGCAATTACCCCGGAAACAGTGGCGCGCTTCCTGGACACAGCCGGCGTTCCCGATCCCGATCTCATCATCCGCACGAGCGGAGAGAAGCGCTTGTCGAACTTTCTCATCTGGCAGAGCGCCTATTCCGAACTCGTTTTTTCGGATGCGCTTTGGCCGGATTTCACGCCGGACAGGTTGCAGGAGGCGATCGCCGAATATCAGCGGCGCGACCGCCGGTTCGGTGGCCGTCCGGCAGCCGGGGCCTGAGGGATGACGGAAACTTCGAGCGCAATGGAACCCAGCCCGTCGGCCCGCACAGGAGATCTCAGGGTGCGTGTGCTTTCGGCGCTGGTCCTCGCACCGCTTGCGCTGGGGGCCGTATGGCTCGGCGGATGGGCTTTCGCCCTTCTTCTGGCCGCTGCCGCCGTGCTCATGTCCGTCGAGACGGCGCGCCTTCTGTTCGCGGGGGGCGTCGGCGCCGCTGTTCCGCTTGCGGTAACATCCGTTCTGGCGATCGTTCTTGCGGCCTCAGGTCTTCCCGATGCGGCCCTCGCCGCAGGCGCGGCTGGCCTTGCCTTTTCGCTGGCGTCGCGGAGCTGGAAAGCGGAACGGCTTTTGCCGGCTCTCATTGCTTATCCCTATGTCGTTCTGCCCATCATTGCGCTGATCTGGCTGCGGCAGGACACAGACCATGGCTTTACTGCCGTGTTGTGGCTGCTCACGATGGTCTGGGCGATCGACATCTGCGCTTATTTTGCGGGCCGCTTCATCGGTGGGCCGAAGCTCGCTCCAAGCATCTCGCCGAAAAAAACCTGGGCAGGCCTCATCGGTGGAATGGTGGGCGCGGTTGTGCTCTCGCTCGGCTTCTCGATCTGGTTGGGCGAGGGGAGCGCGATCATTCTCGCATTGGTGGCGCTGGGCCTCACGATTATCGAACAGGCAGGCGACTTTGCGGAATCGGCCATGAAGCGTCGGGCGGGTGTGAAGGATTCAGGTGCGCTTATTCCGGGGCATGGCGGTATTCTGGACCGCGTTGACGGATTGATCGCGGTGGTCCTCGGAGCCGCTCTGCTCAGTCTCGTTCACAATGCCGCCAACCCGGCGGCTGGAGTTCTGATTTGGCCGTGACCCTCAACGTGCAGAACGACGACACCGTCATCGAGGCGCCGTTCAATGACGTGAAAAAAGTGACGGTGTTGGGCTCTACAGGGTCTATAGGCTGCTCGACCCTTGATCTCATTGCTCGCAACCGCGACAGGTTCGAGCTTGTCGCCTTGACCGCACACCGAAACGTAGCGGGCCTGGTGGAGCAGGCGCGACGGCTCAAGCCAAGCCTTGCCGTTATTGCGGACGAAAATCTGTATGCGACGCTGAAATCGGAACTCGCGGGAAGCGGGATCGAAGTGGCGGCAGGAGCGGAAGCTGTCGTGGAAGCGGCGAAAAGGCCCTCCGACTGGGTGATGGCGGGGATCGTCGGTGCGGCCGGCCTCGCGCCGACGCTGGCCGCCGTTCGACGCGGTGCTTGTGTTGCTCTGGCCAACAAGGAATGCCTTGTTTCCGCGGGTTCGCTCTTTCTGGCAGAGGTGGAGAAGGCAGGGGCAACGCTGCTCCCCGTCGATTCCGAACATAACGCCATATTCCAGGTGCTCGACCAGAACAGGCTCGATGCTGTCGACAGGATTATCCTTACCGCCTCGGGGGGACCTTTTCGGACCTGGACCCTGAAGGCGATGGCGCAGGCAACGCCCGCCCAGGCCGTCGCTCATCCCCGCTGGGAAATGGGCGCGAAGATATCGGTCGATTCCGCGACCCTGATGAACAAGGGGCTGGAGCTTATCGAGGCCCACTACCTCTTTCCCGTCGGAGAGGGGCGGCTCGACGTCATCATTCACCCGGAATCGATCATCCACAGCATGGTCGGCTATGTGGACGGGTCGGTGCTTGCCCAGCTCGGCTCGCCGGATATGCGCACGCCGATCGCCTATACGCTTGCCTGGCCGGAGAGAATGGTGACCCCCGCAACGCGGCTGGATCTCGCCCAGATTGCTCAGTTAACCTTTCAAAACCCTGATATTGAAAGGTTTCCTGCGCTTGGCGTTGCTCGCGAATCCCTATGTGCGGGGTCAGGCGCGCCGACCGCGCTGAATGCTGCCAACGAGGTTGCGGTTGCGGCCTTTCTGGCCGGAAAGATAGGATTCCTCGATATCGTTGCGGTATCGCAATCGGTTCTGGAAATGGGCACGGGCGGGGGAGGTACACCGGCCGACCTTGAAACGGTTTACGAAATCGACCGAATTGCGCGGATTCGCGCAGAGGAATGGGTGCAAAATCACCTGCGGTGACGTAGGCTGTGAGCCGTTCGCGCCCAGGCAGCCGGGGTCGGCCGGGACGTACTGAAGACGGGGAAGAGGATCGCGGTCCTGCGGGGCCACGGTGCCGCTTTATGTGTGGGATAACAGCTTGAACGCGATGGATTTGCTAACGGGTATCGGCGGCTTTGGAGAATCGCTCTGGGGCTATCTCATTCCCTTTCTGTTTGTTTTGACCGTCGTGGTCTTTTTTCACGAACTCGGTCATTTCACTGTCGCACGCCTGTGCGGTGTGAAGGTCGATGTTTTCTCCGTCGGATTCGGCAAGGAGATCTTCGGCTGGAACGACAAGCACGGCACGCGCTGGAAGCTTAGCTGGATACCCCTTGGCGGGTATGTGAAGTTCGCGGGCGACGAGAATGCCGCAAGCGTTCCGGACCGCGAGCGTCTGGCGCATATACCGGCGGACGAACGAGCGGGCCTTTTCTACTTCAAACCCTTGCCGCAACGGGCGGCGGTCGTCGCCGCGGGACCGGTAGCGAACTTCCTTCTGGCCATTCTCATTTTCGCCGGGATATTCACCTTTGTCGGACGGACGGTCGCGACTGCCGTGGTGGACGAGGTCAACCCGGACAGCGCGGCGGCAGACGCTGGTTTCGTGCCCGGCGACCAGATTGTTGCAATCGACGGATCGCAGATAGCGAGCTTCGAGGACATGCAGCGCTTCGTGTCGACGAGCGGAAGCAAGCAGCTCTCATTCGAGGTAATGCGAAACGGCGAGCGGGTCACGCTTCTCGCGACGCCCAGGATTCAGGAAGTCACAGACCGGTTCGGCAACGTCCACAAGATTCCGATGTTGGGCATCGTAAGGCAGATCGATAGTGCGAACGTCGAATTTGTTCGCAGCGATCCTTTCACCGCCGTGTGGCTCGGCGTAGAGGAAACCTGGTTCGTTACCGAGCGGACCTTGAACTATATCGGCGGCATCTTTACCGGCACGCAGGACGCCGATCAGTTGGGCGGCCCGCTGCGGATAGCGCAAGTATCCGGGCAGGTGGCAACGATCGGATTTGCGGCCTTGATCAGCATGGTTGCGATGCTGTCGGTGAGCATTGGGCTCCTGAACCTCTTCCCTGTGCCAATGCTCGACGGCGGACATTTGCTGTATTACGCGGTCGAAGCTGTCCGGGGGCGGCCGCTGGGCGAGCAGGCGCAGGAATACGGTTTCAGGATCGGCCTTGCACTGGTCATGATGTTGATGGTTTTCGCCACCTGGAATGATCTGGTTCACCTTCAGGTCTTTGCTTTTCTGAGTGGTTTGTTCAGTTAATCGCCGGATGCGGGAAAACCCTGCAACGGTATCGGATAGTCCGCGCGACCGAAGTATACGGGCGGTGCGGCGTGAGAGATTAGGGGACGGAATGGGGCACTTGGCCGCTTGTTTGACAGCTGCGAAACGCATTGGGATGGTTTCGCGGACATTCGTTCTCGCTTGGGGACTTGCCATGATCTGCGTCGGCAGCATTGGCGTTGCCACCCACGCCGAGGCCGCCGAAGATCAACTTGTCGTCACCGAGGTTGAGGTCAGCGGCAACCAGCGTATCGAGGCCGAGACGGTGCGGTCCTATACGCTGATCAAACCCGGTGCGATCTATAGCCCCGAACTCGCCGATCAATCCTTGAAACAGCTGTTCGGCACGGGCCTCTTTGCCGACATTACGATGCGCCTTGAGGGGACGAAGCTCATTGTCTCGGTGGTGGAGAACCCGATCATCAATCGTGTCGCCTTTGAGGGCAATAGCGCGATCAAGGAAGAGGATCTCCAGAAGGAAGTTCAGCTGCAGCCACGCGTTATTTATACGCGCGCCAAGGTTCAATCCGACGTAACCCGGATGATCGAACTCTATCGGCGTGGTGGGCGGTTCTCGGCGACGATCGAACCGAAGGTTATTCAGCTTCCGCAGAACCGTGTTGACCTCGTTTACGAGATCAATGAAGGACCAAAAACGAAGATCGCGTCGATCAACTTCATCGGCAACAAGGAGTTCAGCGACGGTACGCTGCGCGAAGTGATTTCGACGAGCGAGTCCGCCTGGTGGAAGTTCCTGTCGTCGTCCGATAGCTACGATCCCGACCGCCTGACCTATGACCGGGAATTGCTGCGCCGTTACTATCTGCAGCGCGGATATGCTGACTTCCGCGTCGTGTCTGCCGTTGCGGATTTGAGCCGTGACGACGCGGCCTTCCACATCACCTTCACGGTGGACGAAGGGGAAATTTATCATTTCGGCGACATCGCTGTCGCCACCGACCTCGACAAGCTCAACCAGGAAGAGCTTGAAGCATTGCTGCTGCCTGTGACCGGTGAGGTTTATGACGCCGGTCTCATCGACAAAACGATCGACCAACTGACATACGCCGCGGGTACGCAAGGTTACGCATTTGCCGAGGTTCGCCCGCGCGTCAAGCGCCGTCAGGACGAGCGTGTGATCGATTTGACGTTCCAGATCGCCGAGGGACCGCGCGTTTACGTTGAACGTATCGATATCACGGGTAATTCCCGTACGCTGGACAAGGTGATCCGCCGTCAGATGCGGATGTCGGAGGGCGATGCTTTCAACAAAGTGCTTCTCGACAAGTCGGAGAAGAACATCCGTGCGTTGCAGTATTTCGGCAAGGTCGAAATCACGCAGAACCCGGGCTCGGCGCCGGACAAGACGATCATCGGTGTGGACGTCCAGGAACAGTCTACCGGTTCGCTGTCGCTGAGCGCCGGCTTCTCGACGCTGGATAACGCGGTCGCCGGTATTCAGCTTTCGGAACGGAACTTCCTTGGGCGCGGTCTGCAACTCAGCACATCGCTCTCGATTTCGGCGCGCCGGCAGCTAATCGAATTCCACTACACCGACCCGTATTTCCTGGACCGGGATCTTGTTGGCGGTATCGATTTGTTCGGTAGCGAGACCGACTTTCAAAATGAGTCCTCATTTGACTCGCGGTCTCAGGGCTTTGGCTTTCGATTTGGCTTCCCGCTATCCGAAAAGAGTCGCTTCCTCGCGAGGTATCAGTTCCGCCTCGACGAAATTTTCAACGTCCGATATCTCTCGTGTAGCGACCCCGCTCTCGTACCGGGTAATTTTTGCGTTTCTCCGATTATCAAAGATGCCGAAGGAACCGAGTATCGTTCAATCGTCGGGTATGACTATTACTACGACAATCGAAACGATCCGGTTGAGCCAACAGGGGGCTGGGATTTCCTGTTCACCCAGAATTTCGCCGGCCTTGGCGGCACGGTGCGGTATGTCTCCAACGAGATTCTCGCGCGGTATTACTTTCCGTTGTCTGATGATTTCCTCACAAGCTGGCGTTTCGATGGCGGGTACATCCATGGTATCGGTGATGACATTCCGCTGAGCGATCATTTTTTCAAGGGCGGTAATACGATTCGCGGCTTCGCAAGAGGCGGTGTCGGTCCGCGCGATCTGACGTCGACGAACAGCGATGCGGTCGGCGCCACGGCGTATATCTTCGGCACAGCGGAACTGTCCTTTCCAAACGGTCTTCCGGATGCGTTGGGTATAAAGACATCGGTCTTTGCCGATGGCGGTTATATCGGCCTTTCGGACTACGATAATACGCTCTACCCCGGCATCGTCGACGATTTCGCGCCGCGCGCGTCGGTTGGTCTGAGCCTCTACTGGCAGTCGCCCTTTGGCCCCATTCGCCTGGACTTCGCGCAGGTGCTGCTGGATGAGCCGTATGACGAGCAGGAAGCCTTCCGGTTCAGCGCCGGCACATCGTTCTAAATCGCCGTTCGGGGGACGGCGAAGAAACCAGAGATCAGAGGGACGTTCGGAAATGCAGTACAAGTCGAGTTTCAAGCGTATCGCCGTGGCTTTCGGCCTGGCTTTGGGGGCATGGCTGCCCATGTCGGCCGCACCCGCCTTCGCGGCGGGGCCGGCAGTCGTTCTGATCGTCAATACGGAAGCTGTGTTCGCCCAGTCGAAAGTTGGACAGAACATCCGCAGTCAGTTCGAGGAGCAGGCAAAGAAGCTCCGTGCCGAAGGCCAGAAGACGGAGGACACCCTCAAGGCCGACGCGAAGAAGATTTCGGATGAGCGGGCGCTGCTCTCGCAGGAAGACCTGCAAAAGAAGGTGCAGGCCTGGCAGAAGCGCGAAGCCGAATTCCAGCAGTCCATGCAGCAGAAGAGCCAGTCTCTTCAGCTCGGATTGCAGCGAGCTAACGGCAAGGTGGAAGCCGCGCTTCGACCGATTTTCGCTGAAGTTCTCAAGGAGAAGGGGGGCACCGTTCTCTTCGATCAGTCGGTGGTGCTTGCCGGCGGCGCGGATCTTGATATCTCTGCCGAGGTCTTGAAGAGGCTCAATGAGCGCATGTCGACCATCGAGCTCAAGCCCGTATCGATCGAGGAACTGCAGGCGGAACAGAAGGCCGCCCAATAATCAAAACGGAAGGCGCGCCTTTAGTGTGGCCGCCTGGATGCGACGGCCATGACTGACAACCGCTTTTTTCCATCAAGGGAACCTCTATCGCTGGGCGAAATCGCCCGTCGCGTGGGAGCGAGCCTTGCTTCGGGCACGAACGAGGGAGCCACGCTCGACGGCGTGGCTCCGCTCGATGCCGCCGGTCCGCGCGATCTCAGTTTTCTGGATAATCCAAAATATGCTGGCGCTTTCGAAAGAACCCGTGCCGGCGCATGCATCGTTCATCCCCGTTTCGCCGAACGAGCGCCCGAAGGGGTCGCGTTGCTGATTTCGGAGCAACCCTACCGGGCCTACGCTCTTGCAGCACAGTTGTTTTATCCTGAGGAAGTTACGGGCGGAGATACTTTTGGCGAGAGGGGTCTCGTGCACCCCGCGGCGACTGTGCACCCGACCGCGAAACTGGGACAGGGCGTTACCGTGGAGCCGGGCGCCGTCATTGGCGCAGGTGCGGAAGTCGGTCGGGAAACCGTAATTGGCGCGAATGCTTCCGTCGCCAAGGGCTGCACGATTGGCAAGAACTGCTTCATTGGCCCGAATACGACGATCAGCCATGCGCATATCGGCGACCGGGTGATACTGCATCCCGGTGTCCGCATAGGTCAGGACGGTTTCGGCTTTGCCATGGGATTGCCGCGTCATGAAAAAGTCCCGCAACTGGGACGAGTCATCGTGCAGGACGATGTCGAGATAGGCGCAAATTCGACGGTAGATCGAGGCGCGGGACCAGATACAGTGATCGGCGAAGGCACCAAGATCGATAATTTAGTACAGATCGGCCACAATGCCGAAATCGGCAGACATTGCATTGTGGTCGCTCAGACTGGCGTTTCCGGAAGCGCCAAGCTTGGCGATTTTGTCGTGCTGGCGGCGCAGGTTGGCGTGGCAGGGCACCTGACCATCAATAGCGGTGCCCAGATCGCCGCCAGGGGGGCCGTGGTGCACGATGTGCCACCGGGGCAGCAATATGGAGGCGTGCCCGCCAGACCTATAGCTGAGTGGCGGCGCGAAGTTGTCGAAACGCGTAAGCTGGGGCGCCGAAAGAAGCAGACCGGCGGCTCTGACGAATAAGCGACCCTGCGGGTAGTCTTGGAAGGAAGAAGGAATGAGCGAGGCTGAAGTATCGGAAACGCTCGGCTATGCCGATATCAACAGGGTGCTGGAGCTCCTTCCTCATCGATATCCGATGCTGATGATCGACCGCATCATCGAGATGAAGGGCGACCAGTCGGCAATCGGCGTCAAGAATGTAACGAACAATGAGCCCTTCTTTCAGGGGCACTTCCCCGGACATCCCGTCATGCCGGGAGTCCTGATTGTCGAAGCAATGGCGCAGACCGCTGGCGCGCTTGTCATCAATCATCTCGGCACCTCCGGAAGCAATCAGCTCGTTTACTTCATGACGGTGGATCGCGCGCGCTTTCGTAAGCCGGTCCTGCCGGGCGATGTCCTTCATGTTCACGTCACGAAGCTGCAGAGCAGGGGTACGGTCTGGAAGTATCATGGCGAGGGACGGGTCGACGGAAAGATCGTCGCCGAATGCGATCTCGGTGCGATGATCGCAGGCCCCACTCAGAAATGACGCAAATTCATTCAACAGCCACCGTCGACCCGAAGGCGCAGCTCGCACCCGATGTGAAGGTCGGGCCCTATTGCGTGGTCGGGCCCCACGTCGTCCTGGACGAAGGTGTCGTTCTTCATTCGCATGTCGTCGTGGAAGGACATACAAGCGTCGGTGCCCGCACGCAGATATATCCTTTCGCTTCTATCGGACATGCGCCGCAGGACCTGAAGTACAAAGGTGAACCCAGTACGCTCGAGATAGGCACCGACAATCTCATACGTGAGCACGTGACCATGAACCCCGGCACGGAAGGGGGCGGCATGGTCACTCGAGTGGGAAACCACTGCGCGTTTCTCGCTAGTTCTCACGTCGGCCACGACTCCATCGTGGGCAACCATGTCGTCTTTTCGAACAGCGTTTTGCTCGCTGGCCACTGCAAGATCGACGACTATGTGATTTTCGGAGGCGGCGCCGCGCTTCATCAGTTCGGGCGCGTCGGCAAGCACGCATTTGTTGGTGGCATGAGCGCCGTGGAGAACGACGTCATTCCTTATGGCCTGGTCGTAGGCAATCGCGCGAACCTTATGGGGCTCAATCTTGTTGGCCTCCGCCGCCGAGGCTTCTCGCGAGAGCAGATGCATGCCATGCGTGAAGCTTACAACCTTCTGTTCTCGGGGCAAGGCACGCTACGAGAGCGGGTTGCCGAGGTGGCGGACAAGTTTGCGGATAGTCCGGAAGTCATGGAGATCGTGGATTTTATTCGCGCGGAGGCCGATCGGGCGATATGCCTGCCGCGGCTCGATCGCGTGACGTGATCCCGGGTTGAATGAGCACCGCAGGGAAGAATTTCCGGAAACTCGGCATAGTGGCAGGTGGTGGACCCTTGCCCGTGGCAATCGCCAGGGCGGCAAGGGCGGCTGGCCGTGACGTGTTCATCGTCGGCATAGAGGGGGCTGCCCGCAGCGAGATCGAGGATTTTCCACACGCCTGGGTAAGGATCGGCGCGATGGGCGAATTCCTGCGGCTCTTGAAGCAGGCGGGATGCGAAGACCTGGTGCTGATCGGAGGGATCACGCGCCCGGACCTGAGCAAACTGGGTCTCGACATGACTGCCGTGAAGCTCTTGCCGAGGGTGGCAGGATGGATGAGGGAAGGCGACGACGGCCTTCTTCGCGGGCTTACCGATTTCCTGGAGAAGGATCATGGATTCAGGATCGTTGGTGCCCACGAAATCGCCGCAAGCCTGCTTGCGCCCGAAGGCGTTATAACTTCCCATGCGCCGTCACCGCAGGATGAAGCCGACATAGACAGAGCTGTTGCGGCCGCGCTCGCAATCGGTGCGCTCGATATAGGGCAAGGAGCTATTGCCTGCCGCGGTATTGTCCTGGCCCTTGAGGCCGCGGAGGGGACGGACGAGATGCTCAAACGTGTCGCGGGATTGCCGCTGGATATCCGCGGACGGGATGAAAAACGGGAAGGCGTGCTGGTGAAGCTCTCGAAGCCAGGTCAGGAACGCCGTGTCGACCTGCCGACGATCGGCGTCGAAACAGTGGAGCGCGTTGCCGCGGCTGGCCTTGCCGGAATTGCGGTCGAGGCGGGGGGCGCGTTAATCGCCGATGCCGAGGCTGTTGCGCAAGCAGCCAACCGGAAGGGCATTTTCGTCGTGGGCCTTGCCCGCAGCCGGATCGATCGGGCATCGCCGTGATCAGCGACGAAAGCAGACCACGGCACATCATGCTTGTCGCCGGCGAAACGTCCGGCGATACACTGGGCGGCGAGCTCATGGCGGCCCTGAAGGATATGTCGCCTTTTCCGCTCGTGTTCTCTGGGGTCGGCGGCGAGAACATGGAAAAAGAGGGGCTCGCCTCCATCTTTCCGATGACGGATATTGCCGTCATGGGGCCGCGGGAAATTATCCCGCGTCTACCGCTCATCTTTTGCAGGATATGGCAAACCGTGCGTCATGCCGTGGATGTGAAGCCGGATATCGTGGTGGTGATCGACAGTCCGGAATTCACGCATATGGTGGCGAAGCGGATCGCACGCCGCGCGCCCTCCATCCCAATCGTGGATTATGTTCTCCCGAGCGTTTGGGCATGGCGGCAAGGTCGCGCAAAGGCGATGAAGAAATACATTCGCCGTGTTCTCGCACTGTTGCCATTCGAGCCAGCATTCCTCCGGTCGGTTGGCGTGGATTGCGTTTATGTCGGTCATCCAGCCATCCAGCGGGTACCCGAAGCAGGGGCGGGCGCGCGCTTCCGTGAGGCCCACGGTATTGCGCCAACGGCGCCTCTTCTACTTGTTCTGCCGGGGAGCCGTCTGAATGAGGTGAAGCACCTGATCGGCATCTTCGGCGACGTCGTGAAACAACTCGCACGAGATATTCCGAATTTGCGCGTGGTCCTGCCGGTGGTTCCACATGTCCGCGACCTCGTCGAACAGGCCGCCACCTCGTGGCCTGTCGACGTTCTGATCGTGACGGAAGAATCGGAAAAGCGAGCTGCGTTCGATGCGGCGACGGCCGCAATGGCTGCATCGGGAACGGTTGCGCTGGAGCTCGGTCTTGCTCGTGTGCCGATGGTCATCGCCTATCGCGCCGAGGCGCTGGTCGGCTGGTTTGCCCTCAGCGTGCTCAAGATACCGTCTGTCGTTCTCGTGAATCTCATTCTGGACAGGCCGGCCGTGCGCGAATATCTGCAAGGCCGGTGCACGGCAGCCGATCTGCTCAACGGACTCCGGCCCTTGATGAGCGATACGGCGGAAAGACGCCGTGCACTGGCCGATCTCGATGAACTTCGAGCACGCATCGGTGTCGACGGCGTACCGCCGAGCCGTCGTGCAGCGCAGGCGGTACTCGAACTTCTGTGACGACAACAAAAAAGGGCGTTCCCGCAGGAACGCCCTTTCTTTTCGGCGCGGAATACTACTTCCGCTTGCCCATGTCCACATAGTCGCGCTGGCTTGCACCCGTATAGAGCTGACGCGGACGGCCGATGCGCTGGCCCGGATCCTCGATCATCTCGTTCCACTGCGCGACCCAGCCGACAGTGCGGGCGAGCGCGAACAGAACGGTGAACATGGTCGTAGGGAAACCCATCGCCTTCAGCGTGATACCCGAATAGAAGTCGATGTTCGGATAAAGTTTCTTCTCGATGAAGTATTCGTCGTTGAGGGCGATCTTCTCGAGTTCCAGCGCGACGTCAAGCAGCGGATCGTCCTTGATGCCGAGAACTTTCAACACCTCGTGGCAGGTCTGTTGCATCACCCGGGCGCGCGGGTCGTAGTTCTTGTAGACGCGGTGACCGAAGCCCATCAGGCGGAAGGGATCGTTCTTGTCCTTTGCCTTCCTGATGAATTCGGGGATGCGGTCAACCGTGCCGATCTCCTGCAGCATGTTGAGGGCCGCTTCGTTCGCGCCGCCATGCGCCGGTCCCCAGAGACAGGCGATGCCAGCTGCGATGCACGCAAACGGATTGGCGCCGGATGAGCCGGCAAGGCGAACGGTCGAAGTCGACGCGTTCTGCTCATGGTCGGCATGCAGAATGAAGATGCGATCCATGGCGCGCGCGAGAACCGGATCGACTTTGTAGTCCTCTGCCGGAACGGAGAAGCACATGTGCAGGAAGTTCTCTGCATAGTCGAGGCTGTTCTTCGGGTAGACCACGGGCTGGCCGACCGAGTATTTGTAGGCCATTGCCGCGATCGTCGGAATCTTCGCGATGAGACGGCGGCTCGCGATCATCCGCTGCAGCGGATCATTGATGTCCGTCGAGTCGTGGTAAAACGCCGACAACGCTCCGACCATGCCGCACATGATGGCCATCGGATGGGCATCGCGACGGAACCCCCGCAGGAAAAACTGCATCTGCTCATGCACCATTGTGTGCATGGTGATGGCGCGCTCGAACTCGCGATATCGTTCGGATGTCGGGAGTTCGCCGTTCAACAGCAGGTAGCATGTCTCGATGAAGTTGCCGCGTTCGGCAAGCTGGTCGATCGGATAGCCCCGGTAAAGAAGGGTACCTTCTTCGCCATCGATATAGGTGATGTCCGACTCGCAACTGGCGGTAGAGGTGAAGCCGGGGTCGTAGGTGAAGTGACCGCTCTGACCATAGAAGGCGGAGATGTCCACCACGCTGGGGCCGAGCGAGCCTCCGTATACCGGCAAATCGTAGGATTTGCCGCCTACCGAGAGGGTTGCGGTCGACTTCGCGCCGGCTTTGGTTCCGAATTCTGTCATGCCTGCCTACCTGTCCTGTTGGGCTGGCCGGTGAGCCGCTCTGGAGCGGCAATGCCGGGCAGTTCGTTAAACATCATTCTGTCTCGCAGCGGCGCCGACGCAAGGGCCGGTTTACGCTGCCTGGTCCTTGATCCGTCCAATCGACTCTTCGCGCCCGAGCGTCGCCAATACGTCGAATATGGGTGGAGATACGGTGCTGCCCGTTACCGCGGCGCGCAGCGGTTGCGCCACCTTGCCGAGCTTCAGGTTCTCTTCTTCCGCAAAGGCTCTGATCGTTGCCTCGATTTCGGCGATTTCCCAGTCGTCCCCGGCTTCGAGCCGATGGACGAGACGGGAAAGAAGCGCTCGCGATTCTTCGTTGAGAAGCTGGCTGGCTTTCTCGTCGCAGGCGAGAGGCCGGCGAGCGAGGAGGAAGGCTGCCCCACGGCCCAGTTCGACCAGCGTCTTCGCGCGCTCTTTCAGGCCCGGCATCAGCGCAACGAGCTTCGATCTGAAGACATCGTCCGCCTGCCAGCCGTCGAGCCGCGTCATCAGCGCGATCACCTCGTCGGCAAGCCGCTCATCATCGGCCTCGCGGATATAGTGGCCGTTGAGGCTTTCCAGCTTTGCAAAGTCGAAGCGGGCGGGCGATCGTCCGATGCTTTCAAGGTTGAACCACTCGATTGCCTGATCGGTCGAAAAAATTTCGTCGTCGCCATGGCTCCAGCCGAGGCGGACCAGATAGTTGCGCATGGCTTCCGGCAGGTAGCCCATATCGCGGTAGGCTTCGGCGCCAAGCGCGCCATGACGCTTGGAGAGCTTCGCGCCATCCGGCCCGTGGATGAGTGGCACATGGGCAAACTCGGGAACGTCCCAGCCGAGCGCAGCATATATCTGGCTCTGACGGCCCGCATTCGTCAGGTGGTCATCGCCTCGAACGATATGCGTGATGCCCATATCGTGGTCGTCCACGACGACGGACAGATTATAGGTCGGCGTGCCGTCGCTGCGGAGAATGATGAGATCGTCCAGCTGTTCGTTCGGAAAGCGCACCTCGCCCATGACATGGTCACGGACAATCGTTTCGCCCTCGTTCGGCGAACGAAAGCGCACAACGGGTTTCACGCCGGGAGGCGCATCGGCAGGGTCGCGATCGCGCCAGCGGCCATCGTAGCGCACAGGGCGGCCTTCGGCGCGGGCCCGTTCGCGCATCTCTTCGAGCTCCGCCTGACTGGCATAGCAGTGGTAGGCATTCCCGTCGTTCAGCAGCCGCTGCGCGATTTCCGCGTGACGGGCCATGCGGGATGCCTGGAAAATGGGATCCTCGTCCCAATCCAACCCCAGCCATTTCAGGCCTTCGAAAATGGCGGCGATGGCGCTCTCGGTCGAGCGCTCCCGATCCGTATCTTCGATGCGCAACAGGAAGCGGCCGCCGTGATGGCGGGCGAACAACCAGTTGAACAACGCTGTCCGGGCGCCACCAATATGGAGGTAGCCGGTGGGCGACGGCGCGAAACGGGTGATGACTTTCTTTTGTTCCGTCATGATCTCCTGCGATCCGGCTCCGCAGCCGCACGGCTAGGCAACTCCGATGAATGTTGGCAAGCTTCGACCCGAATTATGGCAATGATGCCTTGAAGGTCAGCTGCGGGGCAGGGATTTCTAGCACATCGCACCGACGCAGCGTAAGTCCGAAATATGCCGGGTGAGGAACACGAAAAAGTGTTTGATGCAATGGAGTTAGGGGGCAGTCCTAACGAGATTTGAGCGGCGGCGGAAATCCGGCTGGGAGGCTATGTGGCGATTGCGGCGGACGGGCACTGGCGGCCGGCACTCTTAAGGCTGGCGGGAGGGATTCGCGAGGCGTTGGGCGCCTGCACGTCCTGGCTGCGGGCGTCCTATGCGGCCGACAATGAC
The DNA here is from genome assembly GCF_045863935.1 of Parvibaculum sp. Classification (GTDB taxonomy): domain Bacteria; phylum Pseudomonadota; class Alphaproteobacteria; order Parvibaculales; family Parvibaculaceae; genus Parvibaculum. The sequence continues at coordinate 34,521 of NZ_BTVP01000024.1, read as the reverse complement.
CGGCTGTTTCTCTGGATACCCGTCTTCATGGGGGCGGGTATCGCGCTCTATTTCGGCCTGGGTTTTGAGCCCCCTTTCTGGGCGGCGCTTCTGCCGCCTCCGGTTGCGGCGTGGTTCGCCTGGCGCGCGAGGCACCGGCCTCTTGCCGGGCCCATCTCAATGGCACTTCTGTGTGTCGCCGTCGGCCTCGTTGCGGCGGTGCTACGTTTTCATGCCGTGGCGGCCCCCGTTCTTGAGCGGCCGATGTCGGGAGATCTCGTCGGACATGTGCTCACTGTCGAGAGGACGGAAACAGGTGCCCTGTCGGCCGTTCTCGCACCGGTGTCGTTCGGGAAGCTGTCTTCGGAAAGCCTGCCCGCGAAGGTGAGATTGAACGTCAGGCTGCGCGGTGCAGCCTTGCGGCCGGGTGCGGAGGTGAGGTTGAGGGCGCGCCTCATGCCTCCGCCGGAACCGGTCTTGCCGAACGGTTTCGACTTCGCGCGGCAGGCCTGGTTCTCGTCGATAGGGGCCGTGGGGTTTGCCTACACGGCCCCCGAAGAAGTAGCACCGCCTTCAGGCGCTGGGCAGCTGCTGACGGTACTCCGTATGAAAATCGGCGAGCGCATGCGTACGCGGATCGGCGGTACGAGCGGTGCCGTGGCCGCGGCTCTCGTGACGGGCGAGCGGGCAAGTATTCCCGACGAAATTTCAGCGGATCTGCGGGCGGCGGGCATCTACCACGTGCTCTCGATTTCGGGTCTTCACATGGTCCTGTTCGCGGGCTCGCTATTCTGGGCTGTGCGGGCCTTTCTCGTGCTTCTACCGGGGCTGGCGCTCCGTTATCCCGTCAAGAAATGGGCTGCGGCCGTGGCCATTCTCGGCGCAACTTTTTACCTCCTGATATCCGGAGCGGCTGTCGCGACGCAGCGCGCCTGGATCATGATTTGCCTGATGTTCCTCGCCGTGCTGCTCGACAGGCCCGCCCTCAGCATGCGCAACGTGATGCTTGCTGCGACCGTCATTCTATTGTGGCGGCCTGAAAGTCTGATAGGCGCGAGCTTTCAGATGTCATTTGCGGCGGTGATTGCGCTCATCGCATTCTATGAAAGCGAGCCGGTGCGCAGGTGGTCGTCGAGGCCCCGCGCCGCAGGGCTCGAAGCGGCGGCATCGCGCGGTATCGCTTACATCCTCGGTATCGCATCGACGAGTATCGTCGCCGGAACGGCAACAGGCGTCATCGCGGCGTTTCATTTCAACCGCATTGCGATCTATGGCCTTGCGGGCAACATGGCGGCGATGCCCATCGTCGGCATCGTTGTGATGCCAATGGCGCTTCTTGCCTTGCTGCTGATGCCTTTCGGACTCGATGGCCCCGCGCTCTGGGTGATGGGAAAGGGCGTCGATGGTATGCTTATCGTCGCGCGCGAAGTGGCGGCATGGCAGGGGGCGGATCGGCTTGTACCCGCCGCACCGCTCTCGGCTCTCGTGGTCGCCGTGCTCGGGGCATTGTGGCTGACACTGTGGCGGGCGAACTGGCGTTATGCCGGACTCGTTCCGCTTGCGGTCGGGCTTGGTCTCTGGGGGAGTGTTACGCCGCCCGACATCCTGATCGATCGCGACGCGGCACTTTTTGCCGTCCGCACCGCTGACGGAAACCTTGCACTCACCGCACCGCGACCTTCCTACGCGGCGGAGCAATGGTTGCGCTACGAGGGAGACGCAAGAACGGCGCGTGAGGCTGCCAGATCGGAATTCATCGATTGCGATCCAGAGGGATGCCTCTACCGCGAGGATGGCCGCCCGGCGATCGCATTTTCGTCAAACATCGCAGCAGTTGTGGAAGATTGCGACAAAGCCGACATCGTCATCGCCAGGGTCCCGGTGCCACGCCGCATTCGAAACGAGTGTTCGGCACGGCTGCTGCTTGACTATTTCTTCTTCTGGCGGAATGGCGCGACGACGGTAACGCTTGCGCCTGACGGCACCCCGCACATCGTCACAGCGCGCGAGGTGCGCGGCGCAAGGCCTTGGGTCCAGCGAAGCAGCGGGCGTCAGTAACGGCGTAGAAGGCCGACAAGCTTGCCCTGAACCTTGACGCGATCGGGACCGAAGATGCGGGTTTCGTAAGCCGGGTTCGCGGCTTCAAGCGCAATCGAGTCGCCCTTCTTGCGGAGCCGCTTCAACGTCGCCTCATAGCCATCGACGAGCGCGACCACGATGTCGCCGCTCGTTGCTGTGTCACAACGCTGGATGAGCACCGTGTCGCCGTCGAGGATGCCGGCCTCAATCATCGAGTCGCCCTTCACCTCAAGCGCGTAGTGCTCGCCCGAACCGAGAAGCGTAAGCGGTACGCTGACTTGATGGCTTTCTTCCTGCAGTGCCTCGATCGGCGTGCCGGCGGCGATGCGGCCCATCACCGAAAGCGTCATCGTATCTCCCGACTCGCGCGCCGGCGCGAGATCGCGACTCGTCTGCCTCGATCGGGCCCCGCCTTCGATGACGCTGGGCGAGAAGCCCCTGCCGCGCGATATGGCAAGGCTTGGCGAGGCCGCCTCGGGAAGCTTGAGAATTTCGAGAGCACGCGCGCGATGCGGAAGCCGGCGGATGAAGCCGCGCTCTTCGAGCGCCGTAATGAGCCGGTGAATGCCGGATTTAGAACGGAGATCCAGCGCATCCTTCATCTCGTCGAAGCTGGGGGAAACGCCGCCTTCCTTGATCCGCTCATGGATGAACATCAGCAGTTCGTGTTGTTTCCGCGTCAGCATAGGCCCTGGCCCCTCCGTCTGCTTCGGGGCCGGCGGCCCTCGGAACAAAACAAAAACACTTGAGCTTGTTCTAGTTTGGTTCTCGTGGGTGTGTCAAGCGCATTTGTGGATAAGTCAGACGCGGAGCGGTAGCACGGTCACGATGCCGCCCGCATTCATGGCTTCCGCGCCGGGCGCGCGGATGATGAGGCAGCCGGCATCCGCCAGGATCGAAAGCATGGAGCTGTCCTGGAGTTCGAAGGGCGTCGCCACGGGAAGTTCGCCGTGAATGTGATCGAGGCCGGCGCGGACGTAGTCCTCGCGCGATCCATTGGCGGGCAGGTCGCGGCCGAGCCGGGCGAGGGTGGTGCGAAGCGCGCTGTCGCCGCCCTGCATGCGCTGTATGGCGGGTTTGAGGAAGAGTACCGCACAGACATAAGCCGACACCGGATTACCGGGTAGGCCGAGCATGGGCTTGCCGTTGAGAGAGCCATACATCAGCGGCTTTCCGGGACGCATCGCGATCTTCCAGAAATCGATATCGAGACCGAGCGGCATCAGCGCTTCGCGAACGAGATCGTGTTCGCCGACCGAAGCGCCGCCAAGCGTCACCAGCATGTCCGCATCGCGCGCGCGCTCCGCCGCATCGCGAATGGCGCCTGTGCGATCGGGCGCAATGCCGAGGTCGAGCGGTTCGCCGCCCGCTTCGAGGATGAGGGCGGCAAGTCCGTCATTGTTCGACGAAACGATCTGGTTCGGTCCGGGCTCGGTTCCCGGCGGCACGAGTTCGTCGCCGGTCGAGAAGAAGGCAATGACAGGCCGTTTGTGAACGCTGAGCGTTGCGAGATTCATCGCAGCGGCGAAGGCGATATCGGCGGGCGATAATTTGCGGCCCGCAGGCATGCCCGCATCGCCCGTGCGGAAGTCGAGACCGCACACGCGGACATGCTGCCCGGCAGCCGCAGCTTCCTTCACGACGACAACCTCGCCTTCGCGGTCGGTGTCTTCCTGGATGACGATCGTATCCGCACCACGAGGGAGCGCGGCACCCGTGAAGATGCGAACGGCCTCACCCTCGTTGAGCTGTCTGGAGTAAAAGCTGCCGGCGGGTACGTCTCCGACAACCGTGAGGCGCGTGGGGACGGCGACAACATCGGAAGCTCTGACGGCATAGCCATCCATCGCGGAGAGATCTGCGGGCGGTTGCGTGCGACGTGCTATCGCCTCTTCAGCAAGTACACGGCCGAGCGCCTGAGAGAGAGGAACCGTCTCGACAGGTGTGGTGTGCAGCATTGCCAGAATGCGCGCCCGCGCTTCCTCGACCGGCAGAAGAGGTTGTTGTGCCATCGGTTATTTCGCCTTGTAGTCGCCCGACTTGCCGCCCGATTTTTCCGTGAGCCGGATGTCGCCGATCTTCATTCCGCGATCGACGGCTTTCGCCATGTCGTAAAGCGTGAGACAGGCGACGCTGACCGCCGTAAGCGCTTCCATTTCGACACCCGTTTGTCCGGCAACTTTCACCGTTGCCTCCACCTCGACCGAGTTCGTCTTTTTGTCGGGCCGGAGATCGACATCGACTTTCGAGATGGCGAGCGGATGGCAGAGCGGAATGAGATCCGACGTCTTCTTCGCCGCCATGATGCCTGCAAGCCGCGCGACTTCGAGCGCGTTGCCTTTCTTCAATCCATCATCGAGAATGAGCTTCAGCGTCGACGCTTTCATCGTAACGCGGCCCTTGGCGGTTGCGCTGCGCGACGTGACGGGCTTTTCCGACACGTCCACCATGCGGGCCGCGCCTTTCTCGTCGAGATGCGTCAGCTTCTTTTTCGTTGCCACGCGCGTCTTCCTTTCCCGGAGCCGAAGTTCCGCTCGTCAGTTCGCTGCCGCGTGAATGGACTTGAGGCTTGCGAAAAGCTTCGCCGCGCCATCAAGCGGAAGACAGCTCGGCCCGTCGCAAAGCGCCTTGTCGGGTTCCGGATGGAATTCGAGGAAGACGCCGTTTGCGCCTGCCGCGACGGCAGCTTTCGCGATGATGGGAACGCCGCTGCGGCGGCCGCCGGTCGAGGCGCCCTGCGTGCGCGGATCGGCGCCCGGAAGCTGCACGGCATGCGTCGCATCGATAGTTACCGGCGCGCCGAGCTTTTTCATCTCGTCGAAAGCGAGCATGTCGACGATGAGATTGTTGTAGCCGAAGGATGCGCCGCGCTCGCAGAGGATCGTCATGTCGGGTGCCGCTGCCTCCGCGATCTTGGAAAGGATGTTGCGGCAATCCCAGGGCGCGAGGAACTGACCCTTCTTCACATGGAGTAGCCCGCCCGCCTTGTGCGTCGCTCGTGCGGCCGCGACCACGAGGTCCGTCTGACGGCAAAGGAATGCCGGTATCTGCACGAGGTCAGCGACCTCGGCAATGGCTTCGGCCTGTGCCTCTTCGTGGATGTCGGTGCAGATCGGAACATTGAAGCGCTGCTTCACTTCCGCAAGCATGGCGAGGCCGTCCTTGAGGCCCGGTCCACGATAGCTCTTGATCGAGGAACGGTTCGCCTTGTCGAAGCTCGCCTTGAAGACGAAGGGAAGTTTCAGCTCGCCGAGCACCGATTGAAGATGCTCCGCCGTTGCAATCGTAAGATCGAGGTCCTCAAGAACATTAAGGCCGGCAATGCAGAGAAGCGGCTCGCCATCGCCGATTGCCATGTTCCATTTGGGAAGCTTGAGGACGGTCATGATCCGCATCACTTTCTTTGTTGGCAGTGAAGAATTTACAGGTCTTTGCGCATGAAGCAGCGCCGCTCGACGGGCAATCCCATATCCTGCTCGTGATAATGCGCGAGGAACAGGGCAGGCGTCCACTCGTGCCGGGCAAGCTCGCGAAACCCGCAAGATACATAGAAGGGGCCGTTCCAGGGCAAGTCGCGGAACGTCGACAGCGTGACCGCCGGATAGCTGCTGTCGCGGGCGTGCTCGCAGACGGCGTCGACAAGCTTGCGACCAAGACCCTTGCGCCCATGTAAGGGGTGTACGGACAATTCATAGATATGCATGGAGCGGTCGAGCGGGGCCGAGAGAATGAAACCGGCGGGCGTGCCGTCAGCCGTGGCGACGAAGACGGCGCCGGCGCGCGCCGAGGCGTCGATGAATTCCTTGTCGGTAGGCTCGTGGGAAGCGATTTCAGGCAAGCCCGCTTCCACGAACAAGGCCCCCGCGGCCTTCTCGATGGCGGCGAAATGCTCGACGTCCGTGGGTTCGCAGGTGCGGATATCATAGGTCATTTTGGGCGTCCAAAAGGCCGTCTGTCATCGAAATGTTATCGAAACGTCACATATCGCCAGGATATCCCCGGTGCGGGGATAAACGGGGATGCCGATACGGGGGGTAAAAAATCTTGTCCCCGGTTCCGGACATCCGGCGGGCGATGTCGCGCGCGGTCAGGCGGGAGGCGACAGCAAAGCGCGCGTCGCTGCCTCCACATCCTTCTGCCGCATCAGGCTCTCGCCGACCAGAAACGTCCGTACACCAACATCCGAAAGGCGCAGGATATCGGCATGGCTGAAGATACCGCTCTCGCCGACGATGAGGCGGTCGTCCGGAACGAGGGGGGCGAGCCGCTCCGTCGTCGCGAGTGTCGTCTCGAAGGTCTTCAGGTTCCGGTTGTTGATCCCGAGAAGAGGGCTCTTGAGGGCGAGGGCGCGCGTCAGCTCGTCTTCATCGTGAACCTCCACAAGCACGTCCATCTTCCAGCCGAAAGCTGCCTGCTCGATTTCGGCGGCCTGCGCATCGGAAACAGCCGCCATGATGATGAGAATGGCGTCCGCTCCCATCGCACGCGCTTCGGTGACCTGGTAGGGGTCGTACATGAAGTCCTTGCGGATGACGGGAAGGGCGGTCGCGGCACGCGCGGCGGCGAGATAGTCCGGCGCTCCCTGGAAGGAAGGCGCGTCCGTCAGGACGGAAAGACAGGTCGCGCCGCCCGCCTCATAGGCGCGTGCAAGCGCGGGCGGATCGAAATCCGCGCGGATGAGCCCCTTGGACGGGCTCGCTTTCTTGATCTCGGCGATGAGCGCATAGCCGCCATCGGCGATGCGGGTCCGAAGCGCGGAGGCGAAACCACGCACAGGCGACGCTGCGCGGGCTGCCTTCTCTATGGAAGCAAGCGGATGCGCCCGCTTCGCGGCGGCAATCTCCTCAAGCTTGTAGGCGCCGATCTTTTCGAGAATGTCAGACATCGGATTTCCCGTTCGAGACCGCGACGAGCTTCGCGAGCGTCGCCTTTGCCGCGCCGCTGTCGATGATCCGGGCGGCCGCCACGGCGCCGTCCTTGAGGCTTGATGCCTTGCCCGAGACGATGAGCGCGGCCGCGGTATTGAGCAGCACGATATCGCGATAGGCACCCGCTTCGCCATCGAAGAGGCGTCGGATGGCGGCGGCATTTTCCGCCGGGTTGCCGCCCTTCAGGTCTTCGGCGGATGCGCGCGGCAGACCTGCATCTTCGGGTGTCACCTCGAAGACGCGAATGGCGCCATCCTTGAGCTCGGCAACAGTGGAGGGGCCTGTTGTCGTGATCTCGTCCATGCCGTCGGAGCCGTGGACGACCCAGGCGCTGTCGGAGCCGAGATTGCGGAGCGCTTCCGCGAAAGGTACGACCCATTGGGCAGCGAAGACGCCGAGCAACTGGCGTTTCACGAGCGCCGGATTGGAAAGCGGCCCCAGCATGTTGAAGACGGTCTTGATGCCGAGGTCGGCGCGGACCGGCGCGACATGCTTCATGGCGGAATGATGCGCCTGCGCGAACATGAAGCCGATGCCTGCCTGCTCGATACAGCGCGCGATGGTGACCGGGTCGATGTCGAGATTGACGCCGAGCTCCTGCAGCGCGTCCGCCGTGCCCGAAAGCGAGGAAGCCTTGCGGTTGCCGTGCTTTGCGACGGGAACGCCGGCAGCCGCAACGACGATGGCGACGGCAGTGGAAATGTTCCATGTACCGATGCCGTCACCGCCCGTGCCGACGATGTCGATGGCATCCGCAGGCGCGGTGACGCGAAGCGCGCGCTCCCGCATGACGATGGCGCCCGCCGTGATCTCCTCGACCGTTTCGCCGCGCACGCGAAGCCCCATCAGGAAGGCCGCGATCTGCGCCGGCGTCGCCTCGCCGGACATGACGGTCTCGAAGGCGGCGCGCGCCATTGTGGCGTCGAGCGGCCGGCCTTCCGCGAGCCGGGCAATGATGGTCTTGAAGTCGGTCATAGCCCCCGCTTTTCCCTTCAGGCCAGTTCGCGCGTGTTCATGCCCGCGAGCTGCAGGAAATTACGCAGGATGTCGTGCCCATGCTCGGAGGCGATGCTTTCCGGGTGGAACTGGACGCCATGGATGGGCAGTTCCTTGTGCTGCATGCCCATGATGATGCCGTCATTGGTCCAGGCCGTGATTTCGAGGCAATCCGGCAGGCTTTCGCGTTCGACGATGAGCGAATGATAGCGCGTCGCCTCGATGGGGCTCGGCAGATACTGGAAGATGCCTTTGCCGCCATGATGGATGGCGCTCAACTTGCCGTGCATGAGGGTTGGCGCGCGAACGACCTTGCCGCCGAAGGACTGACCGATGGCCTGATGGCCGAGACAGACGCCGAGAAGCGGAATGCGATGCGCGGCAGCGGCCTGGATGAGATCGAGGCAGATGCCCGCCTTGCCGGGGTCGCAGGGGCCGGGCGAGAGGACGATCGCCTGGGGGCGTTCCGAAAGAGCCTCGTTGACCGTGATCTTGTCATTCCGGTGGACGCGCGCCTCAGCCCCCAACTCGCCCAGGAAATGGACCAGGTTGTAGGTGAAGCTGTCGTAGTTATCGATAAGGAGCAGCATGGCCCGAACCTTGGTTTTGCAGCCGAAAAGGCCGCTTGAGGCCACTATATAGGCGCCGGAGCGAGAGGGTCGCAAGGTTTAGCAGCGATGCCCGATTCGGGCTATGCGATGTACCGGCAAGGAATGTAGAGCCGTTTACATTGCGAGAACCATACAGGGCGAAAGCGGCGTCTCCGTGGGGGCGGGTTTCGCCTTCAATTTCTGAAGGCGGCGGCGTCTACTGCCGCTTGCCCGCCTGCGAGGCGTAGCGCACCGCTTCCTCGGCCGCGCGGAAGAGCGCCTTTGCCTTGTTGACGCTTTCCTGATGCTCGCCCTCGGGGCTTGAATCGGCGACCACGCCGCCGCCCGCCTGAACGTACATCTTGCCGTCCTTGACGATGGCGGTGCGCAGCACGATGCAGGTGTCCATTTCGCCGGCCGCCGAGAAATAGCCGACGCAGCCCGCATAGGGTCCGCGTTTTTCGAGTTCGAGTTCGTCGATGATTTCCATGGCGCGGACCTTGGGCGCGCCCGACACCGTTCCCGCGGGGAAGCCGGCGACGAGCGCCGAAATCGCGTCATAGGCGGGGTCGAGATCGCCCTCGACATTCGAGACGATGTGAATGAGATGCGAGGTGAACTGCAGCGCGAAGCGCTCCGTTGCCTCGACCGTGCCGATCTTCGAGACGCGACCGACATCGTTGCGGCCGAGGTCGAGCAGCATCAGGTGCTCGGCGCGTTCCTTCGGATCGGCCAGAAGCTCCTCGGCAATCGCCTCGTCTTCCGCCTTGTTCTTTCCGCGATGGCGCGTGCCCGCGATGGGGCGGATCGTGACCCTGTTGTTCCGGACACGGACGAGGATTTCGGGGCTCGACCCCACAATCGAGAAGTTCTCGAAGTTGAGGAAGTAGAGGAACGGCGAGGGATTGATGCGCCGGAGCGCGCGGTAAAGCGCGAAGGGCGGCAGCTCGAATGGCGTTTCGAAGCGCTGCGAGAGCACGACCTGGAAAATGTCGCCTGCGGCGATGTATTCCTTCGCGCGGGCCACCATGCCGTAATAGGTGTCGCGCGGCGTGTTCGACTGGGGCTCTTCGAGGGCGGCGATGTCTGCCTGCTGTGAGCCGTGCGGCAGGGCGCGGTCGAAATCCGCGATGACGTCCGAAAGCCGTTCGCTCGCGCGCGCATAGGCGGCGCGGGCGCCGACGCCGGGCTCGGGCCTGACCGGCGTCACCAGCGTCACTTCATCCTTCACGGAATCGAACACGGCGATGATGGTCGGGCGCAGGAAGATGCCGTCGGGAAGATAGAGCGCGTCCGGGTTCTGGTTCGGCAGGTGCTCCATGAGGCGCACCATGTCGTAGCTCATATAGCCGAAGACACCCGCCGCCATGGGTGGCAGTTCTTCCGGGAGCTCGATCCGGCTTTCCTCGATGAAATCGCGCAGGCTCTTCAGCGCGCCGCCGGGACAGGGCTCGTAGGCGGCATCGTCGAAGCGCGCCTTGCGGTTGATCTCTGCGTGGTCGCCCTGGGTTCGCCAGATGACGTCCGGCTTGAGGCCGATGATCGAATAGCGGTTGCGCGCATCGCCGCCCTCGACCGATTCGAGAAGGAAGCTGTTGGGCTTGCCCTCGGCGATCTTCAGCATGGCGGAGACGGGCGTCTCCAGGTCGGCGACGAGACGCGTATAGACAACCTGCGCCGTGCCGGCGTTGTACGCAGCTTCGAAGGGCTCGAACTCGGGCAGGATCATCTTGTGCTGTCCGTCGCAGTCATCTGCTCGTAGAGGCTCGTGTTGACCTCGACGCCGAGCTCCTTCTGGTAGCCGACGACGAAGGATTGCAGAATGTCCGTCTGGATCGAGTCCCGGACACCATTCTGGATTTCGGCGTATTTGTCGGAGCCCTTGTCGAGCGACGGCTCGTGAACTTTCTTCACCTGCATCAGAAGGAGGCTTTCGCCGAGGCCGACCGGGCCAGAGGCAAAACCGCCTTCGGGTGTGGCGAAGAGCTTGGCGACCGCCGTCCGCGAGAAGGTATCGTTCTGCGCGTTGCGGGGAATTTTCGGCATGGTGAGAACGCCGCGATCCAGCTCGGCCGCAATCTTGTCGAAGCTCTCCCCCGCATTACCGCGCGCTGCAAGCTTTTCCGCCAACGCCTCGAGACGCGTGGAACGCTCTCTCTGCTTCCAGATGGTGAGCACGCGGTCCCGCACTTCGTCGAGCGGTTGAACGGCCGCGGGTGTCACCGCGTCGACCTGCACCCAGTAGTAGCCCTGCTCGGTCGTCGCAAGCGGTGGAATCTGTTCGCCCGCGCCGTTGCTGTAGGCCGTCTCCAGGAGTTCGGGCAGCGCCTCCGGCAGTTCGACCGGATCTCCCTTGCGGGTCTTTCCGTCCTGCGTCACACCGCTGATCTGGCGCAGGTTGAGGTTGTAACGCGTCGCGATGCTTTCGAGCGGTTCGCCGCCCGCGCGCGCATCCTCGATGCTGTTCTGGATGTCGTAGATCTGTTCCTGGGCCATCTCGAGTTCGAGCGTCTGGCGCAGCTTGTCCTTCACCTCTTCATAGGTGCTGGGCTTTGCTTCCGAAATCGCACCGACATGGAAGACAGACCAGCCAAGCGGGCCCTTCACCGGCTCGCTCCACGCACCGCTTTCGATCGAGAAGGCCGCATCCGCGAGCTCAGGCGACAGCATTTCTCCACGCGACACATTGCCGAGATCGACATCCTCCATGGTGAGGCCGAGACCCTGCACGATGGTTTCGGTCTCCGTGCCGGAGCGAAGCTTTTCGAGCGCTTCCTTCGCGGCGTCCTCGGTGCCGAAGGTGACCTGTTGGACTTCGCGGCGTTCCGGCACGTCGTAGTCGCCGCGCCGCTGCTCATAGGCCTCGCGCAGGTCGTCCTCGGAAATCGTCATGGTCTGCGTGATGTGTTCGGGTTCGAGAACCATGAAGCTGATGTCGCGCGTTTCCGGCAGGGTGAAGGCGGCCGCGCCCGCTTCGTAGAAGGACTGCAGCGTTTCCGCGTCCGGATCCTCGATCTCGCCGGCGAGCGAGGGCGGCAGGATGATGTACCCGGCGGTGCGGGTTTCTTCCTGATAGTTCGCAACGACCTTCACGAGCGCACCCGGCGCCGCAACGCCCAGGGAGAGGGAGGTGATGAGCTGGTCGCGCGCCATGGCCTTGCGGCGCTGCTCGACGAAGCGCTCCTCGCTGACGCCGTTCGCGCGCAGGGTCTGGCGGAACAGCTCGCGGTCGAAGCGGCCGAAACCGCCCTGCAGGTTGGGGTCGGTCAGGATGGCCTGGCCGACGGCGTCGTCGCCGACGGCGAGCCCCAGATCCTTTGCCGCACCGTCGAGCGCAGCCACGCTGATGAGGCGGGAGAGCGCCGCCCGGTCGATGCCGAAGCGCCGCGCCTGTTCGAGCGTCACCGGCTGGCCGAGGCGCTGCGAGAAGCGATCCATCTCGGCGCGGAGCTCGCGCTCGAAGGCGACGCCGTCGATTTCCTCGTCGCCCACCTGGGCCAGCGTGTTGCCGCCGAAGCCCGAGAAGATGTCGGCAATGCCCCAGACCGCGAAACTGACGGCGAGCAGGCCGATCAGAAGCTTGGCTACCCAGCCGGAGGCGCTTCTACGGAGTGAATCGAGCATCATGCGGTCTTTCTGTCTGGAGCCCCTCTGCCGGCGGCCCGGACAGGCCGCCACCCCCTTGCGGGAGGGCGGCATGATAGGTGCGGGACCTTGCCCCCGCAAGCGGATCGGAGCGGCTTCCGGCTTGATTTTCCTTGGAAAATGCCGACGGCACGGTGCCGCCGCCCGCCTTCACAGGGGGACATGGAAGACGGGCGGGGCGCCGAAGCGGACATAGGCGTCGATCCCCGCGAGCGTCATCGCGGCAAGTGCCCACATGGCGACGAAGCTGGCGCTTCCCCAGAGCAGGAGGGCGAAGACCGGCCCCAGCATGTGAGGCTCCTCGTCACGCACATAGGCAAAGAGGAGCGCGGGCAGCGCCGCCTCGAGCGCCGGCAGGAAGACCGCAAGGCCGTCGAGCAGGGTGGCGGGTGCCTCCGTATTGAAGACGGTGACAGTGAAAGCGGCCATGGCGGCGGTAACGCCTGCGGTGCGGGCATTGCGGACGGTCCAGGACGCGGTGGCGGCAAGCATGAGAAACCTCCATCCGTCTCCGCGGGGCGGAGAACGGCAAAATATTCGTTGAGTATTTGTGGCGCCGGACAGCAGGCAAGACTTGATCGTCCGGTCCCTCGCGATACGAAGAGCCGTTATGGCGGATGGCCATGGCCGGTGACGATTGTGAGATCAGCAGCGCGGGAAGGCAGGAGGGCCGCGGATTTCCCATGCCGGTGCGGCAGAGGGGAAGGCGCGGGGGCCGCCGCCGTCATGCGGCGGACAGAAGTATTCGATGAACATGTTGAACTCCCGGAACACGAGGGTGGCTCGATGACCGGAGTTCTGAAAACACAAGAGCCCCGATCTGGTGGATGGGGCTCCTAAACGTCGATTTTGCAGGCTTGTTCAGCGCACGCGCAAGCGACCCGGCCCCGAAGGCGAGTAGTTCCAACCGAAGGTCTTCACGACCGATTGATGACAACGCTTTTCCATGGCGCGCAAGCTACACCTGAGTCGTTTACTTGCCAATCGATCAGTCATCGAAATGAAAATTTCAAGGTGACTGTGTTCTATTTCACTCAGGTCTATTTGACCCATGCGCCGCGCGTATGTTGGCGGGTGCGGGGGCATCTGCTAAACGGACGCACCTGGATCGAAGAGCGGAGCAAGAAGATGGCGGCACGCGTGAAGGCGCTGGTGGCAGGCAACTGGAAGATGAACGGGGTGAAAGCCTCGAAGAAGGAAGTGACGGCGCTGGCGAAGAAGCTCGCGACGTCGAAACCCGCCTGCGACGTTCTCATCTGCCCGCCCGCCACCTTGATCGCGACGCTGAAGGAGACGGCGAAGGGCACGAAGATCGCCATCGGCGGCCAGGATTGCCACGCGAAGGAAAGCGGCGCGCATACGGGCGATATCTCGGCGGAGATGCTGAAGGACGCGGGCGCCTCTCATGTCATCGCCGGGCACTCCGAACGCCGCGCCGACCATGGCGAGACCGACGCCGCCGTGCGGGCGAAGGCGGAAGCCGCGCATCGCGCGGGGCTGGTTGCCATCGTCTGCGTCGGCGAGACGGAAGCCGAGCGCGACGCGGGCGAGACGCTCAAGGTCATCCGTACACAGCTCAAGGGCTCGCTGCCGGACGCATCGACGGCCAAGACGACGGTCATTGCCTATGAACCGGTCTGGGCCATCGGCACCGGCCGCACGCCGACGCCGGACGATGTGGCGAAGGTCCATGCGGCAATCCGCAAGGCGCTCGAGTCCCGGTTTGGGACAGAAGGCGCGAAGATGCGCATTCTCTATGGCGGATCGGTGAAGCCATCGAACGCGGCCGAGTTGATGGCAGTGCCGAACGTGAACGGCGCGCTGGTCGGCGGGGCGAGTCTCAAGGCGGACGACTTCTGGGGAATTATCTCTGCTTATCTTTGATGCTGCATGCCTGCGCTTGCAATGGGATGAATCCGCTGCGACAAATGTGCTGTGGGGGCGCAAGTATCGGATATAGCAATGGACGCTATCCCGCATTTCGGCACGGACGAAAGCCTGCAATTCTTCGACTATTGGCGCGCACTGCCGAGGGATGACGGCGTTGTGCCCGACCGGAGGCATTTCGATCCGCTGGCGATCCGCCGGCTGATGCCGATGATGGTGATGGTCGAATATGCCGATCTTGAATCCGCAACTTTCCGCTTCGCAGGCACGAAGCTGACGGAAGTGCTGGGCTTCGATCCGACCAAGAAGAAGTATCTCGACCTGCTGGAACAGGATGCGATGGGTTCGTTCTTTGCCGCGAGCGAGCCGTTGATCACAGTCCCCTGCGGCGGGCGCTTTCCAATCACGATTCAGGCGGCGACCGGCTACACCTTGAAATGCGAAGCGCTCGACCTGCCGCTCTTCAACGGGAAGACGGGCACATGGATCGTCATGGCGCTCATGAGCGTGCGGGAGGTGTCGGGGCTGCACGGCGGCGACGACTTCCGGATCCTGGAGATCGGGAAGGGGGAGTGGATCGACATAGGCGCGGGTGTCCCGAAGACGTGATGCGGGAGGGCGCTGCCATCGGTATTTGAAGGGAACCTGGCGCCGCCGATTGGCGGCTGGTGGGGCTTTTGACCTCGATTTGGAGGCCCTGATGCGGATGCTTCTTGTAAAACGAGGAATTAGCCTCTATATACCGCCTGTCAAATTTTCTTGGTTCGGCTGCTCTCCACGCTCGCGATCGAGCGCCGGACCTGTCTTTCCCGATCCCTAAAAGTTTGATCCACCGGTATGCATGAGCACCGGCGGTACTTCTCCACGTTATAAGGAATGCCATACATGGCGAACGGAACAGTCAAGTGGTTCAACTCCCAGAAGGGCTTCGGCTTCATTCAGCCGGAAAGCGGCGGCAAGGACGTTTTCGTCCATATCTCCGCAGTTGAACGCGCCGGCATGCGCGGCCTCGACGAAGGTCAGGCGATTGCCTATGACCTCGAGACCGACCAGCGCAGCGGCAAGGTTTCGGCCGGCAATCTTCGCTCGGCCTGATGAACTCGAAGGGGCGCTTCGGCGCCCCTTCTGCTTTTTGGGAGCACGAAATGGCACGCAAAAAGCCCATGGATGGCGAGTTCGTCGCCTTCAACATCATCTATGAGGACGGCTCGCTGAGCTCCAACCGGAAGGTGCCGACCTCGGCGCTGGACGGGCTTGCCGATACGGCCGGCGCGAAGGCCGTCATCGAGGCGCAAGACCGCGATATTGCCGAACGATCCGGCAGGCCGCGCGGCCGCGTGAAATCCCTCGAACGCGTCAAGCGCAAGTGAGCCCATGGCTTTCAAACCGAACTACCGTCACGAGCGTTCCGAGCGCGCCCGCAGCAAGGCAGCCAAGGCGCAGCAGAAGCTGAAGGACCGCGAGGAAAAAGCCGCGCTCCGCAAGACCGCCGACCCCGAAGACGGCACGGTGCCCGAAGATGGCGCGATGCCCGAAGACGGCGAGAGCGACGAGGGGACACCCGAGGATTGATCATGCAGAAGCACAAATACGATATCGGCGAGACGGTGGAGTTCACCGCCGGAGGCTCCTATCCGCCCACCGCGCGCGGCCACTATACCGTTGTGCGCCAGCTTCCCGCCGAGGGCGACGGCTACCAGTACCGCATCAAGAGCCTCTCCGACGGCCATGAACGCATGGTCCGCGAAGGCCAGCTCGGCTGACACCCCGGCCTGGCGGTTCGCCGCCAGATGGGCGCCTGAAGGTGCTTGTCACCCCGGCTCGCGACAGGGCTGGAAACCGGGCGCTTCATGCGCTACAACCCGCCGCGACCGGCCTGGCCGCTTTCATGGCGGCTGAGGCTCTTTTTCGTTCAAATTCCGGATTCGGGCGGCCCTCATGGCGACCATCATTCTGATCATTCATCTGATGCTCGCGGTGGCGCTTGTCGCGACCGTTCTGCTGCAGCGTTCCGAGGGCGGTGCTCTCGGTATCGGCGGCGGCGGAGACGGCTTCATGAGCGGCCGTGGCGCAGGCAATGCGCTGACCCGCGCGACGGCGATTCTCGCCGGCCTTTTCATGACGACAAGCCTTGCGCTCGGCATCATCGCGGCGCGCGGCGGCTCGGCCGACAGCGTGCTCGACGGGGTGGTGCCGCCGGCCCAGACGGAAGACGCGGGCGATGTGAGCGTTCCGGCCCCGATCGGCTCGGATTTCAGCACGCCCGACGCGATCCCGCCGGCCAGCCCGGAAGGCGAGGCCGCGCCCGAACCCGCCGAACCGAGCGTCCCGCGCGCTCAATAACGAGAGTTTCCGGCCGGACCCGGCTCTGGGGGCGGGGTTTTGCCGGACGGACTATTTTTGCCCGGAGCCGCAATTGCCGCTTCGAATCGTTTCGCTTGGTGTAATCTAGGGGCCCATGACGCGGTACATTTTCATCACCGGCGGCGTGGTTTCCTCCCTCGGTAAGGGTCTCGCATCCGCAGCGCTCGGCGCGCTCCTGCAGGCGCGTGGCTATTCCGTGCGGCTTCGGAAGCTCGATCCGTATCTCAATGTGGACCCGGGGACCATGTCCCCGATCCAGCATGGCGAGGTCTACGTGACCGACGACGGGGCGGAGACCGATCTCGACCTCGGCCATTACGAGCGCTTCACGGGCGTGCCCGCGACCCGCGCCGACAACATCACCACCGGACGCATCTATCAGGAGATCATCACGCGCGAACGCCGCGGCGATTATCTCGGTGGCACGGTGCAGGTGATCCCGCATGTGACCGATGCAATCAAGGAATTCGTCCTGTCGGGCAATGCCGATGTCGACTTCGTGCTCTGCGAGATCGGCGGCACGGTGGGCGACATCGAGGGCCTGCCTTTCTTCGAGGCGATCCGCCAGCTCGGCAACGAACTGGAGCGCGGCCAGACCTGCTACATCCACCTGACGCTGATGCCCTTCATTCCGTCTGCGGGCGAAATGAAGACGAAGCCGACGCAACACTCCGTGAAGGAGCTGCGCTCCATCGGCATCCAGCCCGACGTGCTGATGTGCCGCTGCGACCGGCCGATCCCGAAGGACGAGCGGCGCAAGATCGCACTCTTCTGCAATGTGCGCGAAAGCGCTGTGATCCAGGCGATGGACGTCGACACGATCTACGACGTGCCGAACGCTTATCACCGCGAAGGGCTGGACGAGGAAGTGCTCTCCGTCTTCGGCATCAAGGATGCGCCGGAGCCGAACCTCGCGAGCTGGCAGACCATCACGCACAATATCCGCGAGCCCGAAGGCGACGTGACCATCGCCATCGTCGGCAAGTACACCGGGCTGAAAGATGCCTACAAGTCGCTCTCCGAGGCGCTCGTTCATGGCGGCATCGCGAACAAGGTTCGCGTCAACGTGAAATGGGTGGAGTCGGAAATCTTCGACACCGAGGACACCGCGTTCTATCTCGAGGATGTCGACGGCATTCTCGTGCCGGGCGGTTTCGGCGAGCGCGGCAGCCAGGGCAAGATCCGCGCGGCAGAATTCGCGCGCACGCGCAACGTGCCCTATTTCGGCATCTGCTTCGGCATGCAGATGGCGGTGATCGAGGCGCTGCGGAATATCGGTGGGCTCACCGGCGCAAGCTCGACGGAGTTCGGACCGACGAACGAACCGGTCGTCGGCCTGATGACCGAATGGATGCGCGAGAACGAACTCGTAACGCGTGCGGCGAATGGCGATCTCGGCGGCACCATGCGCCTTGGCGCCTATGAAGCGGTGCTGAAGGAAGGAAGCCGCGTCGCGCAGATCTACGGCTCGACGCGCATCAGCGAGCGGCACCGCCACCGCTACGAAGTGAACATGACCTATCGCGACCAGATCGAGAAAGCCGGGCTCGTCATGTCCGGCGTCTCGCCCGACGGGTTGCTGCCGGAGATCGTCGAGCTGCCGGACCATCCCTGGTTCATCGGCGTGCAGTATCACCCGGAACTGAAGTCGAAGCCCTTCGAACCGCACCCGCTGTTCCGCTCCTTCGTGGAAGCGGCGGTTGAGCAGAGCCGGCTGGTTTGACGGGGTAGGGCAGACGGCTTACGCCGTCTGCTTCTCGCCCCTGATCGACGCCGAGACTTCGGCCAGCAGTTCGGCATTGCCGAACTGGGCGGCACCTGCATCCATTTTCCCGAGCGCGTATTCAGGCGGCACGACTTCCGGTCCCTGACCGGCGGGCAGGGGCGGCGTGTAGTAGCCGAGCGCATAGCTTCCCATCGAATAGCCGATCAACGCCTGCAGCTCGGACGAGAGCGTCTTCGCGATTTCGGGCGGGCAGGAGAGATACTGGTTCTCTTCCTGGCGCAGCCAGCCGAGCGTGTAGGTGATGTTGATGCCGATGCGGTCGCCATTCGACACGTTCTCGCCGCCGCCATGGAAGACGCCGCCGGAATAGACGAGGACGGAGCCCGCGCTCATTTCGGCATAACCGATCTGATCGTCCGTCGGCTGATAATCGTCCGGCCAGTCGAGGCTGCCGGGGCAGACCTGCGTGGCACCGTTTTCCTTCGTGAAATCGGTGATCGCCCAGATCGTGTTGAACTGCGGCTCAAGCCCCTTGAGATAGGTGCCCCAGGCCCAGCGGTCGCGATGGATCTGCTGCTTCTTCTGGCCGGGCGTGATGCGGATGACCTGCGTCAGGTGAAGCTGGATGCGTTCGCAGAAGGGTTTGAGGAAAGCGTTGGCGGCGTCGACAATGGTGTTGTTGGCAACCATGTCGCGGCAGGCGGCCGAGCGCGCGACAAGGGCGCCGGTACGCGTCGTCAGGTTGCCGGTGAAGTCGTCGCGGCCGAAATCGGTCGCCTCGATATAGGGCATGGTCTCGGCACGCACCTGCTCGAGCTGCGCGGGCGTCAGCGCATCTTTCAGGATCAGCGCGCCGTCGCGCTTCAGCACGGCAAGGATTTCGTCTGTGCTTGCCGTTGCGGGCAGCGTTACGAGTTTCGGCATGATCTATCCTCCCTTTCCGGCGCGGCGCTTTTCCGGCTTTGGAAGCAGCGGGCGCAGCATGGCTTCGAGTTGGGCTTTCTGGCGTTCGGCGGGCCACTCCTCGCGTTCGAGCGTGGCGCGAATGCAGAAGCCGTCAATGACGGAAATAATCGCGTCGGCGGTGATGTCGGGGGCGATACGGGAGGCAAGTTTTCCCTCCGCCTGATGGCGGCGGATGATCGTGGCGAGCCCGTCGCGGAATTCGTCGTAATAGGCCTTGTTGATGCGGGCGAGCGCCGGGTCGCCCACGGCGCGGCCGAAGAAGCTCATCCAGACGCGCCAGTCGCGCATGGCGTCCTCGTCGATGGGCAGGATGAGTTCCGCGAGCGCCACGATGTCGTCCGGCTTCTCCGGATGCCGCAGCATGAAGAGAATATTCTGCGCGACATGGTCGAGCGCGGCGAGCAGCACCGCGTCCTTGTCCTCGAAATAATGGGTGATCGTGCCTGTCGTCGCATTCGCGGCGCGGGCGACATCGACAAGGCGGGTATTGTCGATGCCCAGATCGCCGATCACCGCAATCGCGGCTCGGGCAATGTCTCGACGGCGCTCATCATGGTCGATCTTTTTTGGCATAATGGTGATTATATAAAAATCACCTCGGGATGCAAGGGGGTGGCATCACATGTTCGCCCCCGCCCCGAAATTTGGTGCGCTTCGCTTCCAAATTTCGACCCTCCCCGAGGGGAGGGTGGGAAGAAACGCCCTTATCTGTTTTTCTCACCGGGCGGTCAGGAGAATCCGGGAAGTCGCCACACAATGCCGAACCAACCGCCCACCCTCCCCTCGGGGAGGGTCAAACCGCTGCAAGCGGTTTGGGGCGGGGGCACGAACCAGGGATTTGAGGGGCGCCAGCGAAAGCTCCTCATATAAAGGGGAGCTTTCGCGGCGGCTGACGACCGCTCAGTTGCGGTGCGGAATGACGACCTTCATCGACTCGTACCCCTTCACGAAGCTGGAGAAGGTACGCTTGGGCTCTTCCACCAGGATGATTTCGGGGAAGCGCTTGAGAATTTCTTCCCAGATGATGGTCAGCTGCAGCTCGGCAACGCGATTGCCGACGCAGCGATGGATGCCGAAGCCGAACGACATGTGCTGGCGCGGCCGCTCGCGGTCGATGATGTAGTCGTTGGGCCGCTCGATGACTTCTTCGTCGCGATTTCCCGATACGTACCACATGGCGACGCGGTCGCCGGCTTTGATGGTCTTGCCGCCGATCTCGACGTCGCGCGTCGCCAGACGCGCCATATGCGCCAGCGGCGTCTGCCAGCGGATCGTCTCGGAAACCATCGACACGATCAGGTCGGGATTGGCCCGCAACTTGGCATACTGATCCGGATTCTTGTTCAGCGCATAGACGCTGCCCGAGATCGTGTTGCGCGTGGTGTCGTTACCGCCGACGATCAGCAGGATCACGTTACCCTGATAGGTTTCCTTCGACATGTTTCGCGTTGCCGGCGTGTGCGCCAGCATCGAGATCATGTCGAAGCTGGGTTCGGCGTTGACGCGCTGGTTCCACAATTCCTGGAAGGCGTCGAAGCACTCGAACATCGCCTCGCCTTTTTGCTGCCAGCTTTCCACCGGCCCGTGACCTGGCAGATTGGTGATCATGTCCGACCAGTAGGGCAGCTTGCGCCGCTGCTCGAAGGGGAAATCGAAGAGCGTCGCCAGCGTCATGGCGGTCAGCTCCTTCGACACCAGATCGACCCAGTCGAATTCCTCGCCGATCGGCAGGGAATCGAGAATCAGGCCGGCGCGCTCGCGGACGATCGGCGCCATCTTGAGCAAATTCGCGGGCGCGACCGCGGGGGTCACGGCCTTGCGCGCGGGCGTGTGCTCGGGCTCGTCCATTGTGATGAACCCGGCGCCGCCACGGCGCACGCCCATGATCTTCTCCTGCTCCGCCCTTGCCTCCAGATTGGCCAGCGTGATGCCGTCGGCCGAGGAAAACGCTTCATGGTTGGTGTCGACCGCCATGATGTCGTGCCAGCGGGTGATCGACCAAAAAGGGCCGAACTCGCTCTCGGGCGTGTAGTGCACCGGATCCTCGCGGCGCAGGCGCTCGAAATAGGGCCACAACGTATCCGACTGGAAAAGCGCCGGTTGCGCCGGATTGAGCGTTTCCAGGGGCTCTGCATAGGCCGCTTCCTGGGCCTCTACGTATTTCGCAGCTATCGCGTTCATCCCGTTCCTCCACAAGGCATTGATTCACCTGCTTTTGGCTACATCAGAGGGTTTCGAACGGCGTTCTGCAATCCCTCTCGGACAGCGTTCGCTGCTGCAGGTGCGAAGGGACAACGGCTATTCGGGGCTATTCGGGGCGGACAATCAGATAGGAAATGCCGGCATATAGCTTTTCGGACATCTCGGGAGGAAGTTCGCCATTTGGATAGGAGGAGGTGATCGCGGCCATGCCGCGTCCGAGCGCCCAAAAAACCAGGGCGACATTTTCCTGGTGCTCGGCCGGAAACCGGTCATCTGCCTTCACCGCGGTCTCGTAGACCTGGAATGTCTTGTACGCGGCGTCGCGCAAGGCTTCGTGGCGGGCCATCAATTGTTCGCCGAACATCAGGGAAAAGAGCGCCGAATTTTTCTCGGCGAAGTCGAAATAGGCGCGGGCGCTCGCCTGCATGGCGGAGGGGTACTCCCCTTTCTCCTGGAAGGAAATTATGTGCCGGCTCAGCTCGCCAAATCCCATAATCGCCAAATTCAGCAGCAGCTCTTCCTTGTTCTCGAAGTAGTGGTAGATCGACGCGATGCCGATCCCCGCGCTCTCCGCTATCGCGCGCAGGCTCAGTTTCTCCGCGCCCTGTGCGGACAGAATTTGCATCGCAGCGGAAAGAACCTTTGCTCTCGGGCTCCCGATTTCCCCTGGACCGGATTTGACGTCGGTGCTCATGCTTCAATCCTGTCGAACGGCGCAGTTCGAGGCGCAGGAGTGCCCTAGGCGGACGATCCCGATGGCGCT
The DNA here is from genome assembly GCF_045863935.1 of Parvibaculum sp. GTDB lineage: Bacteria > Pseudomonadota > Alphaproteobacteria > Parvibaculales > Parvibaculaceae > Parvibaculum. The sequence goes on along the minus strand of NZ_BTVP01000024.1, from coordinate 12,396 downwards.
CAGTCCGCGAAGGCCGGCCGGCGCTTTTCGAGGTTCGCCATGATCGCTTCCTTCTGGTGCGCCCCGCCGATGAGCTTGTCCTGCTCGACGGACTCGGCAAGAAGGATCGTGGCGGCATCGCCGTCCGGCGCGTCGTTGAGAATGCGCTTGGCGGCGCGAATGGCCGACGGGCTCTTGTCGGCGATCTCGCGGGCGGTGGCGAGCGCCTCGGCGTAGGGATCGTTGCAGAGGCGCGTGGCGAAGCCATAGGCGAGTGCGTCGTCGGCCTCGAAGATGCGGCCCGTATAGGTGAGATCGCGGATGACGTCCTCGCGGGCGAGGCCGCGCATCAGGTACATGCCCGCCATGTCGGGCACGAGGCCCCACTTGATTTCCATGACGGAGAAGCGCGTGCCGGGCGCGACGAAGCGCATATCGGCGCCGAGCGCGACCTGAAAGCCGCCGCCGAAGGCAACGCCGTGAACGGCGGCGATGACCGGGACGGGCACGTCGCGCCAGACGAGCGCGGCATATTGCGCGCGGTTGGCGACGCCATGGGTGCGCTGTTCGAGGCGGCCCGTCACTTCCGACTTGTTCGCATTGCGCTCGCCGCTCGCCATGCGCCCGAAATTGCTCATGTCGAGCCCGGCGCAGAAGGCACGGCCTTCGCCCGAGAGGACGACAGCGCGCACCGACTTGTCGGACTTCAACCTTTCGCCGGTTTCGAGCAGCGCCATGAACATCGCATCGTCCAGCGCGTTCATCTTGTCGGCGCGGACAAGACGGACATCGGCGACACCTTCCGTAATCGTGGTTTTGATGCGCTCTTCCATGTGTCCGTCTCCCGAATGGTTCTGCAAGTCTTGTTGCAAGAGTCATAGCGGGCCGGCGGAGGAATACAAGACTGCCCGGTAGACGGGCCGGATTACCCGGCGTCAGGGGTACCCGCCGGTCAGCCTCCCGACGTGACCCGCCGTCTGAACAGATCGGGCGAAAGGCCAAGTTCGCTCTTGAAGGCCCTTGAGAAGTAGGTCCGGCTTTCGTAGCCGACTAAATGCGCGATCCTCTTCACTGGTATCTGGGAATTGGCCAGCAGTTCGGCGGCGCGCCGAAGGCGGATGCAGCGAAGCATGTCGATCGGTCCGGTTCCGTAGGCGGCGCTGAAGCGTTCCGCGAAGACCGCTCTGCTCATGCCGGCCACTTCCGCGAGTGTGTCGACCGTATGGCTGCGATCCGGGTGATCGAGCATCATGCGAAGGGCGCCCCACAATTCCTCGTCGGCCAGACCACGCATCCATGAGAGCGACCCGTCGCCGATCTGCAACCTGCGGCGGAACAGGAGGATGATGCATTGAAGCAGGAGGGCTCTCGCAAGCGCGCGGGTGCCGACATTCGGATTGGCGAGCTCGTTGATGAGATCCTCCAGTGCGGTCCGGACGCGGTCTTCCGGTGCGAAGGTTTCGACAATTGGCTCCTTCAGGAGGTCCATGGTGCCGCTGAGACCGCGATAGACGACCGATACGCGGCCGCATATAGCGGCGAAGGTACCTTGACCGGAGCCGGCCTGCATGTGCTCGACTGAAATCTCAAGCGGATGACATTCGGGAAGAGAGATGAAGCCTGTGCCGGAAGCATGAATGCTGTGGGCGGCAAATGCGGGGATGAGAATGACGGACCCGGCGCTTGCCGGGATTGGCGTCTGCCCGTCGATGCTTATTACCCCTTCGCCACCGAGCACATAATGCAGGACCGCATGTGGCTTGCGCCCCAGTCCGAGCGACGACGCGCCCCTGATTTCGCAGAGCGCAAAGGGTTCGATGGAAACGTCGACCGCATCCAGCACCTGATCCAGGTTCATGAGTTTCATATGTCTTTCGATTGAGAGCCGCTGAACGGCATGAGGCCGGGCGACACGCCTTTCAGACGATAAGGCACAAGGGAGAGGGCATGGTTGCGGCATATCCAACCAACCCCAGGACCGGACCATGTGCGACCATCATGAACAAAACTCCGCCGGCGGCCAGATGAGCCGGCGCAACCTTCTCCGTGGCGGCGCCGCCGCCTCGATTGCCGCCGCAGCCGTTGCCACCGATGCGGGAGCCGCGCGGGCGCAAGACGCTTCGCCCTATGCCGACCCCGCCGAGCCGGTGCTTCCTGCTTCGGACGTCGTTCTCGGGCGGGACGACACAGCGCTTGTCGTCGTCGACCCGCTGATCGACTTTCTCAGCCCGAAGGGTGTGGCCTGGGGTGTCGTCGGCGAGAGCGTGACGGAGCAAAAGACCGTCGAGAATATAGGGCGGCTCTTCAGAGCGTCCAAAAAGGCCGATCTGGTCGTTGCCGTTTCGCCGCACTATTACTATCCGACCGATCACGGCTGGAAGTTTTCCGGCCCGCTCGAAAAGCTCATGCATGCCATCGGCATGTTCGACCGCGCGGGGCCGCTGAACCTTGCCGGATTCGAGGGATCGGGCGCCGACTTCATGCCCGAATACAAGGACATGATCCTCGACGGCAAGACGATCGTGACGAGCCCGCACAAGGTCTACGGCCCGGAGACGAACGACCTCGACCTCCAGTTGCGCAAGCGTGGCGTCAACAAGGTGGTTCTGGCGGGCATGTCTGCCAATCTCTGCGTTCAGGCGCATCTCTATAACCTTCTGGAACGCGGCTACGAAGTCGCTGTGGTGCGGGACGCGACCGCCGCGGCGAAGATTCCGGAGGGCGACGGGTATCATGCGGCTCTGGTGAATTTCCGCTATGTCGCCAATGCGCTGTGGACCACCGACGAGGCTGTCCGCCGCATCGAAGCGCTGTAACAAGACGGGAGCGGGGCCGGTTCCGCGAGACACCGAACCGGCCCGCCCCAAACCTGTCCGCAGAGGCTCAGCCATTCCCGCTTCGGCGCCGTTTCGCGCGCACTTTTGGAAGGCGCGAACGAATGCGGCCGATGGCGCGGGAGAAGATGCCGGGATCGTCGAGCGCGCGCGCCAGAACGAGCGCGCCCTGAATGCCGAGCACGATCTCTTCGGCATTCCCAGCCGCCTCCGGCGGTGTTTGTCCCGTCTTCGCAAGGGCAGCCGCAACGGCCGCCCGCCATTCGCTGAAATAGTGGCGCAGCGCGCGTGAAAAGCGGTCGCGTGTGTCGCTGAGCGCGAAGGCGCCGACAAGGCATATGCGCCGGCCGGAACGAAAATATTCTTCCGTTGCATCGAGCGTCTGCAGCAGCGCGCTTTCGGGATGCTCGGCCGTGCGCAGGACTTTGAAGATGTTGGTCTCGAACCAGGCTTCGATTTCGCCGAGCACGGCGCTGGCCATTTCTTCCTTTCCGCCGGGGAAGAAGTGGTAAAGGCTGCCCCTGCCGAGGCCGGTCGCCTCGCCGATGAGCGCGAGGCTCGCGCCTTCATATCCATGCTCGCGAAATGCTTCCGCGAGGAGGGGCAGGACATCCGATCTTTCGGAAACCGTTCTGGCCATGTTGTCCTTTCAGAGTCCGAGTTGTTCGAGGCCGGGATGTTCGGCCGGACGAACCCCGAGAGGCCAGTGAAAAAGCCTGTCTTCGGCACGGATGGGCACGTCGTTGATGCTTGCCTCCCGCCGCCGCATCAGCCCCGTGCCGTCGAAGGCCCATTGCTCATTGCCGTGGCTCCTGAACCAGCTTCCCTCGCTATCGCGCCATTCATAAGCGAAGCGAACCGCGATGTGATCGCCGCTGAACGCCCACACTTCCTTGATCAGGCGGTAGTCGAGTTCGCGTTCCCATTTCTGCTGCAGGAAGGCCTCAATCGCTTCGCGGCCCCGAAGAAACGTCGAGCGGTTTCGCCAGCGGCTGTCCGGCGTGTAGGCGAGGGCGACGCGCGCAGGGTCGCGGCTGTTCCATGCGTCCTCCGCCATCCGGGCCTTTTGCGCGGCGGTGTCTTCCGTGAAGGGCGGCAAGGGCGGACGGACGGACATGGAACCTCCAGAAAATGTACCAAACAGTAAAAACTGTACCGAACGATACAATTTTTCCCAAAAGAGTCAATCGGCGGACCAGGGTTCGTTCCGGATATCTCTTTTTGCAAAGGACATTGCTTCAAAGCGGGTTGCGGCTCCGCGCCCTGCGCCTCTATATCCATCCACCGGATGTTTTGGAGATTGAAATGACAGAGTTGGTGAAATACGAAATTGCGGAGGGTGTTGCCGAGATCACCTTCGATGACGGGAAGGCGAACGTCATGTCGCCCGCCATGCTGAGCGCACTGCATGCCGCGCTCGACCGGGCGGAGAGCGACAAGGCGATTGTCGTTCTCGCCGGACGCGAGGGCATCTTCTCGGCGGGCTTCGACCTGAAGGTCTTCGCGAAGAACATCGCGGAGGAAAGTTACGGCATGCTCAAGCAGGGTGCGGAACTGGCGTTCCGGCTGCTCGAATACCCACGGCCCGTCATTTCAGCGTGCAGCGGCCATGCCCTGCCGATGGGGGCCTTCCTCCTGCTCACCTCGGATGTGCGCCTCGGCGTCGACGGGCCGTTCCGCATCGGCCTGAACGAAGTGATGATCGGCCTGACGATACCCCATTTCGCAATCGAGATTGCGCGTCACAGACTAACGGCGCCCTATTTCAACAGGATCGTGACGGGCGAGGTTCTTGCGCCAGCCGATGCTCTGGATGCGGGGTATTTCGACCGCCTCATCACAGCGGACGATCTGCTGCCGGCGGCAAGGTTCGCCGCTGCTTCCTTCACCGGTATAGACATGACCCATTTCACCGCCACGAAGAGGCGGGTGAGGGCGCAGGCCGTTGCGGCGGTGAGAGGAGCGATCGACAGCGAAATCACTCTGGAGAACTACAAGCGCCGTCTTGGCCAATGACGGTTACCGCGCTCGTCATCGCTCATAGATCGCTGTATCTTTCATCGCGCGGTACATGAAGCCGCAAGTGGATTCAAATCTGTGTCAATCCGATGAGCGAGACGGAAAAAGAGACCGGCCGGGTTTCGAACCGGGCGACGTATCGGCACGGCAATGTCCGTGCCGATGCGGTCGACGCTGCCTATCGAATGGTCGCCCGCGAGGGGCACGAGAAGTTGAGCCTTCGGCAGGTCGCCACCGAACTCGGGATCGCGCACCGCTCGCTCTACAATCATTTCGCGGATCGCGACGCACTGCTCGACGCCGTGGCGACCGAAGCTTTCACAAAACTCGCAGCCAGGCTGAAGCGCGCCGCCACCTCGGCCGACTTCACCCGGATTTACGCACGCTATGCGCTCAAGAACCGGCACATCTATGGCCTGATGACGAGCAGGCCGCACGCGACGATGAAGAACAAACCGGAGCTTCAGAGCGCCGTTCATCTCGTGATTTCGGAAGCGATGCGGGTCTCCGCGCCGGCGGACGCGGACCCCGGCTTGCGCCGGCGAGCCGTCATGAAGGACTTCATATTGATGCATGGCGGTCTTTCGCTTTTCGCCGCGGGAATTCTGGACCTCCCGAGCGAAGCCGCCCTGATCGACGAGCTGTCCGCGATGATTGCCGCGCGCGAGTGACCCTTCGGCTTCTCCGCGCTCAACCGCGTCCGCGATAGGGCGCGACGGCCTGATCGGGCGCCCAGACGCCTGCGGGCAGCTTGCCTTTCTGCCAGAACACGTCGATGGGAATGCCGCCGCGCGGATACCAGTAGCCGCCGATCCTGATCCATTTCGGTGCGAGGAGTTCAGCGATCCGCTTGCCGATGGCGACGGTGCAATCCTCGTGGAAGGCGCCGTGATTGCGGAAGGACTGAAGATAGAGTTTCAGCGACTTGGATTCGACGAGCCATTTGCCGGGCACGTAGTCGATGACGAGATGCGCGAAGTCGGGCTGGCCCGTCACCGGGCAGATCGAGGTGAACTCGGGCACGGTGAAGCGCGCGACATAATTCGTGTCCGGATGCGGGTTCGGCACGCGCTCGAGTTTCGCTGCCTCGGGAGAGGCGGGTACGGGCGTCGCGGAGCCGAGCTGCGTCAATCCCTTGCTGCCGGTCTTCTTCGGTGTCCTTGCCATGCGCGAAGCTCCCTTACTCACTGTCCGGACCGTCGTAGACGCAACCCTCGCGGCAGGAGGCGCGATGCACCTCGACACGCGCGATCTCCGGCAATGGCTTTTCGAGCGCGCGCCATATCCACGCCGCGATGTGTTCAAGCGTCGGGAATTCGAGGCCCTCGATTTCGTTGAGCAGATGGTGATCGAGTTTCTCGCGCACGGCCATGACCTCGCGCTCGACATCCTCGAAATGCCGGACGAGGCCGGTCTCCGCCGCGGGCTTGCCCGCGAGCCAGACGACGACGCGGAAGGAATGCCCGTGCATCCGCCGGTTGGGATGGCCTTCCGCCGCATAAGGCAGGAAGTGGGCCGCGTCGAAAAAGAACTCTTTGTAGATTCTCATCAGGGAATACCGATCAGCTTGTGCGTCTGGAGGCTGAGCCGCCATTTCGGATGCGCGAGACAATAGGCGGTCGCCGCGCGTGTGTTTTCTTCCTGCTCTGCGTTGTCCATCGGCTGCAGGAAAAAATACCGGAAAGCGAGACCTTCGAAACGCTCCGGCTGTGCCTGCGGCTGCGGATAGACCAGCTTCAGTTCGTCGCCCCGTAGCTGTTTCAGGTCCGCGTCCGCCTTGGGGCTGACGCAGACCCAGTCGATGCCCTCAGGCGCCGCGATCGTGCCGTTGGTTTCGACGGCGATCTCGAAACCTCTAGCATGAAGGGCCGCGATGAGCGCCGCGTCGAGTTGCAGCAGGGGCTCGCCCCCCGTGCAGACGACGAAGCGGTCGTCTCCGGCGCCGCTCGCCCATGCCGCTTCGACCGCATCCGCCAGCCCCCCGGCATCGGCGAATTTGCCGCCGCCCTCGCCATCCGTGCCGACAAAGTCCGTATCGCAGAAGGTGCAGACCGCACTTGCGCGGTCCTGCTCGCGGCCGGTCCAGAGGTTACAGCCCGCGAAACGGCAGAACACGGCCGGGCGCCCGGCATTCGCACCTTCGCCCTGCAGCGTGTAGAAGATTTCCTTCACCGAATACATGGGTTCACGCCTCGCCCGAGATATAGGCGGCGTAGCCCCGGGCGCGCAACGCGCAGGCGGGGCAGGCGCCGCAACCATAGCCCCAGTCGTGGCGCTTCGAGCGGTCGCCGCGATAGCAGCTATGGCTTTCCTCGACGATGAGGTCGACAAGCGCCTTGCCGCCGAGCTCCTCCGCGAGTTTCCAGGTCGCCGCCTTGTCGATCCGCATGAGCGGTGTCGCGAGGGTGAATGGCTTGTCCATGCCGAGCGAGATCGCCTGTTCGAGCGCGGAGATCGTTCCGGCGCGGCAGTCTGGATAGCCTGAATAGTCCGTCTCGCACATACCGCCGACGAGGACCTGCGCCCCGCGCCGGTAGCCCAGCGCCGCCGCATAGGTAAAGAAGAGAAGGTTGCGGCCGGGCACGAAGGTGGTCGGCAGCCCGTTCTCGCCCATCTCGATCTCGACATCGCGGGTGAGCGCGGTCTCGCTGATCCGGCCGAGTTCAGGCAGGGAGAGCATGTGGTCGGGACCGAGCTTCGCGGCCCAATTTGGAAAGAGGGCGGCGAGGCGTTCGCGCAGCGTCTTGCGGCATTCGAGTTCGACGGCATGGGCCTGACCGTAGTCGAAGCCGACCGTCTCCACCTGCGCAAAGCGCGCAAGTGCCCATGCGAGGCAGACCGTTGAATCCTGCCCGCCCGAGAAAAGCACGAGTGCCTTGCCGTTTGCCGTTTCTGTCATCGTCGAGACGCTCCGTCGGGCGTGTTGAACAGGAGCCGCAGGCCTGCGTCAAGCCGACAAAGAAAAACCCCGGAAAGCGGTGGCTTTCCGGGGTCTTATCGTCTTGTTCTAAGGCTTCGTCAGAAGGCGTAGGAGACGCTGGCCATGACGAAGTCGCGGTCGAAGGTCGGGTTGTTGAAGCCGGCACCGAAGATGTTGGTGTAGCTCAGGCTGGCCCGATAGGTGCTCTGATAGTCGGCGTCGATGCCGATGGAGACCTGCTTCATTCCCTGCAGGTAGTTCGCCGTGTTCGGACCCGGCGAGTTGCCCTGCAGGTCATGCCGCCACGAAATGCTCGGTGTCAGCGTGACCGGCGTGCCGAAGGCGTTGTTGTAGGCCGGTGCGAAGACGAGGCGGTAGCCGTAGGACACATCGTCGGCATATTCCGCATTCGTGACGCCATTGGTGAGAAGGGCCGCCGCAAAAGGATTGCGGATGGCCCCTTCCGGTCCCACGCGATTGAGCGGGTGGTTGCTGGCCCCCTGCACATAGACGAAGCCGGCGTTGACGACGAAGACGGCCGTGTCGGAACCGAGAAATTCGGGGATCGGATCGCTGGTGCCCCAGAGCTGCGAGGCGTTCTGCTCGAGGTCCGACACGCCAAAGGGCATGTCGGGCGAGAAGAACGAGCCCGCCGGATCGAGTTCCGTCTCCTCATAGGCGAACTGCCAGAAGGCTTCGACGGAGAAGTTCGGCGTGACCATCGTCGAGGCGAAGATCATCGGCATCGGCGTCAGCGCGTCCTTGAGTTCCGCGCCGGGGGTGCGGATACGCGTCACGTCGAGCGCCTGGAAGGCATTGACGCCACCCTGGATGAAGAGGCTTTCGCCCCAGTTCAGCGCCTGCTTGCCGAAGCGAAGCATCGTGTAGTGACCGTCGATATCCCAGTTGCCGTAGACGAAAGCGTCGAGAATATCGATGTCGTAGTCGAGCTGGTCCTTGCCCTCGGAATCGAGATTGCGGAAATCGAGATCGTTGTCCGCATAGACGACGTCGTAGAAGGCGGTGGGCCGGAGGAAGAAGCCGTAATTTTCCCACGTGCCCTGTGTGTCGACCGTGGCCTTCACCGTCTGGTTGACGAAGTCACCCTGGTCGAAGTTGAGATTGCCATTGTCGGAGTTGACGCCGGTGGTCCGGCCGTCGCCATTCGCACAGCCGCCATTGATCGGGCTGATCTTGGTGCAGTCGCGGTCGCTCGCGCGCAACGTCACGCCGGCCGAGATGGTCGTGTCGACGCTGAGGTCGAGATCGCTGAACTGGCTCGGCACTCGCCGAGCCGGAAAAGAAGTGTGGTAGCAAAGGCTGCCGCTAGGAAAGTTGCGCCCCGAACGGCGAATGCGTCGATACGCCCGTTCATTCGTGACAGGCGTACGTTCTGCCGATACTATCATTTTGAAGGTTCCCCCCCGCGTGGATGGATTCTTGGTCTGCCCCTTAGACTTTTGGCGGATTGGGAAGTAGCGGCCGACTCCGCCGGAACCGGCCACGAGTTGGTGAGGGATGCTGGCCTTTTGCGAAGGATCGAGGAGGGAGTTCGCTTCAGGTTAATTGTTGTTGTTGTTTATAATAGGTGAAAAAAACCTAATAACTGTTGCCTTATAATGAAACAGCACAGGTATCAAGTGCTGGATCTGCTGACGGGGGAGGAAGCGGATTGAATACGAAGGAACTGTTGCTCAGTGTCCTCATGGGGGGCCCTGCCACGGGCTATGACATCAAGAAGATCATGGAGAACGAGGTCTCGACGTTGCTCGACGTGAGTCTCTCGAATCTCTACCCGGCGCTGAATGAGCTGGCTGCGGAAGGACTGGTGACCTATCGGAAGGTCGAACAGGACAGCCGGCCTAACAAAAAGGTCTATGAACTGACCGAGGCGGGACGGACCGCCTGCCTGAAGGCCTTGATGTCCGGCGACGCCCGGCATCGGCTTCGTTCCGAGTTCATCTTCATCCTCAGCTTCGCGCCCTTTCTGCCGCGTTGGCGGGTGAAGGAACTGCTGGATCAGCGGCTCGCCGACACCAACGAGGTGTTGCGCGACCTGGACAGGCGGGAACGGGAAGCACTTCAGGTGGGGCAGAAGTTCTGCATCGGCTTCGGCCGCGTCATGATGGAGGCGCAGCGCGACTACATCCTGAAGCACGGGGCCGAGCTTCTGAGCGGTTGCCCGGAGGACGTCCCCCTGGCGATGGCCTTGCACGGCTGATCTTCCAGCCGCACTGACTTCGGGTAAGGTTCGCTCGTCCGGCTCGGGCCGGGCGCAGGAAGCGCACGTCCGAACGGTGGAAAAGAGCGGTCCCCGGCGCCGCGTCGGGCGAATAGCCCCTTTCGTCTCGCGCGCCTCTCCGCTATGTAACCGCCACCGGGTTCACGTCCGGCTTGCCACATCATTTCAAACGAGAGACGGGACGACATGGCCGCCATCATCGACATCATCGGTCGCGAAATTCTGGACAGCCGGGGCAATCCGACGGTCGAGGTGGACGTACTGTTGGAAGACGGAGCGCTTGGCCGCGCGGGCGTGCCGTCGGGTGCGTCGACGGGCGCGCATGAAGCGGTGGAACTCCGGGATGGCGGCGCGCGCTACAAGGGCAAGGGCGTGCTGAACGCCATCGGCGCGGTGAATGGCGAGATATTCGACGCGATCGGCGGCATGGACGCCTCCGAGCAAATCCAGATCGACCGCGCCCTGATCGCGCTCGATGGAACCGACAACAAGTCCCGTCTCGGTGCGAACGCAATCCTCGGCGTGTCGCTCGCGGTCGCGAAGGCGCAAGCCGCTTCGCTTGGCCAGCCGCTCTTCCGCTATGTCGGCGGCCCCGCCGCGCGGGTGCTTCCCGTACCGATGATGAACATCGTGAATGGCGGCGAACACGCCGACAATCCGATCGATATTCAGGAATTCATGATCGTGCCGGTGGCGGCAGGCTCGATTGCCGATGCCGTGCGCATGGGCTCGGAAGTCTTCCACACGCTGAAGGGCGAATTGAAGGCCGCCGGCCACAACACGAATGTGGGCGACGAAGGCGGCTTCGCGCCGAACCTCGCTTCGACGGAAGAAGCCATCGGCTTCATCATGAAGGCGATTGAAAAGGCCGGGTACAAGCCGGGCGACGACATCTATCTGGCGCTCGACGCGGCCTCGACCGAATTCTTCAAGGGCGGCGTCTACGACCTGAAAGGCGAGGGCAAGAAGCTCGATGCCGGCGGCATGGTCGATTATTGGGCCGACCTCGTCGGCAAGTATCCGATCATCTCCATCGAAGACGGCATGGCCGAAGACGATTGGGAAGGCTGGAAGGCGCTCACCGACCGCATCGGTGGACAAGTGCAGCTCGTCGGCGACGATCTCTTCGTCACCAACAAGCGCCGCCTCGCCGACGGTATCGCGAAGGGCGTCGCGAATTCGATCCTCGTGAAGGTGAACCAGATCGGTTCGCTCACCGAGACGCTCGAATCCGTCGAGATGGCGCACAAGGCGAGCTACACCGCCGTCATGTCGCATCGCTCCGGCGAAACGGAAGACGCGACGATTGCCGATCTCGCGGTTGCGACGAATTGCGGTCAGATCAAGACGGGATCGCTCGCGCGCTCGGACCGGCTTGCGAAATACAACCAGCTCATCCGCATCGAAGAGGCGCTGGGGGCCTCCGCCGAATATGCCGGCCGGGGCATTCTGAAAGCCTGAGTCACGCCCGGCGCACGAATTTCGCAAATCCGGCTTGACCGTTGGAATCGCTATGTGATTCCCTGCCGGTCATGGACAGCTACACGATGATTCGCACCTCCGAACCGCTCCGCCTCAGACAGGCGCTGATCCCGTTCGTCTGCATCGTCGTGCTCGGCTATTTCGCCTATCACGCTGTCTATGGCCGGCACGGATTCATTTCCTGGCTCGACATCCAGAACCGCATCGACACGCTGGAGCACCAGCTTTCCGAGGTGGAGGGGATGCGCGAGCAGCTCGACAGGCAGGTCGCGCTGCTGCGGCCGGAAAGCCTCGACCCCGATCTTCTCGACGAGCGCGCCCGTGCGGCGCTGGGCTATGGCGGCCCGAACGAGGTGGTGATTTTTCTTGAGCCTCAGCCAGGCCGGGTGCAGACGCCCCGCTAATCGGCGACGTGGCCCCAGCGGCACTTAACCGATATCCGGTTAATTTCTCTTTTTGTCATTGAAACCAAATATTTATGAGCCACTTCAAAAGTGTGGTGCGGGTGGCTTTTCGTGCCACTATGTTCGTGCCTGTCTTCAATTTCCGGCGTCGAGGCCCATTGAATGGCGTCCAGATCATCTTCCCGGCCGGCGAAAGCCGCCACGAAACCTGCCCAGAAAAAACAACCGAAGAAAGCCGGGGGCGGTCCTGCGCCACTCTCGAAGGATGAGGAATTGCAGGCCTATCGCGACATGCTGCTGATCCGCCGCTTCGAGGAGAAGGCGGGCCAGATGTACGGCATGGGGCTGATTGGCGGCTTCTGCCACCTCTATATCGGGCAGGAGGCCGTCGTTGTCGGCATGCAGGGCGCGATCAAGGAAGGCGACCAGGTCATCACCGGTTATCGCGACCATGGGCACATGCTCGCTACCGGCATGGACCCGAAAGGCGTCATGGCCGAACTCACCGGGCGCTCG
>NZ_BTVP01000023.1:0-57056 GCF_045863935.1 Parvibaculum sp. | reverse complement strand
AGATATTCCACCATTCAGACTACTCATGTGCTAACACGCGCCGCAATAGGCCATATGCTGCGGAACTGGCGGTTTCCTTGCCGGTTCAGCCGCTTATGGTTATCTTGCGCGCCTTCGGGAGTACCCCCCTCCCTCGGAAATCGGGGCAACGGAGCCTAAAGCCATGTTCAAGGGATCGTTCGTCGCACTCATTACGCCGTTCAGGGACGGCAAGGTGGATGAGGCTGCGTTCGTCAAACTGGTGGAATGGCAGATCGAGCAGGGCACTCATGGCCTCGTCCCCTGCGGGACGACCGGCGAGTCGCCGACACTCTCCCACGACGAACACAAGCGGGTGGTGGAACTCTGCATCAAGACGGCGCGGGGCCGGGTGCCCGTGATTGCCGGGGCAGGGTCCAACAACACCGTTGAGGCGATCGAGCTGACAGCCTTCGCCAAGCAGGCCGGTGCGGACGCAGTGCTGAGCGTGACGGGCTACTACAACAAGCCGTCGCAGGAGGGCATCTACCGGCACTTCAAGGCGGTGAACGATGCCGTCGATATTCCGATCATCCTCTACAATATCCCCGGAAGGACCATCGTCGACATTTCGCTCGAGACGATGACCCGGCTGTTCGAATTGAAGAACATCGTGGGGGTGAAGGATGCGACGGCCAATCTCGCCCGCGTGAGCCTGCAGCGTCAGACGATGGGGACGGAGTTCTGCCAGCTGTCCGGCGAGGATGCGACGGCGCTGGGTTTCAACGCACATGGCGGGGTCGGCTGTATTTCCGTCACGGCGAATATCTCGCCGAAGCTCTGTGCCGAATTCCAGGACGCGACGCTGGCCGGCGACTTCAAGAAGGCGCTCGAGATTCAGGACCGGCTGATGCCGCTCCATCACGCCTTGTTCCTCGATCCGAATCCGGCGCCCGCGAAGTATGCGGCAAGCCTGCTCGGGTTCTGCGCGAACGAACTGCGGCTTCCGTTGGTGCCGGCAAGTGCTGCGACCGAAGAGCAGGTGCGGAGCGCGATGCGCAGCGTCGGCCTCCTCAACTGACGAGCGGGAAATCGGGGAGCGATGTCCTCCAAAAGCGGTGGCGCCAAGAAGAAGCCCGGTGACGGGAGCAAGATCATTGCGGATAACCGCAAGGCGCGCTTCAACTACAGCATTGGCGAGACGTTCGAGGCGGGCATCGAGCTCAAGGGGAGCGAGGTGAAGTCGCTGCGCGGCGGGCAGGCCAGCCTCAACGAGGCCTATGCCCAGGTGACGAAGAGCGGCGAGATCATGCTCGTCAACGCCTATATCCCCGTCTATCTCCAGGCGAACCAGTTCAACCACGAGACGCGGCGGCCGCGGAAGCTTCTGCTTCACCGGCGCGAGATCGACAAACTCATGGCGGCGGTGCAGCGGCAGGGTATGACGATCGTTCCGCTGCGCATGTATTTCACCGACCGTGGCCGCGTGAAGGTCGAGATCGGGCTCGCGCAGGGCAAGAAGCTCGCCGACAAGCGCGAGACGCTGAAAGAGCGGAGCTGGGAGCGCGACAAGGCGCGGCTTCTGCGCGAAAAGGGCTAGCGACGCTCAGCCGTCGATGCGCTTTCTGATTTCAGCAAACACGGAATGGAACATCTCCGGCGTCAGACGTCTTGTGTTCGTGTTGTAGCGCGAGCAGTGATAGCTGTCGAAGAGACGAAGGCCTGAGCCGATGTCGTGCTCCGCACCGTGAGCGAAAGTCGCGGCGCTCTTCTTTACGCCTCTCGCCGAAAGCACGGCATCATGCGCGATGCGGCCGAGAGCGAGGATAATTTCAAGATCGGGCAGGGCGCCGATGCGCGCTTTCAGGAAGCCGAGGCAGTTCTTCGCTTCGGCGGGTGTCGGCTTGTTTTGCGGGGGGACGCAGCGCACGGCGTTGGTGATCATGGCGCCGGTGAGCGTGAGACCGTCGTCCGGCCGCGCTTGATAGGTGCCGCGCGCGAAGCCGAATTCGAGGAGTGTTCCGTAGAGGAGGTCGCCCGCAAAATCTCCAGTGAAAGGCCGGCCGGTGCGATTTGCACCTTGCACGCCGGGGGCGAGCCCGACGATGAGCAGGCGGGCTTTCGCGTCACCAAAAGAGGGGACGGGCGCGTTGAACCAGTCCGGATGCGCGACATCGTTCGCCTCGCGATAGGCGACGAGCCGGGGGCAGAGCGGACAGTCGAGCGGCGCTTCGGCTTCGAGAGAAACGGGCACGAGGCGATCAGGCGCGAGCTGGACGTTCGAGTTCGTCGTCGTCCTCTTCTTCATCGTCATAATCGTAGCCGTCATCGTCGTTTCGGATCGGCGCGGCCGGGCGGTCCGCGTGGTTGCGGCCTATCGTGTCGCGAAGCGTTTCGAGGTCGATGAATTGGTCGGCCTGCCGCCGCAACTCGTCGGCAATCATGGGGGGCTGGCTGCGCATGGTCGAAACCACGGTCACGCGCTTGCCGCGGCGCTGCACGGCGTCAACCAGACGGCGGAAGTCACCATCCCCGGAAAAGAGAATCATGTGATCGAGCTTGTCGGCGATTTCGAGGGCATCGATTGCGAGTTCGATGTCCATGTTGCCCTTGATACGGCGGCGGCCGGTCGCGTCCGTGAATTCCTTGGCCGGTTTGGTCACGACGGCGTAGCCATTGTAGTCGAGCCAGTCGATCAGGGGACGGAGCGGCGAATATTCCTGATCGTCGAGGAGGGCGGTGTAGTAAAAGGCGCGGATCAGCGTACCTTTGCCGCGGAAGTGGGTGAGGAGCCGCTTGTAATCGATGTCGAAACCAAGACCACGGGCGGCCGAGTAAAGATTTGCACCGTCGATAAACAGCGCTATGCGCTCATGCGGATAGAAAATCATTGGTGAACTCCCGAAGCCCCCGGGACCCTTATGCCATAAAATATGCCGCGCTTGCCCAGCAGGAGCGGCGAAAGAGGAATACGACCGAAGCCCATGATTCCGCAAGTTTATGGCTGTTTTACAGACAAGGCAGCACGTGGCCGGGAGAGACCATGGCCAGCCGAATCCTGATCGCGCTCGGCGGCAACCTCCCAACCGTCCAGGGCCCTCCCGCCGACACGCTGCGGGCGGCGCTCGCCATGATGCCGGCCTTCGGGATCAAGGTCGTTGCGGTGGCGCCATTCTACAGGACGCCGGCGCTCGCGAGTTATATACAACCGGATTATGTGAATTCCGTGGCGGTTGTCGAAGCGGCGGACCCTCCAAGAGCCCTGCTCGACAAGCTGCACAGGCTGGAGGCGTATTTCGGCCGGGTCCGGCGGGAGCGCTGGGGGCCACGGCCGCTCGACCTCGATCTGCTGGATTTCCGCGGCAAAGTCATTGTTCCGACAGGCCCGACCGGGCGCGAGGCCGGGGCAGGGCCTCTGCCGCTCGCGCTGCCTCATCCAGGTATTTCGGGGCGGGCGTTCGTGTTGTTGCCGCTCCGGGATGTGGCGCCGGACTGGCGCCATCCCGTGACGGGGCGGAGTGTGGGGGACCTGATCGCGGCGCTGCCTGAGGGGGAAGTCCGGGCGGTCCGGCGGGCGGAGAGCTGAAATCGTCGCAGTTTGGCGCGTAAGAGCCTGTTCCGGCTTGCTTTCTACCTTTCGAACCCCTACATACAGGCCAAATCTTGATCCTGCATACCGGAGTTTCGAATGGCCCGCGTGACCGTTGAAGATTGCGTCGACAAGGTGCCCAACCGATTTGAGCTGGTTCTGCTCTCGGCGCACCGCGCGCGCGCCATGTCGGCTGGCGCTGAGCTTACTGTCGACCGCGACAACGACAAGAACCCGGTCGTGGCGCTCCGTGAGATCGCCGATAAGACGATTTTGCCGGAAGATCTTCGCGAAGACCTGATCGGCAGCCTGCAAAGCCGTGTCGAAACGGAAGAGCCGGAAGTCGAAAACATGCAGCTTCTGATGGCCGGCGAGGCGTCTGTCGAAGTGCAGGATACCTTCGGTTCTTCGGAAGAGGGCGGTGACCGCATGAGCGAAGAGGAGCTTCTGCGCGCGATTCAGAGCCAGATCGACTCGCCGCAGCAGAAGTCGGCCGACGCGGACGACATGGACGGGGAAGACTGAGGAAGGGCGAAGATAGGCCGGGAACGCGGCCCCAGGCCCAGACGTCATTCGGTTTCAAGCGCCGCCCGGCCGCAAGGTGAGGGGCGGCGCTTTTCGTTTGGGCGACGTTAGGAAGTTTGCAAGAGAGGACGCAGGAGAATTTCAGGCATGTTGCGTCAGTATGAGCTCGTCGATCGCGTGCTCGGCTACGATCCGAAAGCGGACGAAGCCCTGATCAACCGTGCCTATGTCTATGCCATGAAGCAGCATGGCAGCCAGAAGCGTGCCAGCGGCGATCCCTACTTCTCCCATCCGATCGAAGTGGCCGGCATCCTGACCGACCTGAAGCTCGATACCGCGACTATCGTGACGGCGCTGCTGCACGACACGATCGAGGATACGGGCTCGACCATGGACGAGCTTACGAAGCTCTTCGGGTCGCAGGTCGCCGGACTCGTGGACGGGGTGACGAAGCTCACGCGCATCGAACTCACCTCCGAACGTTCGAAGCAGGCAGAGAATTTCCGCAAGTTCCTGCTCGCGATGTCGAACGACATCCGGGTGTTGCTGGTGAAGCTTGCCGACCGGCTTCACAACATGCGCACGCTCCATTTCATTTCCTCGGCGGAAAAGCGGCAGCGCATCGCACTCGAGACGATGGAAATCTATGCGCCGCTTGCGGGCCGCATGGGTATCCAGGAAATTCGCGAAGAGCTCGAGGACCTTGCATTCAAGGAACTCAATCCGGAGGCGCGCGAGGCGCTCATCAAGCGGCTCAACGAGTTCCGCGAGGCGAGCGGAGACTCGGTCAAGAAGATCGCGAAGGAAATCCAGACGAAGCTCGAAGAGGGCGGCCTTTCCTGCCAGGTGCTCGGTCGAGAAAAGCGCCCCTATTCGATGTGGCGCAAGATGGAGCGGCGCGCGATTTCGCTCGAACAGCTCTCAGATATTTTCGGTTTCCGTGTCATCGTGAACGAGGTGCCGGACTGTTATACGGCCGTCGGTATTCTCCACACCAACTGGCCGATGGTGCCGGGCCGCTTCAAGGACTACATCTCGACGCCGAAGGCGAACGGATATCGTTCGATCCACACGACGATGATCGGGCCGCAGAAGAAGCGCGCCGAGGTGCAGGTACGCACCCGCAAGATGCATGAGGTTGCCGAATACGGCATCGCCGCGCACTGGATCTACAAGGAAAGCGGGGCGGGCGCCGACGCGTCGGGCGAGTTCGCGGCGACGTTCCACTGGCTTCGTCAGCTCATAGAAATGCTGGAGCACGGCGCCTCGCCGGAAGAGTTTCTGGAGCACACGAAACTCCAGATGTATTCCGACCAGGTCTTCTGCTTCACGCCGAACGGCCTTCTCATCACCCTGCCGCGCGGAGCAACGCCGATCGACTTTGCCTATGCGGTGCATACCGATGTCGGCGACACCTGCGTCGGCAGCAAGATCAATGGCCGCCACATGCCGCTTCGCACGCGCCTTGAAAACGGCGACGAGGTGGAGATCATCCGCTCGCAGGCGCAGCGTCCGTCTCCCGCATGGGAAGCCTTCGTTGCGACGGGGAAGGCGCGCTCCGCGATCCGCCGTTCGATCCGCGCGACGAAGCAGGCCGAGTTCAGCCGTCTCGGGCGCCAGATCGTGAAGAGCGCTTTCGATGCGGCGGGCAAGGATGCGAGCGATACCATCCTCGAACGCGCGCTCGGGCCGCTCCGGAAGCCCGACCTCGACGAGCTGATGGCGGCGGTCGGCGACGGGACGCTGAGCGCGCAGCAGGTGATGCAGACCGTCTACCCGACGGAGCAATCGCTGAAGAATGGGCGCAAGCGGACGATCAAGGGCAATGGCAAGGACGTGCAGGATAGCGCCGTGCGCGTGACCGGCAGGGCTGCGGGCCTGGCGATCCGTTTCGCGCCCGACATGTTCCCGCTGCCCGGCGAGCGCATCGTCGGCATCATGATGCCCGGCGAGGGGATCACCATCTACCCGATCGATACACCGGCACTCGAGGAATTCGACGGCGACACGACCCGCTGGATCGACGCCACCTGGGATATCGATCCCGAGCACCCGCAGACCTTTCCCGCGCGCTTGCGGGTCACGGCGAAAAACGAGGTGGGTTCACTCGGACATATCGCCACGTTGATCGCCGACTATGGCAGCAATATTTCGAACCTGTCTCTTGCGCAGCGCGACATGGATTTCTACGACATCCAGATCGACCTCGAGGTCAGGGACCTGAAGCATTTGACGCGCATCATGTCCGCACTGAACGGGCTTTCATGCGTCAATACCGTCATCCGTCCGCGGCGCTGAATGCCGTCCGTTCCATTCGATTTGAAGCCGGTGAAGAAAGATATGGATCAAGAAAAGGTTCTGAAGGAATTCGAGAAGGCGGGGGCGCTGCTTCGTGGCCATTTCATTCTGTCATCGGGGCTCCATAGCCCGGTTTTCCTCCAGAAGGCGCTCGTCTTCATGAACCCGGCGCGGACGGCGAAGCTTTGCAAGGAGCTTGCTGCGAAGATCCGCGAAGAAGTCGACGGCCCCATCGATGCCATTGTTTCGCCCGCTGTGGGTGGAATTATCCCCGGCTATGAGACGGCACGGCATATGAAGGTGCCGGCAATGTATGTCGAGCGGGAGAATGGCGAGTTTGCGCTGCGGCGCGGTTTCGAGCTCAAGAAGGGTATGCGGGTGGTGATGGTCGAGGACATCGTGACGACCGGGCTTTCGTCGCGCGAGTGCATCGAGGCGATCCGGAAGACGGGCGCCAGGGTCGCCGCCGCCGCCTGCCTTATCGACCGCTCCGGCGGCAAGGCGAAGGTTGGTGTGAAGCTCATCTCGCTGGCACGGATCGCCATCCCGGCCTACCCGGCAGACAAGCTGCCGAAAGATCTCGCGGCGCTGCCGGCTACCAAGCCGGGCAGCCGTCATCTGGCTTGAGAAGGAGCGCCCATATTTGTTTCGCCGCCGAGTTGAGCTGCATCCACTCGAGAAACTGAAGGAGTTCTTCTGGCCCCGTTCGGGCTGGAAGCGCACGTTCCAGTATGGGTGGCGGCGTGTGTGGCGGCTCTCGGGCACGCCGCACGCGATTGCGCTCGGCGTTTCGGCGGGGGCTTTCGCGTCCTGTACGCCGTTTTTCGGTTTCCACATCCTGATCGCGATGATGGTTGCCTGGGTGCTCCGCGGCAACCTGATCGCGAGCGCGATCGGTACCTTCATCGGCAATCCGCTGACCTTTCCGGCAATCTGGTTCGTCGTCTACGAGACCGGCCGCTACATGATGGGAACGCCGGCGCCCGCCGATCCGGACATCGCGGAGACGCTGCAGGCAGCACATGCCACCGACATGATCCTGCCATTCATCGTGCCGCTGACGATTGGCGCAATTCCTGTCGGGATCGTGTTCGGATGTATTTCCTATGTGGTTGCGCGGAGCGGCGTGGAGGCCTATCAGGCGCAAAGACGCAAGCTGCTGGCCGAGCGGGTACTGTTGCGCGGCGGTAATGTCGGCGTGCAGGCTGCGCCGGAACATCTGGGCGAACCGGCGACGCCGGACATTTCACGGGGGGATGCTGCATGAGCGGATATCTGAGGCTCGGCGTCAATATCGATCACGTGGCGACGATCCGGAACGCGCGGGGCGGCGAGCATCCCGATCCCGTGCGGGCGGCGAAGGTTGCGGCGGCGGCGGGCGCCGACGGCATCACGGCCCATCTGCGCGAGGACCGGCGGCACATTCGCGACGCGGATATCGAACGGCTGATGGCGGAAGTGGGCCTGCCGCTCAATCTCGAAATGGCGGCGACGCCCGAGATGCTCAACATTGCGCTTCGGCATTGCCCGCACGCCTGCTGCATCGTGCCGGAGCGGCGCGAGGAAGTGACGACAGAGGGCGGGCTCGATGCGGCCGGGCTCCACAACCAGTTGAAGCCCATCGTGGAACGGCTCGGCGAAGCGGGTATCCGCGTATCGCTTTTCATCAACGCGGAGCGGCGCCAGCTCGAAGCGGCGAAGTCGCTTGGGGCGCCCGTGGTGGAACTTCATACCGGCGCTTATTGCGATGTGGCCTTCGCGCGCGAAAATGCAAAGCGCGACGCGGAACTCGCGCGGCTTGCAAACGCAGCGAGAGACGGCGCCGCGCTCGGCCTTGAAGTTCATGCGGGCCATGGGCTTACATTCGACACGGTGGCGCCGGTTGCGGCGATGCCTGAACTTGCCGAACTCAATATCGGCCACTTCCTCATCGGCGAGGCGATCTTCACTGGCCTCGATGCGAGCATCCGGCGGATGCGCGCGACGATGGACGAGGCGAGGGGCGCCGCCGCGAGGCAGGATACGAAAGACCGCGCATGATCATCGGTATCGGCAACGACCTCATCGACATCAGGCGGGTTCAGAAAACGCTCGATCGCTTCGGCGACCGCTTTGTGGAGCGGATATTCACCGATGTCGAGCGAAGGAAATCCGAAGCACGGCGGATGCGCGCGGCCTCCTATGCGAAGCGTTTCGCGGCCAAGGAGGCCTGCTCGAAGGCGCTCGGCACCGGCTTCCGGCGCGGGGTCTTCTGGCGCGACATGGGCGTCGTCAATATTCGGGGCGGGCAGCCGACCATGGCGCTTACGGGCGGCGCGCTGCTGCGGCTCAACGAGATTACGCCGGCGGGCATGGAAGCCGTCATCCACGTGACGATTACCGACGACCATCCGCTGGCACAGGCTTTCGTGATCATTTCGGCCGTCCCGAAGGTCTGAGGCGCGAGGAGAGACGGAGCGGCGGATTGTGGTAAGGTCCGCCGTTTTTTGAGGAGCCGCCGCGATGAGCAGGAGTTGGAAGATGGCGATGAGCGAAAACGCTAAAAAGCTGAGCAGCAGTTCCTGGGCCGAAAATGCCCGGACGATTGCCTATGCTTTGCTGATCGCGCTTTTGATACGGGCGTTCCTGTTCCAGCCCTTTTTCATTCCGTCGAGCTCAATGGAATCGACATTGCTGATCGGCGACTACCTGTTCGTCGCGAAATACAGCTATGGCTATTCGAAGCACTCGCTGCCCTTCTCGCCGCCGCTGTTCAGCGGGCGCGTCATTGGCATGCAGCCGGAGCGCGGCGATGTGGTGGTGTTCAAGCAGCCGATCGACAACCACACCGATTTCATCAAGCGTGTCATAGGCTTACCTGGCGACACGGTGCAGATGAGAGACAGCGTTCTCTATCTCAACGGCAAGCCCGTGCCGCGTGTACGCGTCGACGATTTCATCTATCGCGACCCGACGGGGAATGTCCGCCGCATCCCGCAATACCGCGAAACGCTGCCGAACGGCGTCTCCTACATCACGCTCGACATGATCCGCGACAGCGTGTGGGACAACACCGGACCATATGTCGTGCCGCAGGGCCACTACTTCATGATGGGCGACAATCGCGATAACTCGAGCGACAGTCGTGTAGCGGATTCAGTGGGTTACGTGCCGTTCGAGAACCTGGTCGGCAAGGCGGAGATCATCTTCTTCTCCGCCAACGGGAGCGCGTCGTTCTGGCAATTCTGGAAATGGCCCTGGGCCATCCGCTGGGACCGGATGGGCAAATGGGTGGACTGAGCGCCAAACTCGGAAAGAAATTAGGTCATGATTTCAAGGAGTTGGGCCTTCTTTCCCAGGCACTGACCCATCCGAGCGCGGAGGGGCCGAATTACCAGCGCTTCGAATTCCTGGGCGACCGTGTGCTCGGCCTCGTGATCGCGGACTGGCTGGTGCGCGAATTTCCGCATGCGGACGAAGGCGAATTAGCCATCAGATTCAATGCCCTGGTGCGCAAGGAGGCGTGCGCGGAGGTGGCCTCGCGGCTCGATCTCGGCAGGTTCATCACCATGGGTGCGGGCGAGGAGAAAGCCGGCGGAAGGCAGAAACCCGCCATTCTCGGCGATGCCTGCGAGGCGATGATCGCGGCACTCTATCTTGATGGCGGGATCGAGGCGGCGCGGCGGCTGATTGAACGGGAATGGTCGCATCTCCTTGAAAAATCAGGGAAAATCCAGCAGGACGCGAAGACGGCCTTGCAGGAATGGGCACAGGCCCGCGGCAAACCCGTGCCGAGCTACACTCTGATTGCCCGGACGGGCCCGGACCACGCCCCGGAATTCACGGTGGAAGTCAGCGCAGGCGGCGCCAAGCCATTGAAGGCGCAGGGAAGTTCGAAGCGGCAGGCGGAGCAGGCGGCGGCGCAGGCGATGCTGGAAGAGCTTGGCGTCTGGCCCGAACGGGGATAAGTCCGGCCGGCTGTCATCGAAATGTCATTGAAACGTCACATGAACCACGAAGCGGAAAATATGGAATCGAAAGCGGGGATAAGCCGGTGCGGCTTCGTCGCCATCATCGGCGCGCCGAATGCGGGGAAATCCACGCTGCTCAACCAGCTCGTCGGATCGAAGGTCGCGATCGTCACCCACAAGGTGCAGACGACGCGGGCGCGCATCCGCGGCATCGCCATGGAAGGCGACACGCAGATCGTCTTCGTGGACACGCCCGGCATCTTCAAGCCGAAGCGGCGGCTCGACAGGGCGATGGTGGAGGCCGCCTGGGGCGGGGCGGGGGACGCCGACCTTATCATCCTGATGGTCGACATGGAGAGCGGCCGCGAAGAGGACCTCACCCGGATTGTCGACGGACTGAAGTCGCAGGGGCGGAAAGCGATCCTTGTGCTGAACAAGGTGGACGCCTGTCCGCGCGAGAAGCTGCTGAAGACGGCGGCGGCGCTGAACGAGACCGGTATCTTCACCGAGACCTTCATGATCTCGGCGCTGAAGGGCGACGGGGTGGCGGACCTGAAGAAATATATCGCCGGGCTGATGCCGCCGGGCCCCTGGCATTACCCGGAAGACCAGGCGGCGGACGTGCCGCTGCGCTCGCTCGCGGCGGAGGTGACGCGCGAGAAGCTCTTCCTCCGTCTCCACGACGAACTGCCCTATTCGCTGACCGTGGAGACGGAAAGCTGGGAGCAGAAGAAGGACGGCTCGATCCGCATCAGCCAAGTGATCTTCGTCGAACGCGACAGCCAGAAGAAGATCGCGCTCGGCAAGGGCGGACAGACGATCAAGACCGTCGGCCAGCTCGCGCGCGAAGAGCTTGAAGAGATGCTCGGCTGCCGCGTGCATCTGTTCCTGTTCGTGAAGGTGCGCGAGAACTGGTCGGACGACCGCGAGCGCTACCGCGAGATGGGGCTCGATTTTCCGAAGGAGTGAGACGCTCCTAGCGGGTGCGTGCGAGAACGAAGGTTCCCGCCGCCATGAGCAAGGCGGCGGCAGCGAATGCCGCTTGCGGCGCGAGAGCTGTCCATATCAGCCCCACCATCGAACTCGATATGAACTTCGCGGCGCCATTGACGGTGCCGAGCGCACCATAGCCGGTGCCGAGCATTCGCTCGGGCACCATTCCGGCGGTGACCGTTGCTTCCAGTGCTTCCTGCACGGCGACGTAGAGGCCGGCGGCGGCAAAAACGATGCAGAGAAGAACGAGACTGTCCGAGCCGTGCCAGAAGGCGAATGCCGTCAACAGCGCCGTGACGGCGCCGAGTGCATAGCCCGCGACAAGGACAGGCGCGGCGCCAATGCGATCCGCGAGGACGCCGACGGGATAGGACAGGCCGACCTGCACGATGTTTCGCCCGACATAGAGAAGCCCCGCGACCTGCGCCGCCTGCAAGACGCCCATCGACGGAGTGAGCAGGTGCGTCGCGGCGAGGATGAGCAGGGAGTGCGAAAAATCGCCCATGCCGAAAACGCCCACAGCCGCGAGATATTGCCTGAACCGGGCAGGCAGGCTCTTGATGGTCGTGAAAAGCCGCATGGCGGGGTTGGGCGAGTGTTCGGGATCGCGCACGAGGGTGAGGAAAGCGAGAACCGCCAGCAGACCGGGAACGAGCGTCAGCCAGAAGACCATGCGGAACGGACCGGCGTCGTCGTCCCACGGCAAGGTCTGTGCCCATCCAAGCAAGGCGACGCCGAGCAGCGGGCCGGCAATGGCGCCCAGCGTGTCCATTGCGCGGTGAAAGCCGAAGGCACGGCCGCGCGTATGCGGTGAAACCGCCTGTACGATGATGGCGTCGCGGAGGGGACCGCGAAGGCCTTTGCCGAACCAGGAAACGAGACGCCCGAGAAGGATCAACTGCCACCCGAGGGCAATGGCGATGAGCAACTGGCCGACAGGTGTGAGCGTATAGCCGAGCGCGACCAGCATCTTGCGATGTCCGAACTTGTCGGCGAAATAGCCTGCCGCCATCTTCGTGAAGCTCGCAATGGCGTCGGCTGTACCTTCGATGAGGCCGAGCAGGGCGGCGGGGATTCCAAGGACGGCGAGAAAGCCCGGCAGGATCACGGTGGTGGTTTCGTAGCAGAAGTCGCCGAGGGCGCTTGTCAGCCCCGCGCCAAGAACCGTCCGGTTGAGCCAGCCATTCGTTCCGGCGCTTTTGTCTTCAGGTATTTCCATGCTCGTGGAACCATGCTGCTACGGTGCCTGCGGTACCGGAGAGGAGCTTTGTGAATTCGGTTACACGCAGCGCCTTGTCCCGATCTTCGCCGAACCAGCGTTCGGAGACGCTGGCCGGGGTTGCTTGCGGCACGCCATTGCCGCATGAAATTCGCGCCCGACAAGCGGCTCATGATATCCGGTTCCGCCGATGGACAATCCGGCAAGGCAGGTGGAGGGAGCGCCGTTCTTCCGCCCGTGCAACGGACGGTACACGATTATACCGGCGAGGCCGACCTGGAAATTGACGAAATCGATGAAGGCAGGAGGGCGGGCCGAATTGCGAGAAGGGGCTCGATTTTCTGGAGGAGCGAGACGTCTTCCGCATGAGACAGACATTCGGCGCCGGAATACGGCAGGACCATCCGCGCCGGGTGGCGATCGCCTGGAAAGTTTCCTCGCGGTGGAAGACCACATGGGTCGGGTCCCTGCGATAGTGCCAATCGGCGAAGCGGGCGTCGCCGGTCTGGAAGCTTGTCATGATGCCGAGCCAGCCGCCGGGACGAAGAAGGGTGTGCAGACGGTCGAACTTCTCCGCCGGGCGACGGCGCCCGCCATTTTTGCGGTCTCATTCATCCGATACGGTTTGGGCAAGATAGACGGTCTGGGTTGCCTCCCGGTTGTCCTGCAGCTGATTGGGAAAGGTAACGGGCTCGGCGCGTGCCTTTTCGAAAACGGAAGAGAGCAGGGAAACGAAATCGTCGTCCGGCTTGTCGTTCGACCAGAGACCGAACACGCCGCCGGGCCGCAGCACGGCTGCGATTTTCCTCAATCCTTCCGCGCTGTAGAAAGTTCCGTTTTCTTCCGCGAGCCAGAAATCCGGCGCGTGGTCGATGTCCACCAATACCGCGTCGTAACGGCGGCCTCTGTGCTCGGCGACAAAGCCCTTTCCCGTGGCGGCCAGCGCGAAGAAATCTCCTCGCACGAAACGGCAGCGGGGATCTCCGGTGAGTTCCGGGCCGAGCGGCAGGAGGCCCTGTTCGTGCCATTCGGCGACCGCGTCCAGGAGTTCAACGACGACAAGCGAGTCGACGTTGGTATTTTCCAGCACGGCACGGGCCGTGTAGCCGAGACCGAGCCCGCCGACAACGACATCGAAACCGCTGCCATCGAGGTCCGCGAGCGCAAGGCGGGCGAGCGCTTCCTCGGACGCGGTAAAGAGGCTCGACATCAGATATTCATCGCCGAGCTTTATCTCGAAGAGATCCCTGCCGACCTTGGGCTCATGGCGGCGGCGAAGCGACAAGGCGCCGAGCGGCGTGGGGCGATAGTCCAGTTCCTCGAAGTGAGCACTCATCGGCCGTGCGCCGTTCTGGCTTCCGCACGCGTGTCGCCGACCATTTCCTCAAGCAGGAAGGAGAAGAGAGTAGTTGTTCTGCCGCTCGTCTGAAAGAAACTCGCGTACGCTCTTTTTTCCGTCTGTCCAGAGAGATTTGGCGTGAGAACAAGTTTGATGCGTTTCATACAATACCTATCTGGAGAATATCAGCGGACTGGGGGAATGCGCGCTTCCATCCACATGTTGTCGCCGGTCGGCAAGCGCCACGTCCACGGCTGCTTCGGGGAAAATTTCGCGGAACGAAGCATTCGCGCGAGTGAGGAGGGAGTGAAATAGTTCAGATGGTCGGGGAGGCGGAAGCCACACCATCTGCGGCCGCGCACGAGGCGATTAACTGCGGCATAATTCGGGACCTTGATAAAAAGGACGCCCCCTGGTTTCAGAATGCGTACGGCTTCGGCGAGAACCTCCGCGGGCTGAGCTTCGTGTTCGAGGTAGGAGCGCATGGAGATGGCATCGAACTTCGCCGATGGCAGCTCGCGCATGACATGAAGCGCGGGGCCGATATATGCGCTTCCACCGCGCGATTCGAAGTTCTCTTGAGCCTTCTTGCCCAGAAACTCAGAAATTTCGATGCCGTGCGGCCGGATTTCAGGAGGCAGTTTCATCAGGTGAAGTCCGGTGGCGCAGCCAACATCGAGAACATCGCCCGAGGTGCATGATCTGGCCAGAAGATCGGTCATGTTGCGGCGCTTGAAGAGGCGCATGCGCCAGCGTGTCTTTTTGCTGATCGTCTGGGCGATCCTGTCTTCTCTCATGCGCCGCTCTGTTTCGGCGCCGTGCGATTTCTCCCAAGCGAGATTGGAGGCAAGCTCTTCGTAGGCGGGTGCTTTCTCCAGGTAGACGAAGCCGCAGGTGCATCGGCGCATTGGCCAGTCGGCATTGCCGTAGGAGAGAAGCATGCCGGTCGAAGATGGCGCGCCGCAGTGAGCGCAGTTGCGGTGAACGACGTCAGGCAGCGCAGAGGGCATTCCGGCTATTTTAACGGATGAAGGTGAGTCCATATCGGTCATTCCCTGTTGTCGAAATCAGAGCGAAGGCCAATGGGTTCGGGGCCGCAGCCCGGCTCGTTGACGATGGAACCCCTGTCGAGCGCATGGTGTGTGGAGGTTTCAGCGGGACCCTGCGTATTGCCGCAATAAAACTGGGTACAAAGAGTGTTCGCGCGTCTATCCATCTGCTTCTCCAAATGCGAAGCAAAAGGCTGCGTCCGCAAAACCAACATTGTGCGGGGAACACCGGACTGACCGTCACCGGGCTACATGCATTTGCGGCAGCCGGTGGCCGGGACGCAGGCGAGATGCCTGCATTGTCCGATGTCACCGAGCCTGTCGCTTCGGATGTGCCCCGATATGCGGGGGAAAATGCGGAGCGCTAAACAAGGACTCCATCAAGTCGAGGCGGAGAGTAGACGACGCAGCAGCGCCTGTGTAGCAAAAAATTCCACTGGACCTGACCATTCCAAAAGAGGAATTTTGCCGGGAACCGGGAGCCAGCATGAGCGAGAATGAGAAGGCGGCGGCGTTCAGGCCGCTGCTTGAAAAGGAGCTTGAGGAGTTGCGCGCGCTCTCGGAGACCGGTGCCGCCTCGCGCGCGCCCGTGACACTCGACCAGCAGAGCGTGGGGCGGTTGTCGCGGATGGATGCGATTCAGGCGCAGGCCATGGCGCAGGCGACGGAGCGGCGGCGGCTCACGCGCATCCAGCAGGTGGAAGCGGCGCTGAAGCGCATCGGGGATGGCGAATTCGGCTATTGTCTCTCGTGCGGCGAGGAGATCGAAGAGCGGCGGCTTGAGACCGATCCGGCGGCGCCGCTCTGCATTGGCTGTTCGCGGGGAGAAAGCTAGAACAATCGACTGCCCCTCACCCTTCCGCCGCCTTCGGCGGCTCCCTCCCTCTCCCCGGAGGGGAGAGGGGTATAGCGGCACGATAGAAACGAAAGACTACGGCCTCACATGGACTGGCGTGACGAGGGATTCGTGCTGTCGGCACGCGCGCATGGCGAGACGAGCGCGATCCTCGAACTGTTCACGCGGGAGCAGGGGCGTACGCTCGGTCTCGTGCATGGCGGCGCGGGGCAGCGGATGCGGAGCGTGCTGCAGCCGGGCAACAAGCTCTCGGCGCATTGGCGGGCGCGGCTTTCAGAACATCTGGGCACCTATCAGGTGGAACTGGTGCGACCGCTCGCCGGGCTCCTCATGGACGATCCGCTGGCGCTGCTCGCGCTGAGCGCGGCGAGCGCCGTTTGCGGCATCGTGCCGGAGCGGGAGGCCCATCCCGCGCTTTACGATGGCTATGAAGTGCTGCTCGAAACCCTGCAGGACGAGCATGTGTGGCCCGCGATCTTCGTGCGCTTCGAACTCGGGCTGCTGCAGGAACTCGGCTTCGGGCTCGACCTCACACGCTGCGCGGCAACGGGCACCCGCGACGACCTCATCTATGTGTCGCCGAAGAGCGGCAGCGCGGTGAGCCGGGCGGCGGGCGAGCCCTACAAGGAGAGGCTGTTCCGGCTGCCGGCGTTCCTCATCGGCGCGCAGGCGGGCGAGGCGAGCCCTGGTGATGTGGCCGAGGGCTTACGGCTGACGGGGCATTTTCTGGAGCGGCATCTCTTCGCGGCGCATGACCGGCATCTGCCGGATGCGCGGATAAGGCTCATGGAGAAGATGGCCGCAAGGGCGGGGTGAGGGGCGAATCGCTGGTATAGTCGGGGCGAGGAGCGCGCGGGCGCCTGCCCGGCGGCGCCCCCGCCCCGAAATTTGTTCACTTGCGTTCTCAAATTTCGACCCTCCCCGAGGGGAGGGTGGGAAGCAAGATCAGTTACCGAGAAGATCGACACATGACCAAGGCCGTTACGCCGCCGGAACCCGAACACGAGATCAATCTGCGCGAGGCGCTGGAGGAGCGGTATCTTGCCTATGCGCTCTCGACCATCATGCACCGGGCGTTGCCGGATGTGCGCGACGGGTTGAAGCCCGTGCATCGCCGCGTACTCTTTGCGATGCGGCAGTTGCGGCTTGAACCGGGACAGGGGTTCAAGAAGTCGGCGCGCGTGGTCGGCGACGTGATCGGCCGTTATCACCCGCATGGCGATCAGTCGGTCTATGACGCGCTGGTGCGCCTCGCGCAGGATTTTTCCGTGCGCTATCCGCTGGTGGACGGGCAGGGCAATTTCGGCAATGTGGACGGCGATAACGCGGCCGCCATGCGCTACACGGAAGCGCGGCTGACGCCTGTCGCGGCGCTGCTGCTGGATGGGCTCGACGAGGACACGGTCGATTTCCGCGAGACCTACGATGGCGAGGACAAGGAACCGATCGTGCTGCCGGGCGCCTTTCCGCAGCTTCTCGCGAACGGCGCGTCGGGCATCGCGGTCGGCATGGCGACGAGCATTCCGCCGCACAATGCGGCGGAACTTTGTGACGCGGCGCTGCATCTCATCAAGCATCCGAATGCGCGGACGGAGAAGCTCGTCGAGTTCGTGAAGGGACCGGATTTCCCGACGGGTGGCATCGTCGTGGAGCCGCGCGCGGCGATTATCGACGCCTATGAGACGGGACGCGGCGGCTTTCGCGTGCGCGCGAAATGGGAGATGGAAGAACTGCCGCGCGGGCTCTGGCAGATCGTCGTCACGGAAATTCCCTATCAGGTGCAGAAGTCGAAGCTGGTGGAGAAGCTTGCCGAACTGTTGCAGGCGCGGAAATTGCCGCTGCTCGAAGATGTGCGCGACGAGAGCGCGGAAGAAATCCGCCTCGTGCTGGTGCCGAAGTCGAAGACGGTGGAACCGGAACACCTGATGGAGTCGCTGTTCCGGGCGACAGATCTCGAAAGCCGCTTTCCGCTGAACCTCAACGTGCTTTCGGCCGGTCAGGTGCCGGGCGTGATGAGCTTGCGCGGGGTGCTGCGCGCCTGGCTCGAGCACCGCAAGGAGGTGCTGGTCCGGCGGTCGCGCTTCCGGCTCGACAAGATCGAGAAGCGGCTGGAAGTTCTGGAAGGCTATCTCAAGGCCTATCTCAATCTCGACGAGGTGATCCGGATCATCCGCGAGGAGGACGAGCCGAAGCCCGCGCTGATGAAGCGCTTCAAGCTGACGGACAACCAGGCGGAAGCCATCCTCAACATGCGGCTGCGGAGCTTGCGCAAGCTCGAGGAAATGGAAATTCGCGGGGAGCACAAGACCCTCACCGCGGAGCAGAAGGAACTGAAGTCGCTCGTCCGCTCCGACGACAAGCAATGGGCGCGCGTCGCCGAGGAAATCAAGGAGGTGAAGACGACGTTCGGGCCGAAGACGAAGCTCGGTGCGCGGCGGACGAGTTTCTCCGATGCGCCGGCCGTCGAGTATGTGCCCGTGGAAGCGATGATCGAGAAGGAACCGGTGACGGTCGTCTGCTCGAAGAAGGGCTGGATCCGCACCGTGAAGGGGCATGCGGGTCCGGACACGGAGATCAAGTTCAAGGAAGGCGACGGGCCGCGCTTCACGCTTCATGCGGAGACGACCGACAAGATATTGCTGTTCGCGACGGATGGACGCTTCTACACGCTCGACGTGACGAAGCTGCCTGGCGGGCGCGGGCATGGCGAGCCGGTGCGCCTGATGATCGATCTCGACGAGAGCCGCGAGATCGTGGAGCTCTTCGTGCATCAGCCGGGGCGGAAGCTTCTCGTTGCCTCGCATGAGGGCAATGGCTTCGTGGTGCCGGAGGATGAGGTCGTCGCGATGCGGCGCGCGGGCAAGCAGGTGCTGAACGTGACGGGTACGGATGAAGCGGTCGCCTGCGCGGTGGTGCAGGGCGATCATGTGGCCGCGATCGGCGAGAACCGGAAGCTTGTCATTTTCCCGCTCAAGGAAGTGAACGAGATGACGCGCGGCAAGGGCGTGCGTCTACAGCGCTACAAGGATGGCGGGCTCGGCGACATCAAGACCTTCACGCTGAAACAGGGACTGATCGCCTATGACCGCTCGGACCGGGCGCGGACCTTCGACGGATTGAAGGAGTGGCTGGGGCAGCGTGCACAGGCGGGCCGCCTGCCGCCCAAGGGCTTCCCCGTGGGCCACAAGTTCGGCGGCGGTTTCGGGGCGGCGTGAGGCGGGCGACGGCCGTATGGATTGCCGCGTCGCTTCGCTCCTCGCAATGACGGGGTTTGTCAGTCGATCGTGACGGGCTCGCGGTGCTCGTGGCCCCAATAGCGCATGAAGAGAATGTAGCGTCCCGGCTTCACGCGGGCGGGGTCGAGCGTCAGCGTGAACTCGCCGGAGATGTTGTGCTTCGCCTCGAGGTTGCCCTGCATGGGGAGATCGACGCAGGGCTCGTCGCTGCGCTGCGACTGGACGAGGTTCTGGTCCTCGTCGGTCAGGAACCAGCGGAAGATGTCGCATTGCGAGGCGAGCGAGAGGGGCAAGGGCTCCTCTGTGTTGTTCGCCAGCGTGACGGCGACATCGAGCGTGAGCGGGCCGCTTTCCGTCCATGTCGCGGATTGCGTGACGCGGGCGGTCAATTCGACCGGCTCGCTCAGGTCGACACGGCCCGTCAGGACATAGAAGGCGATGACGCCGGCCATGGCCACGGCGACGAGGCCGAGGCGCATCATGTTGCTTTGCGCCTTCTGGGCGGCGCTTTCGCGATTGTTTGTGCTCATCAGAAAGCACTACCTCCGAACAAGACGCGCGGCAACCATGTCGCGAGGCCGGGGAAGGACGCGATGACGGCGAGCGCGAGAAGCTGCAGCATCACAAAGGGCACGGCGCCGCGATAAATCTGCATGGTGGTGACGCTCTCGGGCGCCACGCCGCGCAGGTAGAAGAGCGCGAAGCCGAAGGGCGGCGTGAGGAAGGAGGTCTGGAGGTTGACCGCCATCATGACGCCGAGCCAGACGGGGTTCACGTCCATCATCAGGAGGATGGGTGCGACGATCGGCACGACGACGAAGATGATCTCGATGAAATCGAGGAAGAAGCCGAGCGCGAACATGATGAGCATGACGGTCAAGACCGCGCCGAAAGTGCCGCCGGGCATGGAGGTGAGGAATTCATGCACCGTGTCGTCGCCGCCGAGACCCCGGAAGACGAGGCTGAACAGCGCGGCGCCGATGAGGATGACGAAGACCATGGAGGTGATGCGGGCGGTGGACTGCGTGACTTCCGAGAGGACGCCGTTCTGCCAGAGGCGGAAGACCGACGCGGCAAGGCCGAGCGCCACGCCCGCGCAGAGAATGTAGGCGAGCCAGATGCCGGCATTGTCGAGGCCGGAGATTTCGCTGCGCGCGGTGCGCAGGTCCATGACCGAGGTGAGCGCGAGAAGCGCGATGAGGCAGAGCGCGGCGAGACGCACCGCGCGTTTCATGCCGCCCGCGCGTTCGCCCGCAAGGAGGATGGAGCCGACCGCGCCGAGGGCGGCGGCCTCCGTGGGCGTGGCGATGCCGCCGAGGATCGAGCCCATGACGGCGACGATGAGCGCGATGGGCGGCACGAGGGCGCGCAGGGTACGCAGGTAGAGTTCGGAGGTCGGGATATCGTCGTCGACCGGCATGGCGGGCGATGATTTCGGATCGAGGGCAGCGCGGACGACCTGGTAGAGAATGTAGAAGCCGACAAGCATGAGGCCGGGCAGCAGCGCGCCCGCGAAGAGATCGCCGACGGAGAGGGTCTCGGGCGAGAAGATGCCCTGTTCGAGCTGCGCCTTCTGGTAGGAATTGGCGAGCGTGTCGCCGAGCAGCACGAGGACGATCGAGGGCGGGATGATCTGGCCGAGCGTGCCGGCCGCCGCGATCGAGCCGCTGGCGAGCGCGGGATCGTAGCCGCGCCGCAGCATGGTGGGGAGCGCGAGAAGGCCCATGGTGACGACCGTTGCGCCGACGATGCCGGTCGATGCGGCAAGCAGCGCGCCGACGATGGAGACGGAGAAGCCGAGGCCGCCGCGCAGGCGCCCGAAGAGGCGGCCCATGTTTTCCAGCAATTCCTCGGCGACCCTGGAGCGCTCCAGCATGGTGCCCATGAAGACGAAGAGCGGCACGGCGATGAGCACGTCGTTCGTCATGTTGCCGTAGATGCGCTGCGGGAGCGCGGCCATGAAGCCGAAGTCGAAGACGCCGAGCGCCATGCCGAGAAGGCCGAAGGCGAGCGCGACGCCCGCCAGCGTGAAGGCGACGGGAAAGCCCGTCAGCAGCACCGCGCAGGCGGCGGCGAACATCAGGACATCGAGGCTGTTGCGGAGATCCATTTAAGCGGGCCGCCTTCAGAGAATGGGCGAGGCTTCTTCCACGGGCTGTTCGGCCCCGGAAAGAATGCGCAGCGCGTGAATGACGGTGGAAAGGCCCTGGAGCGCGAGAAGCACGGCGAAGACGAGGATGACGCTCTTCAGGAGATAGACGCCCTGGATGCCGCTCGTCTCGCGGCTTCCCTCGCGCACGGCCCATGAGGCCTCGACATAGGGAAAGGCGACGTAGAAGATGAGGAAACAGACCGGCCAGAGAAGGAGCACGGTGCCGAGGAGATCGACATATGCTTTCTTCGCTGGCGACATGGTGCGGTAGAAGACGTCGACGCGGACATGGGCGTTGTGGAGCAATGTGTAGCCGGCGACGACCATGAACATGAGACCGTGCATGTAGACGATCGATTCCTGCGCCCAGATGGAGCCGATGCCGAAGACATAGCGCTGCAGGACGACGATGAACTGCACCAGCACCATGAGGATGGCCGCCCACGAGAAAAAGCGGCCCGTGCGCTCGTTGACGGCGTCGATCAGGCGGGCGATGCGTGCGAGTGCGGTCATGATCGTCAACCGCGGCGGGCCTGGACGAAGCCTTCGTCGCCGATGCGCGTCCATTCGCTCGTGGTGTCGAGGAAATTGCGGAAGCTCTCATAGACTTTGGCGGTGACGGCATCTTCCTTCGCGGCGTCTTCGAGCACCTCGCGGGAGGTTTTCTTCAGCGCGGCGACGACATCGTCCGGGAAGCGGCGGACCTCGACGCCATGCTTCTCGACAAGGGTTTTCAGCGCGTCGCCGTTATGGGCGTTGTATTCGGCGAGCGTGTAGTCGTTCTCGGCGGCGCAGGCGGCGCGGACGATCGCCTGCTGCTGCGCGGTGAGCGATTCCCAGACCTTGAGGTTGAAGCCCGCGGCGAGGGACGAACCCGGCTCGTGGAAGCCCGGCCAGTAGAAATATTTGGCGAGGCGGTAGAAGCCGAAGGCCATGTCGTTCCAGGGGCCGACCCATTCGGCGGCGTCGATGGTGCCGTTTTGCAGGGCGGGGAAGATGTCGGGACCGGCCAGCGTGACGGCGGCGGCGCCGAGACGGCGCATGACCTCGCCGCCGAGGCCCGGCATGCGGATCGAAAGGCCCTTCAGGTCGTCGAGCGAATTGATTTCCTTGCGGTACCAGCCGGGAAGCTGGACGCCGGTGTTCGCCGCCATGAAGGGCTTGATGTTGAAGCCCCTGGCGAGATCGTCCCAGAGCGCCTGTCCGCCGCCATGATAGATCCAGGCGTTGATTTCGGCGGCGGTCATGCCGAAGGGCACGGCGGTGAAGAAGTTGTAGGCCTTGGACTTGCCCTGCCAGTAATACTCCGCACCGTGATAGATGTCGGCGGCGCCGCTCGACACGGTGTCGAAGCATTCAAGCGCGGGGACCAGCTCACCGGCGCCGAACACCTTGATGTCGAGCTGGCCGTCCGTCATCTCGCGAATGCGCACCGCGAGACGCTCGGCGGACGCGCCAAGGCCCGGATAGTTCTTCGGCCAGGTGGTGACCATCTTGAGCTGGCGTTTGCCCTGCGCGATGGCAGGCGCGGGCATGGTGGCGGCGGCAAGACCCGCAAGGCCTGCGCCCGCCAGAAACGAACGGCGTTTCATCGAAGACTCCCCGATTTGCTTCCCCAGAGCCGCCCACCGTTTCATGGAAACGGTGGACGGCTCCAATTCTTTATTTTGTCGCGTTTCCGGACGGCCAAGAAAGCACCTGGCCTGGAAACGCTTCCGGGCAGCCGCGTTGCGGCCGCCTCTTCCCCATTGAAGGGGTACAATTGGCGGCCAGTATAGGCACGCGGGCGCGGGGCGCAACGGCGGCGGGAAGGGCAGCGCTCCCTAGACGGCCATACGCCGCCAGCCTTCCGGCTTGAGGGCTTCGAGGGGATGGAAGCGGGTCTTGTAGGTCATCTTGCGGGAGCCATCGACCCAGTAGCCGAGATAGACATATGGCAGGTCGGCCATGCGGGTGCGCTCGATGTGGTCGAGGACCATGAAGGTGCCGAGGCTGCGCCCGGCATCGTCCGGCTCGTAGAAACTGTAGACCATGGAGAGGCCGTCATCGAGCGTGTCGGTGAGGGCGGCGGCGATGAGCGGCCCCGTTTCGTCCGGACCGGCGGCAAGACGGTATTCGATGATGTTGGTGCGGATCGTGGTGTCCTCGATCATGGCGACATAGTCGTGCTCGGTCATGTCGGCCATGCCACCCTCTGCGTGGCGCGCATCGAGGTAGCGGCGCAGGAGATCGTATTGCTCGCCGGTCGCGGAGGCGGGGCGCACGAGGCCGCGCAGGTCGGCATTGCGCGCGACGATGCGGCGGAAGGTGCGGCCGGGCTCGAACTCGCCCGCGAGCACCCGCACGGAGACGCAGGCCTGACAATCCTCGCAGGCCGGGCGATAGGCAATGTTCTGGCTGCGGCGGAAGCCGGCCTGGGTGAGCGTGTTGTTCAGGGAGACGGGCTCGTCGCCGAGGAGATGGGTAAAGACCTTCTTCTCGTAGCGGCCCTCCAGATAGGGGCAGGGCTGCGGCGACGTGATGTAGAACTGCGGAAATCTGATGCGGGACTGGTCCGTCACTGCTCTCTCATATCAAGCCGTCAGCGTGTCTGCCGTTAGAGCCCGTAGTACCAAGGGGCGAAGAGAGAATAAGCCAACCAGAGCAAAATGACGAGAGGCGTGCCCGTGCGGACGAAATCCCGGAATTCGTAGTGGCCGGGGCCCATAACCAGGAGATTCGTCTGGTAGCCCATCGGCGTGGCGAAGGAGCAGTTCGACGCGAAGATGACGGCATAGACGAAGATCAGGGGATCGACGCCGAGCTGCGTTGCCGTGCTGATGGCGATGGGGGTGAAGAGAACGGCGGTCGCATTGTTCGTCAGCACGTTCGTCGTGACGGCGATGGCGAAGAAGAAGGCCGAGAGGATGACGGGTATGCCGTAGCCGTCGAATAGCTGGACCGAGGCCAGGGCGATGGCATGAGCACCGCCCGTCACCTCCAGCGCGGCGGCGACGCCGAGCATGGCGCCGACCATGAGGAAGATGCGGCGGTCGATCGCGCGGGCGGCCTGGCGGACATTGAGGACGCCGAAAGCGATGATCGCGAGGGCACCACCGATGGAGGCAATCTCGATGGGCAGGATGCCGGTGAGCACGGTTGCGACCATGATGCCGAAGATCGCCAGGGCACGATGCGCAAGCTTCGGGTCCGGCAGTTCCGTTGCCGACCATTCGAGAAGCAGGACGTCGCGATTGTGGCGGAGGGCCTGGATCTGGCTCGCCTTGCCGAGAACGAGAAGGACATCACCCGCTTCGAGGCGAATGTCGTTCAGCAAGGTGCGGATCATGCGGCTGCGGCGCTGGACGCCGAGCACGATGCAGCCCGTCTGGTGGCGGAAGGCGATCTGCTCGATGGTCTGGCCGATCATGCGCGAGCCCGGCGCGACGACGTTTTCGGCGAGGACGAGCTCGCCGCCGGGCTTTGCGGGACCGCCATTCGTTTCCACGCCTTCGGCGAAGCGCTCTTCCAGCATGCCTTCGAAGATGCGGGACCCGGACTTGAGTGCCTCGGTGAGCGTCAGGCGTGTGGCGGCGACGATGACGACATCGCCCGCCGAAAGCGTCACGTCCTCGAAAGGCGGGAGGATGGGATGTTCGCCGCGCTGGATCATGCGCACCGTCATGTCGCGGAGCGGCGGGAAAAGGCCCGCCATGGAACTCACGCCGAGAAGCGGGTGGCCGGGTGTGATTTCGAGCTGGGCGATGTATTGCTTGCCGCCGCCCGCGTCGCCTCCCGAAAGCTCGATGGTCGGACCGCCGCGATCCGGCACGAGGTGAGGTACGACGAGCGTCGAATAGAGGAAACCGATACCGGCGAGGAAGAGACCCGGCACGACGAAGTCGAAGATGCCGATGGGCGGCAGGTGCGAGGTGAGCACCACGCCCGCCGCGAGAAGATTGGTCGAGGAGCCGATCAGCGTGGTCATGCCGCCGAGGATCGAGACGTAGCTCAGCGTCATCATCACCTTCGGTGCGCGCTGGCCGAAGCGCCCGGCAAGCGTTGCGAGCACCGGAATGAACATGACCGCCACAGGCGTGTTGTTCAGGAAGGCGCTGATGGTGGCGACGAGCAGGAAGGTAAAGAAGATGGTGAGGCCGGGGCGCGTGGAGCCGAGATCGGCGACGTATCGCGCCGCGCCGTCGAGCGCGCCCGTTTGGAACATGCCGTGACCGATGACGAGGAGCGCGAGCACGGCGATGAGAGCCGGGTTCGCAAAGCCCGCGAGCAGCGCGGTCGGCCCGAGAAGATTGCGGCCATCGTCGCCGACGACCGGGAAGAAATAGAAGAAAAGCAGCAGCGCGCTGAGGATGGCCAGGGCGGAGACCTCAAGCGAAATCCGCTCCATGCTGAAGAGCACGACCGCGGCCAGAATGAAGCCGTAGGTCACCCACATCTGCCAGAAGAATTCCATCTCCATACGCGCGTCTTTTTAATGAGCACCACGATGCCAGTCATGGCCGTCGTGCTTGAGAAGTGAAACTGCAGGCGTCTAGCGAAAGGGCCCCGGTTCAGACTGAACTGCTGCGGACGAAGACAGTACCGCAAAGATAATCGTGGAGACAGCGGCGGCGCCGGTTGAAGAAGGGAACGAGGAGGACGAGAACCGTGCCGACGGCTACCGTGACATAGAAGAGAAGGGTCTGGAGGGCGGCTTGCAGGTAGCCGGGGCGGCGCCCGTTCCATGCGCGGAGTTCTATGCCCTGCCAGCGCATGCCGGGCGTGGCCGAATGACGCCCGCCAAGCGTGAAGGTGAAATAGGCGAGCGCGACGAGCGGCGAAAGCGCGGCGCCGGGCCAGAGAAGGCCGAGGGTCAGGGTTCCGAGAACGGCAAAAAGGGCTGTCGTCAGAACGATCAGGATGCAGACCACCAGCAGATCGGCCAGGAAAGCGAGGCTGCGGGCGAGGATGACGCCGTCGAAAGCCCCGGCTGGCCAGGCGTAGCTTTCCGAAGCAGAAAAGCCCGTTGGCGCTATATTGTTGCTTTCGCTCATCTTTTTCCTGTCGTTCCCGAAAACGGCCTTATTCACATAAGGGCAGGAAAAACGGAAAGCAAGCGGGTGTGCGGCGCCGCCGGGGAGAAATCAGGGGCTGAAACCGGGCGGGGTGACAGGGGCTTCGCGCAGAAGGACCACGGAAAGGCGGCGGTTCGCGGCCATATAGGGGTCTTCGGGGAAGAGGGGTTCGGAATCCGCCTTGCCGACGACCTGATAGATGCGGTCGCCGGAGAGGCCGCCCTTTTCCAGAATGCGCCGCACGGCGTTGGCGCGATCGGCGGTGAGCTCCCAGTTCGAATAGCCGGGACGGCCCGCCAGCGGGTTTGCATCGGTATGGCCCGAAATGCTGACGCGGTTGGGCAGGCGAACGAGAATCCTCGCCACTTCGTCGAGAAGCTGGCGGGTGCGCTCGTAAGGTTCGGCATTGCCTGAGGGGAACATGGAGCGGCCATCCTGATCGACGATCTGGATGCGCAGGCCTTCCGGCGTTTCGTCGACGATGATGTTGCGCGACAGCTCGGCAAGCGCCGGGTTCTCGCGCATGGACTGGCGGATGCTTTCCGCGGCGTTCTGGAAATTGCTCTCGTCGCGGGCCGACTTCTGGTGCATCAGCTCGTTCATTTCGGCGGCGCGCTTTGCTTCCTGCTCTTCGACCTCGGGGCTTCGCGGCTGGGCGGGCGTCGAGATCGTCATGACGACCTGCGGCTTGGTGCCCGGCATGCGCGCGCCTTCCTCGTCGAAGGCGGTGCCGCCCATGATGCCGCCGGCACCGCTGGTCGAGCGGCTGACGTTCGAGGGGGCGAAATAGTCGGCGAGACCCTGTTTCTGTTCCGGCGTCGTCATGCTGATGAGCCACATCAGCAGGAAGAAGGCCATCATCGCAGTCACGAAGTCGGCATAGGCGATCTTCCACGCGCCACCGTGATGGGCGTGAGCGGCCTTCTTGACCTTCTTGATGATGATGGGCTGTTCGTTCGACGCCATGGGAAGCTACATGCTTTCTCGGTTCGCGCGCGGGCTCAGCCGGCGGGCTGCAGGGAGGCGGTCGATTGCTCAACTTCGATGAAGGAGGGGCGGACTTCCGACATCAGCGCCTTGCGGGCGAACTCGATGGAGACGGCCGGCGCGTAGCCCGACATGTGGGCGAGGAGGCCGGCCTTCATCGACAGGAAGTATTTCGATTCCGCCTCGTAGATGTTGCGGAGCGACTGGGCCATCGGCGAGAAGAAACCATAGGCGACGAAGACGCCGAGGAAGGTACCGACGAGGGCGCCGCCGATGAGATGGCCGAGGATTTCCGGCGGCTGGTCGATCGAACCCATGGTCTTGATGACGCCGAGCACGGCGGCGACGATGCCGAGGGCGGGCGTGCCGTCGGCGAGGGCCTGCATTGCGCCGACGATGCGCTCGCGCTCCTGATGATGGGTTTCGAGTTCCTCGTCCATCAACGCTTCGAGTTCATGCGCGTTTTCGGTGCCGAGTGTGATCATGCGCAGGTAGTCGCACATGAACTCGACGGCATGGTGATCGGCGGAGAATTTCGGAAACTGCTGGAAGATGGTGCTCTCTGCGGGGTTCTCGACATGCGCTTCGAGGGCGAGGTTGCCCTTGCTCTTGGCAAGCTTGAAGAGTGTGTATTGGAGACCGAGCAATTCGAGATAGGCCGCCTTGTCGTAGCGCGCGCCGCGGAACAGCGTGCCGAAAAGGCTGCCGACGCTTTTGAGGACGGCCGGCGGATTGCCGATGACGAAGGCGCCGAGCGCGGCGCCGAGGATGATGACGCCCTCGAAAGGCTGCCAAAGAACCTCAAGGTGAGCGCCCATCGCGGCATAACCGCCGAAGACGCTCAGGATAACCACGAGAATGCCTACGATCAGCCGCATTTGCCCACGCACTTTCCTGCAGATTACTTGCGGCTGCCGATTATCAGCGAGCCCGCCTCTTCTCTGGCCCGTATTCTCACGGTGAGCGTCTTAACAGCCGGTTTAACCAAGACGTTTTGCGCGAATATCTGCCGTTTTGCGTGGGATGGTGTTGCGCGGCGCGGGCAGGCTGGCTTAAACCGGGTTCCGGCAGATTAAGAAACCGTTGACTTCGGAGCGTGCCTCCGGGGACGAGCAAGGGAGTTGAGCATCAGATGGCGGCCCAGAAGATCGTGACGGAAGGCAGCGCCGACGACGTGCGCAGGTTCCGCAATGCGCTTGGCTGCTTCACGACGGGCGTCGCCGTCGTGACGGCCCGGCCGGACGATGGCGAGCCGATCGGCATTACGGTCAACTCGTTTTCCTCCGTTTCGCTCGACCCGCCGCTGGTGCTCTGGTGCCTCGACAAGAAGTCGGACACGCTGTCCCTGTTCGAGAAGGCGACGCATTTCACGGTCAATGTGCTGCGGGAAGAACATGAGGACGTGTCGTCGCGGCTCTCACGGAAGGGTGCGCACAGCCTCGAAGGCGTGGACCTCATCGAGGGGGCAAGCGGCACACCGGCGCTGAAGGAGGCGCTTGCGCATTTCGAGTGCGAGGTCGAGGCGCGGCACGATGCGGGCGATCACATCATCATGATCGGGCGGGTGCTGAAGTTCGACTATGTGGAGGAGGGACGGCCGCTGCTTTATCACCGCGGCGGCTACAGCTTCCTGCCGCCGGCCGTCTAGCGTCCGAAAGGGTGGATTAGAGGCTCGAGGCCTGCTTCTTTTCCGTCGCGTCGAGCTCAAGCAGATTATCGCGCATCCGTTCCAGGCTTTTCAGCATGGCGAGGTAGTCCTCACGCGCGATGCCGTCGATCGCGGCGGCGTGGAGCCGTTCATAGTGATGCTGGCCGATATGCTTGTTGGCGTGGAGGAGCGGCGTCAGGTAGATGCATTTCGCGCGGCCATCCGTCGGATGAGTCCGGCGCTCGACGAGACCCATCTCCTCCAGTTCACCGACATAGATGCCGGCGGAGACCTTGTGGATCGCGAGCGCGTTCGCGAGCTCCGTCTGCGTCTGGCCGTCGCGTTCGAGAAGCTCGATGACAATGCGCGTCTGATTGCGGGTGAGGCCGGTGCGGCGATCGTAGATGGTTGCCAGCATGGTGCCGACTTCCGTGATCGCGCGAAGGAAGTGCTCCGGTGCGAAGGGATCGTTTGCCGCCGGTTCCGGCGATTCCGCTTCGGCGGTGTTGCTTTTTCCTGTCATGCCCCTCGGTCCCGTTGCGTCACGAAAGCACACGCAAAGTGACAGTATCAAGACATCACCGCCGCGCAATTTGGACTATGACGAAGAAACAAAACTGGAATTTCGTCGAAGCACTTGACGTTCGGGCGCAGCGATGATTTCGTAAAGATAGTTTACTAAAAAATCCGCCGGTGGTCACCCGTAATATCGGGGGAGGAGGCCCCGGGCAAACGGAAAGCATGGGAATCGGGGTGGGGGTCTGGAACCGCCCCCGGGAGGAGCAAGCGTATGCCTGAAGAAACGACGAGCGTGGATGCCACGGACGGCGCGGTGGAGACGGCGGCCGGTGCGGCCGACATCATCGCGCAGGGCGGCGGGGGCGATGTCTGGTATTCGATCGGTTCGCTGCTCGACAAGGGCGGCCCGATCGTTGCGATCCTGCTGGTGCTGTCGGTCATTTCGGCGGCGATCATCCTGCTCAAGATCGTGCAGTTCTGGACGGCGGGGCTTTCCAAGCGGAGCTTCGTGGACCCGGCGGTCGACAGGGTGGAGCAGGGCGACCTTGGCGGCGCGTTGGAGATATTGAAGAAGCACAAGACGCCGCTCGCGCGGGCGATGGCGGCGGGCGTGCGCGCAAAAATGCGCGGCGACCTGCGCGACGAGG
Source organism: Parvibaculum sp. (assembly GCF_045863935.1). Taxonomy (GTDB): domain Bacteria; phylum Pseudomonadota; class Alphaproteobacteria; order Parvibaculales; family Parvibaculaceae; genus Parvibaculum. Next base: position 27,037 of record NZ_BTVP01000023.1, on the reverse strand, counting down.
ACGTGGCGGCGGAAATCCAGCGCGTCGGCACGATGGAGCTCGGCGCGCTGCAGCGCTATCTGCGCTGGCTCGAAGTGATCGGCAATATCTCGCCGCTGCTCGGCCTGCTCGGCACCGTGATCGGCATGATCAACGCCTTTCAGAGCCTCGAGGCGGCGGGGACGCAGGTCGATCCGGCGCTGCTTTCGGGCGGCATCTGGGTGGCGCTGCTGACGACGGCCGTCGGCCTCATCGTGGCGCTGCCGGCCATCACGGCGCTGAACCTGCTCGAAGGAAAGATCGACCAGGTGCGGCTCTCGATGCGGGATGCTTCGTCGCGTGTGATCGCGGCGCTGCATGCGCGGCCAGGGCCGGTGCAATCGCGGGCGGCGCAATAGCCGAAGCGGGAGCGAGCAGATGTTCGACGAACCCATCCGCAAGCGAGGGATGGCCAGCCTGACGCCGCTGATCGACGTGGTGTTTCTGCTGCTCATCTTCTTCATGCTGACGACATCGTTCCTGCAGACGCAGTCGCTGTCGGTGGTGACGCCCGCGCCGAGCGCGGCCGACCTGCCGAAGGACGCACGCGTGGTCGAGATATGGCTGAACGGAGACGGCAGCATCGCCATCGACGGGAAGCCCATCGAGCGCGCCGCACTGGCGCAGGGGCTCAACGAGGCCATCGGCGAACGGAAGGACATCACCGTGACGATCCTTGCCGAACGGGGCTCGCGCACGCAGGCGCTCGTTGCCGCTGTTGAAGCGGCACGCCAGTCGGGTGCGAAGAGCGTCGGCACGGCACGTGTGGAGAAGATCACGAAATGATCGAGTTCGACGAAGAGCCGCCGCGCAGGCAATTCGAGACGCTGGTGCCGCTGATCAATGTGGTGTTCCTGCTGCTCATCTTCTTCCTGCTGGCGGGAACGATGACACCGGCGGAAAACGTCGCCGTGTCGCTGCCGGAAGGAACGCTGAACGACCGGGAGCAAGATGTGCCGACGACACTTATCGTTGAAGCGGACGGTTTCGTCTGGCTCGGCGAGCGGGTGATGGATGCGAAGCTTTCCGGCGCGATGGTGGAAAAGCACCTGAAGGACACGAATACGAAGCGCGTCGCCATCAAGGCGGATGCTGACGCGCCCGCCGAAGCCGTGCTGCAACTGATGGAAGGGTTGCGCGAGGCGGGCGTCGAGCAGGTGACGATCATGACGGAGCGGGGCTCATGAGCATGGCCGCCTCCATGTCCGGAGAAATGGAGCCGCGGGAATTCCGGCTGCGCAATTTCCTGATCGCGTCGGTCGCGCTGCACGGGCTTCTGTTCCTGTCAATGCTTCTGACCTTTGGCGGAATTTTCGGCGGGCCGGGCCCGGGCGGCGGTCAATCGGTGACGTTTCAGCTTGCGGCGGGATCGGCGAATGACCGCTATGCGGCGCCGCCGGAACCTGTGAAGAAGCCCGAAGAGGTGAAACCGGAACCGCCGAAGCCGCCCGAGCCGAAGAAGGAGACAGCGGTTCGGAAGGCGGCGAAACCGATGCCGCCGCCGGAAGAGGTTCCAGAACCGCAGCCGGAAGCCAAGCCCGTGCCGGCGACGGCGGGCGGCGGCACGCAAGGCGGCTCGGCGGGCGGCGCTGGCGGCGATGCGGAGGAAACCATCCTCAACAAGAAGGGCGATTCGCTCACTGCCGGGCAGATCCGCGCGCAGATGACGGGCAAGACCTTCGTGCTGGAGATGGGCCGCATCGATATCCAGGGCAGCAGCCGATATGTCGAAACCACTATCGAGTTGCATGCCGACGGGACGACGGATGTCGACCTGAAGCACTACTTCTTCCAGACCTATCATCGCGGCAGTTCCACGACACGGAGCGAGTCCGGCGACGGAACATGGTGGATCGAGGGCAACCGCTGGTGCCACAGCTCCAAGGCCATCCAGTATGGCACCAAGGATTGTTACGACATGACCCGCGAGGGCGACATCGTGCGGCTTTACTACGCGCCCTGCACCTTCCGGTCGTCGCAGCTTTGCCGGACCGGCCACATCGCGGGAGAAGGCCGGATCCAGTAAATTTTCCGGAATGGCTTGGAGGCTTCTGCGTATCGCGCGGGGGTCTTTTTTGCGCTGTGCGACGGGGACCTGTTAGATAGGCGATCGATACAAAACGAGGCGAGGAGGCCGCAGGTGAGCAAGGTCGCATTTATCGGGCTTGGCGTGATGGGATATCCGATGGCGGGGCATCTGCAGAAGGCCGGGCACGAGGTTACCGTCTACAATCGCACACAGGCGAAAGCGGCAAGCTGGGTGAAGGCTCATGGCGGCGCATCCGCAAGGACGCCGAAGGAGGCTGCGGCCGGCGCCGAATTCGTGTTTGCCTGTGTTGGCAATGACGACGACCTGCGCGAGGTGACGGTGGGCGCCGAGGGCGCGTTCCACGGCATGGAGAAGGGCGCGGTCTTCGCCGATCACACCACGGCATCGGCCGCCGTTGCCCGCGAGCTTTTCGCGGTGGCGGAGGCGCAGGGTTTTTCCTTCATCGACGCGCCGGTTTCGGGCGGCCAGGCGGGGGCGGAGAACGGCGTGCTGACGGTGATGGCGGGCGGCGAGGTGGCGGCTTTCGAGAGAGCCGCCCCCGTCATTGGTGCCTATGCGCGGATGGCGCGACTTATCGGACCTTCGGGCGCGGGACAGCTCACAAAGATGGTGAACCAGATCTGCATTGCGGGGTTGGTGGAGGGGCTTGCCGAGGGTCTTCACTTCGCAAAGCAGGCGGGGCTCGACGCCGAAGCCGTGATCGAGACGATCTCGAAAGGGGCGGCGCAGAGCTGGCAGATGGAAAACCGTTACAAGACGATGATAGAGGGCAAGTTCGATTTCGGCTTTGCGGTGGACTGGATGCGCAAGGATCTCTCGATCTGCCTCGACGAGGCGCGGCAGAACGGAGCGCGTCTTCCGGTGACGGCGCTTGTCGACCAGTTTTATTCGGAGGTGCAGGCGATGGGCGGCAAGCGCTGGGATACGTCGAGCCTGATTGCACGGCTCAACAAGGCATGACCAACAGCTCCCGCCAGTTGCGTTTCGCTTCGGTCCTGGATGTGATCCAGCGGCTCGATCCTTCCTATCCGGTGTTCTGCGTCTTTCCCGATGTGCTGCGGGCGCGGGCGAAGACCTTCGTGGAAGGCTTTCCGGGCACCGTTCTCTATGCCGTGAAATGCAATCCGCATGCTTTCGTTCTGAGGGCGCTGACGGAAGGCGGCGTGCAGCATTTCGATACGGCGTCGATTTCCGAGATCGCGAAGGTGACCGAGCAGCTCCCTGACGCGCATTGCTACTTCAACCATCCCGTGAAGGGGCGCGGCGCGCTCGAAGCGGCGGCGGATGTCTACGGCATCAAGGATTATGTCGTCGATCACCCGGACGAACTGGAGAAGGTCGTGTCGGTCGCGGGTACCGACATCACCATCGAAGTCCGGATCGCGACGCCGAAGGGAAGGGCCGTCTACGATCTGTCGGCAAAATTCGGGGCAACGCCGGACGTCGCCGTGGCGCTTTTGAAGCGCGCGAATGCGCTTGGCTGCCGGACGGCGATTGCCTTCCATGTCGGCAGCCAGTGCCTCGATCCGGCGGCTTTCCGGGTGGCGATGGAAATGGCGATGAAAGTTGCCGGCGAGGCGGGTGTGCCGCTCGAATATCTCGATGTGGGCGGCGGATTTCCCGCGAGCTACAAGGGCGACGTGCCGCCGCTTCAGAGTTATTTCAATGCAATTTCGGATACGAAGGAGAAGCTCGGCATCGGCGTTCCGCTGTTTGGCGAGCCGGGGCGCGCGCTTGTCGCCGAAGGATGCTCGGTGCTGACGCAGGTGCATCTGCGCAAAGGCGACGATCTTTACATCAATGACGGCATCTATGGATGTCTTTCCGAAATCCGCGACGGCGATCTCGATCCGCCGGTGCGGGCGCTACGCCGGGACGGTCCGGTGGAGGGACCGCTGCGCCCGTTCCGCCTGTTCGGCCCGACATGCGACAGCCTCGACGTGCTGAAACTGCCCTTCGATCTTCCGGAAAATATCCGCGAGGGCGACTGGATCGAGTTCGGATTGATGGGCGCTTACTCGATCGGGATGCAGACGGGATTTAACGGTTTCATAACCGACACGGTCGTGCGCATCGACGGGATGCACGAGGTTTTCGCCTCCTGATTTTCGGCTGATTATTTCGCCCGTCCGCCATTTCGCATTCTTTCATTTCTGAGGCAAAACGATTTCGTCCGTTCACGGAGCGTTCTTATATTAAGGTTGACTTAAATGTTAACATCGATAACATGTAAATTATCGAGACAAAGCGAGAACGCCGAAAGGATGGCGGGCGATGCGCGCGCGGATGCGGGGACAGAAGACGAGCTACCATCACGGCGACCTGAAACAGGGGCTGATGGAAGCGGCGGCGACGCTGATCGACATACGCGGGCGGCATGCGCTGACCATGCGGGAGGCGGCGCGCCGCGCGGGCGTTTCCGAAGCCGCGCCTTACCGGCATTTCGCAAATCTGGATGAGTTGCTCGGGGCGGTCGCCCTCGAGGGATACGACATGCTGATCGGCGACATCGAATCCGTGTCGAGCGCAAAGGCGGTCCGGGAAGCCTATTTTGCCTTCGCGGCGGATTTTCCCGGGCGTTACGAATTGATGTTCGGGAAGCTCGGCGACCGCAAGGCGGCGACGCGGCGAAAGCATCTCGTGGCGGACCTCGCCGAACTCGTGGAACGGGCAGGGGGGCTCGCCGCGCTTCACGGGGAAGCATCGCTCAGGCTGGCGGGACTGGACGGTTGATCAGCCGGCTTTCAGGAGCTTCGCCGCTTCGAGTGCGAAATAAGTGAGGACGCCATCGGCGCCCGCGCGCTTGAAGGCCACAAGGCTTTCGAGGATGACGCGGTTCCGGTCGAACCAGCCGCGCTCGATGGCGCCGGCGATCATCGAATATTCGCCGGAGACCTGATAGGCGAAGGTCGGCATGCCGAATTCCGTCTTCACGCGGGTGACGATATCGAGATAGGGCAGGCCCGGCTTCACCATGACCATGTCCGCACCTTCGGCGATGTCGAGCGCGACTTCGCGGATCGCCTCGTCGCCATTCGCCGGGTCCATCTGGTAGGTGCGCTTGTCGCCCTTCAGCGCGCCCGACGAACCGATGGCATCGCGGAAGGGGCCGTAGAAGGCGGAGGCGTATTTCGCGGCGTAGGACATGATCTGCGTGTTCGTGTGTCCGGCCGCTTCGAGGCCCGCGCGGATCGCGCCGATGCGGCCATCCATCATGTCGGACGGCGCGATGATGTCGCATCCCGCCTCGACCTGGACGAGCGCCTGTTTCACGAGCGCTTCGACCGTTTCGTCATTCAGGATGACGTCGCCGGACATCAAACCGTCATGGCCGTGGCTCGTGTAGGGATCGAGCGCGACGTCGCAGAGGACGCCGATGTTCGGGACCGCCTGCTTGATCGCGCGGGTGGCGCGGCAGACGAGATTGTCCGGATCATGGGCAAGGGAGCCTTGAGCGTCGCGCTTCTCGGCCGGCGTGTAGGGGAAAAGGGCAATGACCGGGATGCCGAGAGCGGCAGCCTCGGAGACCGCACGCACCGCCTCGTCGACGCTCAGCCGGTCGACGCCCGGCATGGTCGGCACGGCTTCGCGCTTTCCCTCGCCCTCGACCAGGAAAAGAGGCCAGAGCAGGTCGTTCACCGACAAGGCGTTTTCGGCGACAAGACGGCGCGACCAATCGCTCTTGCGGTTTCGGCGCATGCGGGTCGCGGGGAAGGATGGGGCGGGGTGTTTGTTCGTCATGCGCCACTCATAGCGCCAAAGGGGACGGCCATGCAATCCGGGCCCTCATCGGGCTGCTTGCGCGCTTTGCCGCAGCGTAAGCTTTGCTGCGGTGCGGCGCTTCGTTGACAGGGTGATGGGTGGCCAGTATCACCGCTCAAACACCCATCCAGGGTCGTCATGGGAGGCGAGGAAATGCGGTTCGAGCTCACGGAAGAGCAGCAGGCGTTTCAGGATGTCGCGCGGAACTTCGCGGCAGCGGAACTTGCGCCCCATGCAAGCGACTGGGACCGCGATCATTTCTTTCCGGTGGAGACCCTGCGCAAGGCGGCGGCGCTCGGATTTGCCGGGATTTATGTGCGCGAGGATGTGGGCGGGTCGGCGCTGAGCCGGATCGACGCCGCGCTGATTTTCGAGGCGCTGTCGGAAGGCTGCACCTCGACCGCGGCGTTTCTCTCGATCCACAATATGGCGTCGTGGATGATCGACAGCTACGGCACGGAAGAGCAGCGGCAGAAGTGGCTGCCGAAGCTGACGCCGATGGACCTCATTGCGAGCTATTGCCTGACCGAGCCGTCGAGCGGATCGGACGCGGCATCGCTGAAGACGAAGGCCGTGCGCGACGGCGATCATTATGTGCTGAACGGCGGCAAGGCCTTCATCTCGGGTGCGGGCACGTCGGACATCTATGTCTGCATGGTGCGCACGGGCGAGGCGGGGGCGAAGGGCGTTTCCTGCCTTGTCGTGGAGAAAGGAACGCCAGGACTTTCCTTCGGCGCGCCGGAACGGAAGATGGGCTGGAACAGCCAGCCGACGGCGCAGGTGATCTTCGAGGATGCCCGCGTGCCCGTCGCGAACCGGATCGGCGCGGAAGGCGAGGGCTTCAAGATCGCGATGTCGGGCCTCGACGGGGGACGCATCAATATCGGCGCCTGTTCGCTCGGCACGGCGGAGGCGGCGCTGAAGCGGGCGAAGAGCTATCTCGGCGAGCGCGAACAATTCGGCCGGAAGCTTGCCGATTTCCAGGCGCTGCAGTTCAAGCTTGCCGACATGGCGACGGAACTGGAAGCCGCCCGGCTGATGATCTACAGCGCGGCGACGAAGGTCGATGCGAAGGCGCCGGATGCGACCATGAAGGCGGCGATGGCGAAGCGCTTTGCGACGGATGCGGGCTTCCGCGTCATCAACGAGGCGCTGCAGATCCATGGCGGCTATGGTTATCTCAAGGACTTTCCGCTGGAGCGGCACCTGCGAGACGCCCGCGTGCATCAAATTCTCGAGGGCACGAACGAGATCATGCGTGTCATCATCGCGCGCGAACTTCTGAAGGGCTGAACGATGAGCGAAGAAGCCGAAGTCCTGTTCGAGAAGCGCGGCGCGGCGGGCGTCATCACGCTCAACCGGCCGAAGGCGCTCAATGCGCTGACGCTCGACATGGTGCGGCTCATCCATCCAAAACTCACGGAATGGGCGTCGGACGACAGCATCCGGTGCGTGATCGTCGATGGGGTGGGCGAAAAAGCCTTTTGCGCGGGCGGTGATATTCGCGCACTGCACGACTGGGGACGCTCGGGCGATCCTTCCGCGCTCGCCTTCTGGCGCGAGGAATACCGGCTCAATACCTTCATCAAACGCTACCCGAAGCCTTATGTGGCGCTGATGGACGGGATCAATATGGGCGGCGGCGTCGGTCTTTCCGTACACGGATCGCATCGCGTGGCGACGGAACGGCTTGTCTTTGCAATGCCGGAGACGGGGATCGGCCTCTTTCCGGATGTCGGCGGCACCTGGTTTCTGCCGCGGGCGCCGGGGGAAACAGGTCTCTATCTTGCGCTGACGGGCGCGCGGCTGAAGGCGGCGGACGCGGTCTATGCGGGGATCGCGGACACTTATGTCCCGTCCGCGCGGCTCGAAACGCTGAAGGATCGCATTGCGGGCGGCACCGCGCTTCACGAGGCACTGAGGGAAGTGGCGGAGGAGGAAGGGCCGGCGCCGCTCAGGGACATGCAGAAGGAGATTTCCGCGCATTTCTCGAAGGGATCGGTCGCCGAAATTCTCGCTTCGCTTCGCGCCGATGGCGGGGAATGGGCCATGAAGACGGCCGATACGATCGAGACGAAATCGCCGACCTCGACGCTTGTTGCCTTCGCGCAGGTGCGCGAGGGAGCATCGCTCGGCTTCGAGGAGTGCATGAGGCTCGAGTACCGTCTCATCAACGGCTTTATCAAGGGGCATGACTTCTATGAGGGCGTGCGCGCGGTGGTGATCGACAAGGATCAGTCGCCGAAGTGGAAGCCTGCCACGCTTGCCGAGATGAGCGCGGACGATGTGAAGAGCTATTTTGCGCCGCTCGGCGCAGACGAATTGACGTTCGACTAGAACGGGGAGAGCGAAATGGCGGCAATCGGATTTATCGGGCTCGGCAATATGGGCGGGCCGATGGCGCGGAACCTCGTCAAGGCGGGGCACGCTCTCAAGGTCTTCGATCTCGCACCGGCTGCCGTGGCGGCGCTGGTCGAAGCGGGGGCGACGAAAGCTGAAACCGCAAGCGACGCGGCGCGCGACGTGGATTTCGTCGTGACCATGCTGCCCGCGGGCGAGCATGTGCGTTCGGTCTATCTGGGGGCAAGCGGGCTGATCGCTTCGGCGCGTAAAGGCACCGTCTTCATCGACAGTTCCACCATCGACATTCCCTCCGCGCGCGAGACGATTGCGGCGGCGGAGAAGGCCGGCATGGCGATGCTCGATGCGCCGGTATCGGGTGGTGTCGGCGGCGCGGAGGCGGGCACGCTCACTTTCATGGTGGGCGGGACGGACGAAGCCTTTGCGAAGGCAAAGCCGATCCTCGAAAAGATGGGCAAGAACATCTTCCATGCCGGCGCGGCGGGGAACGGGCAGGTTGCCAAGGTCTGCAACAACATGATCCTCGGCATTTCGATGATCGGCGTTTCGGAAGCCTTCGTGCTAGGCGAGAAGCTCGGCCTCGATGCGCAGACGCTGTTCGATATTTCGTCGACCGCGTCCGGACAGTGCTGGTCGATGACATCCTATTGCCCGGTGCCGGGGCCGGTGCCGACGTCGCCAGCCAACAGGAACTATCAGCCCGGGTTCACGGCGGCGATGATGCTGAAGGATCTCCGGCTCGCGCAGGATGCGTCCAAAACGGCGCGAACGCCGATCCCTCTCGGCGCGCAGGCGGCGCAGCTTTATTCGCTGATGGAAGCGGCCGGAGAGGATGGCCTCGATTTTTCCGGCATCATCCGGCTCATCCGCGGCGAAATATAGTTTTAATCATATCGGGTTCGCTTCGGTATTCATGCCGGAGGACTTAAGGCCTCGTTAGTAGCCTCACGGATATTGTGACGCGTTGCAGCACAGAAGGTGCGGCAAATGATGTTTTGCGTGAGGTTTGGGGGCAACCCATGGCTATGACCAATCTTAAGAGCGAACCTGCTGTCCAGGACCAGAAGGATCCCGGCCGCAAGCAAGCCTATCTCGAGACGCTGACCTATGTGGAGCGACTCCACCGGCGGCTGCTCGACGTGATCAAGGATGAACTCGACCGCATTCGCTGTTCGGAGATCAACAGCGTTCAGGCGCTTCTCCTTTTCAATATCGGCGACTCGGAAATGACCGCCGGCGAGCTCAGGACGCGGGGCCACTATCTCGGCTCGAACGTGTCCTACAATCTCAAGAAGCTCGTCGAGGCCGGTTACATCCATCATCAGCGGTCCCGCTCGGATCGCCGTTCGGTACGCGTGCGGCTGACGGAGAAGGGGCGCTCGATCTGCGCTGCGATCGACGAGGTCTACAACAAGCACTGCATGATGCTGAACGAGGTCGGCGATATTTCGAGCGAGGAACTGCGGCAGGCGAACGCCACGCTGTTCAAGCTCGAGCGCTTCTGGACAGACCAGATCCGCTACCGCCTCTAAGCGCCGTTGACCCGATTGCGGCAAGGCCTGCGTCTCCCCCAAGACGCGGGCCTTCCGGCGTTTCTGGCGGGTGGGCCCACCGCCCGGCAGCACGGGAGTTGCATTTCCATCACTCACGACGGGAAGTCCGACCTTTTACGGGGCGGAATCCCGAATCCTGACCCTGAATGCGACAGATTTCATGACGCTTTGCGGCTACAAGATTGGCAAGATGCGGCCAGTGTCCCGAAATGGCATAACGGGGCCGTGCGTTCACGCCGGAGGGGCATCCGGTATTTTGCTGTGGGGCTGTGTGAAAAGAGTGCCTTCGATTTCATCCCTTTTGAGGCTGTTTCTGCTGGCCGGGCTTATTGCCCTGCCGTTTGCAGCGGGGCCGGTCCATGCCGAAGCTACTTCCTATGGCGCGCAGGAAACCCATTGGGTCGATCCATGGGCGGCCAATGCGGCGCCCGAAGCGGCTGCCGAGGCACCCGTTTCGGAAGCCCGCACACCGACGCTGAGCGACCGGTCCATCGCCGCGGTGACGGCCGCCATCGAACATTACCGGGCGATTGCCGTCCGAGGTGGCTGGGGACGCGTTGCGGCGGGAGAGCGCCTTGAACGCGGCGTGCGCGATCCGCGCGTCGCGCAGGTGCGCGAACGCTTGATTGCGACGGGCGACCTGGCGGCATTGCCGGGCGACCCCACTCTCTATGACGAATCCGTGGAAGAGGCGGTGGCCCGCTATCAGAAGCGGAACGGGCTGGAGCCGGACGGTATTGTCGGGCGGCGCACGATCGCGGCGATGAACGTGCCGGTGCAGACGCGCGTCCGGCAACTCGAAACAAACCTCCACCGTATTTCCGCGCTGATGCCGAAGCTGGAGCGCCGTCATGTGTTCGTGAACATCGCGGGACAGGAAGTGGAGGCGGTGAACGACGGCGTCGTCGAATTCAACGAGCGCGTCATCGTCGGCAAGCAATCGCGGCAGACGCCGGAGATCACCAGCCAGGTGACGTCGATCACCTTCAATCCCTATTGGTATGTTCCGAAGTCGATTGCGATGGCGGACATGCTGCCGAAGATCAAGAACAATCCCGGCTACCTGAGACGGCAGGGCATTCGCGTGCTGCAGGGCTGGGACCAGAATATCCGCGAGCTCGATCCGGCGAATATCGACTGGTCCAATCCGCGCGTGAACGAGGCCTATTATCTCCGGCAGGATCCGGGGCCGTGGAATTCACTCGGGTCTCTCAAGATCAACTTTCCAAACAGCGATGCGATCTTCCTGCACGACACGCCGACGAAGACCCTGTTCGGGCGGCAGGAGCGCAATTTCAGCTCCGGATGCGTGCGGGTACGCAATGTGCGCGGGCTCGTGTCCTGGCTCATGACGGCGGACAAGCCGGACTGGGATGCGACGCGGGTGGAGGCGGCGGTTGCTTCGGGGCAGTACCGCAATGTTTCGCTCGGCACGCCGGTACCGATCTATCTCGTCTACCTGACCGCCTGGGCGGAAGCGGATGGGATCGTGAACTTCCGCGACGATGTGTATGATCGCGACGGGAGCGTGAATACCAGCGCGCTCAAGAACTAGAAAAACAAAGCGGCAGGCGAGGCGGATGCGCCCGGCAAAATTCCCCTATCTCGAGCATGACGGGCTTCTCGCCTTCGCCCATCGCGGCGGTGCGGGGGCCTGGCCCGAAAACACGATGCCGGCCTTCCAGGGGGCCGTCGATCTCGGCTATCGCTATATCGAGACGGACGTGCATGCGACGCGCGACGGCGTGCTGCTTGCCTTTCACGACGACATGCTCGACCGCGTGACCGACAGCACCGGCTGCATCGCCGAGATGGACTATGTGGATGTGCACAAGGCGCGCATTGCCGGAACGGAGCCCATTCCGCTGATGGCGGACCTGTTGGCGGCCTGGCCGGAAGTCCGGATCAACATAGACCCGAAGCGCGACAATGCGGCATTGCCGCTCATCCGGCTCATCAAGGATGCGCAGGCAATCGACCGGGTGTGTGTGACCGCGTTTTCCGGGCGCCGTACCGCCGGAATCCGCGACGCCCTAGGGCCAAAGCTCTGCACCGGGATGGGGCCGCTTTCGACCACGCGGCTTCGCCTGTCGAGTTGGGCGGGACCTGCGAGGGGGCTTTTCGGGGGCTTCGCCGAAGGTTGCGCCCAGATCCCCGTCGAGCAATACGGCATCCGGCTGGTGGACCGGGAACTGGTCGGCAGGGCCCATGAAGCAGGCCTGCAGGTCCATGTCTGGACCATCGACGACGAAGCCGAGATGCGCCGCCTGATCGATCTCGGCGTGGACGGGCTGATGACCGACGAGCCGGCTCTTCTGAAAACGGTTCTCACGGAAAAAGGGCTCTGGTCTTCCTGAGCCCCCTCCCAACCCCATGTCTTAATGCGACAATTCGCTTGTGGCCGGGCTGCGGCCGGCGACTATTGTGCTATAAATGTTAAGGGTATCCCTTCAGGATTCGGAGGGGGAGGACAGGAAACGCTATGGATTATGAGCGCAAACTTGCCGAAGCGCTTGGCGCTGTGAAGGACGAAGGACGCTACCGCGTCTTCGCCGATATCGTGCGCCATCGCGGCTCGTTTCCACGTGCGACCTTCCACACGCCTGAGGGCACCAAGGACATCGTCGTCTGGTGCTCCAACGATTATCTCGGCATGGGCCAGCACCCGGCAGTGATCGAGGCGATGCACCGCGCGATCGACGAAGTTGGCGCAGGGTCCGGCGGTACACGGAACATCTCCGGCACGACGCATTACCATGTCGAACTTGAGCGCGAGCTTGCCGACCTTCACCAGAAGGAAGCGGCGCTGCTCTTCACGTCGGGTTATGCCGCGAACGATGCGACGCTCTCGACGCTGGTGCAGATTCTCGGCAATTGTACAATCATCTCGGACGAGATGAATCACGCCTCCATGATCGAGGGCATAAGGCGCGGACGTGGGCCGAAGCGGCTTTGGCGGCACAACGATCTGGCGCATCTCGAAGAGTTGCTGAGCGAACTCGATCCGGAGCAACCGAAGATCGTCGCTTTCGAGTCCGTCTATTCAATGGACGGCGATGTTGCGCCCATCGGCGCGATTTGCGATCTCGCGCGCAAGTATGGTGCGCTCACCTATCTCGATGAGGTGCATGCTGTTGGCCTCTACGGGCCGCGCGGCGGCGGTATCGCGGAGCGCGATGGCGTGCTCGACAAGGTGGATATTATCGAGGGTACGCTCGCCAAGGGCTTCGGCGTGATGGGCGGCTATATCGCGGCCTCGGCCGATCTCGTCGACGTCGTGCGCTCTTACGCACCCGGTTTCATCTTTTCCACTTCGCTTTCCCCGGTTCTCGTTGCGGGCGTTCTGGCAGCGGTACGGCATCTCAAGTCGAGCGATGCAGAGCGGGTGGCGCATCAGGAACGAGCGGCAACGCTTCGGCGGATGATGGCCGATGCCGGGCTGCCGGTGATGTGGTGCGAGAGCCATATCGTGCCTGTGATGGTGGGCGATCCGGTGATCTGCAAGCAAGTCAGCGACGAGTTGCTGAGGGACTTCGACATCTACGTTCAGCCCATCAATTACCCGACGGTTCCGCGCGGGACGGAACGGCTGCGCTTCACCCCTTGCCCGGTTCATACGGACGAGATGATGCGCGATCTGGTGACGGCGCTCGACCAGGTGTGGACGCGCCACAAGATCCGGCGTGCCGCCTGACCGGGGCGGCGATAGCCCTTCGCGGGAAGGGCAAGGCGAAAGCGGCGAGCGCCGCGAGGTAATCTTCGAATACATACCGATCGGCGGCAGCGTCAAAGTGACGGCTGTCGATGTGACGACGGGTCTGGAAGTCTCGGTGATCGGGCCGTCCATTGCCGCGCAGAGCGAACTTGAGCGCGTGGCCGTGCAGAAGCTGCGTTACATGCTCGAAAAGAAAAAGAATGAAAGCACCGTGCCCGGCAAGGACGATTCAGAACCTCCCGGAAGCGCCGGCGGCGGGATTGTGGTTTAGCCCTATTTCTTCTTGCGGCCGCGGGCCGGGGTGGTGCTGACGCGACCGAGCCCGATCTGCTTTGCGAGTTTCGAGCGCTGGGCTGCGTAATTCGGCGCCACCATCGGATAGTCATGCGGCAAGCCCCAGCGCGCCTTGTATTCTTCGGGCGTAAGCCCGTATTGCGAGCGCAGATAGCGCTTCAGCATCTTCAGCTTCTTGCCGTCTTCGAGACAGATGATGTAGTCCGCCGTCACCGATTTCTTGATCGGTACGGCGGGGGTCAGGTCGGTTTCGCGGCCCGGCGCGGCCTGGTCGAGGTTGGTCAGCGTCGCGTGAACCGTCCGGACCAGCGCGGAAAGGTCGTTTGCGGCCACGGCGTTATTGCTGACATAAGCGGCAACTATTTCAGCCGCCAGCCGCAGAATTTCCGTCGTGTCTACAGACGCGGAAGATTTTGTCTCATTCATTACGACGATTTGCCTTGCCGGGGGTGATTCTTCCGCTTGCGCGGACAAAAAAGCTTCTTTTTCTAGCGCGATATAACGACTCCAATCAAGGATATCAAGATTATCGTCTAGATCGGCGCATGTCTTAATCTAAGGAAAACAAGGTGAAGCTTTGGTTTGCAATATAGGACGGTAACGGATCAACTTGATCCAACAAGTAAACTTTCCATTTCTAGTCTTACATACACTATACTCACGCAGGTCTTCTTGCGCTGTCTGGAAAGGCAGGTCCATGGCAGTGTTGCTTTCCCGACGCGCCCGGATTTCGGAGCGGCGACCCGTTTTCGGCGAAAATTTGTGGTGAATTGGCGGCGGCCGACGAGATGTGGTATCACGCCGGATCGAAACCGGGCGGCCGTGAACAATGGCCATGGCGCGTGCGAGCGATGCGACTTTGCCGGTTCGGCGCCCCGAATGCATTCGAATTGAAACAAAAAGGTAGGTCTATGTCTTTGAGCGATGCCGCCCCCCGGCGAGGCTCCTTCTCCGGCTTCTTCACGGACGGGCTCGCGGAGAGCGATCCCGAAATCCTGGACGCCATCGAGCGCGAACTCGAGCGCCAGCAGACCCAGATCGAACTGATCGCATCGGAAAATATCGTCTCCCGCGCCGTGCTCGAGGCGCAGGGTTCGATCATGACGAACAAGTATGCAGAAGGGTATCCGGGCAAGCGCTATTACGGCGGCTGCGAGTTCGTGGACATTGCCGAGGAGCTGGCAATCGCGCGGGCGAAGAAACTCTTCGACTGCTCTTACGTCAATGTGCAGCCCAATTCCGGCTCGCAGGCGAACCAGGGCGTGATGATGGCGCTGCTCAAGCCGGGCGACACCATCATGGGCATGAGCCTCGCCGCGGGCGGCCACCTGACACATGGCGCCGCGCCCAACCAGTCCGGCAAGTGGTTCAACGCCGTGCAGTATGGCGTCAGACAGCAGGACCACCAGATCGACATGGACGAGGTGGCGGCGCTTGCGAAAGAGCACAAGCCGAAGATGATCATTGCCGGCGGTTCCGCCTATCCGCGCGTGATCGACTTCAAGGCATTCCGCGAGATTGCGGACAGTGTCGGCGCACTCTTCATGGTGGACATGGCACACTTCGCCGGTCTGGTGGCTGGCGGCGCGCATCCGAGCCCGCTACCCCATGCGGATGTCGTGACCACCACGACGCACAAGACGCTGCGCGGGCCGCGCGGCGGCATGATCCTCTCGAACAACGAGGATATCGGGAAGAAGATCAATTCGGCGATCTTCCCGGGCATCCAGGGCGGGCCGCTGATGCATGTCATTGCGGGCAAGGCCGTCGCGTTCGGTGAAGCGCTACGACCGGACTTCAAGACCTACGCGAAGTCCATCGTCGACAATGCGCGCACCCTCGCATCGACGCTTGCGGATGCCGGTCTCGCGATCGTTTCCGGCGGTACGGACACGCATCTGATGCTGGTCGATCTCCGGCCGAAGGGGCTCACCGGCAAGGTGGCGGAGGCCGCGCTCGAGCGGGCCAATATCACCTGCAACAAGAACGGCATTCCCTTCGATCCGGAAAAGCCGACAATCACGTCGGGCGTGCGTCTCGGCACGCCGGCGGGCACGACGCGCGGCTTCGGCGTCGCCGAATTCGCCCAGATCGGCAAGCTCATCACGGAAGTGCTGGACGGGCTCGCAAAGAACGGCGATGAAAAGAACGGCGAAGTGGAAGCGGCCGTCCGCACTCGTGTAATCGAGTTGTGCCGGCGCTTTCCGATCTATGGTGGGCCGAAGTAACCAATCCCGCGGCGGGGCGGGTTACGTAGCGAGGGGGCTGACGGCGCATGCGTTGTCCATATTGCGGTAACGAAGACACCCAGGTGAAGGACTCTCGTCCCACCGAAGACAATACGGCCATTCGCAGGCGGCGCTTTTGCACCGCTTGCGGCGGCCGGTTCACCACTTTCGAGCGGGTGCAGCTCCGCGAACTGACGATCATCAAGTCCAACGGCCGCAGGGTGCCGTTCGACCGGGACAAACTCATGCGTTCCGTGCAAGTCGCCATGCGCAAACGCCCGGTTGAGCAGGAGCGCGTTGAGCGTATGGTGAGCGGCATCGTGCGGCGGCTCGAGAGCATGGGGGAAAGCGAAATCCCCTCGGCCATGGTCGGCAAGCTGGTCATGGAAGGCCTCAGCTCTCTGGACGCCGTTGCCTATGTCCGCTTCGCCTCGGTTTATCGGAACTTCCGCGAGGCGAAGGATTTCGAGGAGTTTCTGGGCGAACTCAGCGGGCCGTTCGACGGTTCCCTGCGTGAGGAAGACGAGGACCGCTGATCCTTCGGGCCGCCAGCCGCGGAACCCGGAGGGAACCGCGGGCAAGCCCACCGATAGGGATGAAAATGGTTCGGCCCCACGACACTCGTTTCATGAAGATGGCACTGACGCTCGCTGAGCGAGGGCTCGGGCAGGTCGCTCCGAACCCGGCGGTCGGCTGCGTGATCGTGCGCGAGGAAGGCGACACCCCGCGCATCGTCGGGCGCGGCTGGACCCAGCCTGGAGGCCGGCCTCATGCCGAGACGGAGGCGCTTCGCCGCGCCGGTGCACTGGCAAAGGGCGCCACGGCATATGTGAGCCTCGAACCCTGTTCGCATCACGGCAAGACGGGGCCCTGCGCCGAGGCGCTGATCGAGGCGGGTATCGCGCGCGTCGTCGGGACGATCAGCGACCCCAATCCGGAGGTCGCGGGGCGCGGCTTCGCGATGTTGCAGGCGAAGGGCGTCGAGGTAACGGAGAATGTCTGCGCGGCAGACGCCTATTACCTCAATGAAGGTTTTTTTCTCACCATGTCGGAGCGGCGGCCGCTCGTCACGCTCAAGATCGCGAGCTCGCTCGATGGGCGGACCGCGACGCATGACGGCCACAGCCGGTGGATCACGGGCGAGGCTTCGCGCTACCGCGGACATCTCCTGCGAGCGACGCATGACGCGATCCTGGTCGGCAGCGCGACCGCCATCGTGGATGATCCCGAACTCACATGCCGTTTGCCGGGGCTCGAGGGACGTTCGCCAATCCGCATCGTGGCGGACGGCAGGTTGCGCTTGCCCTTGACATCGAAGCTCGTGCGCGACGCGCGCAACGTACCGGTCTGGTTGTTGACGCTGCCCGGCGGCGACGAAAACCGCCGCAAGGCGTTCGAGGAATGTGGGGTCATCCTCATCGACGTCGATCCGGACAAGGGCGGTGTCATGAACATGCGCGGTGCGATGGAAGCTCTGGCGGCGCGGGGCGTTACGCGCGTCCTTGTGGAGGGCGGCGCGCGGCTTGCTGCATCGCTTGTCCGGGACCATCTCGTTGACAGAATTGAATGGTTCCAGGCACCCAAGGTGATCGGCGGCGACGGATATCCCGCCATTGCGGCGCTCGGCATCAGGAAGGTCGATGAGGCGCCAAGTTTCGTTCTGCGTGCGACGGCATCCGCCGACGGCGACACGGTCGCAAGCTTCGTGCGCGGGAGCTGAAACATGTTCACCGGGATCGTTACCGATGTAGGACGTATCCGCACCGTCGAAAAGCGCGGCGATACGCGGTTCGTCGTCGAAACGGCCTATGATCCGGCGACCATCGACATCGGTGCGTCCATCGCCTGTTCCGGCTGCTGCCTGACAGTGATCGAGAAGGGGAACGATGCCGGAGGCAACTGGTTCGCCGTCGATGTGTCGCAGGAGTCGCTCGATTGCACGACACTCGGCACCTGGATCGAGGGTACGAGGATCAACCTCGAACGCGCGCTCAAGGCCGGGAACGAACTTGGCGGTCATATCGTGAGTGGGCATGTGGACGGGGTCGGGCGGATCGTCGACATAAGTCCGGAAGGCGATTCCATGCGCTTCACCTTCGAGGCGCCGGAGGGGCTCGGCCGGTTCATCGCTCCGAAGGGGTCTGTGACGCTCAACGGCACTTCACTTACCGTCAACGAGGTCGAAGACCCGAAATCCGGCGCAAATGCTGGGGGAACGCGCTTCGGCGTCAACATTATCCCCCATACCCAGGCGGTCACGACCTGGGGGCTGGCGAAAGCGGGCGATCCCGTTAATCTTGAAATCGACATGCTGGCCCGCTATGTCGCGCGGCTGGTTCAGAAGGATTGAGACCCGTGTACAAGGAATACCTTTCACCCATCGAGGACGTCATCGAGGACGCTCGCAACGGCAAGATGTTCATTCTCGTCGATGCCGAGGAGCGCGAGAACGAAGGCGACCTCGTGATTCCGGCGCAGATGTGCACTCCGGAAGCCGTCAACTTCATGGCGAAGTACGGGCGTGGCCTGATTTGTCTCACACTGACCGGCGAGCGCTCGAAACAGCTCAACCTGCAGCTCATGTCGTCGACGAACCAGTCGCGTCATCAGACAGCCTTCACCGTGTCGATCGAGGCGCGCGAGGGTATCTCGACAGGCATCTCGGCTCATGACCGCGCGCATACGGTGTCGGTGGCGATCGATCCCACGAAGGGCGCGACGGATATCGTGTCGCCGGGACATGTGTTCCCACTCGTCGCGCGAGACGGCGGCGTGCTGGTGCGCGCCGGGCATACGGAAGCGGCGGTCGACATTGCGCGTCTCGCCGGGCTTTATCCGGCCGGCGTCATCTGCGAGATCATGAACGACGACGGCACAATGGCGCGCCTGCCCGATCTCGTGCAGTTCGCGCAGCTCCACGGTCTCAAGATCGCGACGATTGCCGACCTCATTGCCTATCGCCGCCGCTACGACAACTTCATTCATCGTGCCATCGAAACGGAACTCGACAGCGACTTTGGCGGCGAGTTCAAGCTGATGGTCTATCTGAACACGGTCGAATATGCCGAACATATCGCGCTGGTGAAGGGCGATATTTCGGGTCCCGAGCCGGTGTTGGTGCGGGTGCATGCGATCAACGTGTTCGACGACATTCTCGGCGCCACAGGGCCACGCTCGAACATTCTGAAGGAGTCCATGCGGATCATTTCCGAAGAGGGGCGCGGCGTTATCGTTCTTATCCGCGATACGACGGCGACCGTCGTTTCCGACATGCTTCTCCGCAAGGGCGAGAGCGGCGACCACGAAATGCCGCGGCGGCTGCGCGAATACGGTGTCGGTGCCCAGATTTTGCTGGACCTCGGCATTCATGACATGGTCCTGCTGTCCGACACGGATCGAAGCATCGTTGGTCTGGAAGGATACGGGCTCCGGGTCGTCGGACAGCGCCCGCTCAGGCAGGCCGGCGGCGTCGTGTCGCGCGCGAAGGAGACGACATCGTGACAACAGAACCGCATATCCTGATTATCGAAGCGCGCTTCTACGAAGACCTCGCGGACGAACTTGCGCGAGGCGCGATAGAGGCGCTGGAAGCACGCGGCGCGACGTGGCAGCGCGCATCGGTGCCGGGTGTCCTCGAGATTCCAGCCGCCGTGAGATATGCCATCGATGCAATGGCGCATGGCGGATTTACCAAGAAGATAGACGGCTTTGTGGCGCTTGGCTGTGTCATTCGCGGCGAGACGACGCATTACGACATCGTCTCGAACGAATCCGCCCGGGCGCTGATGGACCTGGCCGTCGACCGAATGCTTGCGCTTGGCAACGGCATCCAGACCGTCGAGAACGAGGCCCAGGCCTGGGCTCGCGCCAGGGTAAGCGAAAAGAACAAGGGTGGCGGTGCCGCCAATGCCTGTCTCGACATGATCGAGCTCAAACGCAGTTTCGGCGCCTGACGCCGGTCGAGGTTTATCGAAGAAGATGGCGATTCCCGCACAGCCTGCATCCGACGGCAGTCTCGATCACAAGGCTCGTTCCGCCGCGCGCCTCGGCGCCGTGCAGGCGCTCTATCAGATGGATATCGCGTCCACACCGCTCGACGATGCGGTTGCGGAGTTCGTCGAGCATCGTCTCGAGCATGGCGACGAAGGAGGTGAGATGGCAGACGCGGATGCCGCTCACTTCGAGGATGTTGTCCGCGGTGTCGTGCGCGAGCAGCGCGAACTCGACCGCCAAGTGAACGGCGCGCTGGCCAAGGGCTGGTCGCTCGCACGGATCGACTCGACGCTGCGCGCCATCCTGCGTTGCGGAACCTACGAGCTTCGCCGTTGCAAGGATGTACCTCTCAAGGTCATCATCAACGAGTATGTCGATATCGCGCATGCCTTCTTTGAGGGAGACGAGCCGGGCGTCGTGAACGCCGTGCTCGACCGTCTCGGCCGCGACATCAGGAGCGGGGCAGGAGCGGAACATGGCTCCGGCGGAAAAAGTTGAGGGCGGACGGCCCGGCGAATTCGCGCTGATCGAGGAAGTTTTCGCGCCTCTCGCGTCGGGCGCCAAAGGCGCCTTCGCGCTGAAGGATGATGCCGCGCTTTATCGCGTGGAGGAGGGCTGCGAGACCGTCCTCACCGTCGATGCCATCGTTGCAGGCATCCACTTTCTTCCCGACGATCCTGCCGAAAGCGTCGCCCGCAAGCTCTTGCGCGTGAACCTGTCCGACCTCGCCGCGAAAGGGGCGGTGCCGAAGGGCTATCTGCTCGTGACGGCGTGGGCGGATGACACCACGTTCGACTGGATCAAGCGTTTCGCGGCCGGCCTTGCGGATGACCAGAAGCGCTATGGCGTCTCTCTCTGGGGCGGCGACACGGTGAAGACACCGGGGCCGCTGACGCTTTCGCTGACGGCCATCGGCGAGGTGCCGATTGGCGGGATGATCCCCCGCGGCGGTGCCCGGCCCGGCGACGACCTTTACGTGACCGGAACGCTCGGCGATGCGGCACTCGGCCTCGAAGTGCTGAAAGGAAGGTTCTCCGGGCTTGGCCGTGATGAAGCCAGCCAGCTCGTTCAGCGCTATCGCGAGCCCGAACCGCGCTGTTCGCTTGGGCCGAGGCTGCGGGGGCTCGTCCATGCCGCGCTCGACGTGTCGGATGGGCTTTTGGCCGATCTCGGCCATATTTGTGAAGTTTCCGGGACGGGAGCCCGAATCGAGAAGGACAAGCTGCCCCTATCGGCGGCGGCGCAAATGGCGCTGCGGCAGGACGAGGAGCTCTTTCCACTGATTGCGGGCGGCGGCGACGACTATGAAATTCTCTTTGCTGCCCCACCCGAAAAGGGGAACGAGATCGAGGCTGCCGCTGGGGAAGCCTCCGTCCGGGTAACGAAAATCGGCAGAGTGACAGGGCCGGACGAGGGCGTGATGCTTGTCGATAGCGCCGGCCGCGCGATTCCCCTCAAGCAATTGGGATATAGCCACTTTTAGGCCCGGAGCGGGCGCGGCCTGCCGGTTGCTTTCCGATGTCGTATTTGGCATCTTTCCGCGCGATTTCTGCATTCGGCAGGGGGAGGACTTCCGGCGTCAAATGCCGGAAGGAGAGTGGCAATTCCCGCCGGTCAATCCTTCAAGGGAACCTAAGGATAAAACAATGAGCACTGCTTTGTGGGCTATTATCGGCTGCGGCGTGCTTGCGCTCATCTATGGCATCTGGGCTGTGCGCTCGGTGCTGAAGCTGGACGCGGGCAATGCGCGCATGCAGGAGATCGCAGCGGCGATCCAGGAGGGCGCGGGCGCTTATCTCGCGCGTCAGTACACAACCATCGCCATCGTCGGCGCGGTGATCTTCGGCGTGGTCTGGTATCTCCTCACCCTCAAGGTCGCTGTCGGCTTCCTCGTCGGCGCGACACTCTCGGGCGCTGCCGGCTATATCGGCATGCTGGTTTCGGTCCGCGCGAACGTGCGCACGACGCAGGCATCAAGCACGAGCCTTGCAGCCGGCCTCAACGTTGCCTTCAAGTCGGGCGCCGTGACGGGCATGCTGGTTGCCGGCCTCGCGTTGCTCGCGGTTGCCGTCTACTACTCGGTGCTTACCGTTCATCTCGGCTATGCCCCCGGCTCGCGTGAAGTGATCGACGCGCTCGTGGCGCTCGGTTTCGGCGCATCGCTGATCTCGATCTTCGCGCGTCTCGGCGGCGGCATCTTCACGAAAGGTGCCGACGTAGGCGGCGACCTCGTGGGCAAGGTCGAAGCGGGTATTCCGGAAGACGATCCGCGCAACCCGGCGACCATCGCCGACAACGTGGGCGACAATGTCGGCGACTGCGCGGGCATGGCAGCCGACCTTTTCGAGACCTATGCCGTGACGGTCGTTGCGACCATGGTTCTTGCCTCGATCTTCTTCGCGGGCGAGGGGATCGCCGCGATGATGACCTATCCGCTGGCCATTGGCGGTGCGTGCATCGTGACGTCGATCATCGGCACGTTCTTCGTGCGGCTCGGCAAGAGCAACAACATCATGGGCGCGCTCTACAAGGGCTTCATCGCCTCTGCCGTTCTGTCGCTCGTCGTGCTCTACTTCGTTACCGACTGGGTGATCGGGCTCGATACGGCCTACACGGTCGGCACGCTGAACTTCACCGGCATGACGCTCTATTATTGCGGTGTCGCCGGCCTTGCCATTACCGGCCTCATCATCTGGATCACGGAATACTACACGGGCGTGACCTTCCGTCCGGTGAAGTCGATCGCCGCCGCTTCAGCCACAGGGCACGGTACGAACGTCATCCAGGGTCTGGCGATTTCGATGGAAGCGACGGCGCTGCCGGCACTCGTCATCGTGGTCGGTATCCTCGTGACCTACAGCCTTGCCGGTCTCTTCGGCATCGCCATCGCGGTGACGACGATGCTCGCGCTTGCGGGCATGGTGGTTGCGCTCGACGCGTTCGGTCCGGTGACCGACAATGCGGGCGGTATCGCGGAGATGGCCGATCTTCCGGCCGATGTGCGCAAGACGACCGATGCGCTGGACGCCGTGGGTAACACGACGAAGGCGGTCACCAAGGGCTATGCAATCGGTTCGGCGGGCCTCGGCGCGCTCGTTCTTTTCGCGGCCTATACGGAAGACCTGAAGTTCTTTGCGGCCAACTCCGTCGACTACGGCTATTTCGCGGGTGTCAGCCCCGACTTCTCGCTGTCCAACCCGTTCGTGGTGATCGGTCTCTTCATCGGTGGCCTGCTGCCCTATCTGTTCGGTTCGATGGGCATGACGGCTGTCGGCCGTGCAGCGGGCTCCGTCGTCGAGGAAGTACGGCGTCAGTTCAAGGCCGATCCGGGCATCATGGCCGGCACGTCGAAGCCGGACTATGCGCGTGCGGTCGACATGCTGACGAAAGCGGCGATCAAGGAAATGATCATCCCGTCGCTTCTGCCGGTTCTCTCGCCGATCGTTCTCTACTTCGCGGTTCTGGCGATCGCCGACAAGTCGGCGGCGTTCTCGGCCGTCGGTGCGATGCTGCTCGGCGTGATCGTGACCGGTCTCTTCGTCGCCATTTCGATGACGTCGGGTGGCGGTGCCTGGGACAACGCGAAGAAGTACATCGAAGATGGAAACTTCGGTGGCAAGGGCTCCGAGGCTCACAAGGCCGCGGTGACGGGCGACACGGTCGGCGATCCCTACAAGGACACCGCTGGTCCCGCCGTCAACCCGATGATCAAGATCACGAACATCGTGGCCCTTCTGCTTCTCGCGGTGCTCGCGCACTCGTAAGGGCATAGATCTGAAACGATGAAGCCCCGCGGAGAAATCCGCGGGGCTTTTTCTTTCGGCGGGTTCGAGGTTTCCTTTTAGCGTCGGCCGGACGGATCACTGGCGCCGCCGGGAGTGCCCGCACCCTGGTTGTTGAAGCGGCCGAGGTTGCCGAAGAGCTGGCCGAGGATCGTGAGTTCCTTGCCGCGGGTCGGCGTCTTGCGGTCGACGAAGTTCACGATCTGCCCGTCTTCGAGCCCGTAATAGGCCACTTCCTGAACGACGTCCGTCTTGTCGAAATAGACGGCGGCGACAGTGCGCTCGATTTCCTCGGGTGCATAGAAAGCGACGGTCTCGAATTTGCTCGAGATGTAGTACCAGGCCTCGCCGTCGACGGTGGAGACCGTGGACGGCGAACCCATGACGGTGCGGACCTGCTCTTTCGAGGATCCCGCCTGGAGCTTGTCGAGATCGGCGGGATCGAATATGTAGCCGCGATCCTGCACAACAGGGGCGCAGGCGGACATCGTCGCGGCGCCAAGCGCTAGACAGGCTGCTGTCAGGGCGAGACGAGTGGGGCGGCGCAGTCGGAACGATGTCATATAGAGGCCTCCTGGAGCCTGAAAGGTCTGCCGTTGACCTACCCTTGTCGCCGGTTAAATTCAATCGGCATGTGCAGCATGGGCCAAAACCTATCACCCCGGGCTGGAGCGAAGCCATGATATGGAAAAGGATTTTTGGCCGTTCCCGTGACGAGGATACACCATATGTCCTCTACGGGGTGCTGGTCGGACAGGCGCGGAGCCCGGTTTTTTACAAGGACATGGGCGTGCCGGACACGGCCGAGGGGCGATTCGAGATGGTCGCTCTCCACGTCTTTCTGGCGCTGCGGCGTTTAAGGGCATGCGGCGAGGCAGGCAAGGAGATGGGCCAGAAGCTGTTCGATGTGATGTTCGACGACATGGACCAGACATTGCGCGAGATGGGGGTCGGCGACCTGTCCGTGGGCAAGAAGATCAAGGCGATGGCGTCCTCATTCTATGGGCGGATGCAGGCCTATGACGAAGGCCTTGCCGGGATGGATGACGGCAAGCTCGAAGCCGCCCTCCGGAGGAACATCCTTCCGGAGTCTCCAACGTCAAACGCCAGTGCAGCGGCGCTTGCAGCTTACGTCCGGCGCGTCGACGGAGATCTGGCCGCGCAATCGCCGGGTGAGGTCATGGCGGGTCGCGTCGTCTTCACGTCGCCAGGGCCGCTCGCGGCTGAGGGAGCGGCGTGATGGGCCCGCGGCCGCATCCGGAGTTTCGCCTCTTTGTTTCCGCGAGCGATGTGCCGCCGGCCGGCAAGGAAGTGGTGTTCGACGCTGACGAACGCATGCTGAAGGACCTGGCGAAGCGCTTCGGCATTGTGGAGGTCGTATCGCTCTCGGGTATCGCCAAGGTGAGGCCCTACCGTAAGGCCGGCCTCACAGTCGAGGGCAGATTCAAGACGGAGGTCGTCCAATCCTGCGTCGTAACGCTCGAACCCGTTCATCAGAAGATCGAGGAAAGTTTCACGCAGCGGTATCTTCCGGAACACATGATTGTACCGGACGTCCCGGAGGTCAGCGAGCGGGAGGTCGAGATCGATCTGGAGGCCGAGGATGCGCCGGAGCCGATGATGGGGAACGGCGTCGATCTCGGGGAGGCTGTGGCCGAGAGGCTGGCGCTCGCGCTCGATCCCTACCCGCGCAAACCGGATGCTGCTTTCGAGGCCCCGGCGGAAGAGCCCGGAAACGCTCCGGAAAGCAAGCCAAATCCCTTTGCTGCATTGGAAAAACTCAAGAAAAATTATTGAGTTGGCGCGATTCGTTGGGCTATCCGGCTATTGTCTGCCCCTCGCAAGGCTGTATCTTCGGGGCGCGCCGGGTGGGCGGACGCGCTGGAGCCGGATTAACGACTGGGGGTAACCGGGTGACGCAAGGACTGACGATAGCCCTGGATGGAATGGGCGGCGACCATGGACCGGAAACGGTGATCGGTGGTGCCGAGATTGCGTCCGTTCGTCATCCCGACATCCGGTTTTTGATCTTCGGCGACGAAGCGCAAATCCGTCCGCTGCTCGACAAGCATCCGCGCGTCGCGCAAGCAAGCGAGATCGTTCATACCGACGTTTCCATTTCGATGGACGACAAGCCGAGCCAGGCGCTACGCCGGGGCCGCAAGACGAGCAGCATGTGGCTCGCGATCGATGCGGTTAAAGAAGGCAGGGCGCAGGCTGCTGTGTCGGCCGGCAATACCGGCGCGCTGATGGCGATGGCCAAAGTCATTCTGAAGACGATCCCGAACGTGGAAAGGCCGGCGCTCGCGGCGCTCTGGCCGACGGCACGCGGCGAAAGCGTGGCGCTCGATCTCGGTGCGACGGTCGGCGCGGACGCCTTCCAGCTCGTGCAGTTCGCGGCCATGGGCGAAGCCTTCGCACGGGTCATCTTCAATATCGAGCAACCGACGGTCGGCCTTCTCAATATCGGCGAGGAGGAAGTCAAGGGAACGGAAGAGGTGAAGGCGGCCGCACAGATGCTGCGCGAGGCGCAACTTCCGATCCGCTTTCATGGCTTCGTCGAAGGCGACGACATCGCGAAGGGGACCGTCGATGTCGTCGTAACGGATGGCTATACAGGCAACATCGCGCTCAAGACCGCGGAAGGTACAGCACGGCTTATTGTCAGTTATCTTCGCGGCGCGATGCAAAGCTCGCTGATGTCCCGGATCGGATATCTCTTCGCGCGCGGCGCATTCAAAGCGCTCGCGGACAAGATCGATCCGCGTTCATCGAATGGGGCCGTCTTTCTTGGCCTCAACGGTCTTGTCGTGAAAAGTCACGGCAGTACCGATCCCGTTGGCTTTGCGGCTGCGATCGACGTGGCGGCCGATGTCGCTTCGGCCGATCTGGTCAGCAAGATCGTCAGCGATCTCGATCGTCTGACCGGCCTGAAAAATGGCCACCGCATACAAAATACAGAAATAGCGGAATCCGAGGCAGCCCTGTCGTGAGTGTTATCAGAACCGTAGTAGCCGGTGTCGGCAGTTATCTGCCGTCGCGCGTCGTCACAAACGAAGACCTTTCGAAGATCGTCGATACGACCGATGAATGGATCGTCGACCGGACAGGTATTCATAGCCGCCACATTGCGGCGGATGGCGAACTGACGTCGCATCTCGCGCTGGCGGCGGCGCGGAATGCGATCGCGGATGCCGGGATCGATGTGCAGGAAATCGACACGATCATTCTGGCAACGACGACACCGGACAACACCTTTCCCGCGACGGCGGTGACGGTGC
>NZ_BTVP01000022.1:0-58581 GCF_045863935.1 Parvibaculum sp. | reverse complement strand
TCAATCAACGCCAGCCGCTACCCTCTTTTGCAGAGGAATCCCGAGGGGAGGGTGGAAGGAAGAATAGTTTTCGAATTTCATATGTGAGCCGATGCAATGAATGCAGTTTCGATCGACAACCCGCCCGTCTTCCGCCGCGAGGGCGATGTGTGGAGCGCGCAACCGCAGGTGCAAGGGCCTTTTGGCGGCATGCATGGCGGCGCGGTGGCGGCGCTCTGCGTCGGCGAAATGGAAGCGATGGCGGAAGGCAAGGGGTGGGGCGCGCTCGTCTCGGCCAATCTCTATCTGCTCAGACCGCTGCCGCTTGATGGCATTTCGAGCCGGATCGCGCCGCTGCGCGAGGGGGGACGCGCCAGCGTCATCGAAAGCGAATTATGGGCGGGCGGGAAATTGCAGGCGAAGGCGAGCGCCTGCTTCCAGAAGCCGCTCGACATTTCCGGCCTGCCGGGCGCGCCAGATGCGCCGGGTTTCAATCCCGAGACGTTTGCGAAATGGGAGCGGCCCGCGTTTTTCAAGTCCACCAATACCAACCAGGGCTTTCTCGATCTTTGCGACATTCGCGACGCGACCCATGAGGACGGCATGCGCGCGAAATGGATCCGGCTGAAGCGGGACTTCCACGAAAGCCCGACGCCCTTTTCAGCGGCGATGGCGGTTGCAGACGTGTCGACGCTCTTCACCGTGACGGATGCCGGGGAAAGGCCGAACGCCAGCGGCTGGCCGAATGCCGACCTTTCCTTGCATCTGGCGCGCGCGCCGATAGGGCCGTGGATCGGCATCGCGCAGCGCGGCACCTGGCATGGCGACGGGCGCGGGATGACGGAATCGGAAATCTTCGACGCCTATGGCCGCATCGGGCGCTCGTGCCAGAGCGTGGTGCTGCTGCCGGCGATGTGAGGCGCCTCAGTCGGCCAGCGGTTTCGCGACGCGCTCGACCATCTCGTTGGTCAGTTCGATCGTCATGTCGCGGAGCTTGCCCGTTTCCTCGGCATAGGCCTCGAAGGCCGCGACCATGAAATCGCGCTGAAGAGCCAGCATGTCGGTCATGGACTTCGCACCGAGCAGGGCTTCGGCCGTAGCGGCATCGGTATCGAAGCGCGTCTTGCCGAAATTCATGAGCTCGGCATTGATGCGCGTGATGCCGCTCGCAGCCATGTTGGCCGAAGCGGTGAAGGCGTCGATCATTTCGCGGGACATATCGTTCATCGGGTCACCTCGTGGTCAAAGGACATCCCCCTTGCGGCGGGCCGGCCAAGCCGGGCGCTTCCCTGCCGCACTGCAATAGGGAGTATGGCGCAGAATGGGGGCATTTCCATGACGTTATTCGCTAATGCAGCAAATTAGCCGCAGAGCGGCGGCGCTCCATTGACATTCGCGCGGCGGAGTGGCGCAAAGGGAGCTACCGGAGCGAGGGCCCATGGCACTGAACGACGAACAACTGGAACGCTATGCGCGGCACATCGTGCTGAAGGAGATCGGTGGCCCCGGCCAGCAGAAGCTCCTCAAGGCGCGCGTGCTGATCGTGGGCGCGGGCGGGCTCGGAAGCCCCTGCCTCATCTATCTGGCGGCGGCGGGCGTCGGGACCATCGGCATCGTGGACAATGACACGGTGTCGCTGTCGAACCTGCAGCGCCAGATCGTACATGGCGTTGCCGATGTGGGCCGCGCGAAGACGGAGAGCGCAGCGGCGGCGGCG
The DNA here is from genome assembly GCF_045863935.1 of Parvibaculum sp. Taxonomy (GTDB): domain Bacteria; phylum Pseudomonadota; class Alphaproteobacteria; order Parvibaculales; family Parvibaculaceae; genus Parvibaculum. The sequence goes on along the minus strand of NZ_BTVP01000022.1, from coordinate 56,885 downwards.
GCACGCATCAACCCGGATGTGAAGATCGTTCAACACAAGGAGCGCCTGACGGCCGCGAACGCGCTGCGCATCATTTCCCAATACGACGTGGTGGCGGACGGCTGCGATAATTTCGCGACGCGGTTTCTCGTCAACGATGCCTGCTACTTCGCGAAGGTGCCTCTGGTGTCGGCGGCCGTCGGCCAGTTCGAGGGACAGGTGGCGACGTTCCGGGCCTTCGAGCGCGACGTGGAGGGAAATCCGAAACCGAATTATCGCGACTTCGTGGGCGCGACGCCCGAGCCCGGCTCCGTGCCGACCTGCGAGGAAGCGGGCGTGATGGGCGCGCTGACCGGCGTCGTCGGCTCGCTGCAGGCGCTGGAAGTCATCAAGGAGATTACCGGCGCGGGAACGAGCCTTGCGGGGAAGCTGCTGATCTACGACGCGCTCGACACGCGGTTCCGGACGGTGAAGCTCAAATGGGATCCGAAGAACCCGCTGACCGGCGAGAACCCGGCGATCACGGATTTGTCGATCCACGCGGCGTGAGGCGACGCCTCACATGATGGCGGGGATGACGCGATCCGGCGGGCGGTGGCCGTCCATGAAGGTCTTGATGTTGACGATGACCTTGCCGCCCATCTCGACGCGGCCCTCGATCGTGGCCGAGCCCATATGCGGCAGGGGCACGACGTTGGGCAGCTTGAGGAGACGCGGGTTCACCGCCGGTTCGCGCTCGAAGACATCGAGGCCGGCGCCCGCGAGTTCGCCCGCCTCCAGCGCGCGGATCAGCGCGTTTTCGTCGATGATCTCGCCGCGCGCGGTGTTGACGATATAGGCCTCCGGCTTCATGAGCTTCAGGCGGCGCGTGTCGATGAGGTGGAAGGTCTGCGGCGTCAGCGGGCAATTCACCGAGACGATGTCGACCTTGCCGAGCATGTCGTCGAGATTTTCCCAGAAGCGCGCCTCGAGCTCCTGCTCGATGACGGCATTGGCGGGCTTCCTGTTGTGATAATGAATTTCGAGACCGAAGGGCCTGGCGCGGCGCGCCACCGCCTGGCCGATGCGGCCCATGCCGATGATGCCGAGGCGTTTGCCCGTGAGGCGGCGGCCGAGCATCCAGGTGGGCGACCAGCCCGGCCACTGGCCTTCATGTTCGCGGAGATAGCGCGCGCCTTCCGAGAGACGGCGCGGCACGGCGAGGATGAGGCCCATCGTCATGTCGGCGGTATCTTCGGTCAGCACGCCTGGCGTGTTCGTTACCGTAATGCCGCGACGGCGGGCCGTCTCGACATCGATATTGTCGACGCCGGTGCCGAACTGCGCGATGAGGCGGAGGTTTTCGCCCGCCTGGGAGAGAAGGCGCGCGTCGATCCTGTCGGTTACGGTGGGGACCAGAACATCTGCCTCGCGGATCGCGGTGGCCAGCTCGGCGGCGGAAAAGGGATGATCGTCGGCATTCAACCGGATATCGAACAGCTCGCCCATGCGCGCCTCGATGGGGGCGGGCAGCTTGCGGGTGACGATGACGAGCGGTTTTTTGGCGGTCATGAAATACTCCGGCGGCAGTCCGGCTGGGGTGAGCCTCTTCTTATCAGGTTTTATCCGGTTGTTTGCGCCATTTTCTGGCAAAATCCGGTGAGTCGGCCGGCGGGGGCCAACGGGCAGAAGAAGAGATGCGGGAGAGGCCAGGCAATACGAGTAGGAGACGGAACGGGAGAGCAGGGCGCGCGGCGCTTTGCGCTGCCGCATTTCTTTGCGCGCCGCTCGTCGCCGCGGGGATGGGCTTTGGCGCGGGGCAAGGTCACGTCGCGGTAGCGGCGCTCGCGGCGGAACGAGGCGGCATGCCCGAACGAACGCCGGGGACGGCGACCGGGCTTCCCGTGCCGCGCTTCGTCAGCCTGAAATCCGGGCGCGCGAATGTGCGCCGCGGACCCGGCACGGATTTTCCCATCGACTGGGTCTATCGCAAGAGCGGCCTGCCGCTCGAGGTGATTGCGGAATCGAGCAACTGGCGGCGCATCCGCGACCATGAAGGCGATGGCGGCTGGATCTGGCATTCGATGCTGGATGGCGAGCGCACGGCGATCATGGACGCCGCGGATGGCGCTCCCGTCGCGCTGCACAAGGAACCCGCCGACGGCGCGCCCGTCATCGCCTATGCCGAGAAGGGGCTTGTGGCGCGGGTGAAGAGCTGCAAGGCGCGATGGTGCCACCTCGAGACCGGAGGTTACGAAGGCTGGGTCCTGCAGGAAACGCTGTGGGGCGTCTATCCGGGCGAAGAGTTCGAGTAGGCCGGGCGAAGTCCTGTCTCAGGCGAAGTCCTTCGCCAGGGCTTCCTTCACCTGCGGCTGCATCACCGCCATGTGGTGATAATTTTCGTGTGCGATGACGACCATGACCTGCGTTTCGGGCAAGCGGAACTTCGCGATCTGTTCGGGCGTGAAGCGGAAATGCACGAAATGCACGGATGAAGTCTTGCCGTCGGCCTTGGTGCGCTCGACATCCGTTTCGGCTTCGCCCGCGACCTTCTCGCCGCCGACATCGATGTAGAGATGCTTTTCGACCCAGGTGATCGCGCGCAGGAACTTGTCGCGGCGCACGGGATCGTTGATCTCGAACATGATCGTGGCAACGAGTTCGTTGCCCTGCGGGATCAGCGGATTGTAGGCGCGCAGTTCGTCTTCGAGCTGTTCGGCGCCGCCCTTTTCGATGTGCAGCATTTCCTGAATCTGCTGGAACATCGTGTCGTAGTTCTCGAAGTAGAAGGTGGCGTAGGGCCCGACTTCGACGCGGCGGTTCTTCTTCATCGCCGTGATCGCCGCGCGGCGCTCCTTGCGCTCCTTCGCATAGGTCTCGTAGGGGAGAATATCGGCGGGTGTGATTTCTTTTTTCATCGCAGTCATCTTTCGAGCCTTCTACAGAAGAGTGGACCCCCGCTTTACTGGATCAAGCCCCAGGCGCGCGCCATGATCTCGATCGGGTGATAAGGCGCCGGAGGTGCCGGCTCGTTCAGCGTCTCGATCTCGTGCACGAGATGCTTCGCGGCCAGCGGACAATCCGACGTCACATACTTGTTGCCGGTCTTGGCGACGTTGCGCGAGGCGGTCTTGCCAACCTTCATGGCGACCTCGAAGGTTTCCTTCATCACCCCGAAGGTTCCTCCGTGGCCGGAGCATCGCTCGACGATGTCGAGCTTGAGATCGGGGATAAGACGCATCATCTCGGCCGACTTCGCGCCCATGTTCTGCGCGCGGGCATGACAGGCGAGATGCGCCGTGACACCGCCTTCGACCGGCTTCAGGCCCGGCGCGAGCCCCTCCTTCTTCGCGATGTCGACGACATATTCGTCAATGTCGCGCGTCGCGGCGGAGAGCCTCTTCACGTCTTCGCTGTCTGGAAGAATGAGCGGCCATTCGAACTTGAACATGAGACCGCAGGAAGCGGTGAGCGTGATGATGTCGTAGCCCTTGTCGATCCAGGCGCACATATCCTTTGCGACCTTTTCCGCCTGGGCGGCGACTTTCTCGATGTTGCCCTGCTCGAGGAAGGGCATGCCGCAACAGCCGGGATAGGCGACTTCGGTTTCGACGCCGTTATGCGCGAGGACGAGGCGCGCGGCCTCGCCGACCTTCGGGTTGTTGTAGTTGACGAAACAGGTTGCGAAAAGGACAGCCTTGCGGCCCCTGGCGGGCGCGTCCTTCGGCGCGGCGGCGCCCGATGCGTCCTGCTTCTTCGCGCGGCGCGTGAAGGTTTGCCCGTGGAACTTCGGCAATTCGGCGCGGGCGTCGATGCCGGCGACCGCTTCGAGCGCCGGGCGCGTCAGCTTGTTGCCGCGCGAGGAACCCCAGTTCGCGAGCGGGGCGACGGGCGCGGCGAGCGTGCCGTTGCGGTCAGTCTGTGCGAGCTGACCGGGAACGAAAGGATAGCCACCCTTCGCCTTCGCTTCGGCCGCACGGTAGCGAAGCATCAGATGCGGGAAATCGAGATTGAATTCATGCGGCGGCACGTAAGGGCACTTCGTCATGAAGCACATGTCGCAAAGCGTGCAGGCCTCGACGACGGGAGCGAAGTCGGCCGACTTCACCTCGTCGAGTTCGCCGGTCGGGCTTTCGTCGATCAGATCGAAAAGGCGCGGGAAGCTGTCGCAGAGATTGAAGCAGCGGCGGCAACCGTGGCAGATGTCGAAGACGCGGCGCATCTCCTCATCGAGTTTTTCGAGATCGTAGAACTCGGGGTTGTGCCAATCGAGGGGGTGGCGGGTCGGTGCTTCGGTACTGCCTTCTTTCGGGCTGCTCATCGGCCAAGGTCCCCAGCGCAAAGTTGAAACGTCGAGAGACGGGGAGCGGAGGGACGGAAGTCCCTCCGCTTCGAATGCGGGACGCGATCAGCCGTTGAGGCTGTCGAGCGCCTTCTGGAAACGGCCGGCATGGCTCTTCTCGGCCTTGGCGAGCGTTTCGAACCAGTCGGCGATCTCGTCGAAGCCCTCTTCGCGCGCGGTGCGCGCCATGCCCGGATACATGTCGGTGTATTCGTGCGTCTCGCCGGCAATCGCGGCCTTGAGGTTCTTGTCGGTGCCGCCGATGGGCTCGCCCGTCGCCGGGTCGCCGACTTCCTCGAGGAATTCGAGATGGCCGTGAGCGTGGCCCGTCTCGCCCTCGGCAGTCGAGCGGAACACGGCCGCGACGTCGTTGAAGCCTTCAACGTCGGCCTTCTGAGCGAAATAGAGATAGCGGCGGTTGGCCTGGCTCTCGCCCGCGAAAGCCTCCTTGAGGTTTTCCCAGGTCTTGGTACCGGAAAGCGATGTCATGATCTTGCTCCTCACCTGTTGTGTCTGACGGTTCATCCATGCGGCCGCGAGGGGCCCGGAAGGCCGGGCCGGATGGGGGATTCGGCGCAATCCTATGCCCGCCTGCGACACAGGTCAACAGTTTGGAATATCTCCAAACAATCTTTTTAGCGCTTGTTTTTGCGAGGAATTATTAGTTACGAGTGCGATCATGCAGACGCACGATCACGTCCACGCGCGCCACATCCATGCCTTCGGGAGCAGGCGGCAGACGGCCGATCATCACATCGTCGCCGGCGATATCCATCAGCGCCCCATCCTTCTCAATGAAGAAGTGATGGTGGTCATCCGTATTGGTGTCGAAATAGGTGCGCGAGCTGTCCACCACGACCTCGCGGAGGAGGCCGACGCCCGTGAACTGGTGCAGCGTGTTGTAGACGGTGGCGAGAGAAACGCTCACGCCCGCCTTCTGCGCCTCGTCATGGAGCGCTTCGGCCGTCACGTGGCGGTCGCCGCCGTCGAACAGAAGGCGGCCCAGCGCCAGGCGCTGGCGGGTGGGGCGCAATCCGGCCTCCCGCAGCCTGTTGAGCGTCTGTGCGTAGGGTCTTTCCTGCGTCACGAACTTTCGTCCTCTGGTTTCCGGCGGCCCGATCCGTTTCGTATAGAAGGCGAATTAAAGGGTGCAGTTTGTAATCGTTACAAACAAATAGATAGTGTGTGCGTCATAGGTTTGTCAAGGGCGCGGCGGCTGCCATGGCGGGCGCTAAATGCCCGTAAGCCAAGGGTTTGCGGCGGCCCAAGGGTGTGTTACGAAGCGCAGAAGGCGAGGAAACCGGGACGGCAAAAGCCGTCCCAAAGTGAGGACGGCTCCGGATAGCACCACGGCGAGCGCCGGCAGATGCGGATCGGGCCTTTTGTTGAGCGGATGGAGATGGCGGAGCAGAAGTCGGCATATTCCTACGAAGATTTGCTCGAATGCGGGCATGGCCGGCTGTTCGGCCCCGGTAACGCGCAGCTGCCCCTGCCCCCCATGCTGATGATCGATCGCATCACCCATATTTCGGATGAAGGCGGCGAACACGGCAAGGGCCTCATCAAGGCCGAATTCGACATCAAGCCGGATCTCTGGTTCTTCCCCTGCCATTTCGAAGGAGACCCGATCATGCCGGGTTGCCTCGGCCTCGACGGTGCCTGGCAGCTGCTCGGTTTTTTCCTCGGCTGGATCGGCGGCAAGGGCAAGGGACGCGCAGTCGGCGTGGGCGAAGTGAAATTCTCCGCCATGGTGACGCCCGCCATCAAAAAGATCGAATACATTATTCAGCTCAAGCGTGTCGTGAACCGCCGGCTGGTGGTCGGCGTTGCCGACTGCACCATTCTGGCCGATGGCGAACTGGCCTTCACCATCAACGACATGAAAGTCGGACTGCAAGCCGAAGGGCAGCCGGCCTGACAGAGACGGCGCGACACAGGACAAACACTGGATTGAAGTGAAAGAGAGGCTGCCATGAGGCGAGTGGTCGTCACGGGCATGGGTATCGTCTCCAGCATCGGGAACAATGCGCAGGAGGTGACGGCGAGCCTTCGCGAAGGCAGATCCGGCATCGTGAAGGCGGACACTTACGCCGAGATGGGCTTTCGCAGCCAGGTGCATGGCAGCCTGAAGATCGACCTCGACGAGGCGGTGGACCGGCGCGCGCGGCGCTTCATGGGCGACGGCGCGGCCTATGCCTGGATCGCGATGAACCAGGCGATTGCCGATGCGGGCCTTGAAGAGAGCGATGTCAGCAATCCGCGCACGGGGCTCATCGTCGGTTCCGGCGGCCCTTCGACGCGCGCCATCGTTGCCGCCGCCGACATGGCGCGGAGCGAGCCCGTGAAAGGCCCGAAGAAGGTCGGCCCCTTCGCCGTGCCGAAGGCGATGTCTTCGACCTGCTCGGCGAACCTTTCGACCTGGTTCAAGACGAAGGGCGTCAACTATTCGATCAGCTCTGCCTGCTCGACCTCGGCCAATTGCATCGGCAATGCGGCGGAGATGATCCAGTGGCGCAAGCAGGACATGATGTTCGCGGGCGGCGGCGAGGAACTCGACTGGACGCTTTCCGTGCTCTTCGACGCGATGGGCGCAATGTCGTCCAAGCGCAACGACACGCCGGAAAAGGCAAGCCGCGCCTATGACAAGGATCGCGACGGCTTCGTCATCACAGGCGGCGGCGGCATCGTCGTGCTCGAGGAACTCGAACACGCCAAGGCGCGCGGCGCGAAGATCTATGCCGAAATCGTCGGCTATGGCGCGACGGCGGACGGCGCGGACATGGTGGCGCCATCGGGCGAAGGCGCGGTGCGCTGCATGAAGATGGCGCTGGAAAACGTGAAGGCGCCCGTCGACTATATCAATCCGCATGCGACCTCGACGCCGGTCGGCGACATTCCCGAGATCAAGGCGATCCATGAAGTCTTCGGCGCAAAGACGCCGCCGATCAGCGCGACGAAATCGCTCACCGGCCATGCGCAGGGCGCAGCCGGCGTGCACGAGACGATCTATACGCTGCTCATGATGCAGTCGGGCTTCATCGCGGCGAGCGCGAATATCGACGAGATCGACCCCGCTGTCGCGGAGGCGAATATCGTGCGCGAGCGGATCGACAATGCCGACATCAATCTCGCGATCACGAACAGCTTCGGCTTCGGCGGCACGAACGCGACGCTGGCTCTGCACCGATATAACGGGTGAACCGGCCGGGGGAGCGTAACCGGAAGTCTTCCGGGAACGTGGCCGGACAAAACGGGGAATAAACGACGCATGCACGGTTCCGATGGCGAAAAGGCGGGCGAGGAAGCGCTGGTTCTGACCGGCCCGCTGATGAAGGGCAAACGCGGCCTCATCATGGGCGTGGCGAACGATCATTCGATCGCCTGGGGCATCGCGCGCGCGCTCGCGGCGCATGGGGCGGAACTCGCCTTCACCTATCAGGGCGAAAGCTTCGGACGGCGCGTGAAGCCGCTCGCGGAGTCGGCGGGATCGAACCTGCTGCTGCCCTGCGACGTGACGGACCCGGCGAGCCTCGATTCCGTTTTCGCGACGCTTGAAAAGGAATGGGGCGTGCTCGACTTCGTCGTCCATGCCATCGCGCATTCCGACAAGAACGAGCTCAAGGGCCGCTATGTCGACACGACGCGCGAAAACTTCCTGCGCACGATGGATATTTCCTGCTTCTCCTTCACGGATGTGGCGCGGCGCGCGGCGAAACTGATGACGCGGGGCGGCTCCATGGTGACGCTCACCTATGGCGGCTCGACGCGCGTCATGCCGAACTACAATGTGATGGGTGTGGCGAAAGCCGCGCTCGAAGCGAGCGTGCGCTATCTCGCGGTCGATCTCGGCCGGCACGGCATTCGCGTGAATGCGATTTCGGCGGGCCCGATGCGGACGCTGGCGGGCTCGGCGGTCGGCGATGCGCGCTTCGTCTTCAAGTGGAACAAGGCGCATGCGCCGATCAAGGAATCGATCGAACTCGATCATGTCGGCGGCGCGGGCCTCTATCTCCTCTCCGATCTTTCCGTGCGCGTTTCCGGCGAAGTGCATCACGTCGATGGCGGCTACAACATCATCGGCCTTCCGCGCGCGGAAGAGCTGAAGGCGCAGATGGAGAACGGCGAGGGCTGAGGCCCGTTATTTTCGCCGCGTCATCTCAAGCACGTTGAAGGTCGATTCAAGTTCCGGCCAGGGGAAGACCGCGCGGGCGCGGCCGTCTTCGAGCAGAGCCGCAATGGCGGGTTCGTCCACAAGCTGCGGGTCGGTGACGCCACCTTCCGGGCCGGAATAGTCGCGGATGGGACCGGAATGTCCCTCGTTCGGCGTTGCAAGCAGCACCCAGCTTTTTTCGTCACGCGGATAGAGATAACCCGACACCCGCTGAGAGCCTGAGAGCTTCTCGAAGAAGAGCCGGCCTTCGCGCGCGACCACCTCGCAGCGGAACCAGCCATAGACGACGAAGCCCGCGAAGGACCCGCCCGCCTTGATGGTGCGGCAGTTCCACTGGCCTTCCAGCCTTTCAGGATCGGCGGCGACGGTCTCCGCCTCCATGACGGAGACGAGTTCGTTGTAGGTGCCGTTCTCCTCACCCGCGACACGCGACTCCATCATGCCCTTCGTTACCGCGTCCTCGTAGCGGTCCAGACGGTCGAGATCGCGCGGCGTCGCGTGACTTCGCCAGTCGGGCGCTTCGTCGGCAAGCGCGGGCAAAGCCGCGAATGAAACAAGAGCTGCGAGCAGAGCGAGGCGCATGAATGTCTCCCAAAAGAAAACGGGGCCGGATGGCTGACCCATCCGACCCCGGAATTCTAGCGACTTTATGTCGAAAGATCAGTCGCGGTCGCGACGGCGGCCACGGCCGCCACCGCCGCCTTCGCGCTTTTCGCGGGGCTGCTCGGCGGGCTCGTTTTCATAAACGATCTCTTCGCCCGTCTCCTGGTTCACATGCTTCATCGACAGGCGGACCTTGCCGCGATCGTCGAAGCCGAGAAGCTTCACCTTGACCTTGTCGCCTTCCTTGACGATGTCGGAGACCTGCTCCACGCGGTTCGGCGCCATTTGCGAGATGTGCACGAGACCGTCGCGGGGACCGAAGAAGTTCACGAAGGCGCCGAAATCGACGACCTTCACGACCGTGCCTTCATAGATCGCACCGAGTTCCGGTTCGGCGACGATGCCCCTGATCCAGTCGATCGCGGCCTTGATCGACGTGGCGTCCGAAGAAGCCACCTTGATCGTACCGTCGTCGGAGATGTCGACCTTGGCACCGGTCTTTTCCACGATCTCACGGATGACCTTGCCGCCCGTGCCGATGACTTCGCGGATCTTGTCGGTCGGAACGGTGATCACCTCGATGCGCGGCGCATGTTCGCCCATTTCGGGGCGCGCCGTGTCGAGGGCTTTCGCCATCTCGCCGAGGATATGCATGCGGCCGCCCTTCGCCTGAGCGAGGGCCTGCTTCATGATGGCCTCGTTGATGCCAGTGATCTTGATGTCCATCTGGAGCGAGGTCACGCCTTCTGCCGTGCCCGCCACCTTGAAGTCCATGTCGCCCAGGTGATCCTCGTCGCCGAGAATGTCGGAGAGGACGGCGAAGCGCTCACCCTCGAGGATGAGGCCCATGGCGATGCCCGCCACGGCGCGCTTCAGCGGTACGCCCGCATCCATCATCGCGAGCGAGGAGCCGCAAACGGTCGCCATGGAGGACGAGCCGTTCGATTCCGTGATCTCGGAGACGAGACGGATCGTGTAGGGGAACTCGGTCTTAGCCGGAAGCACCGCACGCAGCGCGCGCCAGGCGAGCTTGCCGTGACCGACTTCGCGGCGGCCCGTGAAGCCGACGCGGCCGGTCTCGCCGACCGAGAAGGGCGGGAAGTTGTAGTGCAGCAGGAAGTTTTCCTTGTAGGTGCCTTCCAGCGCGTCGATGAACTGCTCGTCGTCGCCCGTGCCGAGGGTCGCAACCACAAGGGCCTGCGTCTCGCCGCGGGTGAAGAGAGCCGAGCCATGGGTGCGCGGGAGAACGCCCACTTCCGAGACGATCGGACGGACCGTTTCGAGATCGCGGCCGTCGATACGGCTCTTGGTGTCGAGGATCGAGTTGCGCACGATGTCGCTTTCGATCTCCTTGAAGACGCCGCCAATTTCCGTTTCCGGCACGGCGTCCGCGTTGTCGGGATTGCAGAAGGCGGTCTTGGCCTTGTCCTTCGCCTTGGAAATCGCTTCGTGGCGCTGGCCCTTGTCACGAAGACCGTAGGCCGCGCGGAGATCGCCTTCGACGAGCGAACGGACCTTGGAGACCAGCTCCGAATTGTCCTTCACATCGATGGCGCGCGGCTCCTTGGCGCATTTCTCGGCCAGGCGGATGATCATGTCGATCACCGGCTGGAACTCGCGATGACCGAACATGACGGCGCCGAGCATGACGTCTTCGGAGAGCTCTTTCGCTTCCGATTCCACCATCATCACGGCATCCGACGTGCCGGCGACGACGAGGTCGAGAGCGCTTTCGGGCATCTCGTCGATCATCGGGTTGAGCTTGTACTCACCGTCGATGTAGCCGACGCGCGCAGCGCCGATCGGCCCGAGGAAGGGCAGCCCCGAGATCGTCAGGGCGGCGGACACCGCAACCATCGCGACGATATCGGGATCGTTTTCCATGTCGTGGCTGACGACGGTCGCGATCACCTGGGTTTCATTCTTGAAGCCCTTGATGAAAAGCGGACGGATCGGACGGTCGATCAGGCGCGAGACAAGCGTTTCCTTTTCGCTCGGACGGCCTTCGCGCTTGAAGAAGCCACCGGGAATCTTGCCGGCGGCGTAAGTCTTTTCCTGGTAGTTCACGGTGAGGGGGAAGAAATCGAGCCCCGGCTTCGGCTTGCGTTCGCCGACGACCGTCGCCAGCACCGTGGTCTCGCCATAGGTCGCGAGCACTGCGCCGTCGGCCTGGCGGGCGATCTTGCCCGTTTCGAGAACGAGCGTACGACCGCCCCATTCGATTTCTTCGCGTGTGATTTCAAACATATCGGTTTCCTGTTCCGCGGCCCCGCTATCCATGCGTTCATCCACCATCATGCGGCGGCCGCTTTTCTGCCGCTCATATCGCGGCCGGACAAATCGGACGGTCTTTCGGGGATGCGCCGAATGCGCTGCGCGGTCCGCGCAAAACCCGGAACCCAGAGACAGGGGTTGCGGGTTCTTCCTCGAGAGATCGTCCGTTAACGGACGAATGTCTCCTTACTCACGGCCTTGAAAAACACACGCCCGCCCGTCGAGTTCCAACAGGAACCTTCGGGCAGGCGCCGTGCAAAGCAAAACCGTTGGGGCACCAAGCACCCCGTTACCGCCGAATCCCCAGACGGGAGATCAGCTTTTCGTAACGCGCCTGGTCCTTCTTCTTCACATAGTCGAGAAGGCTGCGGCGCAGGCTCACCATCTTCAGCAGGCCGCGGCGCGAATGATTGTCCTTCGCGTGGCCCTTGAAGTGTTCGGTGAGGTTGGTGATACGCTCGGTCAGGATCGCGACCTGCACCTCGGGGGAGCCGGTATCGCCGTCCTTGCCGGCAAATTCCTTGATGAGCTGAGCTTTGCGCTCCGGCGTAATCGACATCGGATTTCTCCTCAGTTTGCGAGGTTGAAAACACGCACGGGACGAAGCTCACCCTGCCGGTATTCGGTGAGGGCCACCGGGTCACCCCGGTGGGTCGCCAGAACCGATCCAGAAAGGATGGGTGCGTCGCGCCCGCGCAACAAAACTCCCTGACCCTTTCTCAAACGGGCTGCATCTTCCCCGCTCACGGCCATCGCCGGGATGTCGTCCAGCGCGGTCTCAAGCGGCAGCAGATGGACCCTGGGTCCAAGAGCGGGCGCAATATGGCCCAAGGCGCAGAGTTTATCCAGCGGAATTGCGGCCGCTTCCCGGAAGGGGCCGTGACGGGTCCGCCGGAGCGCCGAAACATGGCCGACGGTGCCGAGCGCCAGCGCCAGGTCGCGGGCCAACGAACGGACGTAAGTGCCTTTACTGCAAAGGATTTCAAGCTCGGCATGGTCCGGGCCGGGGCGGCTCACCAGGGCGATTTCATGGATCGTGACCCGGCGGGCCTCCATGACCACCTCCTCCCCGGCGCGGGCGCGGGCATAGGCGCGCTCGCCGTCGATCTTGATGGCGGAAAAAGCCGGGGGAACCTGCTCGATTTCGCCTGTGAAGGCGGGTAGTGCCGCCTCGATTTCGGCGTCGGAAGGGCGTTGGGCGCTCGTTTCCGTCACCTCCCCCTCGGCGTCATGGGTGAGCGTCGCCTCGCCAAAGCGGATGGTAAAGCGGTAGCCCTTTACGGCGTCGATAATGAAGGGGACGGTCTTGGTCGCCTCGCCGAGCGCGATGGGCAGAATGCCGGTCGCCAGCGGATCGAGCGTGCCAGCATGGCCCGCCTTCTGCGCATTGAAGGCGCGGCGGACGCGGTTCACGACGTCGGAGGAGGTCGGACCCAACGGCTTGTCGACGACGACCCAGCCGGTGACGGCCTCGCCCTTCTTGCGGCGGGACATCGGGCTCAGTCCTCGTCTTCGTCGCGGGGCAGGTCGCGCGCCACTTCGGGCGAATGAAGCAGGCGGTCGATCGCCTCGGCATTGTCGAAGGAGGTATCGGGCTCGAAGCTGAGGTCGGGCATGAACTTGAAGGTGACTTCCTTCGAGAGCTGCCCGCGGAGCCAGGCACGCACGCGCGTCAGCGCGGCGGCGAGCGCCTCGGCATCGCCATGGCCGAGCGGCGCGACGAAACAGGTTGCATGGCGAAGATCCGGGCTCATGCGCACTTCCGTTACCGAAAAGCTGCGATCGGCGAGTTCGGGGTCGCGGATCGTGCTGCGCGAGACGATGTCGGCAAGCGCGCGGCGCACGAGCTCGCCCGCGCGCAACTGGCGCTGGCTCGGCGCATTGGAGCCCTGACGGCTCTTGTTCGATCCGGATCTTCTCTGCATGGCTTGTGCGCCCAGCTTCCGCCAGTCCCCCGGCCTGCCGAACGGCTTTCGCCGTTCGGCCTCCCCGCAAGGGGGAGGCGGGGTTCACATCAATCGAGGCTGCGCTTCACCACCTCGACGTCGAAACATTCGATGACGTCGCCCTTGCGCATGTCCTGATATCCCTCGAAGGCCATGCCGCATTCCTGACCGGACTGCACTTCCTTCACTTCGTCCTTGAAGCGCTTCAGGGTGGAGAGCTTGCCTTCGTGGATCACCACGTCGTCGCGAATGAGGCGGACATGCGAACCGCGGCGCACGACACCTTCGGTGACGCGGCAGCCCGCGACCTTGCCGGTCTTGGAAATGTTGAATATCTCCAGGATCTCGGCATTGCCAAGGAAGGTTTCGCGCAGCTCCGGCGAAAGCATGCCGGAGAGGGCGGCCTTGATGTCGTCCACGAGATCGTAGATCACCGAGTAGTAGCGGATTTCAACCCCCGCCTGACGCGCGGCATCGCGCGCCTGTGCGTTGGCGCGGACATTGAAGCCGATGATCGGCGCATTCGAGGCCGTGGCGAGCGTAATGTCGGACTCGGTGACACCGCCGACGCCGACATGCAGCACGCGCGCGGTCACTTCGTCGGTGCCGAGCTTTTCGAGCGCCTGCACGATCGCTTCGGCGGAGCCCTGCACATCCGCCTTCACGACGATCGGCAGTTCCTTCCTGTCCTGCTCCTTGAGCTGGGACAGCATCTGGTCAAGCGAGGTGCGGTTGCCGGTGCCGACGCGCTTGTCGCGCTGGACGCGCTGGCGATAGTCGGTGACTTCGCGAGCGCGGCTTTCGTTCTCGACGACGCTCATGACGTCGCCCGCTTCCGGCGCACCGCCAAGGCCGAGCACTTCGACCGGCTGCGAAGGACCGGCAGACTGCACGTTTTCGCCGCGATCGTTGATGAGCGCGCGCACGCGACCCCATTCCGCGCCGGCCACGATGATGTCGCCAACATGGAGCGTGCCGCGCTGCACAAGCACGGTGCCGACAGGACCACGGCCGCGATCGAGCTTCGCCTCGACGATGATGCCTTCGGCAAGACGGTCGGGATTGGCGCGGATGTCGAGCAGTTCCGCCTGGAGAAGAATGGTCTCTTCCAGCTTGTCGAGGCCGAGGCCCGTCTTCGCGGAGATCGGCACAGCCAGAACGTCGCCGCCGAAATCCTCGACCACGACTTCATGTTGCAGCAGCTCGTTCTTCACGCGGGTCGGATCGGCGTCCGGCTTGTCCATCTTGTTGATGGCGACGATCATCGGAACGCCTGCCGCTTTCGCATGGCTGATCGCTTCGATGGTCTGCGGCATGACCCCGTCATCCGCTGCGACGACGAGCACGACGATGTCCGTTACCTTCGCGCCGCGTGCGCGCATGGAGGTGAAGGCCGCGTGGCCCGGCGTGTCGAGGAAGGTAATCCTCTCGCCCGAACTCAGGTTCACCTGATAAGCGCCGATATGCTGCGTGATGCCGCCCGCTTCACCTGCCGCGACGTCCGTCTTGCGGAGTGCGTCGAGAAGCGAGGTCTTGCCGTGGTCGACGTGGCCCATGACGGTGACGACCGGCGCACGAGGCAGCTTGTCTTCGTCGGTATCCGCTCCGCCGACAAGACCTTCCTCGACGTCCGATTCCGCAACGCGCTTCACCGTGTGGCCGAGTTCCTCGGCGACAAGCTGGGCCGTATCGCTGTCGATCACGTCGGTGATCTTCAGCATGATGCCCTGCTTCATCAGGATCTTCATCACATCCACAGCGCGCTCCGCCATGCGGTTCGCGAGTTCCTGGATGGTGATGATTTCGGGGATGACAACTTCGCGGATGATCTTCTGCGGGGCATCCTGGATGCCCATGTGCTTCTTGCGTTCGCGCTCGACACGACGGCGCATGGACGCGAGCGAGCGCTGACGGCCACTGTCGTCGTCGAATGCCTTGGTAATGGTGAGCTTGCCGCGGCGACGCTCTTCGCTGCGGCGGACGGCGGGCTGCTTGGGCGCGGCATGGCCTGCGCTGCGCTTCGGCTTGTCTTCTTCGTCGGCCTCCTCGGCCGTCAGTTCCTTGCCGCTCGGACGCGCGGGTGCTGCCGGTTCCTCGGCGGCGCCGCTGCGGCGCTTCGTGTCTTCGGCGGAACGGGCGCGGGCTTCCTGTTCGGCGGCAATGCGCGCGGCTTCCTCCGCCGCTCGCGCGGCGGCGGCGGAGCGTTCGCGCTCGCGGCGTTCATCTTCCTCGGCGAAGCGACGGGCTTCTTCCTCGGCACGGCGGCGGTCTTCGCCTTCACGCTCGCGCGCGCTGTCGAGCGCCTGGGCACGGGCGGCCTTCTCCTCCTCCGTCAGCGTGCGGAGCACGACACCGGAACGGGGGCGGACGGCTTTCTTTTCGGGAGCGGCAGGCGCAGCAGGCGCGGCACGTGCGGCGGGCGCAGCAGGCGCCGCCTCGGCGACGGGCTTTTCCACCTCGGGAGCGGGTTCCGGCGCCGCCTTGGCAACGGCAGGTTTTGCCTTCTCTTCAACCGGCGCGGGCGCGGTCTCGCCGCCGGTCTTCAGTGTGCGCTTCTTCTTCTTCTCGACGACCACCGACTTCGAGCGCCCGTGCGAAAAGTTCTGGCGCACATGGCCGGACTCCACCGTCCGCTTGAGGCTCAGTGTCTTGCCACCTGCTTTCGGCTTGCGTTCGCCTGTATCCGCCTGATCGGTCATTCGTATCCTTCGTTACCCTTTCCCGCGCCATCAGACGGCACGGGCATTTTCCGGGCGGTCCTTCCGCCCATAACGCGCAAGCCTGGCAAGATCTGCCACGACTTTCGCCTGTATTGGTCCCTTGATCAGGGCTGCATGTATCACATTTCCGCGGCCCAATGCCAAACCCATTTCATCGGCCCAAAGCGGGCTGACAACGGGGACATCGCCCAGAATTCCTTGCTCTTTGGCCACCCGGAGGCGCTGTTCGAGCTTGCGGCGGCCGTCTTCGGCGCCGTCCCGGGCCTCCACGAGACAGGAGACGCGGCCCCTGCCGATTGCCTTCATCACCTTCTCGAAGCCCGTTTCAAGGGCTCCGGCCTTGCGGGCAAGACCCAGCGCATCGGCGGCGCGGCGGGCCAGAAGACGCTCGACGAGATCGGCCAGGTCCGGACCCGCTATGGCCGGCGCTATGGCGGCCTTCGCGAAGTGACCCTTCAACGCCGCCTTTTCAACCTTTTCACGCGTCGCCGTGACCCAAAGGCCACGCCCAGGCAATTTTTCGCCAAGATCGGGCACAACCCGGCCTTCGGGGTCGAGCACGAAACGGATAAGTCCGTCCTTGCCGCCGCTCTCGCCGGTGACGATGCAGCGGCGCTCGGGCCCCTCACGGGCTGCGTCAGGCTTCTTCACCAACCTCGCCCGTTTCCTCCGCGTCGTCCTCAGCGGCCTCGTCTTCAACCGCGAGATCCGCCTCGGTGATCCAGCCGGCCTTGAGGCGCGCCTGCATGATGAGGCCGTTTGCTTCCTCGGGCGTGATATCGAAGCCTTCGAGAATGCCCTGCTGATGCTTGCGCTCGCCGTTCACGGTCTCGTTCCAGCCGACGAGATCGTCGGTGGCGCAGCCCGCGAGATCCTCGACGGTCTTCACGTCGTTCTCACCAAAGGCAACGAGCATCTTCGGCGTTACGCCCTCGACCTCGCTCACCTCGTCGGCAACGCCAAGTTCGCGGCGCTTCGCGTCGTATTCTGCATTCTGGCGATCGATGAATTCGAGCGCGCGGCTCTGGATTTCCTGCGCCGTGTCTTCATCGAAGCCTTCGATCTCGGCGATTTCGTCGAGATCGACATAGGCAACTTCCTCGATCGAGGCAAAACCTTCGGACGCCAGAAGCTGTGCGATCATCTCGTCGACGTCGAGCGCCTCCGCGAATATCGTGGTGCGGCTCAGGAACTCTGCCTGACGGCGCTCCGACTCCTCGGCTTCGGTGAGGATATCGATGTCCCAGCCCGTGAGCTGCGATGCGAGCCGCACGTTCTGACCGCGACGGCCGATCGCCAACGACAATTGGTCATCGGGGACCACGACTTCAATACGCTGCGCATCTTCGTCGAGCACGACCTTCACGACTTCCGCGGGCGCCAGGCCGTTGACGATGAAGGTCGCGGCGTCGGGCGACCACTGGATGATGTCGATCTTCTCGCCCTGCAGTTCGTTCACCACGGCCTGGACGCGGCTGCCGCGCATGCCGACGCAGGCGCCGACGGGATCGATCGAGCTGTCATTCGAGAGCACGGCAATCTTCGCACGGCTGCCGGGATCGCGGGCGACCGCCTTGATCTCGATGATGCCGTCGTAGATTTCCGGCACTTCCTGGCCGAAAAGCTTCGCCATGAACTGCGGGTGCGAGCGCGAGAGGAAAATCTGCGGGCCGCGCTGTTCGCGACGGACGTCATATATATAGGCGCGGATACGATCGCCGTTGCGGAAGGTTTCGCGCGGCAGAAGTTCGTCGCGGCGTACGATTGCCTCGCCGCGGCCGAGATCGACGATCACGTTGCCGTATTCGACGCGCTTGACGATGCCGTTCACGATTTCGCCGATGCGATCCTTGTATTCCTCGTACTGGCGCTCGCGCTCGGCATCGCGCACCTTCTGCACGATGACCTGCTTGGCGGTCTGGGCGGCGATACGGCCAAAATCGACGGGCGGCAGTTCATCCTCGATGAGGTCGCCGATCTGCGCGGCCGGATTGCGGCGTTGCGCCGACTTCAGGTCGATCTGGACGGCGTCGTTCTCGACTTTCTCAACCACTTCGAGAAGACGGACGAGCCGAATGTCACCGGTCTGCGGATTGATGCGCGCGCGGATTTCGTTTTCCGCGCCGTAGCGCGAACGCGCCGCTTTCTGGATCGCTTCCGCCATCGCCTCGATGACGACTTCGCGGTCGATCGACTTCTCACGCGCGACCGCATCCGCGATCTGCAACAGTTCAAGCCGGTTGGCGCTTACTGCCGGTGCCATTCTCTATTCTCCGTCGGAGGGGACATCGGGATCGTTTTCCCGGCCCTGTCTTTTGAGGCTTTCCCTTATGAGGTCATCGCTCATGACGAGCTTGGCCTCGCTCAACTTCTGGAACGGCAGGCCGAGAACCTGCGGCTCCGAGTAACCTTCGATGTCGCACTCAACAAGAACTTCGCCACCTTCCACACCCTGCAGAAGGCCGCGGAAGCGCTTTCGGCCCGACATGGGCTCGGAAAGCTCGATCTTCACGTCGAAGCCCTGCCAGCGCTCGAAATCCTTGGGCCGCGTCAGCGGGCGGTCGATGCCCGGCGAGGAGACCTCGAGATTGTATTCGCCGGGGATCGGGTCCTCGACGTCGAGCACGGCCGAGAGAGTGCGCGAGAGTTCCTCGCAATTCTCGACCGACATGGTGCCGTCGGCTCGCTCTGCCATGATCTGGAGCGTCTGCCCGTCCTGCAGGCCGAAGCGGATGCGCACGATCTCGAAGCCGATGCCTTCCGCGCTCGGGCGCAGAAGGTCGAAGACCTTGCGCGCCACGCCGGAGGGCGCGACGAGATGCGTGTCGAGGATCGCAAGATCCGTCGCATCGCCTTCAGACTTCCTGCCGGCACCCGTCGAGGCCAATCGCATTCTCCAGAGCGCGTCAAAAGCGAGGCCCAGATAACAAAAAAAGCGGGCCCCCGTTTCCGGAGACAGCCCACTCTCTAGAGCGTCGCTGACTTGTTGGCGCCTATATAGCGCCTTTTCGGGCGCGAGGGCAAGGCCTCAGGCCCGGCGGAAGGAGAGGTAGCAGGGCGTGCGGCCCTCGCGGATCGCCTTTGCCTCGTAGCGGGTGCCGGGCCAGCCCTCGTAAGGCGTGCGCCAGTCGGCCGCGCATTCCGCTGTCCACAGGAAGGTTTCGCCCTCTTCCCGGTTGAAGCGGCTCACATGGGCAAGCGTCCAGGCGATGTAGTCGGGGATATCGCTTGCGAAGCGAAGCTCGCCGCCGGCCCGCAGCGCCCTTGCGAGGAAGCCCAGCGTCTCCGGGTTGATGAAGCGCCGCTTGTTGTGGCGCTTTTTCGGCCAGGGATCGGGATAGAGGATGAAGACGCGGGCAAGGGAGGCCGGGGCAAGCCTCTCGAGCAGGAAGCGCGCATCGTCGTTCAGGATGCGCACATTGGAGAGCCCGCGCGCGTCGATTTCCGAAACGAGCTTGGCGACGCCATTCACGAAAGGCTCGCAGCCCATGATCCCGGCACGCGGATGCGTCTCCGCCTGATGGGCGAGATGTTCGCCGCCACCAAAACCGACCTCCAGCCAGACCTCCTCGACATCGCCAAAAAGCGCACGAGGCTCGATCGTGCTTTCCTCAAGCGAAATGGAGACCCTCGGAAAGAGGGTCTCCATCAAATTCGCCTGACGCGGCTTGAGCGTCTTGCCCTTGGTGCGCCCGTAGACGTGGCGGCGCGACGTTTCGTTCTCGCCGTTCACCGACGCATCCTGTTTCCGGTCAGCGGATTTCTGCCGCGATCTTGTCGGCGAGATCGGTCTTCTCCCAGGAGAAGCCGCCATCCGAATCCGGCGTGCGGCCGAAATGGCCGTAAGCGGCGGTGCGTTCATAGATCGGCTTGTTGAGCTGGAGATGCTCGCGGATGCCGCGCGGCGAGAGATCCATGCATTTCGCAACGGCGCGTTCGATCGCTTCTTCCTCGACCTTACCCGTGCCGTGCAGATCGCAATAGATCGAAAGCGGCTTCGAGACGCCGATCGCGTAGGCGAGCTGGATCGTGCAGCGCTCGGAAAGGCCCGCCGCCACGACATTCTTCGCGAGGTAGCGCGCCGCATAAGCCGCCGAACGGTCGACCTTCGTCGGATCCTTGCCGGAGAAGGCGCCGCCGCCATGGGGCGCCCAGCCGCCATAGGTATCCACGATGATCTTGCGGCCGGTGAGGCCTGCGTCGCCGTCTGGGCCGCCGATCACGAACTTGCCGGTGGGGTTCACGTAGAACTCTTCTTCCGGCGGGAACCAGCCCGCGGGCAGAACTTCCTTCACATAGCCGCGCACGAGTTCGCGCAGGTCGGATTGCTTCACGTCTTCCTTGTGCTGTGTGGAAACGACGACCGAGGTGACGCCCACGGGCTTGCCGTTTTCGTATTTCAGCGTGACCTGGCTCTTCGCGTCGGGCTCGAATGCCGGGCACTCGCCGGAATGACGGGCGTCGGCCATGCGCTTCAGGATGCGGTGCGAATAGTAGATCGGCGACGGCATCAGCACGTCGGTCTCGGTGCAGGCATAGCCGAACATGATGCCCTGGTCGCCAGCGCCTTCGTCCTTGTTGCCGCTTGCGTCCACGCCCTGCGCGATATCGGCGGACTGCGCATGCAGCAGAACCTCGCAGCGGGCGTTCTTCCAGTGGAAGCCAGCCTGTTCGTAACCGATCGCCTTCACGGCATTGCGTGCCGTTTCCTCGATCAGTTCCTTGGTAATGGAGGCCGGACCGCGCACCTCACCGGCGAGGATGATCGTGTTCGTCGTCGTCAGCGTTTCGCAGGCAACGCGAGCGAAGGGATCGCGAGACAGAAAAAGATCGACCACGGCATCGGAAATCCTGTCGCACACCTTGTCGGGATGGCCTTCGGAAACGGATTCGCTCGTGAACAGGAAATTTGACCTAGCCAAGTTGCTCTCCCTTTTGGGTCTGAGATGAGATTGCGCCCGATCCGGCGAATGCCGGTCCGCGCTGTTCTTGTGCCGGGATGCGGCGAAGATCCCCCGCTGCCGCGTGCGTGTCTTAACGGGGGTCAGCGGCACTGGTTTTTGCAAGGATCGTATTCGGGGTCAACAGCAGAGCGTAAAAAGATATGCACATAAGTGCATATCTTTTTATTATTCGCCGTAATCTATCGGTTTCCGGCTGTTACGGGCAGTTCGGCATCATCGCCCACGCCGCCCAGCGCCTTTATCAGCTCCAGCACACGTCGGCGCAGCTTCGGATCGGAGATGGCAAAAAAGGCGCTGTTGAGCTGGATGCCCTCGGCAGTGGAAAGCATGCCGACATCGAGTCCGCCGCGCGGCTCGCCGTTAGCCGCAGACGCCGTCCCCCTTTCGAGACCCTCGAAGAAATATTCAATGGGGACGCCAAGAACCGCGCCGATTTCGTAGAGACGGCTCGCGCCGATACGGTTCGTACCCTTCTCGTATTTCTGGACCTGCTGGAACGTCAGCCCAAGGGCCTCGCCCAGCTTCTCCTGACTCATGCCGATAAGCATGCGTTGCATGCGGACCCTGCTGCCCACATGCACGTCAACGGGATTCGGCGATTTTCGTGCCACGCCTGAGCCTTTGGATCGGTGACGGGAGAAAGGACCATACAACTTAAGGTCGTCCCCCGCATTACGGTTGCACCGGAATTGGCGAAAACTCCAGACTATCCGCCATTCCGGATACAACCTTGGTGTCAGGATCGCGGGCTGGACGCCGGCCTTCCGTACCAGGCGGCAGCGCATGCGGCGGCGAGAAGAAGCAAGAGGAAGAGATCGCCGAGCCGCGCATAAAGCGTCGGCCGGAGGGGGGCGGGGAGCGGCACGTCGATGACGCCGCGCGCGTGAAGCGGCAGGCTGTCGACGACGCGGCCATAAGGATCGACAAGAGCCGAGATGCCACTGTTCGCCGACCGGACAATGGGAAGGCCCTGCTCGACGGCACGCATGCGAACCTGCGAGAAATGCTGATAGGGGCCGGCCGACTCGCCGAACCAGGCATCGTTCGTGATGTTGACGAGCCAGGCCGGACGCGTGGCCCGCGCCACCACCTCACCGGGAAAAATCACCTCGTAGCAGATGAGCGGGCCGACCGGCGGGAAGTTCTCAAGCGCCAGCGTGCGCGGGCCGGGGCCGACGTCGAAACTCCCCTGAAACTGCACGATCTGGCGAAGGCCCAGCTTTCCGAGCAGATGGCGAAGCGGAACATATTCGCCGAAGGGGACGAGATGATGCTTGTCGTAGGTTTCCGCAATTTCGCCGGCCGAGTTCACGACATACAGGGAGTTGTAGAAAACGCGGAGGCGGTTCGACGGACCGTCCGGCGCGGCCTCGCCACGGTTCGAGCCTGCAACGAGAAGGGCACCTTCTGGAAGCATGCGGCCAATTGCGGCGAGCACATAAGGTTCGCGGGCGAGAAGAACAGGAACCGCATTTTCCGGCCAGACAACAATGGTGCGGCCATCGATCCCCTGCGGACGAGCGGGCGTTTCCTCGCTCGACATGCGCAGCAGCTGCCCGATGATGGTGAGAAGCCGGTTCGGATCGTCCCAGTCGCGCGAAAAGGGCGTGTCCGGATGAACGATGCGGATGTTCACGCCGTCGGCATAGACAAGCTCCGCCGATGAGAGGCGAGCAGCGCCGCCGACCCAGATAAGCGCGAGACCGGCAAGCGCGATGGCAGGCGCGGCGAGAACCTCGGTATCGAAGGCGCGCTGGCTACGGGTTACGCGTGTGTCGATAACGGCGGGCGAGCCGACGATCAGAAGGGCGACGAGGGAGAGCCCATAGGCGCCGACCAGCGCGGCGGCCTGCATCAATGCTTCCGACCCCGCAAAGCTCTCGCCGATGAGGTTCCACGGAAATCCGGTGAGCACGTGGCCGCGCAGCCACTCAAAAACCGTCCACGAGACAGCGAAGACGGCGATACGTCTGTAGCCCTGGAACCAGAAGAGACGGGCGACCGCTGCCGCCGCGCCCGTGAAGAGCCCAAGCCCGGCAGGCAGCAGCGTCACCGCGACAGGGAGCAGGAAAGCGAACTTTTCCGCGTCGACGAGAAAGGCGTTCCCGACCCAGTAAAGGCCGCAAAGGAAATAGCCGAAGCCGAACCACCAGCCAACGAGGCCCGCGCGCCACATGACGCGGCGGCGGCGCGACCGTGTCGGCTCACCGACACCGTCAAGCAACCAGACGAGAACGGGCACCGTCACGAACAGAAGCGGGAGGAATTCGTAGGGTGGCAGCGTAAGAACGCTCAGCGCGCCCGCAACGAAACTTGCAAGATACCGCCGCCATCCGCGCAGTTCGGAGAGCCAGACGGCAAAGCTCCAGACACGCTCCATGGCAGCGGCGAAACCGCTCTCGATCCGCACGCGCTCAGCCTTCCGAGCCGGAAGATGGCGCGGCCTTTTCCGTCGCGGACAGGAGATGGATACGCATGCGCTTGATGCGGCGGGGGTCGGCATCCTTCACTTCGAATTCGAGACCCGCCGGGTGGCGCACAAGTTCGCCGCGCAGCGGCACGCGACCGACAAGGGAGAACACAAGACCCGCCAGCGTGTCGACGTCGTCTTCGTTTTCTTCCTCGACGAGACGCAAGCCGAGCATTTCTTCCAGATCCTCGATAGGACAGCGTGCATCGGCGTCGATCGATCCGTCCTCGCGCCGCACGAGGGCAGGACCGCTGTCAATGTCATGCTCATCCTCGATCTCGCCGACGATTTCCTCCACCAGGTCTTCGATGGAAACGAGGCCGTCCGTGCCGCCATATTCGTCGATGACGAGTGCGAGGTGGATGCGCGTCGCCTGCATCTTCACCAGAAGATCGAGCGCCGGCATGGAGGGAGGAACGAAGAGAACATCGCGCCGGATCGAGCGAAGGGAGAAGGCTGGGCGGGCCGCCGCATTTGCGCCCTCGCTCTCCGAGGGCGCAACCCAGCCAAGCACATCCTTCAGATGAACCATACCAATCGGGTCGTCCAGCGTTTCGCGATAGATCGGCATGCGCGAATGGCTCGACTCGCGGTAGAGGCGCAGCACATCGTCGAGCGAAGCGTTTTCCTCGACACCCACCACGTCCGCGCGCGGTACCATCACATCCTCCACCCGCAGCTCGCCGAAGTTCAGGATGTTGACGAGCATGTGCCGCTCCTCGGCGGTGAGGCCGCGGTGCATGTCCTCGTGTTCTTCGATGACTTCTTCGAGGCTCTCGCGCAGCGAGCTGTCGCCATTGCCGTTGAAGCCGAACAGGGCACGCAGCCAGGCGAAGCGGCCGTGCGAGGCGGCTTCCCTGGCGGATGATGTTCTGTCGGTGGTGTCGGCCATGGTCCTGTCGGCGCTCGCTCAGTGTTCGCCGCGTTCGGCGCCATAGGGATCGGGAATACCGAGATCTTCGAGTATGTCGCGCTCGAGTTCTTCCATCTCATCGGCGTCGACGTCTTCCAGATGATCGTGGCCGAGCAGGTGCAGGACGCCATGAACCGTGAGATGGGAAAGGTGGTTCTCGAAACTCTTGTTCTGGACGGCGGCCTCGCGGGCAATCGTTTCGCGCGCCAGTACGACGTCACCGAGAAGGGGTGTGCCGCGTTTGAAGGCGTCTTCCGGCACGCCCGTATCGGGCATATCCGCTGCCGGGAAGGAGAGTACGTTCGTGGGCCCGTCCTTGCCGCGATAGGCCTTGTTCAGCGTCGCGACGAGTTCGTCATCGGCAAGCACGATGCAGAGCTCGGCCGCTTCGTCGCCGCGCGTCACCACAAAGGCATGCTCGGCTGCGCGGCGTACCGTTTCCTCGGTGCCGCTTTCCCACTCTCCGGCTTCGCGCAGAACGTCGATCTCGAGTCCGGAAACCGGACTTCGAGCCTTGGCGCTTCGTTTGCGCTCCGGATGGGCGCCATCGCTCATTTGTTGCCGTCTCCGAGAAGACCTCGTTCGCGGGCGTTATACGCCTTCACGATCCGCGTCACCAGCGGATGCCGCACCACATCGGCGTCCGTGAAATTGACGGTGGCCACGCCCGGCACACCCTCCAGCACGTCGAGCGCATCGCGAAGGCCCGATTTCGCGCCGAGCGGCAGGTCGACCTGGCTCGGATCGCCGGTAATCGCCATGCGGCTGTTCTCGCCGAGGCGGGTCAGGAACATCTTCATCTGCACGGGTGTGCAGTTCTGCGCCTCGTCGAGGATGACGAAGGAATTCGCCAGCGTACGCCCGCGCATGAAGGCAAGCGGCGCCACTTCGATTTCGCCCGACTCGATGCCCTTCATCGCCTGTTCGCCGGGCAGCGTATCGTAAAGCGCGTCGTAGAGAGGGCGGAGATAGGGGTCGATCTTTTCCTTGAGGTCGCCCGGCAGAAAACCAAGGCGCTCGCCTGCCTCAACAGCGGGGCGGGACAGAATGATGCGGTCGACACGCTTCTGAAGCAACATCGACACGGCAACGGCGACGGCAAGATAAGTCTTGCCCGTGCCCGCCGGTCCGACACCGAAGACGAGTTCGTTCGACATCAAGGCTTCGATGTAGGTGCCTTGCGTCTGCGAGCGGGCAGCGATGACCCGGCGTTTCGTCTGAATCTGATGGCGCGAAAAACCGCCCTGCGGTTTGTCGAGATCGGCATCCGGTGCGGTTGCCAGGCGGATGGCGCCGTCGACCTCGCCAGGACTCACGTCCTGGCCGGATTTGAGACGTGCGTAGAGATCGCGAAACACACGGTCGGCCTGGCTGCGGGCATGAGCGTTGCCCGTGATCACCAGTTTGTTGCCGCGCGACGTCGCGAGAATGCCGAGACCCTGCTCGATCCGCGCAAGATTGCGATCGTTCGTTCCGAAAAGCTCCGTAAGCAGACGATTGTCGTCGAAGGCAATGACGAGACTGTCATCGCCGCCCGCTTCGCCCTTCGATGTCTTCACCCCACCTGCTGTACTCAACTGCACCCTGTCCTTTCAACGTGCGATCCGCACGGACAAAACGCGACACCCTTGACGGCCCTACGCAAGCACGGGCTCCTTCCAGCGAAGGCGCCCGCGAAGAGAGTTCCTGTGCCCCTCCTCGATCGTGACGTCGACGAGTTTTCCGAAGAGATTTTCCGGCGCTTCGTCGACATATACCGACTGGAGATAGGGGCTGCGCCCGACGAGCTGGCTTTCGCCGCGGCCGCGCCGGTCGAAGAGGACGGCCATGGTGCGGCCAGCGCAGGCCTCGTTGAAGGCGATCTGCTGTTCGCCGAGAAGCGCCTGCAGGCGCTGCAGGCGTTCGCTCTTCACGTCCTCGGGCAGCTGGTCCTCCTCGGTCGCGGCTGGCGTGCCGGGACGGGGGCTGTATTTGAAGCTGTAGGCTTGCGCGTAGCCGACCTCGCGGATGAGGGCGAGTGTCGCCTCGAAGTCTTCCTCCGTCTCGCCGGGGAAGCCGACGATGAAGTCCGACGACATCGCGATGTCGGGCTTTACGGCGCGGATGCGCTCGATCAGGCGAAGATAGCTTTCGGCATCGTGGCGGCGGTTCATGGCGGCGAGAATGCGGTCCGAGCCCGACTGCACCGGAAGATGCAGGTAGGGCATGAGTTCCGTCACTTCGGCGTGAGCGGCGATGAGCGCCTCGTCCATGTCGCGGGGATGGCTCGTCGTGTAGCGCAGCCGTGCGATGCCGTCGACCGCCGCAAGACGCCGGATGAGCTCGCCGAGCGTGGCGGCGCGGCCCTTCTCGTCCTCGCCGTGATACGCGTTGACGTTCTGCCCGAGCAGCGTGATCTCGCGCACGCCGGCATCCGCCAATGCACGCGCCTCGTCGAGAATGCGCGCGACGGGCCTCGAAAATTCAGAGCCTCGCGTGTAAGGCACGACGCAGAAAGTACAGAACTTGTCGCAGCCTTCCTGGATGGTGAGGAAGGCAGTGGCGCCACGGGCCAGCGTTTTGCGGCGCTCGGGCGCGGGGAGGCTTGCGAATTTGTCGTCGGCCGGGAATTCCGTTTCCACGATGCCGGGGCCGCCATTCGCGAGGCGCTCTACATATTCCGGCAGGCGGTGATAGGTCTGGGGGCCGAGAACGAGATCGACCACGGGCGCGCGGCGGCGCATCTCCTCGCCTTCGGCCTGAGCCACGCAACCGGCGACGCCGATCAGCAGGTTCTCGCCGCGACCGGATTTCTCTTTCTTCAAATCACGCAGGCGGCCGAGTTCCGAATAGACCTTCTCCGCGGCCTTTTCGCGGATATGGCAGGTATTCAGAATGACAATGTCGGCATCTTCGGGCGTATCGACTTCGGTATAGCCGGAGGGAGCCATGACATCGACCATGCGGGCCGAGTCATAGACATTCATCTGGCAGCCATAAGTCTTCACGAAGATTTTCTTGCGCGGCGCGCCGGGGCCGGTCTCGGGGCCCATATCTGGCGCGGCGTCTCGGGATGGCGCGGAATTATCGTGCAATGTGTGCGCTCGTCTCCTCAGGGAACTCAATAAGTTGAAGTCTATCACGTCTGGCGGCCGGACGGGGAATGGATTGACCTCCCGGTCTCATGCCCCGGCGGCGCGGGGCGCCGAGAGGGCGCCGGGCTCTCCAGCGAGTTCCGGTTCCTCCCAACGGCCGATCAGCGCCTCTGCAACGCCCCGGCGGCAGCAGGCCTCGCAATAGGCCGCGAGCGCCTTGCGATTGCCGATTTCGCGGATCGTGACCGGCCGGTGGTACTCGACCGTCACCTCGATGGGGCCGGTCTTGAAGGCCTCCCACAGATGGGGAAACAGCTCCATATCGCCGTACCAGGCGAAAAAGGGCCGGTGGTAGCGGCTCATCGGCATGCCGTAGAGGCCGGTATAGGCGACCGAGACCGGCTGCACCACGAGGTCGTCTTCGCGGTCCTCCTCGCCATTGACGATGGTGAGCTGGGCAACGCTCATCAGCGCGCTCTTGAAGGAGAGGACCCGGTTCCCGTCGCTCGACGTGCCTTCGGGGAAGAGCACGAGCCGGTCGCCGGATGCGATCCGGGCATGAATTTCGTTGCGGGAATGGGCCGTGCGGGTGCGCCGCTCGCGCTCCACGAAGACGGTCTGCTGAAGCTTTGCCAGCGTGCCGAAAAAGGGCCAGCCCGCAACCTCGCTCTTCGCAACGAAGGAGCAGGGCGTGAGCGAGGCGACGATCGGGATGTCGAGCCAGGATGTGTGATTGGCCGCGACGAGGCAGGCGCCTGCATCATAAGGCGTGCCGCGGGCGATGACCTTGATGCCGATCAGCCGGCAGAGGAAGCGGTGGTAGCGGTTCGGCAGGAGGCGCGCATAGGAGAAGCCAAACTTCAGCCCGAGCCACTGAACGGGCATCAGGAGAAGGGCAGAGAGAATGAAGCCTGCCAGAAGCGTGGCGGCTCGCGCGGTTGCCATGTGCGTCTCCCATCCCTGCGGCTGTAACAGCCGCGGGATTACCCTTTGTTGCTCTTGGCTTCCGCCTTCTTGTCGCGATCGAGCGGTACGCCATAAAGCTCAAGACGATGATCGACAAGCTCGAAACCGAGCTCGCGGGCGATGATCTTCTGCAGACGTTCGATCTCGTCATTATGAAATTCGATGACCGAGCCGGTCTGAAGGTCGATGAGGTGATCGTGGTGCTCTTCCTGCACCTGCTCATAGCGCGAACGGCCATCGCGGAAATCGTGACGTTCGAGAATGCCCGCTTCCTCGAAGAGGCGAACCGTCCGATAGACCGTGGCAATGGAAATCTTGCTATCGACGGCCGATGCGCGGCGGTAGACCTCCTCGACGTCGGGATGGTCATGGGCGACGGACAACACACGCGCGATCACGCGCCGCTGTTCCGTCATCCGCATTCCCTTTTCGACGCAGAGATTCTCGATCCGCTCGGGATCATTCGGCATGTCTTCGGGGCGCAGGGCCGCTGTCGTCTTGTCTGTCATCGCGAGCATAATAGGCATGCGCCGTCTGTTTGTCATCAGCAAGCGAGGGGTCACAGGCAGACAAAACCCTTACGCGATCAAGGATTTATGACAGGCCCCGGAGCGGCGGAAGATCGCACCTGAGCGTGCGGGCGGCAATGCGCACCGGGCCCCTTGCGTAGTAGGCGGGGCGTATGCCGACAAGATAGAAGCCGAACCGCTCGTACAGGCGGAGCGCTTCCTCATTGTCCTCGGCGACCTCGAGAAAAAGCGAGTCCGCCCCCGCCGCCAGGGCGGTCGCGGCGGCGGCCGCCAGAAGGCGCCGGCCGATCCCCCGGCCGCGCGCGGCAGGGTCGACGCCGATCGTCAGGATTTCCGCCTCGCCGCCACCGGCCCGTGCGAGCACGAAACCCGGAAGCGGTGCGTCCGGATCGCCGTCTGCCGTGGAAGGGACGGCCATCAAGGCAAAGGCGCCGGGCATGGCAAGGAGGCGGATAATCGAGGACGCATCCCAGGCTTCGGCGAAACAAAGCGCGTGAAGGGCGGCAAGGCGCTCCGCCGCTTCCTTGCCGGCAGGCCGGATTTCGGCGCCCGATTCCGCGCTCACGCCGCCTCGCCGGGATCGCGGCCACCGGGAAGCTTTGCATCGGGCGCACGGAGATAGAGCGGCGCCGGCGGCGCAAGGAAGGCCTCCGCATCCTTCTCGCCGAAACGGCGAACGGCAATGCGGGCGATGGCTGAGGCGTCCGGTTGCGGACGGGTATCGGCGATGCGAAACGGCCGTCCGCTCGCCGACAGAAGGTTCGCCATCAGCGGCGTTCCCGTGCCTACAAGCACGAGGGGGCCGCCGGGCAGCCGCGACAGCACATCGCCAAGGCCCACAAGGAGGGGCTCCGTCCGTTCCGTGCCGTTTGCGGAAAAGGCCTGCATATAGACCTCGTCGCGCCGGGCGTCGAAAGAGGCAAGGACGATCTCGTCCGCTTCGGCCGCAACCGGTTCGGCAATCGCCTCGAGCGTCGTCACGCCCACAAGCGGAAGGTCCAGCGAAAGCGCTATACCGCGCGCCGCTGCGAGGCCGACGCGAAGGCCTGTGAAGGTGCCGGGTCCGACGGTGACGGCAAGCGCATCGAGATCTGCAAAGCCGAGCGCCGCCTCGGCAAGCACCGTTTCAACCATCGGCATCAGCGCTTCGGCATGGCCGCGGGTGCGCTCCTCGAAGAGCGACGCAATTTCCTCCTCGCCGTCGAGGACAGCCGCAGAAAGCGCGCCCTGCGCGGTATCGAAGGCGAGAAGGATCAAGGAGAGATGCTCCGTTTGCCGGCGGCTCTCAGACGATGCTGCAGGCGTCGTCGAAGGGAAGACGCGGGCTTCGATCGAAGAGAGCGGCGGGATCGCCATAGCCGAGATTGCAAAGGAAGTTCGATTTGACGTTGGTGCCCGCAAAGAAAAGTTCGTTGACCTTGTTCATATCGAAACCGGACATGGGACCGCAATCGAGACCGAGCGAACGGGCAGCGATCATGAAATAGGCGCCTTGCAGCGAGCCATTGCGGAAGGCATTCATCTCCGCCCACTCGTCTGACCAGTTGAACCAGGTCTTTGCGTCCGGCGCATGCGGAAAGAGTTCCGGCAGACGCTCGTAGAACTTCACGTCATAACCGATGATCGCCGTGACGGGCGCCTGCAAGGTCTTCGCGCGATTTCCCTCCATCAGCGCCGGTGCGAGCTTTTCCTTCGCTTCCTTCGACGTCACGAAGACGATGCGGGCCGGCGACATGTTGGCGCTGGTCGGCCCCCATTTCATCAGCTCGTAGAGTTCCTTCAGCAACGCGTCGGAGACGGGTTTGTCCTGCCACGCATT
The DNA here is from genome assembly GCF_045863935.1 of Parvibaculum sp. GTDB lineage: Bacteria > Pseudomonadota > Alphaproteobacteria > Parvibaculales > Parvibaculaceae > Parvibaculum. The sequence goes on along the minus strand of NZ_BTVP01000022.1, from coordinate 26,135 downwards.
ATGCGTGCGTGCCTCACGGAAAATGACGTCGAGCGCTTCGTCCCCAAGCTTGCCGCTCATTGGTTTCTCCTTCGCAAATAAACAGAAACAGATGGCGCCACGATAGCGCTTTCAGCCGTCCGCGCCAGCCCGGGGCGCATGCCCCTGACCGGCGGTCAGATCTGGCGCACTTCGACGATCTCGGGGATGTAGTGCTTCAGCATGTTCTCCACGCCGCGCTTCAGCGTGATGGTGGAGGAAGGACAGCCGGCGCAGGCACCCTGCATGTTGAGGAAGACCACACCCTGTTCATAGCCCTGGAAGGTGATGTCGCCGCCGTCCTGGGCCACGGCCGGACGCACGCGCGTGTCGAGGAGTTCCTTGATCTGGGAAACGATCTCGCCGTCTTCGCCGTCATGTTCCGCATGGGCATCGTCCGCGCCACCCGCGGCGAAGAGAACCGGCGCGCCGCTCGTGAAATGCTCCATGATCGCGCCGAGCAGGGCGGGCTTCATGTGCTGCCATTCGCCGCCCGACTTGGTGACGGTGATGAAATCGCCGCCGAAGAAAACACCGGCGACGTTCTCGACGGCAAAGAGCCGCATGGCGAGCGGCGAGCGCTCGGCAGCCTCGCGCGCCGGAAAGTCCGCCGCACGGCCCTCTCCAAGCACCTCACGGCCGGGCAGGAACTTCAGGGTCGCCGGGTTGGGCGTCGCCTCGGTCTGGATGAACATGAGAAAAGCCTTTTCGGTAGCGTGGGTTAACGGCGGAACCCCGCCGCTTCGTACGCGCTATAGATGGACCGTGCGGGCCGTCAAATCAAGCCGCGCCAAATCAGGCGAGCGAACGCAATGCTTCCTCGGTGAGATTGCCCGGAACGACCGTGACGGGAATGGGAAAGGCTTTCTCGGAGGCACTTGCAACCATGCTCACCAGGGGACCGGGGCCTTCCTTGCCGGTGCCGGCCGCGAGGACGAGGATCGCGACATCCTTGTCCTCCCGAATGAGCTGCATCACCTGTTCGTCACGACGGCCTTCGCGGATGATCAGCTCGGGCATGATGCCGGCATATTCGTTCACATGCGCCGCCAGGCGGTGAAGCAGTTCCTCCGCCTCTTCGCGTGCTTCTTCCTGCATGATGTTCTTCACGCCGAGCCATTGCTGCGAGGCCTCGCCCGGCTCGATGACGGCGAGAAGCGTCACGACGCCGCCGGTGTGGGAGGCGCGCAGGCTCGCAAAGTGGATCGCAACTTCGGATTCCGGCGTGCCGTCCACGATGACGAGGAACTTGCGCCGCTTCTGCAGCGCCGCGCCCTGGCCGGATGTCTCAGATTCGCTCATGGGCGGGATGCTGCCACCGCGCGGGGCATCCGGCAAGCATTTGAAATGAGGGCTATTTCAGCAGGATATTGCTGATTTCACGCAGCTGCGTGCGCGCCCGGAGCAGATAAAAGCCCTGCATGGCGAGATGGTTCGGCTGGAACTGGGCGTCGGGTGCCCCGTTCATCACCAGCCAGGGATCGAGGAGCGCGGCCTTGCGGAAGCTCTCCATCATCTCGTTCCAGGGCTTCTGCAGATTGCGCTCCTTGATGACCGGCTCGAAATCCTGGCCCAACCCCTGGAGCACCATGTAGTAGCCGTAGAGCTTGCCCTTGGTGAAATAGAAGATGTCGTCGGATTGGCTGTCGAAGAAATTGCCGGCATCCTCGTTGACGCGGCGGTCGATCAGCGCCGAGGACGAGCCGAGATCGGCGGCGAAGCGTTCGATGGTCGCAAGCAGGTTGTCGGCACGTATGTCGTAGTTCGCTTCGCCCTTCGCGAGGCGGGCGTTGTAGGCGAGGAGACGCTTGCGGGCATCGCGATACTGCGACTCGGAGCTCGCGCGCGGCGCGAGCGAGACGCTGGGATTCCAGATCCAGACATTGCCGGGATATTGCAGGAGGCCAGCCGCGCGCTGCAGATCGGGGTCGGCTTCGGAAGAGCCGCGCGTGCGGCCAAGCTGGTCCGTCAGCTCGAAGCCGAAGCGCGCCAGCGCCGACATGAGGCCCTGCTGGAAGTTCGGCATGTTGTCGAGCAGGACGCCCGGCTGGAAGAAGGGATCGTTCGCGGTCCAGTCGTTTTCATTGACCTCGCGTTCGATGAGGCCTGCGGCAAAGGCGACCGCCATGCTGCCGCCCTCGATCGTGTCGGCGGCGGAAGGCGCGAAGTCGATGTCGTCGTCGACCTTGTGAACGACGAGCATGCCGATCGGATAATAGAGAAGGACGATGACGGCGATCGCGATGGCGGCGCGCTTCGCCATGCTGCCCATGCCGGGCCTGTTCAACCCGCCCAGAAGGCGTCCGATTCCACCGCCCTGCGCGGTCGCGCCACCTGCTCCACCCGCCGGAGACTGCGTTCCATCGCCCCGCCGGTACATCCAGCGGTGACGGAGATTTTCGCGCCAGCCTGCAATTCGGTCAGAAAAGGACATGGATGGACGTTCCTCCGGAACGGATTTGAGCGCGCACGGACCATCTCCTAGATGGGACGCATCGCGCGCCGGTCAAGCGGCCCCTCGCCCGGAACGGAACCGCTCAGATGAAGCCGACGAGCTCGCGCACACGCGCGATCACGGGATCGGCGATGACGCGGGCCCGCACTGCGCCCTGTTCGAGCACGCCGTCGATATAGGCCGGGTCGTCCATCAGGCGTTTCATTTCGTTCGTGATGGGCGTGAGTTTCTCGACCGCGAGATCGGCAAGCGCGGGTTTGAAGACGGAAAACTGCGCGCCGGCGAATTCGGCAAGAACCTCTGCCTTGGTCTTGCCGGAAAGCGCCGCATAGATGCCGACGAGATTGTCCGCACCCGCACGGCCGGCAAGCCCCTCGACCGTCTCCGGCAGAGGCTCGGGATCGGTCTGCGCCTTGCGAATTTTCTTTGCGATGTCGTCGGCGCTGTCTCGCATGGTGATGCGCGACAGATCGGAGGGATCGGATTTCGACATCTTCTTCGTGCCGTCGCGGAGCGACATGACGCGCGTCGCGGCGCCCATGATGAGGGGTTCGGGCAACGGAAAGAAATCCGGCGCGGCGAAATCGTTATTGAATTTCTGCGCCGTGTCGCGGGCAAGTTCCAGATGCTGTTTCTGGTCCTCGCCGACGGGCACATGCGTTGCGCGGTAAGCGAGAATGTCAGCCGCCATCAGCACCGGATAGGCATAGAGGCCCACGCTCGCCTTCTCGCGATCCTTGCCCGCCTTGTCCTTGAACTGCGTCATGCGATTGAGCCAGCCGATGCGGGCGACACAATTCAGGATCCAGGCGAGCTCGGCATGGGCCGACACCTTCGACTGATTGAAGACGATGTGGCGCTCGGGATCGATGCCCGAAGCGATATAGGCGGCAGCGACTTCGCGCGTGTTCGCGGCGAGTTCTTTCGGCTCCTGCCAGACCGTGATCGCGTGCATGTCGACGACGCAATAGAGGCACTCATGCGTTTCCTGGAGGCCCACGAAATTGCGGATCGCACCCAGATAATTTCCCAGGTGCAGATTGCCGGTGGGCTGCACACCGGAGAAGACGCGATTTCGGGGCTGTTCCATTCGACAGGTTCCATGGCCGGGCAGGGCGTGAATCCGGGAGGTTATGCGGCGCATGAGCCGCGAAGGCAATCCCCCGTCAGATTGGAACGATTCTCAGGAATTGGCCCGACTGTCACCAGAATGTCATGAAACTGTCACAATAGGCGAACTTGTCCCCGCCACCGGGGACAAGCCACGCGACACAAAAAATCTGTCCCCGGTTTTTCAGCCTCCCTCAGAAGCGGAAGGCGAGTTCGAGCTGCAGGCCGTGGATCCGTAGCGTCCGATCCGTACTCGCCCGCATAGGCGAGTTGCATATTTGAAAATCTCACGGTATATACGTATCTATTACGATGTTCCGTACGATATACGGACAATATGGAGTCTGACAATATGCCCCCGAAGAGCGAACGCTTTGAACTGCGGCTGGACGCCGAGATTCTTGAGCAGGTGGACAACTGGCGAGCAGAACAGGGCGATCTACCTTCCCGCTCTGAGGCGGTGCGGCGCCTAATAGAAAAGGGCTTAGACCTTTCAGCAACGAACAGCGTCAAGATTAGCGACGGCGAGAAACTGATCTTGATGATCCTCGGCGACATGACCAAGCACTTGAAAATCAAACGAGAGATCGATCACGACTTTCTTGCTTCGGCGATTTATGGCGGACACTACTGGGGTCTGGAATGGGAGTATTCCGGCCTCTTCCATAGACATGTTGATCGCAGGAAGACAGTTTCCGAAGTCGTCGACATTCTGGACATGTGGACATTCATTGAAAGGGGATATGCGGAACTTTCGAAGAAGGAGAAGGAGCGGGTCGAGACTGAAGCAAAGCCCTTCGGAAAACATGTAACGTTTGCTGGTTTTGACGGGAACAACGAAGGTGAGCACCGGAGTGTCGCGCAGTTTCTAATCGATGATCTCGGGAGATTTTCGAGATTCAAGGGGCGTGACCTCGATTCGCACAGTACTTCGGTTCCCGCATATCGGCGGATGCTGTCGGTGTTCCTCCCCATACGGCCAAATCTGGTTGGTCGAGAACTCTCGGCATCGGAAATCATCGAAATGCTGCAAGCAAAGATCGCAGCTTGATCAACCCAGAACCGGCAAGTTCAAAATCTTTCAGCCCCGCGTGAAGGCGCGGCGGAGGTCACGCAAGCGGATGGCGCCGGTGATCTGGCAGAGGAAGAAATAGACGAGGACGCCGGCGGCGATGAGGAGGCCGAGGGCGGCGATGCTTGTCGCGAGATCGCCCGCGAAGAAGGGTGAGAGGGCGGAAGCGCCGAACCAGAGCGCGGCCCCCATGCCGGCGGCGGCAAGCAGGATCAGGGGCAGGCGGCGCGCAAGCGGCGCGTCGGGCGCGAACTCGCCGCGGCGGTAGAGCCGCGTGCCCAATTGCCCGGCATTGACCCAGGCGGCGACGCTCGTTCCCGTCGCAATGCCGGCAAAGCCGAAGGGCACGAAGAGCGCGAGGGAGACCGCGATGTTGACGGCAATCGAAATCGCGGCGAAGCGGAGCGGCGTCTTCGTGTCTTCCCTCGCGAAGAAGCCCGGCTGGAAAACCTTGATGAGGACGAAGGCGGGAAGCCCTGCCGCGTAGATGACGAGGGCGAGCGATGTCGCCGCCGTATCGGCCGCCGTGAAGGCGCCGCGCTCGAAGAGCACGCGGATGATGTCATGGGAGAGGACGCCCGCGCCAATGGCGGCGGGCACCGTCAGCAGCATCGAGAATTCGATGGCGCGGTTCTGGCTCCAGCTTGCGCCGCCATGATCCTCCGCGCGCAGGCGGCGCGACAGCTCCGGCAGCAGCACGATGCCGATCGCGATGCCGATGACGGCGAGCGGCAACTGGTAGATGCGGTCGGCATAGTAAAGCCACGACACGGCGCCTGCCTGGAGCGAGGCGATCATGGTGCCGATGGTGAGGTTGACCTGGGTGATGCCGCCCGCGACGACGCCGGGAACGCCGAGGCGGAAGAGGCGGCGCACATCCGGCGTGAGGCGGGGCATACGCAACCGCAGGACCATGCCCGCCCGCCAGAGCGACACGGCAAGCCAGAGGAACTGCACGACGCCCGCCGCCGCCACGCCCCAGCTGAGCGCGCGGCCCGGATTGTCCGTCAGCGGCACGAGAAAGAGGATCGCGAGGATGAGCGTGATGTTGAGCATGACCGGCGCGGCGGCGCCCGGAAAGAAGCGGCCGAGCGAATTCAGGATCGCCGATTGCAGCGCGGTCAGCGAAATGAAGAGGAGATAGGGAAAGGCGATGCGCGTGAACTCGACCGCCCATTCGAACTTCTGCGGGTCGTCCGAGAAGCCCGGCGCGAAGACGAACATGATCCAGGGCATGGCGAGTTCCGCCACCAGGGTGAGCGCGAGGAGCGCGACGAGGAGGACGGCCAGCGCATCTTCGGCGAAGCGGCGCGCGGCCACTTCCCCTTCGCCTTCGAGGCGCCTGGCGAAGAGGGGCACGAAGGCCGAATTGAAGGCGCCCTCGGCGAAGATCGAGCGGAACATGTTGGGGAAGCGGAAGGCGACGAAGAAGGCGTCGGCCACCGGCCCCGTGCCCAGAGCGGCGGCCACCATGACGTCGCGCAGGAAACCGAGCAGGCGGCTTATCAGCGTGGTGCCGCCGACGGTCGCGGCCGAGCGGACGATATTCATGGGGTTGGAGGCCATAGGGGGGGAGCCCGGACTTTCGTTTCGCTTCTCCAAATCTCTAGCCCTGTTCTCGTTTTTTGTCTTGCCGGGGATTTGCGAGGAAAATTCAACCGGAAAAGGTACTTTTTCTAGTACTTATTATTTATCTATTGCGAGTACTCTTTATCGGTCTTAAGATTGCGCGCAAAGGAGCCCGTCATGTCCCGTATCGCCGCCTCGCAGGTATCGAGCATCAGCGAATTGAAGCGCAGCCCCGCCCGCGTGATCGAGGACGCCGCGGAGGAAGGCGCTGTCGCCATTCTCAGTCACAACAAGCCTGTCGCCTATCTCGTCGATACGGAAACCTACGAGGCGATGCTGGACCGGCTTGAAGACTACGAGGACATGAAAAAGGTCATCGCCCGGCAGGGCCAGCCCGTCACTCATGTGACGCTCGACGAGCTCGATGACCTATAGGCTCGGCTTCGTCGAAGACGCGAAGAAAGAATGGCGCAAGCTCTCGCCGGACATCAAACAACAGTTCCGGAAGATACTCGAGCGGCGGCTTGAAGAGCCGCGCGTGGAGAAGCACCGGCTTTCGGTACCGAAATAGCCGGCACGTTCCAGCGCGAACCACCAATCAATCTGGAGAAAGATAGTTTGTGCCGGTTTCTCGTCGGGCTTTCTCAACATAGGCACCGAGCAACCAGATCAGATTGTCCATGTGCGAATAAGAAATGCCGGGCGGCGTTAACGCCATTCCCGTCAGACTGTACTGAACGAACTCCAGGAACTCTCTCTCGCCAGTGCCTGCGAGAGCGATGTAGCACTCGGTGGGCTGTTCCGCCGCCAAACCGGGGTGCCAGCGCTCGATCAGCCTTTTGACATGACGGTCAGGCTTGAAACCGTTCCAGCCGAGATTTCGCAAGAACTCGCTCGCGAGAACATAACGCATGCCCGGAAGTCCGACGCACGCGCAGGGAATCGGCAACTGCCTGTAACGCTCGCGCGATTGTCTCGTTTTCGAGACAAGCGCCCCGACAAGGGCGGGCAGCAGTTCGGCCGCAGAAGGCTGACGCCGACATTTCTCGTTTGCTTCGCGACAGAGATCGAGAGCCAAAGCGACGATGACATTCTTGTAGTAGTCAGGACATGCGCATAGCAATCGCGCCCACTCCACAATCGCCTTTGCATCCCTTCTCGCCGTCTGACCGCCCAGCAAGCGGGCGATCTTCTCGACAACGTTGTGTGCGTCAGTGGCGTTAATCGTGGACACAAACTCGCATGCATCGTAGTCGCACAGAATTTTCCTCAACTGTTCCTGGCATTGCAGGAACTGAATCCATCGACGACTGTTGCTTGCCAGCGCACGGACCGCCGCCCCAAAAACCTTATTGACCGAATGTTCAACGCAAAGTGGATCGTCACTCGGGGCCTGCCCCAAACACTCCAGCAAGGCCTCGATAAACGGCTCGGGATCCTGAAACTCCCGATTGCCCAGACCATAGTCCCGCGATATGGAGCGATTTATCTGGTCGTGACAGTAGAGGCGTTGCTTTATGAGCGTCACATTGAACGGCACAGGCGTTCTCCGATATCGGGGCAATCGAAAGGTTGCCTCCTCGTTCTAACTACTGACACCGATTCCTGGCAACCATCGTCGAAATCCATTGGCTGCTGCGGCAAGCTGAAGTGCGAGTGGCCGGGGACAAGCCCCGGGATGACACTGGTTGTCAGGCCGCCGCGGCGTCGTCGCGTTTGGCGCGTTTGGCGGGGCGGGCCTTCGTCATCGGGTCGGCCAGCGCTTCGAGGAGATGGCGTTCGACCGCCTTCTTCTTGTTGGCGTTGGTGACCTTGTGGCCGATCACGTCCTTTACATAGAAGACGTCGACCGCGCGTTCGCCATAGGTCGTGATATGGGCCGAGCCGATGGTGAGGCCGAGATGGAAGAGCGCGCGGGCGAGCGCGTGGACGAGGCCCGGCCGGTCGAGGCCGTTCACCTCGATCACCGTGTAGTCGTCGGAGGCGTCATTGTCGATGAAGACCTGGGGGGCGACGGTGAAGGCATCGGCGCGGCGCTCGCGGCGCTGACGGCTCTCGATCGCGTCGGGCGGCAGCACCTCGCCCGCGAGAACTTTCCGGATCATGTCTTCGAGACGGCGGATGCGGCGCTCCTCGCGGATCGCCGTGCCGTCGGGGTCCTGCACCCAGAGCATGTCGAGCGCCATGCCGTCGCGTGTGGTGAAAATCTTCGCGTCGACGATGTTCATGCCGAGCACGGCGCAGGCGCCCGCGAAACGCGCGAAGAGGCCGGGATGGTCCTGCGTGTAGAGCGTCAGCGCGGTGACGGCGCGCGTGGGCTCGGGCGCGGCGGCGATGGCCAGCGGCTCGTCCTTCGCCTCCTCGATGAAGAGCGCGTGACGCTCCTGCATGTCCGTGCCGGTGGAGAGCCAGTAGGCGTCGCCATGGCGCTTGAGATAGCGATCCACCGCCGCTTTCGACCAATCGGAAAGACGCGCGGCCAAGGCTTCCTTCGCTTCCGCCACGCGGGCCTTGCGGTTGAGCGCGCTCTCGCCGCCCTGCAGCAGCGCTTCCGTTTCGAAATAGAGCTGGCGGAGCAACTGGCCCTTCCAGCCGTTCCAGACGCCGGGGCCGACGGCCTTGATATCCACCACGGTGAGCACATAGAGCATGCGCAGCCGTTCCGGGCTCTGCACGAGATCGGCGAAGTCGCGGACCGTGCGCGGATCGGCGATGTCGCGGCGCTGGGCGACATCGGACATGACGAGATGGTTCTGCACGAGCCAGGCGACCGTTTCCGTTTCGCCCTCGCTCATGCCGAGACGCGGGCAGAGGCGGCGCGCGATGGCGGCGCCTGCGTCCGAATGATCCTCGTCGCGACCCTTCGCGATGTCGTGCAGGAAGACCGACATGTAGAGCGCGTTGCGGCTCTTGAGTTTCCCCATCAGTTCGTGGGCGAGCGGGTATTCGTCGCGCTCTTTGCCCTTCTCGACTTCGGAGAGGATGCCGATGGCGCGCAGCAGGTGCTCGTCCGCCGTGTAGTGGTGATACATGTTGAACTGCATCAGCGCGACGATGCGGCCGAAATCGGGCACGAAGCGGCCGAGCACGCCCGCCTCGTTCATCAGGCGCAGCGTGATTTCGGGCGTCTTCTTCGAGGCGAGGATTTCGAGGAAAAGGCGGTTCGCCTCCTCGTTCCGGCGCAGCGAGGCGTCGACATGCTTCAGCGAGCGCGTGACGAGCTTCAACACGTCGGGGTGAATGTCGAGGCCGTGCTGGTCGGCGACATGGAAGAGGCGGATGATGTTGACCGGGTCCTTCTCGAAGAAGGCGACATTCGAGACGGAGAGGCGGCCCGTCTCGACGGTGAAGCCGCGAATGACCTTCTTGCGGCGCATCGCCTGCATGAAGCGGCCGATGGAGGGCTTCTTCTTTTTCTCCTGATCTTCGAGCACGGCGCAGAAGATGCGCGTCAGATCGCCGACATCCTTGGCGACCAGGAAATAATGCTTCATGAAGCGCTCGACGGCTTTCAACCCGCGATGCTCCTGATAGCCGAGACGTTTGGCCATTTCGGTCTGGAGATCGAAGGTGATGCGCTCCTCGGCGCGGCCGGTGAGGAAGTGCAGCTCGCAGCGCACGGCCCAGAGGAAATTCTCCGCCTTGCGGAAGGTCTGGTATTCCTCCTTCGTGAAGACGCCGACCTTGACGAGATCGGAGGGCTGCTTCACGCGGTAGACATATTTCGCGATCCAGAAAAGCGTGTTGAGGTCGCGAAGACCGCCCTTGCCTTCCTTCACATTCGGCTCGACGAGATAGCGGCTCTCGCCGCCACGGGCGTGGCGCACATCGCGCTCGGCGAGCTTTGCCTCGACGAATTCGTTCGCCGTGCCCTTCACCACCTCGTCGTCGAAGCGGGTTTCGAGTTCGGCGAAGAGGTCGCGGTCGCCATAGATGAAGCGGGCCTCGAGAAGCGCGGTGCGGATGGTGAAATCCTCGCGCGAGAGGCGGATGCAATCGGCGATGGAGCGCGTCGAATGGCCGACCTTGAGGCCGAGATCCCAGAGCGCGTAGAGCATGTATTCGACGACGCTCTCGCCCCAGGGCGTCTGCTTGTAGGGCAGCAGGAAGAGGAGATCGATGTCGGAGCCGGGCGCCAGCGTGCCGCGGCCATAACCGCCGACGGCGGCGATGGCGATGCGCTCGGCCCCGCTCGGGTTCGGCGCGGAGAACATGTGCTCGGTCGCGAAGGTGTAGAGTTCGCGGATGATCGTGTCCTGGAGATAGCTGAGGCTCTCGGCGCAGGAGCGGCCGCGATGCGCACCCTGCTCCAGCCGCTCGCGCGCCTTGGCGCGGCCGTCCATGAGCGCGGATTTGAGCACCGCGACGACGCCGCGCTTCAGGGCGAGGTCGTCCTTCGCCGAGGCGCGCACGGCGTCGAGCCGTTCGCGGATGGCGCCCGGATCGGCGATTTCGAGCAAGCTCGGCAATGTGCGGCCCATAAGGGCTTCTCCCGGTTTCCAACGCGGAGGGACAGACGAGAAGCTTTATCACATCTCGCCCAAGGTACGGAAATCCTTGCCGCTTTCGCGGACCCAAGGTTCAATCGCTTGACATTATTTTGCCGTGGCCGACATTGTGGCCGCGATTTTCACGGGCCCCGGAGCGACACTCGCGGAGCCGAACAGGCGGACTGGTTTTGACGCATAATTCCGAGATCGACCGGGGCAAGATTTTCAGCCGCCTCCTGCAGGGATGGTGGAAGGACCGGACGCAGTTTTCGCGCAAGAAAATCCATCGCACCTGTCCGGTCTGCGGCTATCACGGGATATTCCTCTCCGTCGGGCGGCCTTCGCGCTGGGACTCGCGCTGCCCGAATTGCGGGAGCCGCGAGCGGCACCGGCTCATGCAGCTCTATCTCGACGAGCACGGCATCGACCTTTCGACGAAGAAAATCCTGCAATTCGGCCCCGAGAAGTGGCTGATGCGGGCGATGAAGAACAATCCGGACTACGAGCCCGCCGATCTCTATGCGGAGATCGCGAAATTCCGGCTCGACATCACCAAGATCGACCGGCCCGACAATTTCTTCGATGTCGTGATCGCGAACCATGTGTTCGAGCATGTGGACGACGACAAGGCGGCGATGCGGGAAATGTTCCGTGTGCTGAAGCCCGGCGGCTACGGCTTCTTCTCGGTGCCGATCAACCTGTCGCGCGCGGAGACCTACGAGAATCCCGCGATCACCGATCCGGACGAACGCTTCGTGCATTTCGGCGGCACGGACCACAAACGCTTCTATGGCCGCGACTTCGCGGAGAAGCTCGAAGCGGCGGGTTTCAAGGTGGAGGCCTACCGGCGCAAGCCCGAAGAGGAAGCGAAGTGGGGATTGCTGCGCGACGAGTGTATTTATATCGCGCGGAAGTAGAGTCGTTTCCTTTCCCCAATTCGTCATGACCCGCTTTATGCGGGTCATCCACGTCTTTGCGGCACGGAAGGCAGGAAAGAAAGACGTGGATGACCCGGACAAGCCGGGTCATGACGGTTAAATTCGGGATTGAAAATTAAACCGGACAGCAGTGGATCAAGTCCGGGCATGACATTCTTTTGATTTAGTGTAGGGGTCTACTCGCCGTCCTTCACCAGACCCCTCAACCGGTAGATGAGTTCGAGCGCGGCTTTGGGGGTCAGTTCGTCCGGGTTGAGATTTTTCAGTTCATTCTCGACGGCGCTTTCTTCCGCCTGCGGAGCTTCGGGCTTCGCGGTGGCCGAGAAGAGCGGCAGATCGTCGATCAGTTTCGCGCGGGCCTCACGGTCATTGCCTTTTTCCAATGCGGAGAGAACGGATTGCGCGCGGGCGATGACGGCGGGCGGAAGGCCTGCGAGTTTCGCCACCTGAATGCCGTAGGAGCGGTCGGCGGCGCCCGGTCCCACCTCGTGCAGGAAGACGACATCGCCCTTCCATTCCTTGACCTTCATGGTGGCGTTGGCGAGGTGCCCAAGCTTTTCGGCCAGCACGGTGAGCTCGTGGTAATGCGTGGCGAAGAGGGCGCGCGACTTGTTCACGTCATGCAGATGCTCGACGGCGGCCCAGGCGATCGACAGGCCGTCGAAGGTCGCCGTGCCGCGCCCGATCTCGTCCAGGATCACCAGAGAGCGCGGGCCCGCCTGATTGAGGATCGCGGCGGTTTCGACCATCTCGACCATGAAGGTCGAGCGGCCGCGCGCGAGATCGTCGGCCGCGCCGACGCGGGAGAACAGGCGGTCGACCACGCCGATATGCGCCTCGTCCGCCGGCACGAAGGCGCCCATCTGCGCCATGATGGCGATGAGCGCATTCTGGCGCAGGAAGGTCGATTTGCCCGCCATGTTGGGGCCGGTGAGAAGCCATAATGATTTTGGCATGTCGCCGCGGGACGCCGCTCCTTGCGACATGCCTGATTGCTCGGCGCTCAGGTCGCAATCGTTCGGCACGAATTGTTCGCCGGTCCTTGCGAGCGCCGCCTCGACGACGGGGTGACGGCCGGCCACGACCCGGAAGGCGAGGCTTGCATCGACAAGCGGGCGGACATGGCGGTGCCCGGCGGCGAGTTCGGCCAGCGCGGCGGTCACATCGAGCGCGGCGAGCGCTTCGGCGGCACGCGACAGCACCGGCGCTTCGGCAAGCGCGGCGGCGACAAGGTCTTCGAAGAGCGCGAGTTCGATTTCGACGGCGCGGCCGGCGGCTTCGGCGATACGGCTCGCGAGGGAGGCCAGCTCCGGCGTCGTGAAGCGCATGGCGTTCGCCATGGTCTGGCGGTGGATATAGGTGCCGGAGAAGGGCGGCTGGAGGAGCTTCTCGCCATGGCGGGGCGGCACCTCGATGTAATAGCCGAGCACATTGTTGTGGCGGACCTTGAGCGCCGCGATGCCGGTTTCCTCCGCATATCTCGCCTGAAGACCGGCGATGAGCTTGCGGGCGTCGTCGCGCAGGCTCCGCGTCTCGTCGAGTTCCGCGCTCGCGCCCCTGGCGATGAAGCCGCCGTCGCGGGCGATGAGCGGCAGTTCGCCCGCCAGCATTGCCACGAGGCGCTCCTTCAGGGGCAAGGCGGCCTTGTCCATGGCGGCGCATTCGCGCGCGATACCCTCTGGCAGGGGCAGAAGCGAGGGGGGCGCGGCGTCGAGCGCGCGGCAGAGCACATGGGCGGCGGCGAGCCCGTCCCTCACGGCGGCAAGATCGCGCGGACCGCCCCGGCCGAGCGAGAGGCGCGACAGGGCGCGGGCGATATCGGGGGCGGATTTGAGGCCGGCGCGCAGATCGCGCCGCACGTCGCGCGCATCCAGCAGCCATTCGACGGCGTCGAGGCGGCGGTTGATGGCCAGGGGATCGGTCAAGGGCGCGGCGAGGCGGCTCCCGAGTTCGCGGGCGCCCGCGCCCGTCACCGTGCGGTCGATGACGGCGAGGAGCGAGCCTGCCGTTTCGCCCTGGAGGGTGCGGACGAGTTCGAGGTTCGCGCGGGTCGCCGCGTCGATCGCCATGGCATCGGCGCTGGCGACGCGGCGGGGCGCGGCAAGCGCGGGCATGCGGCCCACCTGGGTGAGCTCGACATAGTCGAGGAGCGCGCCCATGGCGCCCAGTTCCGCGCGGGAGAAGGCGCCGAAACCATCCAGTGCCTGGACGGCAAAATGACCTTTCAGGCGGCGTTCGGCATTGCCGCTGTCGAAACGGGCGGCGGGCAGGAGCGTCAGCGTCGCGCCCGCATGGGTCAGGCTTTCGCCTTCAGCGAATCCTTCCGCGACGAGAAGTTCGCCGGGCGAGAGTCGCGCGAGCTCGGCGCCGAGACCGGAGGGCGAAACGGATGTGACGGCGAGTTCGCCGGTGGAGACATCCGCCCAGGCAAGGCCGAGATCCCCTTCGCTGCCGGTTTTTGCCACTGCGGCGAGATAGTTATGCGCGCGGGCATCGAGCAGCGTGTCCTCGGTGAGCGTGCCCGGGGTGACGAGGCGGCGGACGGCGCGGGCGACGACGGATTTGCCGCCGCGCTTCTTCGCCTCGGCCGGGTCTTCCGTCTGTTCGCAGACGGCAACCTTGAAGCCCTTGCGGATGAGGCGCTCCAGATAGGCCTCGTGGCTGTGAACGGGGACGCCGCACATCGGGATGTCCTCGCCCAGATGCTTGCCGCGCTTCGTCAGCGCGATGTCGAGCGCGCCCGAGGCCGCGACGGCATCGTCGAAGAACAATTCGTAGAAATCGCCCATCCGGTAGAAGAGGAGCACCCCCGGCCAGTCGCCCTTGATCTCCAGATATTGCGCCATCATAGGGGTCGCCTCCCGCGAGGGGGGCGTGGCGTCCGCCGGGACGGCGGGCGGGGCGGCGGGCACCTTCTCGTGCTGGAAGGAGGGGGCTGGTTCGGAAAAGGGCTTCGACATGGGGGCGGAGAGTAATCGGAACGGAGGTCACCGGAAAGGCGGGATCGCGATGGCGGTGGCGCCGCACCCCCGCCCCGAAAAATCCTGCGCCAAGAGGCTCTAATTTTTCGACCCTCCCCGAGGGGAGGGTGGGATTTCAGGGTGGGGACGGGCCCGGCAAAGCAGGGCAAGACACTCAAAATCAACGGAGTTCGCTTGTTATTGGCCCCACGCCCGCCTAAAAAGCGGGCTTCGGGGACGGGCGCCACGCCCTCACGCCCCTGCCGACAGCCGGATCAGAGACAAATGAGCAAAAAGCGCCGCCAGGTGACCGACGAGGAAGCGCTCCTCTTCCATTCCCAGGGCAAGCCCGGGAAAATCGAAATCAACGCCACGAAGCCGATGGCGACGCAGCGCGACCTCTCGCTCGCCTATAGCCCCGGCGTTGCGGCGCCGGTGCGCGCGATCGCGGAGAACCCCGACGCGGCCTATGACTACACCTCGAAGGGGAACCTCGTTGCCGTGATCTCGAACGGCACGGCGATCCTCGGGCTCGGCGATCTCGGCGCGCTGGCCTCCAAACCCGTCATGGAAGGCAAGGCCGTTCTCTTCAAGCGCTTCGCCGATGTCGACGCGATCGACCTCGAAGTCGATACGAAGGATGTCGACGCCTTCATCAATTCGGTGCGCTATCTGGGGCCCTCCTTCGGCGGCATCAACCTGGAAGATATCTGCGCGCCGGACTGTTTCGTGATCGAGAGCCGGCTGCGCGAGCTGATGGACATTCCCGTCTTTCACGACGACCAGCACGGCACCGCGATCATCACGGCGGCGGGGCTCATGAATGCGCTCTACCTGACCGGGCGCGACATCAAGGACATCAAACTCGTCGTCAACGGCGCGGGTTCGGCAGGCATCGCCTGCCTCGAACTCATCAAGGCGATGGGCCTGCCGCACGACAATGCGATCCTCTGCGATACCAAGGGCGTGATCTACAAGGGCCGCACGGAAGGCATGAACCAGTGGAAGTCGGCGCATGCCGCGACCACGGATGCACGCACGCTCGAAGAGGCGATGAAGGGCGCGGACGTCTTTCTCGGGCTTTCGGCGAAGGGCGCGATCAACCAGCAGATGGTCGCCTCGATGGCGGCAAAGCCCATCATCTTCGCGATGGCCAATCCCGATCCCGAGATCACGCCGGAAGAAGTGGCGCAAGTGCGCGACGACGTCATCATGGCGACGGGGCGCAGCGATTATCCGAACCAGGTCAACAACGTCCTCGGCTTTCCCTATATCTTCCGCGGCGCGCTCGACGTGCGCGCGAGCGCGATCAACGAAGAGATGAAGATCGCCTGCGCGCGGGCTCTCGCAAAGCTCGCACGCGAGGACGTGCCGGACGAAGTGGCCGCCGCCTATCATGGCGAGCGCCCGCGCTTCGGCCCGCAATACATCATTCCCGTGCCGTTCGATCCGAGGCTGATCCGCGAGATTCCGCCCGCCGTCGCCAAGGCGGCGATGGACAGCGGCGTGGCGCGCGCGCCCATCGTCGACATGGACGCCTACAGGAACCGGCTGCAGGCGCGGCTTAATCCGACGGCCGGCACGCTGCAGGTCATCATGGACAAGGTGCGGCGCGACCCCAAGCGCGTCGTCTTCTCCGAAGGCGAGGAAGAACGCGTGATCCGCGCGGCGCTCTCCTTCCGCGACAGCGGGCTCGGCCATCCGATCCTTGTCGGACGCGAAGACCAGATCCGCGACACGCTGAAGCAGATGGGTCTCGATCCCAACACCGACCTCGACATCCGCAATGCGCGCAGCTCGGAGAAGGTGGGCGAGTACACCGACTTCCTCTACGAGAAGCAGCAGCGCAACGGCTATCTCTATCGCGACTGCCACCGGCTGGTGAGCAACGACCGCAACATCTTCTCCGCCGTCATGCTGGAGCGCGGCGATGCGGACGCGATGGTGACGGGTGTGACGCGCACCTATTCGGTGGCGCTGGAAGATGTGCGGCGCGTGATCGATGCGGTGGACGACAAGCGGCCGATCGGCGTCACGCTCGTCGTCGCGGGCGGGCGCACCGTGCTCGTCGCCGACACGAATGTGCACGAGATGCCGACGCCGGAAGAACTCGCCGATATCGCCACGCAGGCGGCCGAAGTCGCGCGGCGCCTCGGCTACGAGCCGCGCGTCGCGATGCTCGCCAATTCAAGCTTCGGCACGCATACGCATGAGCGGCCCTCGACGGTGCGCGACGCGGTGCGCATTCTCGACGAGCGGAAAGTCGATTTCGAATATGACGGCGAGATGGCCGCCGATGTCGCGCTCAACCGCGAGACGATGGCGCTCTATCCGTTCTGCCGGCTGACCGATACGGCGAATGTGCTCATCATGCCGGCGATCCATGCGGCGTCGATCTCAACGAAGCTGCTGCGCGTGCTGGGCGGTTCGACGCTGATCGGGCCGCTGCTGGTCGGCCTCAAGCGGCCGGTGCAGATCGTGCCGATGACGGCGACGGTGTCCGACCTCGTGAACATGGCGGCGCTGGCGGCGTATAACCTCTACCGCTGAGTTCAGCCCTTCCCGTTCGGCGTGCCGAATTTCGCGCCGAACTTCGAGAGGTAGCGGTCGGAGATCTGCGCGACGGGGAAGAGGATCAGCACGTCGGTGGTGCCGAACTGGTGGTCGATCACCGCGCCGTCGCCGATATAGCAGCCCGCACGGAGATAGCCCTTGATCATGGGTGGGAGCGCGCGCAGCGCCTCGCGCGGATCGAGGTCTTCGGCGGCCATGCGGTTCATCTCGACATAGAGATGGGGCAGCGCGCGGACTTTCCAGTCGTCGGGCGCCGCATGATGGTGATGGAGATAGGAAAGCGGCGCGGCGAGCTTGTCGGGCTCCGTGCCTTCGAAGCTTGCGCAGCCGAACATGACGTCGAGCTTGTGCGCCGTCACGTAATGCATGATGCCGTGCCAGAGAAGCTCGACCGTCGGCTTGTTGCGGTAGGGCTGCAGCACGCAGGAGCGGCCAAGCTCCAGGAAATTGAGATCGGCGTGGCGCGCAAGGAGCGGCGCGATGTCGTATTCGCTGGCGGTGTAGAAACCGCCGCTCTTCTCGGCGACTTCCTGGCGAAGGAGGCGGTAGCAGCCGACCACGGCTTGCGGCGGCAGATCGTCTTCGCCGGCGCCTTCGGGCATGAGCGAGTGGTCGACCACGAGCAGGTGATCGCAAATCTCGTCGAAGCGGTCGAAGTCGCGCTTGCGCGCGCGCGTCTCGGCATCGGGCTTTGCCGACATCTCCTCGTAGAAGACGCGGTAGCGGACCGCTTGCGCGGCGTCGATTTCGCAGGCCGACCGGGCGAGACGCACTTCGAGCGCCCCCTTGCGGCCGAAGCTGGCGGATAGTGCGGCCGCTTCGGCCGGCCCGGCGTGCCGGTCCGTCTTTATCGATGTCATACCTTCGGAACCCGAACCCATTTCCGCACCCAGACCGGCATGCCTCACCCGCGGCACACCGGCGGGCGACACAAGACTTCCCCCAGCCGCAAACCCCTTTTCGACCTCGCGAGAGCGCCGAATGGCCATTCGCGCCTATCCTTTCATCATCACCGCCCTATGCCAAGACAAGCCGGGCCGGGACGCACCTTGTGGCAGGAGGCTGCGACAAATGCGCGACAGTGAGCGGAGGGCGCCAAGTCCCTGACCGCATTTGGATATTCAGGGCCGGCGGATCAAGCGGGGTTTGCCGGCGCGGGTCCGGGCCGTTTCCAGGCGACGAGGAGGATGAGCAGGATGGCGGGCAGGCCCATCGCCGCGGTGGTGATGAAGAAGGGGATGTAGCCCGCGGTCTCGGCGGTCAGATGGGGCGCCATGGCGACGAGAGGCTGGACGAGGGAGGACGTTGCCGAGAAGCCGTCCACCATGCTGCCCGACAACCCGCCAAGCAGCTTGCCCGGCAGGGCGAAGGCCGAACTGAAGAGCGCATATTGCGTGGCCGCAAATTCGTGGTTCACGAGGCTCGACATGTAGGCGATGAGGCAGGTGCCCGCGAAGCCGCCCGAGAAATTCTCGATCGAGATGGTGACGGCGAGCGCGACCGGGTCCGCGCCCTGAAAGGCGAGCCAGACAAAGATGAGGTTCGTGCCCGTGGCGGCGATGGCGCCGAGGAGAAGCGAGGGCAGGACGCCGAGGCGCGCGGCGACGATGCCGCCGATCAGCGCGCCCGCAATCGTCATCCAGATGCCGTAGAGCTTGACGATGGTGGCGATGGTCGAGAGTTCGAAGCCGAGATCGATGTAGAGCGGGTTCGCCATGACGCCCATGACGAAATCGGGCACGCGGTAGAGACCGATGAGCGCCAGCAGGACGAGCGACCACCAGCCGTAGCGATTGAAGAAATCCACGAAAGGCGCGACGACGGCGCGGTAGAGGAAGCCGGCGCTGCGCGCCATGCGGCCATCGGCGTGCAAGCGATGCACGAAGCGGGCGACGGTTTCCTCGCCGATGGCGGGCGCTTCGGCCTCGGCGACGCGCGGCGCGAGAAGCGCCGAGAGAATGCCCACACCCATGAGCAGCGCCATGACGAGATAGGCGGCGGCCCACGAGACGCCTTCGGCGATGTAGAGCGCGCCGGCGCCCGAGGCGATCAGGGCGATGCGGTAGCCGAGCTGATAGACGGCGGCGAGGGCGCCCTGCTTTTCGTCCGATGCCGCCTCGATGCGCCAGGCATCGATCGAGATGTCCTGTGTTGCAGACGCGAAGGCGAGGATGAGGGCGAAGACGACGACGGGCATCAGCGCCTGCGCCGGATCGGAGAAGGAAAGGCCGACAAGGGCGGCTGCGGCAACGAGCTGGGCGAGCAGCATCCAGGCACGGCGCTTGCCGAGCAGACGGTTCAGCACCGGCAGATGGAGATGGTCGATGACGGGCGCCCAGAGGAACTTGATCGTGTAGGCGAGGCCGACATAGGACATGAGGCCGATATCGGTGCGGGAGATGCCCGCCTCGCGCAGCCATGCCGACAGCGTGGAAAAGACCAGCAGGAAGGGCAGGCCCGACGAGAAGCCGAGCAGCAGCATGATGATGGTTCGGTATTCGCGGTAGACCGCAAGGCTCGACGCCCAGCCCCGGGCGCGCGTCATGGCCGGCATTGGATTTCTCTCCCCTGGCCCCGGAAATCGGAGCCCCACACTTTAGGCGTGATTCGTCTTTTCGCCAGCGCCGCGAGGCGAGCGGCGGCCGACCCAGCGCGCCAGCGTCTCGGCCAGCGCCTCGGCGGAAACGGGTTTGGAGAGATAATCATCCATGCCGGCATCGAGGCAGGCCTGGCGGTCGTCGGCCATGGCGTTGGCGGTGAGCGCGATGACGGGGAGATGCGCATGGGCGGTCGAGAGCGTGCGGATACGCGCGGTCGCCTCGAAACCGTCCATGCCCGGCATGTGAAGGTCCATCAGGATGAGGTCCACCTCTTCCGACAGATCGGCTTCGAGATGGGCGAGCGCCTCGCCGCCATTGCGGGCGAGGCGGACTTCGTGGCCGGTATGTTCGAGCAGGGTGCGCGTGAGCAGCGCGTTGATCTCGTTGTCCTCGGCGACGAGGATGCGGAGCCTTCCGAGCGTGGCGGCATCGCCCGCGGGAGCAGCGGGCGCTTCCGCCTCGACAATGGCATCGTCATAATCGCGTGTTTCCGGCGCGGCGGCGCCGGGCATCCAGCCACGCACGCGCAGCGCGGTCAGCCGCGCGACGAGAGAGGCGGCGCGGACGGGGCGCACGAGGTAGCCGTCGAAGGGCGCGGAGGGCCCGCGCGTCAATTCCTCGAGGCGGGCGCGATCCTGCGGGCGCAGCAGCATCAGCGTGCCGGTGGCGGGCGAGAGGCGGCGTGCTTCGGCGGCAAGCGCCGCGCCGTCGAGACCGGCGCCATCGAGCGGGCAGATGAAGACATCGAAGGGAGAGGCCGCAAGCGCACGGGCCATGGCGGCGCCATCCGCGACAAGCTGCGTTGCCGCGCCGGCGGCGGCGGCGGCGCGCGCCAGCGCGTTGCCGACAAGCGGGCGGTCGTCGAGGATGAGAACGGAGAGGCCCGAAAGAGGCGTTGGCGCGGGCGCGTCCCTTTCGCCCAAGGCAAGACGGAGCGGCAGATGCACGCGGAAAAGAGAGCCCCTGCCCTCCTCGCTTTCGACCTCGATCGTGCCGCCCATGGCGGTGACGAGGCGGCGCGTGATGGCCAGACCGAGCCCTGTGCCCTCGAAGCGCCGGGCGTGGGACTGATCGGCCTGCGCAAAGTCGTCGAAGATGTGTTCGCGCGCATGAGCGTCCATGCCGATGCCGGTGTCTTCCACTTCGAGCAGAAGATCGATACGGCCGTCGCTCCGCGTTTTCTTGCGCGAGAGGCGAAGCGCCACGCCACCTTCGACCGTGAACTTGATCGCGTTGCCCGCGAGGTTCAGCAGTATCTGGCGGATGCGCGCCTCGTCGCCCAGGAGAAGGCGGGGTACGGAGGGCGAGATTTCGGTGACGATGTCGAGATGCTTGTCGAAGGCGCGGGGCGCAAGAAGTTCGGCCACGCTTTCGAGCACGGCGCGGGGATCGAAGGAGGTTTCGTCGAGCGTGATCTTGCCCGCCTCGATCTTCGAATAATCGAGAATGTCGTTGATGATGTTGAGCAGCGCTTCGCCCGAGGCGCGCACGGCCTCTGCGTATGAGCGCTGCGCGGGATCGAGCCGCGTATCGAGGAGAAGCTTCGTCATGCCGATGACGCCATTCATCGGTGTACGGATTTCATGGCTCATGGTGGCGAGGAAGAGCGACTTGGCGCGGTTGGCGTCCTTCGCCTGGGCGAGCGCCTCGGCGAGGCGTTCCTCGGCTTCCTTGCGGTCGGTCACGTCGCGGGCGACGGCCTGGATTTCGATGAGCTTGCCGTCTTCGTCGCGGATCGCAAATTCCTCCCAGGCAAACCAGCGGGGACCGCGCGTCGTGATCGCGCGTTCGTCGTAGCGGATGCGGTAGGGCGGCATGGCGAGGCCGGCGAAGGAAGCGAGCATGCGCGGCGGTTCGCCTTCGGGACGTTCGGGCAGGAAGGGGCGGCCGATCACATCGGGACGCGCGAGGCCGAACGTGTCGCAGAAGACGTCGTTCACGTAGCTCAGGCGGCCCCGGAGGTCCTTGCGCAGGATGATGTCGCCCTGCGCGCGGACGAGGTCGCGGTAACGCTCCTCACGCTCGGCGATCGCCCATTTTTCGTCGCGCAGGGTTTCGATGCGGGTCTGCAGGATCTCGATTTCCGAGCGCAGCGCGCGGGTGCGCGTGGCGGCGCGGCGCCAGGCTTCGAGGCCGAGCAGCAGCACGGCCGCGAGGCCGAAAAGAATGAGCGGTGTCTGTTCGAGAGGGAACAGGGACATGAAGGGCATTTCCCGGATGCGCGACCTGATTACGCCATGGGGGCGATTTTGCCCGTCAATCTGCCCTTGCCGTGGTTGAGAAAGGGTTAGGGGAAAGGGTTAACGGCGGGGGGCGCCGATTTCGCTCAAGCCGCCGCGCCGAGGCGGCCCGCAACCGTTTCGCGATAGGCGAGCGCTTCGGCGACATGGATGCGGCGGACGCTCTCCTCGCCTTCGAGATCGGCAAGGGTTCGGGCGACGCGCAGCACGCGGTGATAGCCGCGCGCCGTGAGGCCCATGCGCTCGGCGGCCTCGGCGAGGAGGAGACGGCCCGCATCGTCCGGCGCGGCGATGCGGTCGAGCAATTCGCCCTCGACATGGGCGTTCAACAGCATGGAATTGGGGCCGACGTGAGCGGCGAAGCGCGCCTCCTGGATGTCGCGGGCGGCGGCGACGCGGGCGGCGACCTCCGCCGAGCCTTCGGCGGGCGGCGGCAGCGCGAGATCGGCATGGGCGACGGGCGGCACCTCGATATGGATGTCGATGCGGTCGAGCATGGGGCCGGAAAGCTTCGACTGATAATCGGCGACGCAGCGCGGCACGCGCGGGCAGGCGCGGGCGAGATCGCCCGCATGGCCGCAGCGGCAGGGGTTCATCGCGGCTACGAGCTGGAAGCGGGCGGGAAAGGTGACATGCGCATTGGCGCGAGCAACCACCGCCTCGCCGGTTTCGAGCGGCTGGCGCAGGCTGTCGAGCACCTGACGGGGGAATTCCGGCAGTTCATCCAGAAAGAGCACGCCGCGATGGGCGAGCGAGACCTCGCCGGGCTTGACGCGCAGGCCGCCGCCGATAAGGGCGGGCATGGAGGCCGAATGATGCGGCGCGCGATAGGGCCGGCGGCGGGAGACGCCGGTGCGGTGAAGCTCGCCCGCCAGCGAGGCGACCATCGAGGTTTCGAGCATTTCGCGCGGTGTGAGCGGCGGCAGGATGCCGGGGAGGCGGGCGGCGAGCATCGACTTGCCGGAGCCTGGCGGGCCGACCATCAGCATGTTGTGGCCGCCGGCGGCGGCGACTTCGAGCGCGCGCTTCGCCGTTTCCTGGCCCTTGATGTCGCGGAGATCGGGAACGGCGGCGGCTTCCACCGCCTTCATGGGCGCGGGCTCGGAGAGAACCTGCGTACCTCGAAAGTGGTTTACCAGGGCGATGATCGAGCGCGGCGCGAGGACGCCGCCCGGATTGTCCTCGCCCATGCCGGCCCAGGCAGCTTCCGGGCCGCAGGCTTGGGGGCAGATGAGGCCCTTGCCGCGCGCATTGGCGGCGATGGCGGCGGGCAGCGTGCCGGCGACGGGGTCGATGCCGCCGTCGAGCGAGAGTTCGCCGATGACGACGAAGCGCTCAAGCTCCTGCGGCGGCAGCACGCCCATGGCGACAAGGAGGCCGAGCGCGATCGGCAGGTCGTAATGGCTGCCTTCCTTGGGCATGTCGGCGGGGGCGAGATTGACGGTGATGCGCTTTGCGGGGAGGCCGAGACCGATCGCCTGCAGGGCGGCGCGGACCCGCTCGCGACTTTCGGCGACCGCCTTGTCGCCGAGGCCGACCACCGCGAAGCCGACGACACCGCCCGCGATGTGGACCTGCACGTCGACAGGCCGCGCCTCGACGCCCTGAAAGGCCACCGTTTCGATATGCGCGACCATGAACGAGCCCCCTTCCCGCCCTGCCCCACGGAGGACGGATTACGGAAAAGCTAGCTCACACGCCGGAAAGGTCAAGAACGAAATGGGAACATAAGAAAAGAATACCGTGGGAACGGCATGGCTGACGTGCGACATGAGACGGACAATACCAGCGCTTGCCGCCACTCTGATCGCCACCGGCGTGCTGTTCGCGGGCTGCGGGAGCGCCAGCGATATCGGCGCGCCCCCCGAGGAGCCGGGGCCGATGGGTTCGACCGCGACGCCTTCGCAGGCCAGCCTGCCGTCGAAGAACTCGCAGTCGCTGCCGATCGAGCGGCCGGAGTGATTTCAAACCAGCCGCCCGCAGCGGTCTCGGCCGCCCCGGCGCGGGGGGATTACATGCAGCCCATGGCCGGCAGGAGACGGTTCGCCTTCTGCTTCTGTTCCGGCGTGAGCGCGACGTAGAGCGCCTCGGTCGCGGGCTTGAGCGCCTCGAGAGCGGCGAGACGCGACTTCATCATCTCGATGTGAAGATCAAGCCAGGCGGTGGGCGCGGTGTCCTGCCCTCCCACGGCGTCACGCATCCTGCCATGCATCGCCACCATCACATCCGCATTCGACCGCAGCGCGTCGGCATAGTCTTTCCAGACGCCCTGCTGATCCTGCGTAATGCCGAGTTCCGCCTCAAGGAAGGCGACGCGGCCATCGACATAGGTGTCGAGCTTTCCATCGGCGGCAAAGCCACCCGCCATCATGCCGCAGCCGCCGCCCATCATGCCCGAGCCCATCATGCCCGAGCCGCCCATCATTCCGGACCGGCCCATCATGCCGGAGCCCATCATGCCGCCCATCATGCTGCCGTCCTGGCCCATCATCATGCCCGGGCCCCAGCCCTGCCGGGGTACGCCGTCCTTCTGCGCGAAGGCGGGCCCTGCAACGAGAGCGCCGGCGAGGAATGCCATAAGAAGGAAATGTGCCGGTTTCATTGTTGTCCCTTTCCTGTTTCCGATTCCGAATGCCAAACGAACAGGAAGAGGCATCGGGTGCATTGCGCCCGATCAATTTCCGGAAATGCCTCTTGTTCTTCAGCCCGCCTGCATCGCGCGGGCCTCTTTCGCCATTTCGACAAGGACGGGCCGGATTTCGGCCGCCGATGTCAGCGGCTTTGCGAAATTCAGCCGGATGAGGCGCTGGCCGGCCGCGAGATCGAGGCCGCGCGGATCGAGGGAGACGATGTGCCAATGGCCGGGCCCGGCTTTTGCCAGCACCGTCGCGTAAAGGCCGACGGCCTCGGCATGGTCCTCATTCATGTGGGAGACGATGCCTTGCTCGGCCTTTGCGAGTTCGGCGGCCAGTTCGTCGCGGGGAAGGAACATGTCGCCGGCGGCGAGATCGAAAGCCTTGCCGAAGCCGCCATTCAGAAAGGCGCGCTCGCAATCGAGCCTGTAGAAGGCGAAGTCCGGCAGGTCGAGATAGATCCCGGATTTCGGATGGCGCGCGAGATAGCGGCGGCGAAGCCGCGCGCCATCGGCGCTGTCCTTGTCGAGGCGGACCACGCGGGCGACAAGCGAGAGCCGGGGATGGGCGAGAGGATCGCCCTTGCCGGGCTCGCCGATGAGCAGCGAGCACCGCGCATCCCGAGCCAGCGCCTTCGTATGCGCGGAAAGGGCGGAGGCCGGAAAGAAGATCGTGCCGTCGATATCGGGCGCGCAGCCGACGCGGGAGATGAGGGGCTGGCCGGTGCCGGGCTCGAGCCAGCCAAGCGCGCCATGGCGGCAGGTCCGCAGCAGCGTTTCGGCGAAGGCGCGGGCTTCGTCATTGGTGTCGAGCCTGAGATGCTTCGGTTCTTCCCGGGGTTCGGCCATGACGCGCGCCCTCTTTTTGCGAGTGATTATCAAGAGGAATAGACGAGCGCATGGGGAATGGCAATCGGGAAAGGCTGCGGCCTATCGTGCCTTCACAAAAAGTCTTGGTCTGTGGTTGATTCGAGCAATGCCGGATTCCATATTACGTCGTTCGAGTCAATAAGACTCTTTCTATTTTCTGCGAATCGCTTCATCGTCTTTGCAAAGCTTTAGGGGATATCAAGCCATGGCCGAACTACTTGCCTTTCTGGTTGCGGTAATTGGCATCAGTATCAGCACTATATTCTTGCTTTTGACATTGCGCGTAGCCACAGCGCCTCGTGACGAATATCAACGCAATGCGTCACGTTACAGCAGTTGGAAAGATGCGCTTATGGGACGCGCTCACCAGAAGAGGGACGGAAACTATGACGGCCGGGTAAGGGCCGGCATGGTTTACGATAGGCGCACAAACAGCATCATGCCCAATGGGCAATTGTCGGAGGCCGCTGTGGACAAAATTCTCCGTCCATAATGGCGTGCAGCTGACCGCGGATGAAGATTCAATATAAGAGTTGGATTCCATCGGTAGCATGTGACGTGAGCCCCTGAACTTCCTCCAGATTTGAGTAGAGTCCGTCAATTGAAG
>NZ_BTVP01000021.1:0-59501 GCF_045863935.1 Parvibaculum sp. | reverse complement strand
CTGGATATTCGCCTGCGTGCCCCAGCCGGTCAGTTGCGCCAGCGCCTGCGCGCCCAGGGCCGACCCGCCAATGCCGAAAATGAAAATGTCCGTCGTGTCGTTGCGCAGCCCTTCGGCGACTTCCTCGATCCGCGCGAAGTCGTCGCGGCGCGCCGGCACGCGCAAGAGAGGCAGGTCGCCGCTCTCATGCGCCTTGCGCAGCCAGGAAAGCGCCTCCTCGGCGCGGGCGAGCGCCTTGCCGTAGCTTTCGCGCGAAAGTCCGCCATCGCCGATCGCCTCGGCAAAGCAATTGTCCAGGGACTGGCGGTAAGGCAGGTCGGTATCGGCCATCATACTCGTTCCAACATTCCGGAGGAGGCCGCGCGACCGGAATCGCGAGGCCCAAGGGGAGCGTAACAAGAACGGAAACACCCGGGAAGCCGAGGCGGTTCCCGTCAGTGATGGCCTTCCGTGGGCCCGCCCGGCGGAGGGGGCGCCATGTCGTCCGTCGCGGGCAGGCCTTCGGGCTCAGGCGAGAGGTTCGGCTTGCCCACAATCGTGACCAGAAGCTCGTCCGGCTTCAGCAGCCGCCTGGCGACGCGCGCCACGTCTTCGCGCGTCACAGCCTCGATCAGCGCGTTCCTGTTGTCCACATAATCGATGCCATAACCGGCGATCTGGATGCCGAGAAGCTGGTTCGCAATGGAGCGGTTCGAGGTGAAGCGGAGCGGATAGGAACCGGTCAGATAGGTCTTGGCATCGTCGAGCTGATCGGCCGTCACGCCCTCTTCCGCCATGCGCGCCATCTCCTTGCGGATGAGCGACAGCGTCTGGCCGACGCGCTCGTTCTTCGTGCCGACCTGGCCGAGCAGCATCGCGGCGCTGTCCATCGGATAGAGATAGGTGCCGATCGAATAGGCAAGGCCGCGCTTCTCGCGCACTTCCTCGGTGAGGCGCGACGAAAAGCTGCCGCCGCCGAGAACGTAGTTCATCACATAGGCGGGAATGAAATCGGGGTCCTCGCGCGCAACGCCTTCAACGCCGAACATCACGATGCTTTGCGGAAAGTCGCGCACCACGACCGTGACCTCGCCGTCCTTCTTCACCTCGACCTTGGGAATTTCCGGAACCTCTGCCTCCTGCGGCAAGGCGCCGAAGGTGCGGTCGAGAAGCGCGCGTAGTTCGGAAGGTGTGACCGGGCCCACAACCGCGATCTTCAGATTGTCCCTGGCGAGCGCCTTCTTCGTGTAGGCGACAAGATCGTCGCGTGCGATCGCCGCGATGCTTTCCGGCGTTCCGTCTCCGTCGCGGGCATAGGGATGATTGCCGAACGCAGCCTTGTACCAGCCGTTCGAGGCGATCCAGTCCGGCGACTGGCGATTGCGCGCGATGGAGGTTGCGATCTGCCCGCGGATACGTTCGACCGCATCCTCATCGAAGCGCGGCTCGGATATCGCCATCGCGAAGAGGTCGAATGCCTCGTCCCTGTGGTTCGCGAGCGTCGTCAGCGTGCCGTTGAAATAATCGCTGTCGGCGGAGAAAGACATGCGCGCGGCAATATCCTGCATGCGCATCTGGAATTCCGCCGAGCCGAGCTCGCCCGCGCCCTCGTCGAGCAGGCCCGACACCATATGCGCGAGACCGGCCTTGCCTTCGGGGTCGGTGGCCGAGCCGCCTTTCCAGGCGACCTCCATCACCACCACGGGCACCGAATCCTCCTGCACGAGCCAGGCTTCGATGCCGCCGGGGCTCACCACGCGCTCGATGTCCATCGCGCGCGCGGGCAGCACGGCGACGAAGCAGAAACAGAGAGCCGCAAGCGCAGCGCGAACAATATGCCGGTCGAGTCCCCCCATCAGGAACGCCCTCCCGGCAGCAATTCGCCCGTCACGGAATGCGTTCCAGCGAGAACCGATTTTGCCGCCTCTAGCACATCTTCCTTCGTCACCTCGCGCACGCGGTCGGGCCATTCATGGATTTCCTCCACGCTCATGCCCGTCATCAGGCCCTCGCCATAGGCGTAGGCCATGGTCCGCTGATTGTCGCGCGCATAGACGGCGCCGGCGACGATCACGGTCTTTGCCCGTTCGATCTCCTCATCGGTCACGCCCTCTTCGAGAAGCCGCGCAACTTCCCCCTCGACCGCGGTCTCGACCGCATCGAGATCGCCGCCCACCTGGGGCAGCGCATAGAAGCCGAACTTGCCTCCATCGAGGCGGCTCCCCTCGTACCAGCTGCTCACGGCCGTTGCGACGCCTTGCTCCACGACCAGCGCGCGATAGAGGCGGCTTGTGGTTCCGCCGCCGAGAACCTGTGCAAGAACATCGAGCGCCGCGCCCCTTTCGGCGCCGGCACCCGCATAGCCGGGGGCGGGATAGAACCTGATCCATGTCGCCTCCTCCACGCGCGGGTCGCGCCGCGTCACGCGCTTGTCCTCCGCCGGCGACACGATCTCCGTCCGCTTGCGCAGGAAAGTCGGCGCGCGCTCCGCGATACCGCCGTAATATTTCTCGGCGAGCGGCTTCAATTCCTCGGCCGTCACGTCTCCCGCGACGATCAGGGTCGCGTTGTTCGGCGTGTAGAAGCGATTGTAGAAGTCCAGTGCGTCTCCGGTGCCGAGCGCGGCGATTTCCGCCTTGTGGCCGATGATGTCGCGCCCGTAAGGGTGATCGCCATAGAGCGCGGCATTCATCTCGGATTGAAGCTCGGCGGCGGGTTCGTTCTCGATCCGCATGCGCAGCTCCTCAAGCACCACATCGCGCTCGGGAAGAACCTCTGCATCGGTGAGCTTGAGGTTGATCATGCGGTCCGCCTCCATCTCCATGACGAGAGGCAGGCGGTCCTTTGCAATGACCTGGAAATAGGCCGTGAAGTCGTAATGCGTGAAGGCGTTGTCCTGCCCGCCATTGCGCGCGACGATCCGCGAGAACTGGCCGGGCTCGATCTTGTCCGTTCCCTTGAACATCAGATGCTCGAGGAAATGCGCGATCCCGGTCTTGCCCGGCGTCTCGTCGGCGGCGCCGACCTCATACCAGACCATATGCGTGACGACCGGCGCGCGGTGATCGGGGATCACCAGAACGTCCATGCCGTTCGAAAGCCGGAAGGTGTCGGGCAGCGGTTCGGCGGTCAGGCTCCCGCCCCGCCCCAACACCAGGCCGAGGAGAACGAGAACAATGAGGGCGGCAAAAGGAAGGGCGGCAAGGGTGCGGGTGCGCAACAAGTCTCATCCCTCCGGGGGCGCCGGCTTGTCTCTCGTTCCAGCTTTCGGCGCGCGGGAAAACAAAGACGGAAGGACCATCGTCCTTCCGTCACTCAGATGTCCCTTTGCTCAGAAGATGCCGGAGAGCCAGCCTTCCTTCTTCGGTGTAACGGTCGGCGTCTCGCCCTCGGTCACGGGCTTGCCTTCCGCCTCGTTCTGCTGGATGCGCTCGTTCTCTTCCACCGGGTTCACGAGCCGTTCGTCGGGCGCTGGGCCATCCTTCTTCCAGAAGATGACGTCGTCGACGAAGGTCTTGTCGCGTTCGACCAGCGAGCGGGTCTCGGCATTGACGACCTGGCGGATGCGCGGATCGGCCTGTTCGGCGCCGGTCTCCTGAAGAAGGACCTGCTCGCCCTGGCTGCGGGCCGGGCCGACATTTTCGGCGGAGAGGGCTTCCTCGCCGATCAGGGCGCGCTGCGCACCGAGCGAGGGCTGAAGTTCCATTTCCTGCGGCCGCGGCGCGCCGGGCTGCGGCGGGCGCAGCGAATAGTCCGGCGGAATGACGAGGGGCGCCTTGGTCACGATGGCGAATTCGTCCGGAGCGGATTTGCCATAACCAAGCGTGTCGCTAAGGCTCTCGCCGCCACAAGCGGCCAGAGAAAGCGAGAGCGCGGCGAAAAGGCTCAACTTTGCGCTCCACCCGGCAACGCGGGAGATATTCGCTTCGATAGTCACGTCTTGGCTCTCCTTGGTCGTGGCTTTTGCCGGTTCTGCCGGTTTGGCGCCGCTCAGGCCGACTTGTCGCCCGACTTCCCGTCTGGGCTGTCCTTTTTGCCGGCGCCCACAAGGCCCGGCCAGACCGATTCGAGGATGATGAGCGCTACGCCCAGCGCGATCCACACATCGGCAATGTTGAAGATATACCAGTAAAATCCGAAGGCGTGAAAACTAAAAAAGTCGGCCACGGCGCCATAGAAAATGCGGTCGTAAACATTCCCAAGCGCGCCGCCGAGAATGAGGCCGATGGCGATAGCGGTCACCCTGTATTCGACCCGGGCCAGCCAGAGGCCGAGGCCGATGATGACCGCGATGGCAAAGCCCGCGAGGATCGCCACGCCGAGCGCCGTCTGCGCCTGAAAGAGGCCGTAGCTCACGCCCAGGTTCCAGGCCATGACGAGGTCGAAAAAGGACGTCACCTCGACGCGCCCGCGCGAGGCGATGTCATAGACCTCGATCATCCACCACTTGTTCAGGCGGTCGAGGCCGAAGCCGGCCAGCGCGACCAGCGAGCCGTAGAAGGACCAGGGGCCCCAGAAGGTTTCGCGGCTCATGCCGGCCATCTTTTCCCTCTTTCCCGCGCTCAGCGCTGCGCGTCGTATTCGCGAACCGCAGCCGCATCGCGCAGCGACAGGTCCGGATAGTCCGGATCGCTGCCGACTTCCGGCAGGATGCGCCAGGAGCGCGCGCATTTGCGCCCTTCGGCCAGCTTCGGCACCACGGCAACGCCGGGCACGTCGTCGAGCCTCCAGGCATCCGCCGGGCCTTCGCCTTCGACAAGCGTCGCCTGACTGGTGATCGCGATTTCGGCGAGGTCGACGCCCTTCATCGCTTCCACGAGATCGGGACGCGAGACGAAGACTTCCGGCGCCGCTTCGAGGCTCGCGCCGATCCGCTTCTCGCGGCGCTCGACTTCGAGGGCGCCCGTCACGACACGGCGGAGTTCGCGCACCTTCTTCCACTTCTCGGACAGAGCTTCATTGCGCCACTCCGCCGGGATTTCCGGGAAGGTGCGCAGGTGAACCGAATCCGTGTCGGACGGGAAGCGCGAGAGCCAGACCTCTTCCACCGTGAAACAGAGCACAGGCGCGAGCCAGGCCGTCAGATGGGAGAACAGGTGATCGAGCACCGTGCGGCAGGCGCGGCGGCGGATCGCCGACGGCGCATCGCAATAAAGCGCGTCCTTGCGGATGTCGAAATAGAAGGCCGAGAGCTCGACATTCATGAAGTTCGACAATGTGTGCGCCACGCGCTTGAAGTCGTAATCCATGTAAGCCTTGCGCACGAGCTCATCGAGTTCGGCAAGGCGATGCAGGATCACGCGTTCGAGTTCCGGCATGTCGGCGACGGCGACACGTTCCGCATCGTCGAAGCCCGAGAGATTGCCGAGCAGATAACGGAAGGTGTTGCGGAGCTTGCGGTAGGCCTCGACATTCGACTTGATGATGTCGTTGCCGATGCTGTGGTCTTCCCAGTAATCCGTGTTCGCGACCCAGAGGCGCAGGATGTCCGCACCGTTCTGCTTCACGATCGCCTCGGGTTCGATCGCGTTGCCGAGCGACTTCGACATCTTGAGGCCCTTGTCGGTCAGCGTCATGCCATGCGTCAGCACTTGCTTGTAGGGCGCGCGGCCGCGCGTGCCGCAGCTTTCGAGCAGCGACGACTGGAACCAGCCGCGATGCTGGTCGGAGCCTTCGAGATAAAGATCGGCGGGCGATGGAATGCCGCGTGCCTCCAGAACGAAAGCATGGGTGGACCCTGAATCGAACCAGACGTCCAGAATGTCCGTCACGCGCTCGTAATCGGCTTCGTTATACTCGTTGCCGAGGAAGTCGCTCGCCGGGCGCTCGAACCAGGCATCCGCGCCCTCCTTCGCCACCGCGTCAACGATGCGTGCATTGACTTTCGGATCGCGCAGCAATTCGCCGGTCTTCGCATTGACGAAGAGCGTGAGCGGCACGCCCCAGGCACGCTGGCGCGACAGCACCCAGTCGGGCCGGGTCTCGACCATCGCGTAAATGCGGTTGCGGTTGCGCGCGGGCACCCAGCGTACTTTTTCGATTTCTTCCAAAGCCACCTGACGGAAGGGCTTGCCGCCCGCCGCTTCCACTTTCGCATCCATCGCCACGAACCATTGCGGCGTGTTGCGGAAGATGAGCGGCGCCTTGGAGCGCCATGAATGCGGATAGGAATGCGTCACCTTGCCATTGGCGAGCAGCTTGCCCGCCTTCTGCAATTCCTCGATGACAGCCGAATTGGCGTTGCCTTCCTTGCCCTGCCGCGTGAGGACGAACTTCCCCGCGAAGAGCGGCACATGATCGTAATAGACGCCCTCCTCGTTCACGGTTTCGGGGATGCCCTTCGAACCGAAATTCTCGACCCAGATGATGTAGTCGTCCTGGCCATGGCCGGGCGCGGTATGCACGAAGCCGGTACCGGCTTCCTCCGTCACATGATCGCCAGCGAGGAGCGGCACATCGAAGTCGTAGCCCTGGCCTCGGAAGGGATGCGCGCAGAACGCAACCGATAGGTCATTCGCCTTAACATCTTGAACGAGGGTCCATGCCTCGATGCCGACATCCTTCTTCACCTGTTCGGCGAGAGATTTCGCGAGCACGAGCTTCTCGCCCGTCGCCGTCACCTCATAAAGGCCGTAGGCGATTTTCGGCGAATAGGAAATGGCGCGGTTGGCCGGAATCGTCCAAGGCGTTGTCGTCCAGATGACGACAGAAGCGCCTTCAAGACCTGTTTCCCTAAGAAGTTCTTCGCTTTCTTTCCACTCGGAGAAACTTTCACCCGAAGCGCGAAACACCCCGTCTTTCAGTTCTGGTTGCATCCCGATAACCGGAAACTTCACCCAGATCGTGTGTGACACATGATCGTGATATTCGACCTCCGCTTCGGCGAGCGCGGTCTTTTCGACCACCGACCACATGACGGGCTTGGAACCCCGATAGAGCGAGCCGTTCATCAGGAATTTCTGGAATTCCTCGACGATCTTCGCTTCGGCGTCGAAGGACATGGTGAGGTAGGGATTGTCCCACTCGCCGGAAACGCCGAGGCGCTTGAACTCCTCGCGCTGCACATCGACCCAGTGTTGGGCGAATTCGCGGCATTCGCGCCGGAATTCCAGCGGCGGCACCTCGTCCTTGTTCAGCCCCTTCTTGCGGTACTTCTCCTCGATCTTCCATTCGATCGGCAGCCCGTGGCAGTCCCAGCCGGGCACGTAAGCCGCATCCTTGCCCATCATCTGCTGCGAGCGGACGACGATGTCCTTCAGGATCTTGTTCAGCGCATGGCCGATATGGATGTTGCCGTTCGCGTAAGGGGGCCCGTCATGCAGGACGAAGGTCTCTCGGCCCTTCGCCTCTTCGCGCAGGCGCTTGTAGAGATCGAGCTTCTGCCAGCGCGCCAGCCATTCGGGCTCGCGGACGGGGAGCCCCGCCTTCATCGGAAAATCGGTCGTGGGGAGGAAAAGCGTGTCGCGATAGTCGCGGCCTGCATCTTCCGAGGTCGTGTCTTTGGACGTCGTATCGGTGGACATGGAGGGTCCTGGAAATCGGGGTTGCGCGATGAAACGGAGAAAACCCGGCTCCTGCCCCGGACCGTCGGGTCCTCAGCGGCAGGCCGGGCCTGTAATTCGCGCGATTATGGCGGGGCGGGCCCCGCGCTGTCCCAGCATCGTCATGGGGCGAGTTTCTAGCAGCCGGTCCCTTAACAGTCCAGTAAAGGCGCGGCTTTCCGGAAGGCCCCTTCCCCGCCTATTATCCGCGCATGTGCCGCCTCCTCACCGCCCTTTTCCTGGCCTTTCTCCTCGCCGTCCCCGCCCATGCCGGGGAGAGCCCCGTGCTCGACCGGATCGAGGCATCGGGCGAGCTGCGCGCCGGCCTCACCGGCGACTACAAGCCCTTTTCCTGGGAGGCGCCGGAGGACCGTTTCGAGGGCCTTGATGTCGACATGGCCAAGGCGCTGGCCGAAGAGCTCGGCGTCCGGCTCGTCATCGTCCGGACGAGCTGGCCGACGCTCATGGATGACCTCAAGGCGGGCAAATACGACATCGGCATGGGCGGCATCTCGGTCACGGAGGAGCGGAAGGCCGACGCCCTCTTCTCGATACCGCTGCTGACCGACGGCAAGGCCCCCATCGCCCGCTGCGAGGACGCAAAGCGGTTTCAGACGCTGGCGGAGATCGATCGCGAAGGCGTCACCGTCATCGTCAATCCGGGCGGCACCAACGAAAAATTCGCCCGCGCCAATATCACCCGCGCGACGCTCCTCCTCCACAAGGACAATGCGACGATCTTCGAGGAGATCGCGGCGGGCCGCGCCGACGTGATGATCACCGACGCCATCGAAACCCGGATCGTCGCGCGCGAATATGACGGGCTCTGCGCGGTGAACCCGGACGCGCCCTTCACGCAGTCCGAGAAGGCCTATCTGCTGCCGAGGGACGGGGCATGGAAGACCCGTATCGACGCATGGCTCGCGCAGATGGAAGAGAGCGGCGGGAAGGTGGAGATTTTCGAGAAGTGGGTGGAGTGAACTCTCATCCTCTCCCCAAAATCAAAGTGTCACCCGGCGAAAGCCGGGGTCCGTCTGACTCAACGAATGCGCCGAAAGGTCCATGGATTCCGGCTTTCGCCGGAATGACATTGTTTATTTTAGACCTGAAAACCTTCCTCACGCCGCGATAATCCGCTCCACCGCGCGCGCCTTCAGCGCCAGTTTTCCGTCACCGTTCGTGAAGACAGCTTCCACATAGGCTTGCGTTTTCGAGACGTTCAGCACATGCCCCTCGCAGGCGAGCACGCCTTCCGTCACCGGACGGAAGAAATGCATCTGCAAATCCACCGTCGTGAAGTTCTGGTCGTCCTTCAGCATGGTCATCAGCGCGAAGGAGCAGGTCTGGTCGGCGAGCGTGGCGAGATAGCCGCCGAACACGGCGACGGGGTTCATGTAGGCGGGATCGACCGGCCAGTCGTAGCGGATGCGGCCCGGCTCCAGCACGGTCAGCTTCCCCGCATAGAGATTGAGCGCCGTCACATGCGGCGGCGCCTTCTCCATCTCGCCCTTCTCGATCCGCTTCAGAATATTCCCCCAGCTCGGCATACCGTCTCCGTCTACTTCTCTGTGTCCCGGGTTATCGCTGCGGCATCGGCGAGCATCTCGCCGAGCCCGATCAATTCATTGTAGCGCTGAAAGGTGACGCGCGGCTCGCTCGCGGGCAAGCCCTCGCCTTTCAGCAGCGTCTCGTAAACGCCTTCGAGCCGCGCGGTGACGGCGAGCAATGCCGACACCGGAAAGAGCGCGATCTTGAATCCCAATTCTTCCAGCCGCGCCGCGCCGAGATAAGGCGTCTTGCCGTCCTCCACGATATTGGTGACCAAGGCCACACCCTTGAATGTCTCGGCGACCTTCCGCAATTCGCCCTCGCCCTGCGGCGCCTCGATGAAGAGAATGTCCGCACCCGCTTTCAAAAACGCCTCGCCGCGCCTGAGCGCCTCGTCGAGATCATGCGTCGCGCGCGCATCGGTGCGCGCCATCACCTTGAAGCTCTTGCTGTCGCGCGCTTCCGCCGCGGCGCGGATCTTCGCCGCCGCTTCCTCGATGGCCACGACTTCCTTGCCTTCCATATGGCCGCAGCGTTTCGGGAAAACCTGATCCTCGATCTGGATGCAGGCCGCGCCCGCCGCTTCATAGGCGCGTGTCAGCCGCGCCGCATTGAGCGGCCCGCCATGCCCGTTGTCGCCATCGGCGATCAACGGCACCGGCGAACACGCGCCCGCAATCGCGCGCACGCGCTCGCTCATTTCCGCGGCACTCACCAGCCCGATATCAGGCAGGCCGAAGCTCGCTCCCGACACGCCGAAGCCCGTCATGTAGACGACGCGCGCGCCCGCCTTCGCGGCAAGCTTCGCCGACAGCGCATCATAGGCACCGGGGGCGACAAGAATGCCCGGCCCCGCCAGGCGTTCATCGAGGCTCGTCATGCTTTCTTCTTCTTTCCTGCCGCTGCATTTCTTCGCGCCGTCCGCTTTCCCACCACAGGCGCCTCTCCCCAGTCCGCGCTGACGATCCGCGCGAGATCGCTCACCGTCTTCGTGCCCAGCCGCGCCTCGAGTTCCGCCTCGAGCGTCAGCACGATCTCGAGCGCTTCCTGCCTCATCTCCGCCCCCTCCGGCGCAAAGCTCACCAGCTTGCAGCGCGCATCTTCCGGGTCCGGCGCCATATAGATGAGTCCCTTTTGCTCCAGTTCGCGCAAGGCCGTGTTTACGGATTGCCGCGTCACGCCCAGCAGCCGCGCAAGCTCGCTCGGGCGGCGCATGCCGGCATGAACATAGACCATGGCCATGGATTCAAGACGGCGCACACCGCCATGTCCGCGCGCATCGAGGCTCTTTTGCAGCGCGCCATCGAACCAGCTGAAACGGTTGAGCAATTGCGCCATCAAAAGGCCGGGCTTTCTTTCCATGCCGGTCATTTTCTCTCTACGGGCTCTCTCCACGGGGCGGATATCCGCTTGAGTCATTCGTAAGTTTATCTTACGTTTTTCTCCGCCATGCAACGGGAGGATGAGCATGCCGAGATTGAGACAGGTCGCGAAGGCGGATGCGGACCCCTTCGCGCAACAACTCTACAAGATACTGTTCGGCGAGCGAGACCCGGTGAAGGAACCCGGCACGGCGACAGGCACGCCGGGCAACTGGTGGACCGTCTTCGCACTGGTGCCGGACGCCTTCAAGCACACGACCGAAGGTTTCCAGTTCTACCGCAGCCCCAACCGCAAGCTCGATCCGAAGCTGCGCGAGCTCGGCCAGATACGTGCGGGCTACGCGCGCGGCTCGCAATTCGTGTTCTCGCAGCATTGCAAGGCCTGCCGCGACGTCGGCCTCTCGGAAGAACAGATCGAGGCGATCCCGCATTGGCAGATCGCCGACTGCTACGCTCCCGTCGAGCGCGCGCTTCTCGCCTATACCGATTGCCTGGTGCTGCAGGGCGGCCGCGTGCCGGAGGCGATCTTCGATGCGATGAAGAAGCATATGTCGGACGAAGAAATTCTCGAATTCACCTACATCACCGCGACCTACGACATGCACGCCACGATGTCGCGCGCGCTCAGGCTCGAATATGACGACATGGACGAGCGCGTCGTCGAGATTGCGGCGCCCACGGGCAACTCCAACGACGTGATGAGCATGGTCGACAAGCAAGGGAAGGATTGAACGATGGGCTATCATCATCTGGCGCTTGCCGCGCGCGACATGAAGGCAATCCATAATTTCTATGAAGGGATCATGGGCTTCGAGCTCGTGAAGGTCGAAGTCGGCCCCGCGCCGGAAGGCGGCTGGGCGAAGCACTTCTTCTACCGCATGGAAGACGACTCGAAGTTCATCGCCTTCTGGGAGATGCACGACATTCCCGGCACGAAAAATTTCGAGACGAACCTCTCGAAGGCGGCCGGCGTGCCCGACCACATCAACCACATCTCCTTCGACGTGAAGGACAAGGCCGATCTCGACCGCCGCCGCCAGCAATGGCTCGATGCCGGGCTCGACGTGCTGGAGATCGACCACAACTGGTGTCACTCCGTCTACACGAAGGACCCGAACGGGAATTTCGTCGAGTTTTGCCTCACCACCGGCGCCTTCAGCGCCGCCGACCGCGACGCAGCGCTTGCCGCCCTCACCGCGGAGAAGCCGGATTTCTCGAAGCCCCCGGCCAATGTGCAATTCCACAAGCCGAAAGCGGCGTAGGACGAGTCTTCTTCCCCCTTGGAGGGTACGGACTTTGCCAGCCAAGCCTACAGGTAGTATCAACTAGCCATGGACTGGCAGCTTGTCACCGGCGCGGTTATAGCGGCGCTATTCTTCCTCCTACAATTCGTGGTTAAGCACATGCCACGCTCTGTAGCTTGGGCAGGCATTGTCGCGGGGGGTTTGGTCATGGTCTGGAGTCTTTGGCCCAATCGAGATGTAATCCCGATTGGACCGGCCGTTCTGTTCATCGCTAGCATTGCCGGCCTTGTTGCGTCGGTCATTTGGTATTTCGAATTGCCAAGCCATCGACCTCAGCCCACTGCAGTGGAAACCCAAGCTCCCGCGCCGATCATCTTCGCCCAAGGCGGGAAAGGCGGAGATGCAATAGCTAGCAATGGCGGCGTTGCTTACGCCGGACCTGGCGGCAGTGTCGCGATCGGCGGTCAGGGCATCGGCGGAAAAGGCGGCGATGCGACAGCGGAGGTCGCCAATGTCGAATCAGCCGGCGGCGCTGGCGGATCGGTCGGCTCTGATAAGTATTGGCCACACCCTGCAAAAAGCGGTTATGAAACGATGATGCTTGCCAAGGGGCTTCCGGTAGACCCAGCCATGCGCCCATATGGGCGTGGGGGCGCTGTCTCCGGATACGAACCCAAGCTCGAAATCGTAAACTCGCTTAGGGGTAAATACTTTGCATCGGAAGGCCTGTCGCCCAGATCATATTTCGAGGATATCAATGCAGTGTCGGCTGAATACCTGAACTCTGAACTTGAAAAAATGGGCGAGCCGTGGCGGGTCAAAATCGTCGATTCGGACGAGTACGACTTCTACATCCCTTAGCGATCAGACAAGGTTTTGCACCGTTTTGTTAAACTGGACTTCAGCTTCGTCGCGGAAGTCACTTGTTTCGTCGTAACGACGATCCCCACGGCGATCTACCTCGCCGTGGTGAAGCCGGGGTGAGGCTTCCCTACAATCGTCATTGCGAGGAGCGGCAACGCCGCGACGCGGCAATCCAGGGGCCGCTTGCTCAGTGTTTGCCGCCCCTGGATTGCTTCGCTTCGCTCGCAATGACGGTGTTGGTTGAACGCTTGGCACAGATATGCGACCAGCCCCGTGGGAGGGTGATCGAGGCGGCAGACGCAGGTTCGTATGGCTGAACGGCGCAGGCCCCCTCAGAACGACAGGCTGATCTTCCCCGTCACCGTGTAGTTCGCGGCGCCCGCCTGACCGATATCGGCGACGCCCGCCGCCACCTTCATATTCAGAAGGTCGGCCAGCGTCCTCATGGCCATGCCGGTTTCGATATCGCCGGTGAAGTCGTCATCCGCCCTGATCGTGGCGCCGGCCATGTCGCGCTCGGCGCGGTCGAAGGTCCAGTGCGTCTCGAGATTCGCGTAAGGCCGCATCGCGGAAAGGAGGGCGGAGTCCGGCACGTCATAGGTAAAGCCGTTGCGCCAGGTCGCGCGGCCGCGCGAGCGGACCTCGCCATGGGCGGAGGGGGATGCGAGCGCCAAACGGTTGAGGCTCACCTCGCCCGCAGGTTTGAATTGCAAATCGCCGAAGCGCCACGCCCCCTCGAGACTTGCGCCGGATTGAAGGCTCGTGCCGCGATAATCGGCGCTGTAGCGCGCGCCCTGCACCCGGTCCGACCGTGTGCCGGCGCCAGCGAAAGCGCGCAAGCTCAGATGTTCGGTCAGGCCGTGGGTCACGAAAGGCGAGACATAGATCGACTCAGCGCCCCAGCCGGTCGACGTGTCGCGCCAGGACCGGCCCCAGCTGACGGCCGTACCGATCTTCGTCGTTTCGTCGAGCGGCCAGGCAGCGCCTCCCGAAACCACCAGCCGATGCTCCGCGCCGTCGAGCGTCCAGGCGCCGCTCGTCTCGCTCCATATCTGCATCTCTTCAGGCAGAAGCGGACGGGTCTCGCCGAGCAACATGCTCTCGGCATAGCCGGTCGCGATGCGCGCGAAGGGAATGACGCTGTCGCTGCCTTCGACCGCATCCTCTTCGCGGCGGGGCGCGCCTTGCGGGATTGCGAAGCGCTCGGCGATACGGCGCCGGTCCGCGTCCTCGAGCCTCAGGGGGCTTTCCTTCCGCACGTGGCGGCGGTCGAGTGCCGCCATCTCCTCATCCGAGACCCAGCCCGTGCGGATGCGCTGCGGCGCTTCCGGCGCGGCGCCGGGCGGCGGCAGGGTTCGGCTCAGCACAGCGAGATAGCGCGCCGACTGTTCGGCGGTGATTTTCTTCTCTGCCCGCAGCGTTCGCGCGGCGGCAACCTGCCAGCTATGAACGATGCGGCGGATGTAGCGCAGCGCATAGGCGCGGCGCGCTGCCGTGCTCCTCACGCCCGGCGGCTCAGCGCGCGTTACCGCGGGCCGCATCGTGTCGTAGCCTGCGCGCCACCCCTCCTTCAGCGCCCGGCGGCGCGCCTCCTCGAAAAGGCCGACAGGAAGCCCCATGCTTGCAGCGGCCGGACCCGGCTGACAGCGCGGGCAATCGGCCCGTGCCGCGAGCGCCGCGACCGTGAGACCCGCGATCTCGTGGAGATCGGGCAAGGGCGGCAGCGGCGCGCGGCGAGGCGATGCAAGCAAGGTGGAGACGGATGGCGGCTTCGGGCGGTTCGCGGGTGCGCCGTTCAGCAGCTTTTCATGCGCTTCCAGCACCGCGAAGTGATCGGCGAAGATCGCACCGTCCGGCGGGCCCTCGAAGCCGGCGCGCGCGGGCGCCGCCGGCCGCCCCATGAGCAGCCCGCAGACAAGCGCAAAGCCGGCGACGGCGCGCAAACGCCGCTCGGAGTTCGCCATGACGCGATCCTCGGCATCGTCGTTTTCGGGTCGGTCCGGCTCGATTTTCGATGATTGTGCAGAAGTCCCGCCCTCTGCCCCGGTACCGCCGTCAATTTACAGACGGGCAGGGTTAACAGGAAATGAAAACATCGGTGCGGGCGGCTGAGGAGGTGCGTTTCGGGATCATTTTCACCTGCGGCTGCCACACACATTCCATAAGACGATGATCGTCTGTATACGAATGTTTTCGCAGGGCGCCGGTTACGGAAATTATCCCCCGCTTCTTATCCCCGCTCGTTGAAGATATTGAACGGCGGCCGGTTTTTGTGACGTTCTGATGACATTTCGATGACGGCGGTGCTGCTTTATCCCCGCTTTGCCTGCCTCAGAAGCTTGGCGGCGTGCAGGCCGAAACGAGCACGCAATCGATGGTGCCGGGGTTGCGGAAGCGGTGGGGAAGGCGCGAGTCGAAGTAATAGGCATCGCCCGCAACGAGGCGGCGGGCCTCGCCGCCGACGGTGAGTTCGAGGACGCCGGAGATGACGATGCCGCATTCCTCGCCGGCATGGGAGAGCATCTCCTCGCCCGTATCGGCGCCTGGCGTGTAGCGCTCATGCATCATCTGGATCGCACGGCCGCGCGTGTCCCGTCCGACGAGGCGGAAGGAAACGTCGCCGCCCGCAATCTCGCGCAGTTCCTTCGCCTCGTAGAAGACCCTTGAGCGCGGCTTGAGGTCTAGCGTCAGGAAGTCGGCAATGGACATCGGGAAGCCGTCCAGCACCTTTTTCAGGGAGCCGATGGAGGGGCTGATGCGGTTCTGCTCGATGAGCGAAATCGTGCCGTTGGTCACGCCCGCCCGCTTCGCCAGCTCGCGCTGCGACAGGCCGTGCATCTTGCGCAACTCGCGCAGGCGCGTGCCAATATCGGGGCTTGCCTCGCCACCCTCGGGCTTCTCCTTGCCCTCGGCGGCGGGCGCCGAGCGGTGCGCGCGTCTGAAGTCCCCTGCCATTTGTCTAGAATACTAAACGCCTTCAGTGAAGTCACGCAGGAGAATGCTTGCTTTCGGCGCGGCGCGGACTTTCAATCGCAGAAATTATTAAACGGAGACTTTCCCATGAGCGCCGCTGCGACGCCGAACGACCTCGAATCCTTCTGGCTGCCCTTCACGCCGAACCGCCAGTTCAAACGCGAACCGCGGATCGTCTCGCGGGCGAAGGACATGTATTATTACAAGCCCGACGGGACGGCCGTGCTCGATGCGACGGCGGGCCTGTGGTGCTCCAATGCCGGGCATTGCCGCGAGCCCATCGTGAGGGCGATCCAGGAGCAGGCAGGCGAACTCGATTTCGCGCCTTCCTTCCAGTTCGGCCATCCGAAGGTCTTCGAACTCGCAAGCCGCATTGCCGAGCTCGCGCCGGGCGACCTCGATCATGTGTTCTTCTGCAATTCGGGATCGGAAGCCGCCGACACGGCACTGAAAATGGCGATCGCCTATCACCGCGCAAACGGCGAAGGCACGCGCACGCGCCTCATCGGCCGCGAGCGCGGCTATCACGGCGTCGGCTTCGGCGGCATTTCGGTGGGCGGCATGGTTGCCAACCGCAAGTTCTACGGACCGCTGCTCGCCGGCACCGACCACCTGCCGCATACGTATAATCGCGCCGAACAGGCCTTCACGGTGGGCGAGCCCGAATGGGGCGCGCATCTCGCCGATGAATTGCAGCGCCTGGTCGACCTCCACGACGCATCGACCATCGCCGCCGTGATCGTCGAGCCGATGGCGGGATCGACGGGCGTGCTGCCGCCGCCGAAGGGTTATCTCAAGCGCCTGCGCGAACTCTGCGACAAGCACGGCATCCTTCTGATTTTCGACGAAGTCATCACGGGCTTCGGACGGCTCGGCCATGCCACCGCGTCGGAACGCTTCGGCGTGACGCCGGACATCATGACCTTCGCGAAGGGGGTCACGTCGGGCACGGTGCCGATGGGCGGCTGCGTGGTGCGCAAGCATATCTACGAGGCCTATCAGACGGGCGCCGATCACGCGATCGACCTCTTCCATGGCTACACCTATTCCGGTCATCCGCTTGCCGCCGCAGCGGCACTTGCAACGCTCGACCTCTATCGCGACGAAAAGCTCTTCGAACGTTCGCGCAAGATGGAACCCGTGATCGCAAACGCGGCCATGAGCCTCAAGGATCACAGCCTCGTGCAGGACATCCGCACCATCGGCTTCGTGGCCGCCTTCGACCTCGCCCCCGTCGAAGGGCTTCCCGGCAAGCGCGGCTTCGACGCCATGCGCGTCGCCTTCCATGAGGAGAACATGATGGTCCGCGTCTCGGGCGACACCATCGCTTTTTCACCTCCCCTCATCGCCGAGGAAAAGCACATCGACGAGGCCTTCGACAAGTTCCGCCGGACGCTCGACAAGGTGTCGTAGACTATTATTCTCTATACGGATCGAATGGACGGGGACAGGGCAACTTGTTCCCGTTTTTCGTGGATAAGTCGCGGCGACTGTCACGCGAATGTCACCAGACTGTCACAAATCGCACGGTTATCCCCCGGACGTGATTTGTCCCCGGTTCAGGGTGCGCGCTTCCCGGCGCGATTTGCCGGACGGGCAGCCTCCTGCCGGGAGAGGTCTTCGGCCTTATCCCCGCCCCGCTTGAGGACAAGGCAACGCTCTCTTGTTCCCATGTTCCACCGTCCGCGATCATGCGCCACTCGCGCGCAAGCGGGGACAAATCGCGGCGAGTGTCATGTGAATGTCATCGAACCGTCACATTCGGCGCGCTTGTCCCCGGGTGTTTAAAATATTGTGAAATCCCCGGATGGGGACAAGACCGGAAAAATCAGATGCGCGGCGCACGGGGCGGCATGTCCGCCGGATGCGCGGATAGGGGGCGCGACCTCCCGCCACAGGGGCCGGGAGAGGGTATGGCGCGACCATCTCCTTCTCGTGCCCTCTGATGGACCGAGCCACCTCTCTCCGCCCAACGACCCCGCACTTCAACCCTCCTGACTTCGGGCCAGGAGGTCTTTTTTCGCGGCAGCTTTAATCCGAAGCTACGAAAGCTGGCCGCAGATAATCCCCATGGAGATCAACCGCTTGTAGATTTCGAAAGCTTGATCACAACCTAGAGCAAGGCATCATCCACTGGGACATTTTTGTGGACTTTTTGTCGCTCTATATTTATAACCCAATGATAATAAAGAAATTTTTTATTTTCTGAGGAGACATCGTGGAGTACAAAAGAACGCATCCATGGATCACCTTCTCGCTGGAACTTGGGCGAGCACCGGCGCCGCTCTGGATTGCTCTTGGAGAAGCAAAATCGAAGTGCCAACACCTTTTGGGAGTCCCTCTGAAACCTCGCCTCGCCGAAAAGCTGCATGAGATTTATTTGGCACGAGGAGCGCTCGCAACAGCCGCGATTGAAGGCAATACGCTTACGGAAAACGAAGCCATCGCTATTGTTCGGAAAGAAAGCTCTCTTCCGAAGTCCCAAGCTTATCTAGAGAAAGAAATCGCGAACATCCTAGAGGCCTCAAACAGAATCCTCGACCAGGTCGAGTCTGAAGGTACAAAGCCGATCACCGCCCAAGATATTAAAGATTACAACAGAACTGTTCTCGACGGACTTGAAGTCGAGCCTTACGTGATTCCTGGCGAATGCGTAAAAACTGACATTCAAGTCGCGGGATATCATGGCGCACCATGGAGAGAATGCGACCTACTATTGGAAAAACTTTGTGAGTGGCTCAACGACAGTTTCAAAGCTGCCGATGACGACCTGATTTCGACAGGAATACTGAAGGCGATTGTCTCTCACTTATATCTTGTGTGGATACACCCCTTCGGTGATGGGAATGGCCGAACAGCGCGACTGTTGGAAGTTAGATTCTTGATGGAAGCTGGGGTTCCATCGGTCGCCGGCCATCTACT
The DNA here is from genome assembly GCF_045863935.1 of Parvibaculum sp. GTDB lineage: Bacteria > Pseudomonadota > Alphaproteobacteria > Parvibaculales > Parvibaculaceae > Parvibaculum. The sequence continues at coordinate 41,048 of NZ_BTVP01000021.1, read as the reverse complement.
TAGCAACTTCTACAACAAGACGCGCACCGAGTATTATCGCCAACTCAAGATTGCATCGGCAAACGGAGGGGACCCTATCGCCTTCCTCAGATATGCAGTGGACGGATTTGTTGACGGGCTACGCGAGCAGCTTCGAGTAATCAAAGTTCAGCAATGGCACGTTTCTTGGCAAAACTATGTGTACGAACTATTTGACGGCCAAAATGGCATTCCCGACAAGCGCCAATTAAAACTTGTTTTAGCATTGAGTAGAACCGAAGGGGAGCTTCCGAAGAATGAACTTCGTCGTCTCACCCCAGAACTTGCGGAAGCCTATGCTGGAAAAACCGGCAAAACAATTACGCGCGACCTGAATCGGCTGGAAGAAATGGGACTAGTGGAACGCACAGGGAGCGGGTACCGAGCGGCAGCAGAAATGATACTTGCGTTCCTTCCAAGAGCAAAAAAGGGAAGCGTCGAACGACAATTGCGTGAAACGGCTTTCCTTGCAGATGAGTCCAACCAACTTACGCTTGAATTCTGATAGTGGCTCATTCGGCGACACCGCTCTTCCAGGAGACGATTGCCTTTCTAGTGCCCTCTGATGAACCGGCCACCCTTCCCCTAAAGCGGCCCAACAGGGGGTGCCCCGCCTGAAAATCTATTGGGTTTTCGTTCCCAAGGTGAGGCACGGGGATCGTCGCCGTATGCGAATGCCGCAATCCGCGACCTCCCGCCGCAGGGGGAGCCTCTTGGCGGGGGTGAAGGAGACACTATCTCCTGATCGTTCCCTCTGAAGGCCTGGGTCCCTTCCCCCTCCCCCAATGGGCCCGGCCGAATTTTCACCCTCTCCCGCGAAAGCGGGAGAGGGCTTTTTCTTTTTTGGCTCCCGCGAAAGCGGGAGAGGGCTTTTTCTTTTTTGGCTCCCGCATAAGCGGGAGAGGGCTTTTTCTTTTTGGCTCCCGCGAAAGCGAGGACGGGATTTTTCGCCGGGTGGCGCAGCTACCCGGCCTCGGCCATGAGGTCGCCCATGACGGTCCTGGCCTTGCCCGGATGGGAGACCTTTGCTGCGTCGGCGAGATTTTCCGGTTCGCCCACGACCACGACACCGACCATGCCCATGGCGTAATGCGGCAGGCATTTGTAGCCGTAGATTCCTTCCTTCTCGAAGGTGACGGCGACGGCTTCGTTCATCCGGCCCTTGAAGGGCTCGGCGCCTTCGGGCGTCATGCCGCCGATGCTTTCCGCGTTGTGGCTGCGGTCGGTGGGCACGAAGGTCACCGTGTCGCCCGGCGCGACGCGCAGGAAGGCCGGCTCGAAGACCATGGCGCCCGCCTCGCCGCGATTGAGCATCTTCACCTCGAAATCCGCCGCATGAGCGGGGAGCGCTGCGAGGAGGCCGAGACCGAGCGCAGATGCGCAAATTTTATGACGTGTACGAATTTTCATTTTTCCTGTTCCTGAAAAAGGAGATCTCGCGAGCGGGACGAAACCCGCCCGCGAGCCCCCCGGAAACGCCTCACCGCAATGGCCCGGGGTCAGTGCCCGGCCATGCTGAGTTCGGCGCCGTGCGTGTCGAAGATCGCCGTGTCGGCCGGACCATCCACCGCGATCTGCGCAACGAGGCCGCGCTCCATGCGGGACAAGGCGTGGTCGACAAGGAGGTAGCGGCCCGGCACGTCGAAGGTGACTTCGGCGACCGTCGCACCGCCCGGCGCGACCGTGACGGTCTGCACGTCCTCGGAGGCGGGGCTCACGAGGGAGCCATGCGTGTAGACCTTGTCCATGATCTCGCCGATGACGTGGAAGCTCGAGGTCTTGTTCGGGCCGCCGACGCCGAAATAGATGCGCATGGTTTCGCCGACATGGGCCTTGATCGCATTGTCGCCCGTGAGCGCGCCGACCGTGCCGTTGAAGACGTAGTATTCCGGCTTTTCGTCGAGCAGCTTGTCGTAGTCGGTGAAGACTTCGCCTTTCTGGCCGTAGGCAGCCTCCGTATAGACCTCGCCCTGCATGACGTAGATTTCGCGGTCGACCTTGGGCAGGCCGCCTTCCGGCTCGACCAGGATGAGCCCGTACATGCCGGCCTGGATGTGATCGGCGACCATGGGCGTCGCACAGTGATAGACATAGATGCCGGGCTTCATGGCCTTGAAGCTGAAGGCCGTTTCATGGCCCGGCTCCGTCTGCGTCGCCACCGCGCCGCCGCCCGGCCCCGTGACGGAGTGGAAGTCGACGGAATGGAACATCATGCTGTCATCGGCATTCTTCAGCGTGACCTCCACCGTGTCGCCGACGCGGGCGCGGACGAAGGGACCGGGTACGGTGCCGTTGAACGTCCAGAAGCGGAAGGACGTGCCGTCGGCGAGCAAGGCCTCGCGCTCGATCGTCTCGAGCGCGACCTTGACGACCGCGGCATGATCGCGCGTGATGGGCGCGGGCACAGCGGAAGGATCGTGGGCGATGGATGCCAATGTGGGAGACGGGGCCGGGGCGACGGCATCCTGCGCTTCTGCGGCGACAGCGGTACCGGCGCCAAGAGAGAGACCGGCCATGAGCGCCATGGCGCTTGCCGTTCCGATGAGAGCTTGCCTGAACCTGCTCATTTGCGTTCTCCTTGACGCTGAAAGTGCGGACGCGTGCGGTCCGTCCATGCGTTGAAGATAGGAAGGTCCCCGGCGGCGCGATTTGCGCTGCAACAATTCCGGGGCGGATGATCGAAGCTCACTCACACCCGAAGGCGAGGAAGCATGGAGATGCACAGACGCGTAGAGCTCATCAGGCCGGTCGGCCTGTTCGACGGGCTCGACGAGAAGGCGCTTCATGCCGTTGCCGACGTGGCGCGCGAACAGCCTGTTTCCAAAGGAGAAAAGCTCTTCGAGCAGGGTGACGAGGCAACGCATGGCTATGCGGTTGGCTGGGGGCAGATCCGCCTCGACCAGGTGACGCCGGACGGACAGAACGTGGTGCTGCGACATATGGGCCCAGGCGACATGATCGGCGTCGTCGCCGTGCTCAGGCGCATTCCCTTTCCGGCAACGCCCGTCGCGCTCGAAGACGGGATGGTGATGAGCTGGAGCGCGGGACGGCTTTCCGACCTCATGGAGCGGTACCCTGAGATCGCGCAGAATGCGATCCGCGTGGTCGGCGGGCGCATCGAGGAATTGCAGCGGCGCCTGCAGGAAGTGGCGACGCAGCGCGTGGAACAGCGGATCGCCTCGGCGCTGCTCCGGCTGGCGAACCAGGCGGGGCGGCGCACGGAAGACGGGATCGAGATTCCCTTTGCCTTGTCGCGGCAGGACCTTGCGGAGATGACGGCAACGACGCTGCACACGGTGAGCCGCACGCTTTCGGCCTGGGACCAGGAGGGGATCGTGGACTCGCGGCGCTCCAGCCATCTCGTCATCCGCCGCCCGCACCGGCTGGTGGAAATTTCCGGGCAGGCATGAGCGCGGCATTTGCGCCTGCGCAAATCCGCCGCAGGGAGAGCCGCTAGAGTTCTCTTCAGCACGGAGCCGGAGGGACGAGAAATGACGACGAATTTTTCCGCGGATTTCACCCGCATGACGGTGGGCGACCTGTTGAGACGCTGGCCGCAGACTGTCCGGGTCTTTCTCGACTACAAGATGAATTGCCCCGCCTGTCCCATCGCGCCCTTCATGACGGTGGACGAGGCGGCCGGCGAATATGGCATCGATGCGGCGCGGCTGAAGCGCGATATCGCGCGCGCGGTCGCAGGCACGGAGTGCGTTCAATGACGGTTCAGAGCGGCGGCATACCGCGTTACCGGCGATGGGCGGGGCCGGCGGTGCTCGAACAGGGCTTCCGGCCCTTCTTCCTGCTCGCCGGATTTTATGCCGCGCTGGCGCTCGGCCTGTGGGTGAGCGCGCTTACAGGCGGCGTTGCACCGCAGAGCCTTTTTCCGCCGCTGATGTGGCATTCGCATGAAATGCTCTACGGCTTCGCGATGGCGGCGATCGCGGGCTTCATGCTCACCGCCATTCCGAACTGGACGGGCCGCATGCCGCTGCAGGGCCTGCCGCTGCTTGCGCTCGTGCTTTTGTGGAGCGCGGGGCGGATCGTGCTCTATTTTTCGGAAATGACGGGGGCCATGGCGGCGGCGGCCATCGACCTTGCCTTCCCCACCGTCTTTCTCTGCGTCGTCGCGCGCGAAATCGTGGCGGGCCGCAACTGGCGCAACCTGCCGATGACGGGCGTGCTGACGCTTCTTCTCGCGGGCAACGCGCTGATGCATGCGGAAGCGGCGGGCGCGGCGGTGCCGGCGGGAAGCGGCGCAAGGCTCGGGCTCGGCGTGATCATCCTTCTCGTCTCGCTGATCGGCGGGCGGATCGTACCGAGCTTCACGCGGAACTGGCTGGCGAAACGCGGCGAGACGAAGCTGCCGGCGAGCTTCGGCATGGCGGACCGGATGGCGCTTGGCGCGACGGCGGCGGCGATGGCCGTCTTCGTTGTCTGGCCGGACAGCACGGCGCTCGCATGGATCGCGCTTCCGGCCGCCCTCGCGCAGGCGGTGCGGCTGGCGCGCTGGCGCGGGGTCGCCACGAGTGCGGAGCCGCTCGTCCTCGTCCTGCATGCGGGCTATGCGTTCATTCCGCTCGGCCTCGCGCTGCTCGGCCTCTCCGCCATCGCCGGCGCCGTGCCGCTGACGGCGGCGCTTCATGCGTTCGGCGCGGGCGCGATCGGCACGATGATCATGGCCGTCATGACGCGCGCGACGCTCGGCCATACGGGTCACGCGCTCCATGCGGACAGGGCGACGGTCGCGCTCTATGCCGCCATCATCCTTGCGGCGCTGACGCGCATCGCCGCCGCGTTCCTGCCCGAGCTGACGATGACGTTGCTCATGATCTCCGGCGCGCTCTGGGGGGCGGGCTTTCTCGGTTTCACGGTCGTCTATGGACGCTATCTCGTGCGCCCGAGACCGGGGGGCGCCTAACGCACCGTTCACGGCGATGTGAGAGCAGTTGATTTTCAAAAGCGGTGTCCGCTCCACACCTTGCAGATGCCGGGTGGCATTCGCCGCCCGGCACGCAAACGCAACGGAGCAGAAGAATGACGCATTCAAAGCGCAGAATTACGGTGGCAGTTTTCGCGGCGGCAGTGACCGCATTGACGGGCACGGGCGCCTTCGCAAAGGACGGGAGCCCGACGCTCGACCAGGAGAGCGCCCGCAGCGCCTCCGTCTTCACCGCATCCGCCGCCGCCCCGAACGATCAAGCGCCGTCGAAGAACCGCTACAGCAAGCGCTGAACCGGTTCTTCCCCTCGGGGCGCGTGCGTATTTCGCGCCTCGAGGATCCCGGAGGCTCGTTGCGGTTCCCGCCTAACCAGCCGCGACGCGACGCCTTCCCCTAAAACTCTCGCGCGGCGGGGCGGCTGCTCCCTTCCCGCGCTTTTTCGCGCGCGTCTTCTTCAACTCCTCGCCCACTTCCGCAATCGCCTCGATCGCCGGCACGAGCCTTGCGCCGAGCGGCGTCAACTCGTATTCGACCGACGGTGGCGATGTCGGCATCACGCGGCGCGTGATCACGCCATCCTCTTCCATTTCGCGCAGACGCGTCGTCAGCACCTTGGGCGAGACGAGCGGAATGTCGCCGCGCAACTCGCTGAAGCGGCGCGGACCGCCGCGCAAATGCCAGATGACGTTCGGCGCCCAGGCGCCACCGATGATCGACATGCATTCGAGCAGCGGACAGGCACCGGGCGGGGCCGGGCTCAAATTCTTTCGCATTTTCAAGGCCATAGGCGCTCTCTCCGCGGTGATCTGGTTACCGCCGGGAAACGGGATTCTTCGGTTTCATCTGGAAATCAGATTTACAGGAGAAAGCTCACTTCGTACATCCCCCCTCGAAGCCGGCTTCGTTCGACGCAACATTCCAGGGAACCGAAAACATGAAGCTCTACTACACGCCGGGCGTCTGCTCGCAGGCGGTCCATATCGCGCTCGCCGAAATCAATGCCGACTTCACGCTTGAGAAAGTCGACCTCCAGTCGAAGAAGACCGAGAACGGCGGCGACTACCGGCAGGTGAACCCGCTCGGCTATGTGCCCGCGCTCGAACTCGACAATGGCGAGACGCTCCTCGAGGCGCCCGCGATCCTGCAATATGTCGCGGACCTGAAGCCGGACTCGAAACTTGCGCCCGCGGCCGGCACGCTCGATCGCGTGAAGCTGCAGCAGCAGTTGAACTTCACCGCATCCGAATTCCACAAATCGTTCGGTCCGTTCTTTGCGGCTGTGAAGCCGGAAGGCGCCGCGCTCGCCCAGGCGATGACGAAGCTCGAGTCGCGTTTCGACGTCGTGGATGCGCGTTTCGCCGACGGGCGTCCTTACGCGATGGGCGAGACCTTCACGGTCGTCGACACCTACATGTTCGTCGTCGCTTCGTGGACGAAGCTCATCGGCGTGAACCTCGGAAAGTGGCCGCATGTGGAGAAGTTCGTCGCGCGCGTCGCGGCGCGGCCGCGCGTGCAGCAGGTTCTGGAGCGCGAAGGGCTCTTGAACGCGGCGTGAGAACAGGCGGAGCCCGGTATCCGGGCTCCGCGCCCCAAGGGAGAACGAGAGCCATGAACATCAATGACGACTTCGCGGCGCGCGCCGCCGTTCATGCGGATGCGCTCGACTGGGTGCCCTCGCCCATGCCGGGCGTGGAGCGCAAGATGCTCGACCGCGTGGGCGGCGAGGTGGCGCGCGCGACAACCATCGTGCGCTATGCGCCGGGCAGCCATTTCTCACCGCATATCCACAGCGGCGGCGAGGAATTCATCGTGCTCGACGGCGTGTTCCAGGACGAGCACGGGAATTATCCGGCGGGCAGCTATGTGCGCAATCCGCCGACCTCGCGCCACACGCCCGGTTCGGAGCCGGGCTGCACGATCTTCGTGAAGCTCTGGCAGTTCGATCCGCGGGACCGGACGCATGTGCTCCTCAATCTCTTCGAAAAGCAGCCCGTCCCTGTAGAGGGGCAAGCGGGCGTGAACGCAACGGAGATTTTCCGCGATGCGCGGGAGACGGTGCGCGCGGAATACTGGCACCCCGGCGCGGACATTACGCGCGCAAATGAGGACGGCATGGAAATCCTCTGCCTGAAGGGCGGGTTCGAGGAAGGCGGCGAGACATTCGCGCCGCTCTCATGGTTGCGCTTGCCCGCCGGCACACCGCTCAATGCACAATCGAGCGATATCGGCGCCTTCCTCTGGATCAAGGAAGGCCACCTTCGCTTCACCGACCGGGAAATCGCCGCCGTGAAGGCGGCGTCCTGAGCATCAGAGGTCGTTCTTGCCCGCCTTCGCAGCCGACTCGCGCTCGGCCCAGCCGAAGACACCTTTCGACATGAGCGAAAGCTCGGCCTTGCGGCGCGCGCCGTAAACATTGGCGCGGGACATGTGCGCGTCGCGGTTTTCGGGTTCGGCGAGTGTTGCCGCCTCAGCGAGATGGCAGGCGAGGCGCATGTCCTCTTCCCTGCCCGTCGCGGCGAGTTCTTCGGCGCGGATGCAGAGCTTCGCGACGCCGCCCGCGAGCCGCGCGATCTCGGCCGCCACAACGGCATCCGGCGCAGGCTTCAAGCGCGAGGGATTGCCGTCGTACCAGCCGCCATAGAGGCGCCAGATATTGTGGATGATGAATTCCGGTTCGTCATAGACGGGCTTCAGATAGGGCTTGTCCATGAAATGTGCGGGCAGTTTCACGCCATGGATCAGGTCGTCGAGGCGCGCGCCGTCGTTCATCATCTGGAGCGAGCGGGAGACGAGGAATTCGAGCGCGGAGGCAATCGTGTCGAGCACGCCCGCGATGCGCGCTTTGCCGGCGATGGGCAGGCCGTGGGCCGGGAGCAGAAGCTCCGGCTCCTTCGCCGCCATTTCGCGCAGCGCTTTCGCCCATTCGAGCGGATAGCGCTGAACCTTTTGCGGGTTGCCCGCATTCGGAAAGACCCAGGTGACGAAATCGCCCGAGCAGATCGCCTTATGTTCCGGCACCCAGGCCCAGAGATGATCGTCGGTCTCGCCGATGGCGTGGCGCAGTTCGAAGCGGAGGTCGCCGGAGCGGAACTCCATGGCGTCGCGGAAGGTGACGTCGGGATCGACCCAGGGATCGGGACCGAAACGGCGGGGGCCGGGCGTCCCCTGCCCGCCCATGCGCAATTCGGCGGCGGGCGCGAACTGGCGCGCATTGATGGTGAAGTTGTAGCCGTTCGTCGCCTCGTAGCGGCGGAAGCGCGGGAGCACATTCTCGTGGCCGGTGATGCGCGGGCGCGGATGGCCCTTCTCGCAGGCCTCGCAGACGAAGGCGCCGGTGCCGCCGACATGATCGGCATGGCCATGCGTGTAGCAGATATGGGCGACGGGCTCGTCGGACCATTTGCGCAGCGACTTCAGGACGCCCTGCCCGAAGGCTTCGAGGCTCGTGTCGAAGAGGACGAGGCCGTCGCCGGTGCGGAAGGCGACGACATGGGAGAATGCCTCGATGAGGGCGATGCCGTCCGCAACCTCGGAAAGCTCCGTCGTCGGACGATTGACGAGGCCCGCGCCTTCATAGATGTCGTTGTCGATGTAGCGCGCGGAGGTCGCGAGAAGATCGGCCATGTTTCTCTCCCTTTTTGCCCATGATAGCGGGCGCGAGCGATTTGCGCCGGAGACTATTCGGGGGAGAGGTCCTGTCTACCGGGATCGGAGTGAATTTCGTGAGGCGGAATTAGTGTCGGTGCCGCACATGCAATGGCAGGCGGCGCCTATTTCTCTGCCTTGCCGACAGTTTCGACATAGGCGCGCAGGACCGCATTGATGCGGCTCTGGTAGCCCGGCCCCTGCTTCTTGAAGAAGTCGATCACCGAACGGTCGAGACGCATGGTGACCGGCTGCGCCGCCTCGGGCATCAGCATTTTTGCCGCTCTGAAGAAATCGGGCCCGAGTTCGGGAATGTCGGAATAATCGATGTCACTGTCGGGTTTCGCCTTGAGGCGCGCAAGCTCTTCATCCCGTTTGGGCTTCGACCCAGCTTTTGTACGCCTTGCGCTCATTCCTGTTGGCCTTTCGTGCGGAGACGATCCGTCTTTTCTCGCCGCGCCATGTGTAGACGACGACGATCACCACAACGCCGTCGATTTCTCCGATGGCGATGTAACGCCGCTCGACCCCGCGCACCGTCTCATAGCGGCGCGGGTCTTCGGCGAGGAGAACGGGATGCGCGAAAATCTCGACCGCCAGATCGAAGGAAAGCCCGTGCTTCTCAAGATTGGCGCGGTTTTTCCTCTCATCCCATTCGTAGTCGAATATTGTCATTTGTACGTATGATTGTCAATATAATTGATTGGATACAGACCCCTGACCGGCACCAAAAGGCTACACAAACGCAAAGCTTGGGAAGAAAGACGTGGATGGCCCGGACAAACCGGGCCATGACGGTTTGGGATGCGTTGTTCCGTTACTCGCCGCTTGAGGCGCGCTTAGCGCCGGAGGCGGCTTTGCGAAGAAAGACGCCGCTCGCGCGGCTTCTGGATTGCCGGATCAAGTCCGGCAATGACAAGAAAGAAGAAGGTCGGGCCGTATCTTCTGCTATTGCTTCTTCAGGCCCAGCATGTTGGCGATGACCTTGTCGAGCGTGGTCTTCGGCGCGAGGTTCATCAGCAGCTTTTCGGCGAGGCGGCCCTTCACCGCCGAATAGCGGATCTTGGGGTTCGGCGCCGTCAGTGCCTTGTGGATGAGGCGGCCGAGACGTTCGGCCGGATAGCCGTCGCGGCCCTGGCCGATAAAGACCTTCTGGAATTTTTCGAGGATCGGCAGATAGGGTGAGTTCGAATAGCGCGAGATGTCGACCTCCTCCGCCTTGTCCCAGATCGCCGTCTTCACCGGGCCGGGACCGATGACGACGACGCCGATGCCGAAGAGCATGAGTTCTCGGCGAAGCGCCTCCGAAAAACCTTCAACGGCGAATTTCGACGCCGCATAGGGGCCGATGAAGGGCATGGCGCGGATGCCCGCGACGGAAGAAATGTTGACGATGCGGCCCGGCGCGCCTTTCAACGACTTGTCGGCGCCGAGAAGTGGCGCGAAAGCCTGTGTGACGAGGAAGGGGCCGGTGACGTTCACATCCATCTGCTTGCGGAAGTCGTCCGGATCGACCTCGATCAAGGGGCCGGAGACGGCAATGCCCGCATTGTTGACGAGGCCGGCGAGCGTCTCGCCCTTGAGGGCGGCGCGAACTTCGCCCGCGGCCGCGCGGATCGCGGCTTCGTCCGTCACGTCGAAGATGAGGGCTGTGAAGCGCGCGCCCAGTTCGGATTTCAGGCGAGCGGCGTCGGCTTCCTTGCGGATCGAGCCGAAGACGTGAAAGCCTTTCTCCGCAAGCACCTTCGCGGCGGCATGACCGATGCCGGTGGACACGCCCGTGACGACGACGGATTTCATTTCTTCTGCCCTCTCTTCTCTATTCACCCTCCCCTCGGGGAGGGTCGAAATTTGCAGCGCGTCAGCGGAGCAAATTTCGGGGCGGGGGTAAAGCGGCTAAGAAGCCCCCCGCCCCGAGAAATTCTGCGCAAGCTTGAATTTCTCGACCCGCCCCCAGGGGCGGGTGGGAACGGAGGCAAGTGACACTTCTCACAAATCAAGGTCGTAGCGCAGCCAGTCCGTTCGCTGAGCGATTTTATCGTAGAGGGCGCGGGCGTTTGTGTTGGCGGCGCCGGTCTGCCAGTAGAGGCGGAGCCAGCCTTCGGCGCGGCCCTTGTCCGCAAGCGCCTCGATGAGCGCGCGGCCCACGCCGCGGCCCCGCGCCGCTTCGTTCACATACAAGTCTTCGAGATAGCAGACGGGTTTCGGGCTCCATGTGCCGGGATGGAGGATCGCATGGGCAAAGCCGAGCGGGCCTTGCGCGTCTTCCGCAATGAGACCGACATGGCCGGGCGCGGGCGCCACGAAGCGGGCCCATGTGCCGTCGCTCACCTCGGGCGGCAGCGAGGTTTCGTAGAAGGCGAGATAGCCCGCCCACATCTCGTCCCAGGCCGCGCGGTCGGCGGCGGCGAAGGGGCGGATGGTGATGATCTTCTGCGCACTCATTTGCCGCCCCCCTCACCCAACCCTCTCCCCGGAGGGGAGAGGGCTTTGCCAATTCACGCCGCCGTGGCGCCGCCGTCGATGACCATGGTCTGGCCGGTCATGAAGGCGCCGGCGGGGCTCGCGAGGAAGACGGCAGCGCCCGCTATCTCGTCCGGCATGCCGATGCGCTTCAGGGGCGCGCCCGCCGTCGAGCGTTCGAGGATTTCGGGATTGTCCCACAGGGCTTTCGCGAAATAGGTCTTGATGAGGCCCGGCGCGATGCAGTTCACACGCACATTGGAGGGGCCGAACTCGACCGCGAGATTGCGCGCGAGCTGCATGTCGGCTGCCTTGGAAACGCAATAGGCGCCGAGGATGGGCGAACCGCGCAGGCCGCCGATGGAGGAGATGATGGTGATGGAGCCGTCCTTGCGCTCGACCATCTGTGGCAGGACCATGTGGGCAAGCCAATGGTTCGACTTGATGTTGGCCGACATGATCTTGTCGAAGGCGTCGTCCGGCAGGTCCTTCGAGGGGCCGAAATAGGGGTTCACGGCGGCGTTGCAGACGAGGCTGTCGACCCGGCCCCATTTTTCCATCGTCTTGTCGACGAGGCGCTGCAGGTCGCCCTTGTCGGAAATGTTGCAGGGGACGGCGATGGCGCTGTCCGCGAACTTCGCGTTGATCTCGCCGGCGACCTTGTCGCAGGCGTCGCCCTTGCGGCTCGAAACGACGACCTTCGCGCCATGCTCGGCCATGCGGTGGACGATGGCCTCGCCGATGCCGCGCGTGGAGCCGGTGACGATCGCCACCTTTCCGCTCAAATCGAACAATGTCATGTGACTCCTCCTCCTTCAGGTTCTTTTTCCGGCCCCCTCACCCCTCCCGCGAGGGGCGAGCGGCCGGTTTTTCCGTGTTCAAATCGGGTTCTCGCGGGGCCGTGGCTTTGATAGGCTTGAGCGGACCAGCGGGGTATGGGGTCTTCATACACCATCGGGCCTTCAAACCACAGGCGGGACCTCTCTCGATCCGGCCCGTGATCCGGACCCGGGGCAACATCAATCGGAGCAAAAAATGCTGATGAAGAAATTTGCGATACTGGCGGTTTGCGCGAGCTTCGGGCTTGCCGCGTGCCAGACGCAGGATCCCTATACCGGCGAGCAGAAGACGAGCAAGGCCACCTATGGCGCGCTCATCGGCGCGGTGGGCGGCGCGCTCGCGGGCGGCCTGATCGGCAAGGGCGACGCCCGGGACCGGCGCGAACGGGCGCTCATCGGCGCGGGCGTCGGCGCGCTGGCGGGCGGCGGCGTCGGCTACTACATGGACAAGCAGGAAGCCGAACTCACGCAGCGGCTCAGGGCGTCGGGCGTCAGCGTGACGCGCGTCGGCAACGACATCATCCTCAACATGCCGGGCAATGTGACCTTCGCGACGAATTCGTCGGACATCAATGCCCGTTTCTACGAAGTGCTGAACTCGGTCGCGATCGTGCTCAAAGAGTACGACAAGACGCTGATCGACGTGACGGGACATACGGACTCGACGGGTTCGGACCAGTACAATCTCGAACTGTCGCAGAAGCGCGCAAGCAGCGTTGCGAACTACCTGATGGCGCAGGGACTCAACGGGACGCGATTCTACGTTGTGGGTGCGGGCGAGAGCCAGCCCATCGCGACGAACGACACGCCGGAAGGCCGCGAGCAGAACCGGCGCGTGGAAATCCGGCTCTCGCCGCTGACCACGAGCTGATTACGGATTCATCCGTAAGCGGAAGGCCCGGCAGCGATGCCGGGCCTTTTTCGTTTTTCAGCTAGCCCTCCTGCCACCCTCCCCTTCGGGGAGGGTCGAAATTTGTGAAGCGTCAGCGAAACAAATTTCGGGGCGGGGAATGGGTGTGCCTCACCCCCGCCCCGAAAAATTCTTCGCTTTTGCTCGAATTTTGTCGACCCGCCCCAGGGGCGGGTGGAAGGTGAGGCTTGCATGCACGGCCATGCGGACGACCATGCTGCCTAAGGCGCGGGAAACTGCGTCAGCGGATTGTAGGGCATGTCGGTGTTGCCGTAGTCGACACCCATGTGGGTAAGTTCGGACGTCACCTGCGAGCGGTGATGGGTGGCGTGATTGAAGAGTTGCGACCACCAGAAGCTGCGCGGCATGTGGCGGCCGGAGGGCATGACGATCTCCTCGTCGAACCAGCCGGGCGCGGCGCTTTCGCAGGCAAGCCTGAGCCGCGCATCGAGGCCGATGCGGGCGGCGCGGAGATTTTCGAATTCCGTTTCGACGCGGCGCTTCGGATCGAAGGGGGGCGGCATGACGCCCTGGATGTAACTGAAGAGATGCGTGTCGACCATGAGGATATGATCGAGCGTCGCGGCCATGTCGCCGAAGAACATGCCTCGGTCGCGCGTCAGTTCCTCGCGGGGGAGTGCCGCCAGCACACCGAAGAGCTTTTCGTTCTGCCACTGGTTGTAGCGAGAAAGCTCGATGGCGATGGGCGCGTAGCCGCTCATGCCAGCAGCCTTTCGATCTCGTCCACCAGCGCCTTGTCGAGCGGGCTCACCTTGCTCGGATAGAGGCCCACAAGCTCGCCTTCCGGCCCGATCAGATATTTGTGGAAGTTCCAGCGGGGCCGCGCGTCCTCGCCCGCGACTTGCGACACCCAGAGATAGAAGGGATGGGCTTCGGCGCCGACGACCTGCTGCTTGGCGGTCAGGGGAAAGGTGACCGAATAATTCACCTCGCAGAAGCTTGCGATCTCTTCCTCGGTGCCCGGCTCCTGCGCACCGAAATCGTTCGACGGCACGCCGATAATGGTGAGGCCGCGCTGGCGGTACCGTTCCCAGAGGCCCTGCAGTTCGCGATACTGGGGCGTGAAGCCGCAGCGGCTCGCCGTGTTGACGATGAGGACAGGCTTTCCTGAAAAGCGCGACAGCGGCAGCGCCTCGCCCGTGATGGTACGGAATTCGAATTCCCAGGCCGACATCGGATGGCTCCTCGTCTATGCTGCGGCGCTCACTATAGCATGGGCGCGGCGGACGGCGAGCGGGGGACTTCATGTGCGATACGCTGGTGGCGAGGGGCGGGGCGACGGCGAGCGGCGCGATGCTGTTTGCCAAGAATTCCGACCGGGAGGCGAACGAGGCGCAGTATCCCTTTTTCGCACCCGCCGCGGCGCATGAAGCGGGCGCGTCGCTGCGCTGCACCTATATCAGCATTCCGCAGGCGGCCCGCACCCATGCCGTGCTGCTGTCGCGTCCCTTCTGGATGTGGGGCGCGGAGATGGGGACGAACGAACATGGCGTCACCATCGGCAACGAGGCGGTGCATGCGAAGATCGCGCCGGGGGCGACGCCTTCGCTCATCGGCATGGACTTGTTGCGGCTCGGGCTCGAACGGGGCGCGAGCGCTGAAGAGGCGCTCGACGTCATCACGCGGCTCCTCGGCGAATTCGGACAAGGCGGGAACTGCGCGCATAAGGGCCGCTTCGAATATCACAACTCCTTCATCGTCGCGGACGCGCACGAAGCCTTCGTGCTCGAAACGGTGGGGCGCGAATGGGCGGTGGAGCGGGTCACGCACAAGCGCAGCATTTCGAACGCCTATACGATCGGGTGCGGCTTCGAGCGGCTGAGCCCAGGCGCGGAGGCGCTGGCGCTCGATCATGGCTTGATGAAGCCCGGCGGGACGTTCGACTTCGCGGACAGTTTCGCGAACCGGAAGCGCTCGGCGCTTGCCAGCGGGCACCGGCGCTGGTGCCGGACGACGGAACTGCTGACGGGGCACGGGCGCGCGCTCACGGCGCGCGACATGATGCGGTTCTTGCGCGACCATGGCGCGCAGGCGGCGCGGCAGACGGACTGGCGGCCGGACGGCATTCTCGGCGGCGCGGTTTCGGCGCATGCGAGCTACGGGCCGGTCAGGCGCTTCGGGCAGACGACGGCGTCATGGGTGGCGGAGACCGGCGAAGGGCGGGCGGTCCACTGGCTGACCGCGACTTCGGCGCCCGATACGGGCATCTTCAAGCCGGTGTTTTTCGGGCCGGGATGGGCCAATGGCAAAGAACCAGCGGGGCTGCCGGATTTCGGACCCGCGCCGAGCGACGTGTTCGACGCGCGGACGCGCTGGTGGGGCCATGAAAGGCTGCACCGCGCGGTGCTGCGGAACTATCCCGAGCGGCTTGGCGCCTACCGGCAAGAGCGCGACCGGCTGGAAGCGAGCTTCATCGGCCAGGTGGAGGCCCTGCTGAAGCGCGGCGGGAGCGCGGCGGAGGCAGGCGCGTTGTCGCGGGATATCTGGCGGGAGGCCGATGCCGCCGAGGCGCGCTGGTATGAGCGGGTCCGGAAAATCCCGGAGAACCCGGCCTACCGGCCCTCGGCGCCGATGGCCGCGCATTGGGGGAGTCTCGCCCGGCAGGCGCGGATGCGGGGGTGGTGACACCTGTTTTTGGGCGACGCAGCGGCAAAAGACGGGCTGTCCACGCGGGTTTGGTTAACGGTTTTGCAAGGGCTGGCCCTTACGGTGAAAAACAGATGAATTTCTTCCGGGTCCTCGATGTTCTATTGGGGGAGGGCTCGCGAGCGTTCGGGGAACCCGCGCCATGCCTTTGCCGATCAAGCATCTCGCCGCGACCTTGCTCTATGCAGTGCCGTCGATCGGGCTTGCCTATGGGCTCATCCATTTCTTCGGCTTCGATCCGAAGCTTGCCGCGCTTGGCGGGCTCATTGCCGCGCTGCTCGGCGCGGAGGCGCATGCCGCGATCTCGCGCACCATCGAGCGCAAGGCCGTGCGCAAGGAATTGCAGGAACTGACGAGCCTTGCCGCCGGTCTTTCGCGCGATCTCGACGACGCAGCCGACAAAATCGTCGAACTTGAGGAACGCTTCGAGCGCGAGACGACGGAGCGCATGGAACGCATCTTCTCGGAAATCCGCGTGATCGAAAGCCTCGTGAAGCGGCTGGCCGAGACGCGCGAATTCACCACGGCGATCTCGACGCCCGCCGTGGCGGAGATTGCCGCCCCGGTGGAGACGGAAGCGGTGCTTCCCGCTGCCGATAGCGACGTGCCGCCGCCCAAGCCCGAAAAGCGGCTCGAGCACATGAACGATTCCGAATTGCTGGAGACGATCCGCCGTTCGCTCGAAACGAACCGCGTGGACCTCTACCTGCAGCCGGTGGTGAGCCTGCCGCAGCGCAAGACGCTCTATTATGAAGGCCTGTCGCGGCTGCGCACCGACAAGGGCGAACTCATCATGCCGCGCGACTATATGCGCGTGGCCGAACCCGCCGGCATGATGCCGACGGTCGACAACATCCTGCTCTTCCGCTGCATCCAGGTCGTGCGTAAGCTCGCGCAGCGCAACAGCAAGGTGGGCGTCTTCTGCAACATCTCCGCCTTCTCGCTGCTCGACGAGGACTTCTTCCCGCAGTTCATCGAATACATGCAGCACAATACCGATCTCGCGCAGCACCTCATCTTCGAGTTCAGCCAGATGACGGTGAACGGCGCCGGGCCTGTGGAACGCGCGAGCCTCGAGGCGCTGGCCGCGCTCGGCTTCCGCTTCTCGATGGATCAGGTGACCAATCTGCGCTTCGACGCGGGCTCGCTGCACGACCGCAACTTCCGCTTTGTGAAGGTGTCGGCGACGACCATGCTCGAAGGCACCTATGCGGCGGGCGACATTCACGCCGCCGACCTCAAGGAACTTCTGCGGCGCAACGGCATCCAGCTCATCGTCGACAAGGTCGAGCATGAGCGCGAGGTGGTGGACGTGCTCGACTTCGATGTCGAGCTCGGGCAGGGCTACCTCTTCGGCGAGCCGCGTCCGGTGCGCGAAAGCGTGCTGAAGGACGAGCCGAAGGCGCCGGAACTGCCGCTCGCGGCGGATTGAGGGATCCCCGCCTTTTCAACTGCATGGCGGACATTGCCGTTCGGCCCACAAGGTTATATATCTTACTACCTTGAGTGGAGCCGCCCATGACCAGTTCACGAATTGCCTATTCGACCAAAGAAGAGGTCGACAAGTTCAAAAAAGATGCGAAAAAATTCGCAGATAAGGCGACTGCGAGCCCTACTGTCGCTTTGGCGACCTTGGTCGATCTCGGCATCTATACCAAGTCGGGGCGGCTTACCTCCGCCTACGGAGGGGCTACTAAAAAGAAGAAAAAGTAGCCGTTGCACAAGCTCTCATCTTCTTTTGTCCTTGGCTATCACGGCTGCGACAAAGAGGTCGCGGAAAAGCTGCTGTCTGGAAATGATTTCACCCAAAGCCAGAATGAGTATGACTGGCTCGGGCCGGGGGTTTACTTCTGGGAAGCCAACCCGCAACGCGGTCTCGAATATGCGGCCCTGCTGAAGAGGCTCGGCCGAGGAAAAATCAGGACCCCGGCCGTCGTAGGCGCCGTCATCGACCTCGGGCTGTGCCTCGACCTCACCACATCCACGAGCAATCAACCCCTCATTGACGCGCATCGGGAGCTGAAGGCCATTCATGACAAGGCCGAGCTCACCCTGCCGACGAACAGCGCGGATATGATGCGCCGCGACCTGGACTGCGCCGTCATTCGTACCCTGCACCAAATTCGAGAGAATGCCGGTGAGCCGCCGATCGACACGATCAAGGGCGCATTCATTGAGGGTGAGCCGATTTACCCCGATTCAGGGTTCCGGACCGAAACGCACATCCAGATTTGTGCCCGCACGCCGCAGAGCGTCAAAGGCGTATTCCGGGTGCGGTCATAGGACAGTGGCTCTCGGTTGACAGGGGTGGCCCCCCGGCTATCTTGCCCCGGCAACCAGCCGAGAGAGCGATCCCATGAGCCTTGCCGACCTGAAGCCCGTTATCGAGCGCGCCTTCGAGAACCGCGACCAGATCAACGCCCAGACCAAGGGCGAGGTGCGGGACGCCGTGAACGAGGCGCTCAACGCACTCGACAGCGGCAAGGCGCGGGTCGCGGAGAAATTTCAGGGCACATGGGAAGTGCATCAGTGGCTGAAAATGGCCGTGTTGCTTTCCTTCCGCCTCAACGACATGGGCCTGATCGCGGGCGGCCCCGGCAAGGACACGAACTGGTGGGACAAGGTGCCCTCCAAGTTCGAGGGCTGGGGCGAGGCTGAATTCCGGGCGGGCGGCTTCCGCGCCGTGCCGAACTGCATCGTCCGCCGCTCGGCCTATATCGCGCCGAACGTCGTGCTGATGCCCTCCTTCGTCAATCTCGGCGCCCATGTGGACGAGGGGACGATGGTGGACACATGGGTCACCGTCGGCTCCTGCGCGCAGATCGGGAAGAACTGCCACCTGTCGGGCGGCGTCGGCATTGGCGGCGTGCTCGAACCCCTGCAGGCGAACCCGGTCATCATCGAGGACAATTGCTTCATCGGCGCGCGCTCGGAAGTGGTTGAAGGCGTGATCGTGGGCGAAGGCGCGGTGCTCTCCATGGGCGTCTTCATCTCGGCCTCGACCAAGATCATCGACCGGGCGACGGGCGAGATCCATATCGGCAAGGTGCCGCCCTATTCGGTGGTCGTGCCGGGATCGCTGCCGGGCAAGCCGAACCCGGACGGCGCGCCCTCCCCCAGCCTTTATTGCTGCGTGATCGTGAAAACGGTGGACGCGCAGACCCGCGCCAAGACGGCGATCAACGAGCTGCTGCGGGACTGAAGAAAGCCTCTCCCCCCCCAGAGCCGTCACGGCCCGATTTATTCGGGCCGTCCACGTCTTTGCGCAATCCCGGAAAGAAGCCCGGCAGAAAGAAAGTCGTGGATGGCCCGGACGAGCCGGGCCATGACGAATTTGCAGACGGGCTGCTGTTTTCGGCTCACAAGCCGAATTTGACGCTCCCGCGGGGGCACGGTAGAGCTTTGGCCCATGAACGCGCCCGCCTCACCCGCCTCGCCCTACGATCCGCTTGAGATCGCCAGAGAACTCATCCGCTGTCCGAGCGTGACGCCGGAGGATGCGGGGGCGCTTGCCGTGCTCGAAAAGTGGCTGAAGCCGCTCGGTTTCACCTGCGAGCGGATGCGTTTTTCCGACGACGACACGCCAGACATCGACAATCTCTATGCGCGCTTCGGGACGGGCGCCCCGCATTTCTGCTTCGCCGGGCACACGGATGTCGTGCCGGTGGGCGACGAGGCAGCCTGGACCGCCGACCCCTTCGGCGCGGAAGTGCGGCAGGGCCGGCTCTACGGGCGGGGCGCGGCCGACATGAAGAGCGCGGTGGCGAGCTTCGTGGCGGCGGCGCAGCGGCTGGTGGCGGATGGCTTTCAGGGTTCGATCAGCCTCCTCATCACCGGCGACGAGGAGGGCCCAAGCGTCAATGGCACGGCGAAGATGCTCGAACGGCTCGCAAGCCGGGGCGAGAAGATCGACCATTGCCTTGTCGGCGAGCCGACTTGCGTCGACAAGCTCGGCGACATGGTGAAGGTCGGACGGCGCGGCAGCATCAATGGCTGGCTCACCGTCTACGGCACGCAAGGCCATGTCGCCTATCCGCATCTCGCCGACAATCCGCTGCCGCGGCTGCTCGAAATGCTGCGGCGGCTCGATGCGCAGGTACTGGACGAGGGCACGGATCATTTCCAGCCATCGAACCTCGAAATCACGACAGTCGATGTCGGCAACAAGGCGACGAACGTCATTCCGGGCGTCGCGCGCGCGGTCGTCAACATCCGCTTCAACGACCGGCATACGGGTGCGGGGCTCGATCTCTGGATGCGCAAGGTACTCGACGCGGTGACGCAGGAAATGGGCGGGCGCTACGAGTTCACGACGAAGATTTCGGGCGAAGCCTTCATGACGGAGCCGGGAGATTTCTCCGCGCTCATTGCAGCCGCCATCGAAAAGGTGACGGGTATCACGCCGGAGCTTTCGACCACCGGCGGCACATCGGACGCGCGCTTCATCCGCGCTTACGCCCCCGTCATCGAATTCGGCCTGCCCAATGCGACCATGCACAAGGCGGACGAGAATGCGGGCGTCGACGATATCAGCCGCCTCGCCGATATCTACGAAGCCATATTGCGCGGCTATTTCGCCGGACGGGCCTCTTGAACGCAGCCGACATCACCAACGGGTTGACCGGCGCCTGGCGCCTCGCCATGAGGGATCCTCGCGCGCAGGCGTGCTTCGAGATCAGCACCGACGGCGCGATCAGAAGCTTCACCGCGCTGCTCCTCTCGCTGCCCATCGTCTTCTTCACCGCGACGCTTTCCTGGCGCTTTGCGCGCGAAGCCTTCGACATCGGCGGCGACATTTCCTTCGGCCTCTTCATCACCACCGAGATATTGAGCACCGTTCTCTACTGGGCGCTCTTCCTCGCGGCGATGGCGCGCATCGCGCGGGCGCTGAAGCTGCAATCTTCCTATACGGCCTATCTCATCACCTATAACTGGGGCACGCTGTTCACGACCATCGTCTTCGCGCTGCCGCTCGTTCCGCATGCGCTCGGTCTCTATCCGGCGAGCACGGGCTTCCTGCTCGCGGTGCCGACGCTGGCGCTGCTTGCCTGGTATCGCTGGCTGATCGCGCGCGAGGTGCTGGGCGCGGAGACGGGCCCCGCCATCGCGATCGTCATTTTCGAGATCGTTCTCAGCCTTTCCGTCGATCAGGTGCTCGGCATGCTTCTGATGCCCGGCGCGGGAGTTTCAGCATGAGCGGCAAAAGCGACAGGCCCATCGGCGTCTTCGACAGCGGCATCGGCGGCATCACGGTGCTGAAGGCGCTGCGCGCGGCACTGCCGCATGAAGACCTCGTTTATCTGGGCGACACGGCGCGCCTTCCCTATGGCACCAAGAGCCCGGAAACGGTGACCGCCTATGCGACGCAGGCGACGAAGCATCTGCTCGGCCATGATGTGAAGATGGTGGTGATCGCCTGCAACACGGCGTCGGCCGTCGCGCTCGGGCCGCTCACGGAGGCGCTGGCGCCCATCCCCGTGATCGGGGTGATCGAGCCCGGCGCGAAGGCGGGCGTGAAGGCGACGAAGACGGGCCGCATCGGCGTCCTTGCGACGGAAGCGACCGTGAAGGGCGGCGCCTATGCGCGCGCCATTCATGCGCTGAGGCCGGACGCGGAAATCGTGCAGGCGCCCTGCGGATTGTTCGTCACCCTTGCGGAAGAAGGCTGGACGAAAG
The DNA here is from genome assembly GCF_045863935.1 of Parvibaculum sp. Lineage (GTDB taxonomy): Bacteria > Pseudomonadota > Alphaproteobacteria > Parvibaculales > Parvibaculaceae > Parvibaculum. Next base: position 19,891 of record NZ_BTVP01000021.1, on the reverse strand, counting down.
GCGAGGTCGCGGAAGCGGCGGCGAAGCGCTATCTCGCGCCGCTCTTCAAGGGACGCAACGCCCCCGACACGCTTGTGCTGGGCTGCACGCATTTCCCCGTGCTCGCGCGCATCATCGGGAAGGTCGCGGGCAAGGGCGTGAAGCTCGTCGACTCGGCGGCGACGACCGCAAAGGCGGTGGAAGAAGCGCTTCGCGATCAAGGCCTCGCGACCAAGCGGCGGCGCAAGGGAAAGACGCGCTTCCTCGCCACCGACAGCACGGAACGCTTCGCGCGCGTCGGCGGCATCTTCTTCGGCGAGGCGATCCGTGCAAAGGACGTCGAGCTTGTGGATATCAAGCCGGATTGAGGTTTCCAGAACCAAAAAATAGTGTCATGCCCGGACTTGATCCGGGCATCCAAGGGCCGCTTGCCCGGTGCCTGCTTCCCTGGATTGCCGGGTCAAGCCCGGCAATGACATTTTTTTGGAGACAGACGGAAGAACCCGTCACTCATAATCCACTTGCAGAAGATAAAGCCCGTCCGGCGGGGCGACGGGGCCGCAGGCGGCGCGGTCTTTTGCGGCGAGCGCCTTTTCGACGTCGCGGCGCGTCCACTTGCCCTCGCCCACCATCTTCAGCGTGCCAACGAAGGAGCGCACCTGATTGTGCAGGAAGCTCCGTGCACGGCAGATCACTTCGATCTCGTCGGCATAGCGCGACACGGAAATTTCATCGACCGTCTTCACCGGCGATTTCGCCTGGCACTGGACGGAACGGAAAGTCGTGAAATCGTGGCGGCCGACCAGCGCCTGCGCCGCATTGTGCATCGCATCCGCATCGAGCGGCTTGTGCACGAGCCAGGCCTGACCGCGGTCGAGCGTCAGCGGCGCGCGGCGATTGACGATCCGGTACATGTAGTGGCGTTTCACGGCGGAGAAGCGCGCCTCGAATGTATCCGGCACCGCTTCCACCTCGACAATCGCGACGGGATGGGGACGCATATGCGCGTTCACGGCATCGCGCAGCGTGTCGCAGGCGACGTCGCGCGCGAGGTCCACATGCGCGACCTGTCCCAGCGCGTGAACGCCGGCATCGGTGCGGCCCGCGCCGTTCACCTTCACATTCTCTCCGCAGAAGCCCTTGAAGCCCGCTTCGAGAACATGCTGCACGGAAAGGCCGTTCGTCTGCGCCTGCCAGCCGACAAAGGGCGAGCCGTCATATTCGATGGTGAGCTTGTAGCGCGGCATCAGGCGAGAACCTCGCCGGCGGCGAGCGGAAAGCCGCGCAGGAAATCGCGCGCTGCCATGGGCGACTTGCCTGCGCGCTGAAGTTCCGCGATCTCCAATGCGCCCTCGCCGCAGGCAACGACGATGTGTTCGCCGGCTTCGAGGATCGTGCCGGGCTTGGCGGATTTTGCGACGGGCTTCGCGCGCAGCACCTTGATGCGCGTTTTCTCCTTGCCCTCGCCGACTTCGAAATAAGCACCGGGAAAAGGCGTGAGGCCACGGATGATGCAATCGAGTTCGCTTGCGGGGCGCGTCCAGTCGATGCGGGCCTCCGCCTTGTCGATCTTCTTCGCGTAGGTGACGCCTGTCTCCGGTTGCGGCGTCGGCTCAAGGCCCCCACGCGACAGGGCGGCGAGCGCGCGGACCATGAGCGAGGCGCCGATCTGCGACAGGCGGTCGTGAAGACTTCCCGCGGTTTCGCGCGGCGCGATCGCGACGCGCTCGGCAAGAAGCACGGGCCCTGTGTCCAGCCCCTCTTCCATCTGCATCACCATGACGCCGGTCTCGCGGTCTCCGGCCATGATGGCGCGCTGGATGGGCGCGGCGCCGCGCCAGCGCGGCAGCAGCGAGGCATGAAGATTGAGGCAGCCGAGACGCGGCGCATCGAGCACCGGCTTCGGCAGGAGCAGCCCATAGGCGACGACAACCGCGACATCGAGATCGAGCGCGGCGAAGGCCTGCTGCTCGGCCTCGCCTTTCAGCGAAACGGGCGTGAAGACGGGAATGCCGTGTTCCCCGGCAAAGCGGTGCACGGGCGAGGGCTGCTCGGCCATGCCGCGCCCTGCCTTGCGGGGCGGCTGCGACCAGACGGCGACCACCTCGTGACCGGCGGCGAGGATTTCGGCGAGAACGGGAACGGCGAAGTCCGGCGTTCCCATGAAGGCGAGCCGCAAGGTGCTCAAGCCGGTTCCTTCTGGAGTTTCTTCTGCTTCACGAGCTTCTTCAGCATCATCTCGCGCTTCACGCGCGAGAGGTGATCGATGAAGAGAATACCCTTCAGGTGGTCCATCTCGTGCTGGAGGCAGGTGGCGAGCATGTCGTCGCAATCCTCCTCGCGGATCTCGCCCTGATAGTCGAGATAGCGGATACGGCAACGGGCCGGGCGCTCGACCTCCTCGTAGAAGTCCGGCACGGAGAGGCAGCCCTCCTCATAGACGGAGGTATCGTCCGAGGACCAGAGGATTTCCGGATTGATGAAATAGCGGGGCTGCGGCTCCTCGCCCTCGCGGGCCAGGTCCATGACGATGACCTGTTTCGGCACGCCGACCTGGATGGCGGCAAGGCCGATGCCGGGCGCGTCGTACATGGTCTCCAGCATATCGTCCATGAGCGCGCGCAACTCGTCGTCCACCCGGTCGACGGGCGTCGAGAGCTGCTTCAGCCGGGGGTCCGGCGCGGTGATGATTTCGCGGATCGCCATGGGCTTTCAGATAAGCCGGGGCGCGCACGGGGTCAAGCCGGGCGCGGGAAGCGGAGGGAATCGGCTATAGTCCGGGGCCATGGGAGAGAAAAATGAGTGAAACCCTCGTCATTGCGGCCGTGGCGCTGGCCGCGGCGGCCATCGGCGCGCTTGTGGTCCTGTTGCTGCGCGGGCGGGGAAACGCGCCCGATCCGCAGGTGAGCGAGCTTGCCCGCCAGCAGACGGAACTCATGGGCCGGATTGCCGCCATGGCGGAAGCCCAGCAGCAAACGCGGGTGGAGCTGACGCAGACGCTGCATGAACGGCTTGAGACCGTCAGCCAGCGGATGGGGCAGAGCCTCGAGGCGAGCGCGCAGAAGACGGCCGAAACGCTCGGCACGCTGACGACGCGGCTCAGCGTGATCGACGAAGCGCAGAAGAACATCACCCAGCTTTCGGGTCAGGTCGTCGGACTGCAGGACATTCTCGCGAACCGGCAGGCGCGCGGCGCCTTCGGCGAGGTGCAGCTCCAGGACATCGTGACGAATGCGCTGCCCCCCTCGGCTTACGCCTTCCAGGCGACGCTCGGCAATGGCAAGCGCGCCGACTGCCTGATCCACCTGCCCAATCCTCCGGGCTCCATCGTGATCGATGCGAAATTCGCGCTCGATGCCTATCACGCGCTTCGCAACGCCAGGGACGAGGCGGAGCGGGCCGTCGCCGCGCGGCAGTTCCGCACCGACATCGCCAAACATGTCGCCGACATCGCGGAGCGCTATATCGTGCCCGGCGAAACAGCTGAATCGGCATTGATGTTCATGCCATCGGAAGCGGTCTATGCCGAACTCCATGCGAATTTCGGCGACGTCGTGACGAAATCGTACCAGGCACGCGTGTGGATCGTCTCCCCGACGACGCTGATGGCGACGCTCAACACGGTGCGCGCGGTGCTGAAGGACGTCGAGATGCGCAAGCAGGCGGGCGTCATCCAGAAATATGTCGGCCTGCTGATGGAGGATGTCGGACGCCTATCCGAACGTGTCGCAGGTCTTGAGAGGCATTTTGAGTTGGCCGAGAAGGACATTCGTCAAATCAGGACGTCAACCGACTCAATTTCCCGGCGAGGCGAAAAAATTCAAGAAGTCGAGGTTGGCGATGGCGACACCGATGCGCTCGCCCCGGCCGCCGCCAAGCGCGATCTGCTGACCAGCTGATTTCACGGCCGCGCCGCGCATAATTCGCCAAAAAAGCGGTCGCCGCCCGCGCTTTCTTTGCTAGGCTCCCACGAGGCAGGGAATATCGGCGGCGCGGGGCGCGCATGCCGGACCGGGCGACATCCGACGGGGGGCACGGCATGCAGGCGATTCACGATTTCGTGGACATGGTGGACGGATATCTCTGGGGCCCGTGGATGCTCGGCGCGCTTGCGCTGACCGGCGTGTTCCTCACCATCGGCCTGCGCTTCATTCCCTGGCGGAAACTCCCCGAAGCCTTCAAGCTCGCCGTCCAACCCTCGAAGGGCGAAGGCGACATATCGCCCTTCCAGGCGCTGATGACCGCGCTCGCCGCCACCGTCGGCACCGGCAACATCGCGGGCGTCGCGACCGCGATTTATTTCGGCGGGCCGGGCGCGCTCTTCTATATGTGGGTGATCGCACTTGTCGGCATGGCGACGAAATATTCCGAAGCCGTCTGCGCCATCGCCTGGCGCGAGGTCGACGAACTCGGCAATCACGTCGGCGGGCCGATGTACTACATCAAGAACGGCGTCGGCGCGAAGTTCCCGAAACTGGCGCTGGTGCTTGCGCCGGCTTTCGCTATCTTCACCGCCTTCGCGGGCTTCGGCATCGGCAACGGCGTGCAGGCGAACTCGGTTGCACTCGCCCTCCATGACAATTTCGCCGTTCCCGTCGAGATCACCGGACTTGTGCTGATGGTCGTTGTCGGCCTCGTGCTCATCGGCGGCATCCGTCGCATCGCCGATGTGGCCAGCATGCTCGTGCCCTCGATGATCGTGCTCTATATGGGCACGGGTCTCATCATCCTCGCGATAAATTACGCGGCCATTCCCGGCGCGATTGCTCTCGTCTTCGAGTCCGCGTTCAATCCCGTCGCCGCGGAAGGCGGCTTTCTCGGCGCGACGGTCATGCTTGCGATCCGCTGGGGCTTCGCGCGCGGTATCTTCTCGAACGAGGCGGGCCTCGGCAGCGCCGCCATCGCGCATGCGGCGGCGAAGACCGACGATCCGATCCAGCAGGGCCTTGTCGGCATGCTCGGCACCTTCATCGACACGATCATCGTCTGCACGGTGACAGGCCTCGTCATCATCACGTCGGGCGTCTGGACGAGCGGTGCCAATGGCGCTGTCATGACGAGCGCGGCCTTCGAGGCCGGCATTCCCTATGGCGGCTTGATCGTCGCCGTGTCGCTTGCGCTGTTCGCCTTCACGACGCTGCTCGGCTGGAGCTATTACGGCGAACGGGCGGTCGAGTTCCTGTTCGGCATCAAGGCAATCGTGCCCTATCGCATCGTCTGGGTGCTGGCGGTGCCGGTCGGCGCGATCACCAGCCTCGATTTCATCTGGCTGCTCGCGGATGCGCTGAACGCGATGATGGCGATCCCGAACCTGATCGCGCTTCTCATCCTCTCGCCCGCGATCTTCGCGATGACGCGGAACTACTGGGCGAAGAGCTAGGCGGCTCTTTTAAAAAGGCCGGCGGGACTTCATGGCCGCGGCCAGCGTGCCGTCGTCCAGATAATCGAGTTCGCCGCCCACCGGCACACCATGCGCGAGCCGTGTGACGGCGATGCCGAGGCCGGAGATGCGGTCGGTGATGTAATGCGCGGTCGTCTGGCCGTCGACCGTCGCGTTCATCGCGAGCACGATCTCGTTCACCTCGCCGCCCGAGAGCCGCTCGACCAGCTTGCCGATATTGAGGTCGTCGGGGCCGACGCCGTCGAGCGCGGAGAGCACGCCGCCCAGCACGTGATAGCGGCCCTTGTGCGCGCCGGCGCGTTCGAGCGCCCAGAGGTCGCCCACTTCCTCGACAATGCAGAGCACATGCGGGTCGCGCGCCGTGTCCGTGCAGATGGCGCAGGGGTCCTGCGTGTCGACATTGCCGCAGGTCGAACAGATGCGCGCCTTCGCCGCCGCTTCCGCCATCGCCTGCGCGAGCGGCATCAGCAGCGTTTCCTTCTTCTTGATGAGTTGAAGCACGGCGCGGCGCGCGGAGCGGGGGCCAAGGCCGGGCAGCTTCGCGAGGAGCCCGATCAGGCGCTCGATCTCGGGACCGGTGACGGCCATGTCCTCAGAGCCCGAGGCCCGGCGGGAGAGCCAGACCGCCGGTGACGGATTTCATCTTTTCGGCGGCGAGCGCTTCGGCCTTCGCCTTGGCGTCGGCCGACGCGGCGACGATCAGGTCTTCGAGCACTTCGCGCTCGTTTTCCTTCATGAGGGAGGGATCGATCGAGACCTTCTTCACCTCGCCCTTGCCCGACATGACGACGGCAACGAGGCCGCCGCCCGCACGGCCTTCGACCTCGGCCGTTTCGAGTTCGGCCTGCAGGCTCTGCATGCGCGATTGAAGCTGCTGCGCCTGCTTCATGATGTCGAACATATTCTTCACGCGTCGAACTCCCTGCTGTCGTAATCGGCGGCCATCGCGTCCGGGTCGATGCCGGGATCGTCCGGGTCGGCGGGCATGACCTCTTCGCCCGCGGGCAGGACGAGATCGGGCGAGCGCACATCGACGATCTCGGCGCCGGGGAAAACGGTAAGCGCCGCCTTCACCAGCGGATCGGCGCGGGCTTCTTCCTTCGCGGCTTCCTCGCGCGTCTGCGCCTGTTCGCGCAGCGTCGGCGCGGGCGCGCCCGTGGCGCGAGCGACGGAAACGAACCAGCGCTGGCCCGTTGCCTTCGACAAGGCGTCGGAAAGTTCGTTCGCCACCGTGTTCGGCGTGCCTTCGAGCGGACTGATCTCGATGCGGCCCGTCTCGAAGCTCACGACGCGCACGCCCGCTTCAAGAATGCCCTTGAGCTTGACCTCGCGGCGCTCGGCAAGAAGTTTCAGCACATCCTCTATGCTCGACAGCATGAGGACGGGCGCGGCCTGCACGGGCGAAGGGCGCGGCTCGGAGCGCAGCGACGACACGGAGCGCAATTGCGCGCGCGGTCCGTCGGGCGAAGGCGCGGAAGCCCGCGATGGCGCGGGCGCCGAACCGCCGCCGCCCTTCATCTGCTCGACCAGTTCCTCCGGGCTCGGTCCGTCCGCGACATAGGCGAGACGCACCATGACCATCTCGGCGGCGGCGATCGGCCGGGCCGCACCCTGCACTTCCGCGAGACCCTTCAAGAGCATGGTCCAGGTGCGCGAGAGCACGCGGATCGGCAGGTTCTTCGCCATCTCGCTGCCGCGCTGGCGCTCCGTCTCCGACATGGCGACATCCTCGCTCGCGCCCTCGACGAGCTTCAGGCGCGTCAGCCAATGCGTGAGGTCGGCGAGATCGGAAAGCACGACGGCGGGATCGGCGCCGACATCGTATTGCGCGCGCAGTTCCGTCAGGGCCGCCGCGATATCGCCCTTCATCAGGAGATCGAAGAGATCGAAGATGCGGGCGCGGTCGGCAAGGCCCAGCATGTCGCGCACATCCGCCTCGCGGACGGAGCCTTCGGCATGGGCGATGGCGCGGTCGAGCAGCGAGAGCCCGTCGCGTGCCGAGCCGTCCGCCGCGCGGGCGATGAGCCGAAGCGCGTTATCCTCCGCCTCGACATTTTCCTTTCCGGCGACGCTGCCGAGCAGGCCCGAAAGTTCTTCGACCGAGAGGCGGCGCAAATCGAAACGCTGGCAGCGCGACAGCACGGTCACCGGGACTTTGCGGATTTCCGTCGTCGCGAAGATGAATTTCACATGCGCCGGCGGCTCTTCCAGAGTCTTCAGCAGGCCATTGAAAGCCTGCTTGGAAAGCATGTGCACTTCGTCGATGATGTAGACCTTGTAGCGCGCCGAAACCGGCAGGTAGCGCACGCTGTCGATGATCTCGCGAATGTCGTCGATGCCGGTGCGCGAGGCGGCGTCCATTTCCATCACGTCAACGTGGCGCGATTCCATGATCGCCTCGCAATGCACGCCAAGCCCGTCCATATGGATGGTCGGGCCGTCGACACCGGGCTTCTCGTAGTTCAAGGCACGGGCGAGAATGCGCGCCGTGGTCGTCTTGCCGACGCCGCGCACGCCGGTCAGCATGAAGGCATGGGCGACGCGGTTCGTCTCGAAGGCGTTCTTGAGGGTGCGGACCATCGCCTCCTGCCCGACCAGGTCCTCGAAGACGCGGGGGCGGTATTTGCGGGCGAGCACCTGATAACCGGCTTCGGGTGCGCGCGCGGGCGCGGGGCCGCCGCCAAGGTCGAAGCCCGGCTCCGTCGCCGGATCGGGCACATGGGGCGCCTCTTCTTCGAGAGCGGGATTTTCCACGCTGTCGGTCATGGAAATCGCGCGCTCCTCTTCGGCTTGAACGGGGGAAACGGGTGGGAGACTGGACAGCGACCCGAGAGAAACTCGTTACGGCTGCTTCCTTCCGGATCTGACCGGGTTGGCGAGGGACTCGTCCGCGCCAGCCTCCCGAGGGGGACTATATCAGGGGAACGGGCCGCGGATGCAAGGTCTTGACCCCGAATCATCGGGGCCGTCCAAGGAGATTGAGCGGATTTACGCGCTGTGCCAGTCTGCGCCACCCCGCCATTCAACAAACCAATCCGGAAACGCCGATGGCCCTGCCCGAAAACCCGAATATTTTCGCCAACAACCCGCTCGACCGCGCCAGCTACCGCCGCACCGACAAGACCTGGATCGAGGAGCAGCTCGCGAGCCCGACCAGCCTCTTCGTGCCGATGTGGAAGCTGCAGCCCTTCGTGCTGCCGGAGGCGAGCCCCGGCGAGGGCAAGGATATCGGCTGGATGCGCGCCGCGCTCATTCCGGAACTCGCGGGCGATGGCTGCGTCGTCTTTCTCGGCATCAACAAGCGCGGCAAGGCGCTCTTCGCGGCCGATGTGAGCGGGCTCAAGGATCCGGAAAACCACCCCGCCCTGAAGGGGCTCGGCGCCTTTGAGGATCTGCGCGCCGTCGCCATGGCGGGCGAGATCACGCCGACCGAACTCGCCATCATGGCGCAGGCGAAGTCGATGATCGACTGGCACAACCGCCACGGCTTCTGCTCGGTCTGCGGCGCAAGGAGCGAGATGGCGGACGCGGGCTACAAGCGCCAGTGCCCCTCCTGCAAGGCGGAGCATTTCCCGCGCACGGACCCCGTCGTCATCATGCTGGCGATCCATGACGGCAAATGTTTCCTGGGGCGCCAGAATATCTGGCCGAAGGGCATGCATTCGGCGCTGGCGGGCTTCGTGGAGCCCGGCGAATCGATCGAGGAGGCGGTGGCCCGCGAACTCGGCGAGGAGGCCAGCATCAAGGTCTCGTCCGTCACCTATCACTCGACGCAGCCCTGGCCCTATCCCTCGTCGCTCATGATCGGCTGCCACGCGATTGCCGATTCGGAAGATTTCGAGATCGACGGCATCGAGCTTTCCGGCGGACGCTGGTTCACACGCGAAGAGACGCAGGCGATCCTCGCCGGCAAGGGCGACGGCACGGCCTGGTTCCCGCCGCCTTTCGCCATCGCGCACCAGCTCGTGAAGGCCTTTGCGGAAGGAAAGGTCTGATTACCCGGCCGCAATCGCCGCGCGGTAGGGATGGGCCTTGTAGATGCCGAGGATGCGCAGCTCGTTCGTGAAGAATTCGAGTTCTTCCAGCGCGAGGCGGACGTTGCGCGAGTCCGGGTGCCCTTCGATATCGGCGTAGAACTGGCTGGCGTTGAAGGTGCCCTCAAGCTGGTAGCTTTCGAGCTTCGTCATGTTGACGCCATTGGTCGCGAAGCCGCCCAGCGCCTTGTAGAGCGCGGCCGGCACGTTGCGCACGCGGAAGATGAAGCTCGTGATGACGGGGCCTTCGTCGGGCCCGGCATCGTCCGGCTCCTTCGCCATGATGATGAAGCGCGTCGTGTTGTGCGCCGCGTCCTCGACATTCGCCCGCAGGATATCGAGACCGTAGATGTCCGCGGCTAGCGCCGTTGCAATGGCGGCCTGCGACTTGTCGCCCGCTTCCGCGATCTGACGCGCCGCGCCCGCCGTGTCGGCGGCGACAACCGCCTTCAGGCCGAGTTCGCGGATCGCGCGGCGGCACTGGCCGAGCGCATGCACATGGCTGTGCACGGATTTGATGTCCTCGATCTTCGTACCCTTGAGGCCCAGCAACTGATGGCGCACGGGCAGGAAATGCTCGCTCACGATGTAGAGGCCGGTGCCGGGAATGAGGTGATGAACGTCCGCGACGCGGCCCGCGAGCGAATTCTCGATCGCGATCATGGCGAGGCGCGCGCGTCCCTCCTGCACCGCCGCGAACACGTCCTCGAACGTGTCGCAAGGCAGGGCCACCATGTCCGGAAAAGCCTCGCGGCAGGCGATATGCGAATTGGCGCCGGGTTCGCCCTGAAAAGCGATCAGCGTGCCGGCGTTGGCGGTATCCGTCATCGTGCAGGTCTCCCGGATAGCGCCGTGCGGGCTTTTTCAAGGTCGGCGGGAGTATCGACACCGAGCGGAACGGTGTCAACGAGCGCCACCTCGATCGCCATGCCCGCTTCGAGCGCGCGCAACTGCTCAAGCTTTTCGCGCTGTTCGAGCGGCGAAGGCGGCAGCGCGACGAAACGCGCAAGCGCCTCGCGGCGATATCCATAAAGACCGATGTGGTGATAGAGAGGACCATCGCCCCAAGGCGCCGTGGCGCGCGTGAAATAGAGCGCGCGCGCGAGGCGGCTTTCACCGAAGGAGGTCACGACCTTCACCACGTTCGGGTTGGTGCGTTCCTCCTCGTCGGAGATTTCCGCCGCCAGCGTCGAAATGTCGGCACCCGGACGAATGAGCGCCTCATAGGCCCGGCGGATGAGTGCCGGGTCGAGCGTCGGCAGGTCGCCCTGAACATTGAGGATGACGGTATGCCGGCCTTCCGGATCGACCTCGCTGACGGCCTGCCAGGCCCGGTCGGAGCCCGAAGGGAGGTCCGGATCGGTGAGAACGGCCTCGCCGCCCGCCGCCCGCACCGCCTCGGCGATTTCGGCTTCGGCCGCGGCGACGACGACCCGGCCGACCTCGGCCTCGATCGCCCGGCGCCAGACCTGAACGATCATCGGAGCGCCGCAGATATCGGCCAGGGGCTTGCCCGGAAGCCGGGTCGAGGCCATGCGAGCGGGAATCACCACCAGCGGGTGTCCGGCCCTGTCCCCTGCCCCGGTCTTCGCTCGCTCAGCCATCGACTTGCCCCTCTCTTCCCGATCTTGCCCGCGGTGCGGCGGATCGCCGCAACCCCTGCCGGTACCACAAGCCCGGCGCCCTGCCGCGAGTGCCCCGCTGCGCCATGGCTGTGCATTTTTCCTTGATACACGCGGATTTGGCGCACTTATACGGCTTGCGGCGCAACGGCGGAAGCGGCTAATCTCCGCGCCAATTCCGCGGGGGCCTCGCTAATTGGCGGAAACGCGCATTTTTTGCCTGTTCAGCCGTCCTGGCTACCCGATCACCACATAACGAACCGGCCGGAGCAGGAGCTTATGGACTCTTTCGAATTCAACAAGTTTGCAGGCGCGGTGCTCGGCTCCGTCCTCTTCATTCTTGCCGTGTCCATTCTCGCCGAGACGCTCTACGAGACGGAAGAAGCCAATCCGCAGGCCTATGCCGTGGCGTCCCTCGAAGAGGGCGGCGAAGGCGGCGGCGAGGCGGCTGAGGCCCCCAAGGAAGTGCCGCTGGCGACGCTGCTCGCGCAGGCCGATGCCGGCCGCGGCGAGAAGGCGGCCAAGAAGTGCACCGCCTGCCACACCTTCGAGGAAGGCGGCCCGGCGCGCATCGGCCCGAACCTCTATGGCATCGTCGGCGCGAAGCACGCCCACATGGCAGGCTTCGCCTATTCCGCCGCGATGCAGGAGAGGTCTTCCCAAGTCTGGAACTTCGAAGAACTTAACCACTTCGTCGCCGATCCGCGCGGCTACATCCCCGGCACGGCGATGAGCTTCGCCGGCATCAAGAAGCCGCAGGAGCGCGCCGACCTTCTCGTCTATCTGAACTCGCTCGGCTCCAACAAGCCGCTGCCCGAGGCCCCGGCCGAAGAAGCGGCGCCCGCCGAGGAAGCGGCACCTGCCGAGGCGGAAGCGCCCGCCGCCGAATAAGCCCTCGACAGCACAAGGTTTTCAGGACGCGCCCGGAGCAATCCGGGCGCGTTTTCTTTTGTCGCTCCCTGCTCGCGCCGCTCACCCGGATGACTTTGTTTTAATGGGCTAAAACGTCTAAAACAGGTCACAATAAGAAGCCAATCGAGGGGGCGCGGCACGGCGGCCCGATATGTTCGGCGTCCCGCGCCGGGCAAGAGGGAGGATGAGTGTGCGTGGTTTCATGACCAAACCGGTCCTTGCCGGTGCGGCCATCATCATTCTGGTGATTGCGGCGATTTTCTTTTTCTCGGGTGACAGCGCGCCGGATCGCGATGCCGATATGGCGCGCCCCGCCGTGCAAGACAAAGACCGGGCGGCTGGCGAAGCCTCCGTGGAACCCGCCCGCGAAACATCGGAACGGCCAAACGAGATCGTCACGCAGGCGGTCGAGGCGGAGAATTTCGACCCCACCATACCGCGGCACGGCTCCTCGCTCTTCGGCGAACTCAAATACGCGCCCGACTTCCAGCACTTCGACTATGTAAATCCGCAAGCGCCGAAAGGCGGCATGCTGCGCTACGGCGCCTTCGGAACCTTCGACAGCCTGAACGGCTTCATCGTCAAGGGTCAGCCGGCGGCCGGCATCAATCTGATCTACGACACGCTGATGACGTCGAGCCTCGATGAGCCGGCTTCCGAATACGGGCTCATCGCCGAAAGCGTCCGTCATCCGAAGGATTATTCCTCCGTCACCTATACGCTGCGCCCGCGGGCGAAGTGGCATGACGGCAAGCCGGTGACGCCCGATGACGTCGTCTGGACCTTCGAGACGCTGAAGAAAAGCCACCCCTTCTACAACGCCTATTACGCCAATGTGGTGAAGGCGGAGAAGACCGCCACTCACGAAGTGACCTTCACCTTCAACCAGACAGGCAATCGCGAGCTGCCGCAGATCGTCGGGCAACTGCCCGTTCTGCCGAAGCACTACTGGACGGGCCAGAATGCCAAGGGCCAGCCGCGCAACTTTGCGGAGACGACGCTCGAACCGCCGCTCGGCAGCGGCCCCTATCGCGTCGGCAAGGTGTCGCCCAACCGCTCCGTCACCTATGAGCGCGTGCCGGATTACTGGGGACGAGACCTGCCGGTGAATGTCGGCACGAACAATTTCGACCGGATGAGATTCGAGTATTACCGGGACGGCACCGTCGCGCTTGAGGCGCTGAAAGGCGACCGTGTCGACTTCCGCATCGAAAACAGCGCCAAGAACTGGGCCACCGAATACGACATTCCGCCGGTCCGTCGAGGCGACCTGAAGAAGGAAGAAATCCGCACGATGAACGCGGCGGGGATGCAGGCCTTCGTCTTCAACACCCGCCGCGACAAGTTCAAGGATGCCCGCGTGCGCGAGGCCTTCAACTGGGCCTTCGACTTCGAGTGGATGAACAGGAACCTCTTCTACGGTTCCTACACGCGAACCGGCAGCTACTTTGCAAATTCGGAACTCGCCGCACGAGGGCTTCCCGAGGGCCGCGAACTGGCGATCCTCAAGCAGCATGAAGACAAGCTGCCGCCCGAAATCTTCACCGAGGTCTACGAGAACCCGAAGACCGACGGCAGCGGCAACAACCGCGACAATCTGCGCCGGGCAGCCGGGCTTCTGAAGGAAGCGGGCTGGACGGTGCAGGAGGGAAAGCTCCGCAACGAAGCGGGAGCGACGATGAAGGTCGAGTTCCTGCTCGACCAGCCCACATTCGAACGCGTAGTCGCGCCCTTCCAGCAGTCGCTGAAGAAGCTCGGCATCGAGGCGACGATGCGCACCGTCGATACGCCGCAATATCAGAACCGCACCGACAATTACGACTTCGACATCATTATCGACACGTTCGGTCAGTCTCTTTCGCCCGGCAACGAGCAGCGCGAATTCTGGGGCTGCGAGGCGGCGGAGACGGCGGGCAGCCGCAACACCGCCGGCATTTGCGATCCGGCCGTCGAGGCGCTCATCGACCGCATCATCTACGCGACGAACCGCGCGGACCTCATAGCGGCGAGCCGGGCGCTCGACCGCGTCCTGCTCTCCGGGCACTACGTCGTGCCGCAATGGTATTCGCCCAATACGCGGCTTGCCTATTGGTCGCGGCTGAAGCATCCCGAAAAGATGCCGCCTTATGCGATCGGCTTCCCGGCGATCTGGTGGGCGGACGAGGCCGCGCCGCCCCCCGCCCCCAAGCCGGACGAGGCCGAATGAAGGGCTTTCGCGTGCCGACACGGCGGCAGGTGCTCGCGCTCACGGCAAGCGCCTTCGCTGCTGCGTCGTTTCCGCTGTCGCTTGCGCGCGCCACGGAAGGCGCAAGGCGGCACGGCATGTCGATTTTCGGCGAGCTCAAATATCCGCCGGACTTCACGCATTTCGACTACGTGAACCCGCAAGCGCCGAAGGGCGGCACGTTTTCGCAAATCGGCCCCACCGCCGCCTATAACGCCTCCTTCTATACATTCGACACGCTGAACGGCTACATCCTCAAAGGCAACGCGCCGCAGGGGCTCAACCTCCTTTTCGACACGCTGATGGTGCGCGCCTTCGACGAGCCCGACGCCCTTTACGGTCTCGTCGCCGAAAGCGTCGAGATATCGGATGACGGCAACAAGCTCACCTTCCATCTACGCGACGGCGCCCACTTCCATGACGGCACGCCGCTCACGGCGGAAGACGCCGCCTTCTCCTTCATGCTGCTGAAGGAAAAAGGCCATCCGCTGATCGCGCAGAACGTGAAGGAGATGACCTCGGCGGAGGCGGCGGACGAGCGCACTCTCGTCGTCACGCTGACGGGCAAACAGACGCGCGACCTGGCGCTTTTCATCGCCGGCACGCTGCCCATCTTCTCGAAGGCCTTCTACACGGAACATGATTTTGCCGACGCCTCGCTCACCCCGCCGCTCGGCAGCGGCCCCTACAAGGTGGGCGATATCCGCGCCGGGCGCTTCGTCGCTTACGCGCGCGTGGCGGATTACTGGGCGAAGGATTTGCCGGTCAATCGCGGCCAGTGGAATTTCGACACGGTGCGCTTCGAATATTTCCGCGACCGGACCGCGCAGTTCGAGGCCTTCAAGGCGGGCGGCTATCTCTTCCGCGAGGAATTCACCTCGAAGACATGGGCGACCGAATACGACTTCCCCGCCGTGAAGGATGGCCGCGTGAAGCTGCTCACCCTGCCCGACGACACGCCATCCGGCGCACAGGGCTGGTTCCTCAACACGCGGCGGCCGAAATTCCAGGACATTCGCGTGCGCGAGGCGATCGGCCTTGCCTTCGATTTCACCTGGACGAACAAGAACCTCTTCTACGATCTCTACAAGCGCACCGAGAGCTATTTCGAGAACTCGCCGATGAAGGCGACGGGCGAACCCGATGCGGACGAACTGGCGCTGCTCGAGCCCTGGCGCGGCGAGGTGCCGGACGCCGTGTTCGGCCCCGCCGTGACGCCGCCCGAAAGCGATGGCTCGGGTCAGGACAGGGCGCTTCTGCGCCGCGCGGCGGCGCTGCTCGACGAGGCGGGATGGAAGATCGCCGATGGTGCGCGGCGCAATGCGGCGGGCGAGGCCTTTTCCATCGAATTCCTCGACAACGATCCCATGGTCGAGCGCCTCGTCGCGCCGCTTGCCAAGAACCTGCGCCTGCTGGGCATCGAGGCGCGCAGCCGCCAGATCGATTCCTCGCAATATCAGCTCCGCCGCGACAATTACGATTTCGACGTCGTCATGCAGCGCTATTCGCTGAGCCTCACGCCCGGCGTCGAAGTGCGCAGCTACTGGTCATCCGACTTCGCGAAAATCCCCGGCGGGCGCAACCTGTCCGGCATTTCGAGCCCCGCCATCGACGCGCTGATCGAAAAGGTCATCGCCGCGCCGACCCGCGCGGCGCAGATCGTGGCCGCGCGCGCCCTCGACCGCGTGCTCAGGGCCGGGCATTACTGGGTGCCCCAATGGCACAAGAACGTCCACAATCTCGCCTTCTGGGACAAGTTCGCCTGGCCTGAAACGAAACCGGCATATGATCGCGGCGTGCTCGCGACCTGGTGGGCCGCCGGAACCGAGGATCGATAGCCCCATGTCCGCCTATATCATCCGCCGCCTGCTTCTGATGATCCCGACCATCTTCGGGATCATGCTTGTGAGCTTCGCGCTGATCCAGTTCGCGCCGGGCGGGCCGATCGAGCGGATCGTTGCGCAGCTTCAGGGCACGGAGGTGTCCGCCACCGCGCGCATCGGCGGTTCGGCCGGCGGCGATTTCGGCGCGCAGGCGCAAATGTCCGGCGCGGACAGTTCGATCAACAGCAAGTATCGCGGCGCGCAGGGCCTCGATCCGGAATTCCTGAAATCGCTGGAAGTGCAGTTCGGCTTCGACAAGCCCGCGCATGAGCGCTTCCTCATGATGATCTGGAACTATGCGCGCTTCGATTTCGGCGAGAGCTATTTCCGCGACGTGAGCGTCCTCGGCCTCGTCGCCGAGAAGCTGCCCGTGTCCATCTCGCTCGGGCTCTGGACGACGCTCCTCACCTATCTGATTTCCATTCCGCTCGGCATCCGCAAGGCGATCCGCGACGGCAGCCCCTTCGACACATGGACGAGCGGCGTCATCATCGTCGGCTATGCGGTCCCCGGCTTCCTCTTCGCCGTGTTCCTGATTGTGCTCTTCGCGGGCGGTTCCTACTGGTCGGTCTTCCCGCTGCGCGGCCTCACCTCCGACAACTGGGAGAGCCTGAGCCTTGCGGGCAAGGTGCTCGACTATCTCTGGCACATCGTCCTGCCGGTGACGGCGCTCGTCATCGGCTCCTTCGCCACGACGACGCTGCTCACCAAGAATTCCTTCCTCGACGAGATCAAGAAGCAATATGTGATGACCGCGCGCGCGAAGGGCCTCTCCGAGCGCCAGGTGCTCTACGGCCATGTCTTCCGCAACGCCATGCTCATCGTCATTGCGGGCTTTCCCGGCGCCTTTGTCGGCGCCTTCTTCACCGGCTCGCTGCTGATCGAGCAGATATTCTCGCTGGACGGGCTCGGGCTTCTCTCCTTCGAGTCGATCGTCAACCGCGACTATCCGGTCGTCTTCGCGACGCTTTACATCTTCGGGCTGCTCGGCCTCGTGATCAGCCTCCTCTCCGACCTCACCTATACATGGGTCGACCCGCGCATCGATTTCGAGACGAGGGAGGTCTGACATGCGGCCCCTCAGTCCCATCAACCAGCGGCGCTGGCGCAACTTCAAGGCCAACAGGCGCGGCTACTGGAGCCTGTGGATCTTCGCGGCGCTCTTCGTGCTCTCGCTCTTCGCCGAACTCATCGCCAACGACAAGCCGCTTCTCGTCACCTATCAGGGCGAGGCCTATTTCCCCGTCTTCATCGCCTATCCCGAAACGGAATTCGGCGGCTTCTTCGAGACGGAGGCGGATTACCGCGATGCCTATGTGCAGGAGCTGATCCACGACACCGGCGGCATCATCGTCTGGCCGCTGATCGAATATTCCTACCGCACCATCAATCTCGACAGGCGGGCGCTCTCGCCGCCTTCCGCCGACAACTGGCTCGGCACGGACGATCAGGGCCGCGACGTCGCGGCGCGGCTCATCTACGGCTTCCGGATTTCCGTTCTCTTCGGGCTCACGCTCACCGTTCTCTCCTCGATCATCGGCGTGGCGGCGGGCGCCGTTCAGGGCTATTTCGGCGGCTGGACGGACCTCATCTTCCAGCGCTTCATCGAAATCTGGACGAGCGTGCCGCAGCTTTACCTCCTCATCATCATCGCCGCGATCATCGAGCCCAATTTCTGGATCCTGCTCGGCATCATGCTGCTCTTCTCCTGGGTGGCGCTGGTGGGCGTCGTGCGCGCGGAATTCCTGCGCGCGCGCAATTTCGAATATGTGAACGCGGCGCGCGCCTTCGGCCTGTCGAACGCGAAGATCATGTTCCGCCACCTGCTGCCCAATGCGATGGTGGCGACGCTGACCTTCATTCCCTTCATTCTCAATTCCTCGATCACGACGCTCACCGCGCTCGACTTCCTCGGCTTCGGCCTGCCGCCCGGTTCGCCCTCGCTCGGCGAGCTTCTGCAGCAGGGCAAGGCGAACCTTCAGGCGCCCTGGCTCGGCTTCACCGGCTTTTTCGCCATCGCAACCATGCTGAGCCTTCTCATCTTCATCGGCGAAGCGGTGCGCGACGCCTTCGATCCCCGCAAGGTGCTGCGATGAACGCGCCCCTCGTCACCGTGAAAGACCTGTCCGTCGGCTTCCGCATGGACGGAGAAGAAACCATCGCCGTCGACAAGGTCTCCTTCGACATCCGCCCCGGCGAGACGGTCGCCCTTGTCGGCGAATCCGGTTCGGGCAAATCCGTCTCGGCGCTGTCGATCATGCAGCTTCTGTCCTATCCGCAGGCGTTCCACCCGTCGGGCGAAATCCTCTTTGAGGGGAAGAACCTGATCGGTGCCGACGAAAAGACGATGCGCCAGATCCGCGGCAACAAGATCACCATGGTCTTTCAGGAGCCGCTGACCTCGCTCAACCCGCTGCACACGATCGAGCGGCAGGTCGGCGAAGTGCTGATCGAGCACAAGGGCCTGCGCGGTCCCGCCGTGCGCGCGCGCGTGCTCGATCTTCTGACGCGCGTCGGCATTCCGAACCCGGAAGAAAGGCTCGCCTCCTATCCTCACCAGCTTTCGGGCGGCCAGCGCCAGCGCGTCATCATTGCGATGGCGCTCGCGAACGAGCCCGACCTTCTCATCGCCGACGAGCCGACCACCGCGCTCGACGTGACCGTGCAGGCGCAGATCCTTGCGCTCCTCACGGAGCTCAAGCGCGAGATGGGCATGGCGCTCCTCCTCATCACGCATGATCTCGGCATCGTCCGCAAAATGGCGGACCGCGTGAACGTGATGACGAAGGGACGGATCGTCGAGCACGGGCCGGCGGAAGACGTCTTCACCGCGCCGAAACACGACTACACGAAACATCTTCTCGCCTCGGAGCCGAAGGGCCGCTCGCTCGGCGCGCCGAAGGACGGGCCCGTGGTCATGGAGACGGACGATCTCAAGGTCTGGTTCCCGATCCGGCGCGGCCTTCTCAGAAAGACAGTCGGCCATATCAAGGCGGTGGACGGCGTCTCGCTTTCGCTGCGGCAGGGACGGACGCTCGGCGTCGTCGGCGAATCCGGCTCCGGCAAGACGACGCTCGGCCTCGCCATGATGCGGCTTCTTTCGAGCGAGGGCGGCATCCGTTTCGAGGGGCAGAACATTCAGGGCCTCAAATCGAAAGAGCTGCGTCCGCTTCGCCGCGACATGCAGATCGTCTTCCAGGACCCCTATGGCTCGCTTTCGCCTCGCATGTCGGTCTCGCAGATCGTCGGCGAGGGGCTGCAGATCCAGCAGCCCGAAATGCCGGCAGAGGCGCGGCGTGCCCGCGTCGCGCAGGCGCTCGCCGATGTCGGCCTCGACCCGGCCATGCAGGACCGCTACCCGCACGAGTTTTCCGGCGGCCAGCGCCAGCGCATCGCCATCGCCCGCGCCATGGCGCTCGATCCGCGTTTCGTGATGCTGGACGAGCCGACATCCGCCCTCGACATGTCGGTGCAGGCGCAGATCGTCGATCTGCTGCGCGACTTGCAACGCAGGAACAACCTCGCCTATCTCTTCATCAGCCACGACCTCAAGGTCGTGCGCGCACTCGCCGACGACATCATCGTGATGAAGGACGGCAAGGTGATGGAGGCCGGCAGCGCCGACGAGGTCTTCGATCATCCAAAGACGGCCTACACGAAAGCCCTCATGGCCGCCGCCTTCGACCTCGAAGCGGCACCGGAAGGCGTGGTTTCGGAGTAGGAGGCAATCGTCGGTGCGATTGCCTCAGTTACTCCGTGGACAATAAAAATTCAGTGTCATCCCACTGCCGTCCGGTTTAATTTTCAATCCCGAATTTAACCGTCATGACCCGGCC
>NZ_BTVP01000020.1:0-62873 GCF_045863935.1 Parvibaculum sp. | reverse complement strand
TCAATCAACGCCAGCCGCTACCCTCTTTTGCAGAGGAATCCCGAGGGGAGGGTGGGAAGAGGGAGGTTCAAATCTCTCGCCCGTCATGTGAAACTGCCCCACCCCGGCATCGTCAGAGGAACCCCCGCATGCTCGACCAGCTTCCGCCCGCCATCCGCGAACAGCTCGATGTTTTGCTGCCGCAGCTTGTCGAGGGCGGCGTGAATATCGTTATCGCCATTCTCATCCTCATTCTCGGCCTGTGGTTCGCCGGGCGGTGCCGGACATGGACGATGCGGGCGCTGGGGCGCTGGCCGGCGATGGACGAGATGCTGCTGAATTTCTTCGGCACCATGGTGCGCTATCTCGTCCTCACCTTCACGATCCTCGCGGTGCTGGCGAAGTTCGGCGTGCAGACGGCGAGCCTTATCGCCGTGCTGGGCGCGGCGGGCCTTGCCGTCGGCCTGGCGCTGCAGGGCACGCTTTCCAATGTCGCCGCGGGCGTGATGCTGCTGATCTTCCGGCCGTTCCGCGCGGGGCATTATGTGGAGGCGGGCGGCGTTGCAGGGACGGTGAAGGCGCTGACGCTTTTCACCACGGAACTCGCGACGCCCGACAATGTGCAGATCGTGGTGCCGAACAGCGAGGTCTGGGGAAAGCCGATCACGAACTACACCTATCACCCGACGCGCCGCGTCGACATCACCTTCGGCATTTCCTATGGCGACGATATCGGCAAGGCGATGCAGATCATTCGCGAGGCGCTGGATGCGGATGCGCGCTGCCTGAAGGAGCCGGAGGCCTTTATCGGGGTGATCAGCCTCGGCGACAGTTCGGTCGACATCGTGACGCGCGTCTGGGTGATGAATGCGGATTACTGGCCGGTGCGTTTCGACCTGATGCGGCACGTCAAGGAACGCTTCGACGAAGGCGGAATCACCATCCCCTTCCCGGCCCGGACTATTTATACTGCGGCGGACTAGGCTCGCCGCCGGGTATACTGCGGCAGCGGACTGAGCGCGCCGGACGCGCGCAAGACAAACAAGGAACGGAACGCAGATGGATCGATTTTTCGGCGGGCCCGTGCTGCCCACGCTTTTCAAGCTCGCCATCGCGTCCATCGCGGTGGGCGTGGTGCTGGCGGTTTTCGGTATCAAGCCGATCGACCTGTGGCGGGACTTCCTCGACACGCTGGGACGTATCTGGGAGATGGGGTTCGATGCGATCGACTGGTCGCTGCAATACCTGCTTCTCGGCGCCGTGGTCGTGATCCCGATTTTCGTCGCGGTCAGGCTGTGGAGCGTGCTCGTCGCGCGGGGGAAGGAGTGAGGGGGGCTTCCAACTCCTACCCTCTTCACGTCACGGCCCGCTTTATGCGGGCCGTCCACGTCTTTACAGCACCTGCACAAAGCAAGACGTGGATGGCCCGGACAAGCCGGGCCATGACGAACAAGGATACAGTGCTTGCAGCTCTGGATTGCCGCGTCGCGGCTTCGCCGCTCCTCGCAATGACGAGGAAGAGGAACGTGCACTCCGCCTTCCGCAACGTAAACATGTGAGGCGAGACGAAGCTCCGATGACAAGCTAATCTCGCCCGCAAAACTCATGACGGGAGGACGAGATGGCGACGATGTTTCGCGACGGATTGCTGAAGGGCAAGCGCATCCTGGTGACGGGCGGCGGCACGGGGCTCGGCAAGGAAATGGCCGAGGACTATCTGCGGCTCGGCGCCGACGTCTATATCTGCGGGCGGCGCAAGAATGTGCTCGACGACACGGCGAAAGAGCTCATGGACAAACATGGCGGCTCGGTGAAGACGCATAGCGTCGACATTCGCGTGGCGCCCGCCGTCGACGAGATGATCGAGGAAATCTGGGCCGGGGGTCCGCTGACCGGGCTCGTGAACAATGCCGCGGGCAATTTCATCTCGCCGACGAAAGACCTTTCGACGCGCGGCTTCGACGCGATTGCAGGGATCGTGTTCCACGGTTCGTTCTATGTGACGCATTCGATCGGCACGCGCTGGATCCGCGACAAGGTGCCGGGCAGCGTCATCTCCATTCTCACGACCTGGGTGTGGAATGGCGGGCCCTTCACCGTGCCGAGCGCGATGTCGAAGGCGGGCGTCAACATCATGACGAAATCGCTCGCCGCCGAATGGGGACCTTACGGCATCCGCCTCAACGCCATTGCGCCCGGCCCCTTCCCGACCAAGGGCGCGTGGGAACGGCTCTCGCCCGGCCAGTCGCTCGAAGGCGACGGCTCGCGCGAGGGCATTCCGATGGGCCGCGTCGGGCAGATGGACGAGCTCAAGAACCTCGCGACCTTCCTGATGGCGGATGGATGCGACTATCTCACCGGACAATGCATCGCCATCGACGGGGCGAGCTATTCGGCGGGCGGCGGCAATTTCTCGCGGCTGTCGAAACTCTCCGACGAAGAATGGAGCGACATGCGCGAGATGATCCGCAGCGCGAACGACAAGGACAAGGCGCAACGGAGCGTTTGAGGAGAAAGGTCTTTCTCTTTGTTCCCCTATTCGTCACCCCCGGGCTTGACCCGGGGGTCCAGAAGCCGCCGAGGCGGCGTCCGTCTTCGAAAAGATCGGCCAAAAGAGTTTTGTGAAGAGGGACGGCGCGTTCCGCGCCTTCTGGATTGCCGGGTCAAGCCCGGCAATGACACTTTATTTTTTACATCTCGATGACGACCTTGCCGACTGCCTTGCGTTCCTGAAGCATGCGCAGGGCGTCGACGGCGCGTTCGAGCGGGAAGCGGGCGCAGATGTAGGGCGCGATCTTTCCTTCTTCGGCGAGGCGGGCGATGGCGGCGAGGTTCGCCCTGCCCGCTTCCGGGTCGCGGCGGCCATATTCGCCGGCGCGGACGCCGATGACGGAGAAGCCCTTGATGAGCGGCATGTTGACGGAGACGGTGGGGATGCGGCCGCTGGTGAAGCCGATGATCAGCAGGCGGCCATTCCAGGCGATGCAGCGCACGCTCTCGTCGAAGACGTCGCCGCCGACGGGATCGTAGATCACATCCGCGCCGCGCCCGCCGGTGAGTTCCTTCACCTTCTCGCGGAAGCCTTGCGTGACATTCAGGACATGATCGGCGCCGCGTGCCTTGACGATTTTCAGTTTCTCGCCGGAGGCCGACGTCGCGATCACGGTTGCGCCGAGGAGCTTGCCCATTTCGACGGCGGCGAGGCCGACGCCGCCCGTGCTGCCATGCACCAGCAGCGTTTCGCCGGGCTGGAGATGGCCGCGGCAGACGAGCGCGACATAGGCCGTGAGATAGGCTGCGGGATAAGCGGCAGCCTCGGCGAAATCCATGGGGCCGGGAATGGGGCGGCAGGCCTCGGCAGAGACATTCGCCTCCTCCGCGAAGCCGCCGGTGCGCAGGCCGGCGACGACGCGATCTCCCACCTTGAAGGCCGTCACGCCCTCGCCCAGCGCCGCGACGAGCCCCGCGCCTTCCATGCCGGGGGAAAAGGGAAGCTCGGGCTTGAACTGATATTTGCCCTGGATCATCAGGATGTCCGGAAAGTTGACCGAACAGGCCTTGAGGCGGAGACGCACCTCGCCCGGGCCCGGCGGCGACAGTTCGACCTCCTCCATCCTCAATACGCCGATGTCTTCCGATAGTTCGTGCACACGCATGGCGCGCATGAGCGTTCTCCCCGTCTCTTTATGGCAAATAGCTTTGCGCCAGAGCATAAAGGGACGGCCCCAACTTCGCCATGCTGCGCGCTAGAATGGAGCTTCACGCAGGGGAAGCCCGGAGGGAAAAACAGGCATGATGACCGGCATGGAAGGTGCGCGATTCGGCGTGGCGCATCTCGACAGGATTGCGCTGCATTACGCGGAGATGGGCCCCGAGGACGGGCCGCTCGTCATTCTGCTGCACGGCTTTCCCGACAATTGCCTCGGCTGGCGCCACCAGATGCCCGATCTCGCGAAGGCGGGCTTTCGCGTGATCGCGCCCGACCAGCGCGGCTATGGCGTGAGCGGGAAGCCGCGCGGCGTGAAGGCCTACGATCTCGACGAACTGGCGCAGGACGTCATCGACCTCGGACGGCATTTCGGCGAGGAGAAGCTGCGCGTCGTCGGGCATGACTGGGGCGCGAGCGTCGCGTGGTGGCTCTGCTCGACGAAGCCCGAGCACATGGAGAAGGCGGCGATGATCAACGCGCCGCATCCCGCCATCTGGAAGCAGGCGATGTATGCGGATCCCGTGCAACGGAAGAAGAGCCGCTATGTGAAGATGTTCCGCCTGCGCGGCCTTCCCGAATGGGCGATGCGGCGGAAAAACTTCGGCGCGCTGATCGAGGCGCTGGAAGCCTCGGCGCGCGACGGCGCGTTCGCGAAGGAGGAATGGGACGCATATCGGCGCGCATGGAGCGAGCCGAAGGCGCTGACCTCGATGATCCACTGGTATCGCGCGCTGCTGAAGAAGGATCTTTCGGGGCCTGTCGCGCGCATCGACGTGCCGGTGCTGCTCGTCTGGGGCGAGAAAGACAATTTTGCGGACGTGTCGCTGGCAAAGAAGAGCATCGATCTCTGCGAGCGCGGCGGCACGCTGTTCCTCGGGGAGGGCACGCATTGGGTGCTGCGCGAGGAAGCGGCGAGCATCAATCCGATGCTCGTCACGTTCTTCCGCTCCGATCAGGATGCGTAGGCGTAGGCCGAACCGAGCGCGGCGAGACCGAGCACGATGAAGAGCGCGGCGGCCGCGAAGCGCATGGCGGCTGCGGGTACGCGCTTTGCCGCCGCCTCGCCGAAAAGGACGACGGGCACGTTCGCGGCCAGCATGCCGAGCGTCGTGCCGAGCGCGACGAGGGTGAGCGTCTCGTAGCGCGCGCCGAGGGCGACGGTGGCGAGCTGCGTCTTGTCGCCCATCTCGACCAGAAAGAAGGCGACCACCGTTGCGAGGAAGGGACCGAAGCGGGAGACGGTTTCGTCTTCGGAAGGGGGCTCGTCCGGCACGAGCGCCCAGAGGCCCATGGCGAGGAAGGAAAGGCCAAGCACCCAGGCGAGAAGCTGCGGCGTGAGCCAGGCGGCGACGAGGGTTCCCGCCCATGCGGCGAGCGCGTGATTTGCGACCGTGGCAACGAAGATGCCGGCGATGACGGCGAGCGGCGCGCGGAAACGCGCCGCGAGAATGAGGGCGAGCAATTGCGTCTTGTCGCCGATTTCAGCGATGGCGACGGCGCCGAGAGAGACAAGGAAAGCTTCCAAGGAAAACACTCCGCTGCCGGGCGCGACACCAATGACCCATTACGCCCGCCCGGCAAAGGCAGCGCATGAGCCAAAGGTCTCGCCAGTTCAGCGGTTGCTGAGCGCGGACGCCACGGGATCAGGAAACCCCGAGTTTGTTGACGCCCGCCCCTCTCTGCCATGACGGCGGAGGGCGGCTACTCCCCTAAGGACGGTGGGGGAATAGCATGGAGGTTTTTGGCGGGCAAGCGTTGCAGGCTTGAGAATAACTCGCAGCCGCCGCGCCCCCGCCCCAAACGATCTTCGATCGTTTGACCCTCCCCACTCCTTGGCGGCTTGTCCGCCAAGGAGTGGGGAGGGTGGGAAGAAAGAAATCGAATGTTTTCAAAGCGCGATGCCGAAGCGCGCGGCGATCCAGACGGTCGCGAGATAGAGGAGCACGGTAACGGCGCAGCCGATGGCGAGCGCGGGCCAGAAACCAATCCCCTGCCGCAGCATTGCCGGGAAGATCAGAAACATCGGCAGCGAGGGAATGACGTACCAGAAGGTCGCCTCCGCATGAGCGGCGATGCGCTCGGCATCGCCCGTGTCGCGCCAAAGCCAGATGATGGCGAGAATGGAGACGAGCGGGAGCGACGCAATGAGCGCGCCGAAGGCGGGATTGCGCTTGGCGGTTTCCGACACGGCCATCACGAGGATGCCGGAGATCGCTGCCTTGACGATCGCGTAGAGCATGGATCAGGCGCTCCCGCCGAGGACCGTGCCGATGTCGCGCGCGACCCGTTCGCAGGCTTCGCGCGCGGCCGGGATTACGCCGGTCATGGCGGTGAAAGCGTGAGGCAGGCTGTCTTCGCAGCGGTAAGCGACGACGACGCCAGCGGATTTGAGCTTTTCGGCATAGGCCGCGCCCTGATCGCGCAGCGGGTCGAAACCCGACGTGACGACAATGGCGGGAGGCAAGCCCGACAGGTCCGGCTCCTTCATGGGCGAGACGCGGACATCCTCCGCCTCGGAAGGCGCATTCAGGTAATGCGCGCCGAACCAGTCCATGATCTCGCGCGTCAGCGGATAGACCTCGGCGCAACTGTCCATCGAGCCGCCTTTCCAGCCCCAGTCCGTCACCGGATAGATGAGAAGCTGAAGGGCGGGCGCGGCGAAGCCCTTTCGCCTTGCCTCCTGCGCGATGACGGCGGAGAGATAACCGCCCGCGCTGTCGCCGCCGACACCGATGCGGCCGGGGATCATGTGGAGGGCGGCGGCATTTTCCTGCGCCCAGCGGAAGGCGGCGACGGCATCGTCGACCTGAGCCGGGAATTTGTGCTCCGGCGCGAGGCGGTAGGCGACGTTGAGCACCGAGCAGCCGGCAAGCGCCGCGATCATGCGGCAGAAGGTGTCGCAGGTATCGAGATCGCCGATGACGCAGCCGCCGAAGTGAAAGAAGACGATACCGGGCAGCGGCCGCGACATGTTCACCGGAAGATAGAGACGCGCATCCAGGGGGCCGCCGGGGCCCGGCACCGCAAGCGCCTTTACCTCGACATCGGGACGGGGATCGGCGTCGAGAAGCTTCAGGCCTTCCGACGTCGCGCTGCGGGCGGTGGCGGGATCGAGCGTCGTAATCGACGGCTGGCGCGCGCCCTGCGCGGCGAGAAATTGCGCGCGGGCATCGAGGATGCGGCCGTCGATGGCGAGCGGCTTGCCGCCCGACATCCGCACGAGGAGGCCGTCCGGCAATTTCAGCAGGGTACGGATGATGAATTTCTGAAGGTTCATTGGTCTTGTTCTTTCTCTTATCGTCCGCGCTTCACGGCCCTACTTCGTTTCGCCCGTGTGCGGGAGGGTGCGGAAGCCGCCGAGGACGAGCGCCGTCGCGAAGGTGGATGCCTCCTCCGCATCCATCTCCGGGCGGCGCAACATGCGGTCGCCGATTTCCATGGCGATGCCGACGACAGCGGCCATGAGGTATTCGGCATCCACGTTCGGCAGCGTGCCGTTGCGGATGTCTTCCTCGATATATTCGCGAATTTCCTCGAAGCCCGCGATGATCTCCGGCGAATCCATGCGCACACGGACGGTGTTCGGATTTCGGCGGATGACCTGGAAGGTGTCGCGGTCGGTGGCAAGATAATCGAAATAGGTTCGATAGGCGTTGCGGATGAAATCCTCGAAGGTGCGCGAGCGGATGCGCTCGGCGCGGAGACGCGGGCGGATGCGGCGCATGCCCTCGTCCATCAACGCCTCGAAGACTTCTTCCTTGCTCTTGAAGTAGTTGTAGAAGGTGCCCGAGGCGAGACCCGTCCGGCGAATGATGTCGCGGACGGAGGTGGCACCGTAACCGAGATCGGCAAAGACGATCTTCGCAGCGTCGAGAATCGCTTCCCGATTGTTCTTCTTCGTGCGTTCGCGCTTGCCGAGCGCTCTCGCCGCCTCGGCCGGCGGCGCGTCCTCAAGATCGGTGCTCACACGGCACCGCCTTCCCCTGCCGGGGTGTCCTTGTCACTCATCATCCCTCCGGAGGGACCGGAGCGTGCGGGGCTGCCCCACCCCGCCCGCCGGTCCCGCGATTCATGCCGATACGGCCAGCCTACCCGAATGACGAGAATCGTCAACTTTTCGACACGAGGAAGGAGCCTGAAAAGCTCTTTTTTTTCAATATGTTAAAATCATTACTGGCTTGCAGTGGCGCGACGGAGCCGATGGCGCTATCAGAACGTCTCCCGGACCAGAGGTATCAGAATGAGTAACCCCAACTTCACACCCGAGCACATCGCCATGATGAAGAATGTGCTGATCGAACATGTGCCGCATGCCAAGGCCATCGGCATGACCGTGGAGGACGCGAAGCGGGGCGAGGCATGGCTCTCCGTTCCCTATTCCGAAAACCTGATCGGCAACCCGGAGACGGGCGTGATCCATGGCGGCGTCATCACCTCGCTGCTCGACAATGCCTGCGGCATCGCGGTGCAGCTTGCGCTGGCAGAACGCCAGTCCATCGCGACGCTCGACCTGCGGATCGACTACATGAAACCCGCGACGCCGAAGCTCGGCCTGATGGCGCATACGCATTGCTACAAGGTGACGAAGAACATCGCCTTCGTGCGCGGCACGGCCTATCACACGGATGAGGACGATCCCATCGCAGCCTGTGTCGGCACTTTCATGCTGGCGGCGAACCGGGCGATACCCGTTCCCGTGACGGCGGAAGCGATGAAAATTCTTGCGAAGAACAAGGACGGCGCGGCATGAGCGAGAAGACCCCCATCGACGTCAATGCGCTGATGCAGGCGATCCCTTACGCGCGCTATCTCGGCATCACTGTGGACCAGCGCGGCAACGAGATCACCACGGTGCTGCATTTCTCGCAGCATCTCATCGGCAACCCGGTGTTGCCCGCGCTTCATGGCGGCGTGATCGGCGCCTTCCTCGAGACGACGGCCATTGCGCAGCTCGCTTTCGAGTTTGCGGCGGGCGATGCGAGCGCCGCCGCACTGCCGAAGCCCATTGGGCTCACCATCGACTATCTGAGATCCGGGCGGCCGATGGACACTTACGGGCGCGCGGAAATCACCAAGCAGGGACGCCGCGTGGCGACGGTGCGCGCGGAAGCCTGGCAGGACGACCGGTCGCGGCCCATCGCGACGGCCCATGGCCATTTCCTGCTGCAGGCGGC
The DNA here is from genome assembly GCF_045863935.1 of Parvibaculum sp. Taxonomy (GTDB): domain Bacteria; phylum Pseudomonadota; class Alphaproteobacteria; order Parvibaculales; family Parvibaculaceae; genus Parvibaculum. The sequence goes on along the minus strand of NZ_BTVP01000020.1, from coordinate 54,011 downwards.
GGACGACGCACCCGCATCATGAACGCGACGACACCGGCGCGGGTGAGCCATCGAGCGGTTCTCACCATCGCGGTGCCCATCGTCATCTCGAACATCTCGACGCCGCTACTCGGCATTGCCGACACCGCCGTGATGGGGCGGATGGGCGATCCGAAATATATCGGCGCGGTGGCCATCGGCGCGCTCATCTTCACCATGGTCTACTGGACCTTCGGCTTTCTGCGCATGGGCACGACGGGGCTGACCGCGCAGGCGCTGGGGGCGATGGACGGCGAAGAGATCCGCGCCGCGCTCGGGCGCGCGCTCCTCATCGCCGGCGCCGTGGGCTTCGCGCTCATCGCGCTGCAATGGCCGATCCGCCTTGCCGCCTTCGCGCTGCTCGATGGCGGCGAGGAAGTGGAGAGCCTCGCCCAGACCTATTTCGACATTCGCATCTGGAGCGCGCCCTTCGCACTCGCCAATTACGCGCTGGTCGGATGGTTCATCGGGCTTGGCCGCGCCAATGTCGCGCTGGTGCTGCAGGTCTTTCTCAACCTCGTGAACATCTTCTTCAATATCGCACTGGCGCTGGGGCTCGGCTGGGGCGTGGCGGGGATTGCCGCCGGCACGCTGATCGCCGAGGTGGCGGCGGCCATTGCCGGGCTCGTCATTGCAGCACGGTATCTGCGCTTCTATCCGGGGCAGTGGACGCGGGCGAGGCTCATGGATGCGCAGCGCCTGGCGAAGACCGTCGCGACCAATCGCGACATCATGATCCGGACCATCGTGCTGATGTTTTCCTTCGCCTGGTTCACCGCGAAGAGCGCGGAGGCGGGCACGGTGACGCTCGCGGTCAATTCGATCCTGCTGCAATTCGTGTCGGTGAGCGCCTTCTTCCTGGACGGTTTCGCGCTGGCGGCGGAAGCGCTGGTGGGCAAGGCCTTCGGTGCCGGGCGGCGGGAGGATTTCGATCGCTCGGCCTGGCTTTCGACGGGGTGGGCGGCGGGCATCGCCTGCGTGCTGTCGCTCGGGATTTTCGTTTTCGGTGGCTTTGTCATCGACTTCCTGAGCATCGACCCGGAGGTGCGCGCCACGGCACGGAACTATCTCTTCTGGGCGGCCCTGCTACCGGTGCTGTCCGTCTGGTGCTATCAGCTCGACGGCATTTTCATCGGTGCGACGCGGGGCGCGGAAATGCGCAATGCGGCGCTCGCCTCCAGCGCGCTCTTCCTCATGCTGTGGTGGCTGTTCCTGCCCTATGGCAATCACGGATTGTGGACGGCGCTGACAGGCTTCAACCTGATGCGGGCTGCGTCGCTCGGGTTTTACTATCCGAGGTTGAGAAGAGAACTGGCGTAGGAACCGGCGACCGGCTCTCTGAAAAGAAAAGGAAAGACGTGGATGGCCCGAATAAATCGGGCCATGACGGAAAAAGGTAAAGTCGGCGCAAGGGGCCCTGGATGCCCGGGTCAAACCCGGGCATGACGCATTTGTTTGAAAGACGAGCGAGAACTCAGCAGCGCTAAAGGATTTCCAGCACGCTTTCGGGCGGGCGGCCGATCCGCGCCTTCGTGCCCGAGACGACGATGGGGCGCTCGATCAGGATCGGGTTGTCGACCATGGCGCGAATGAGCTTTTCGTCTGTGAGCTTCTCATTGTCGAGGCTGAGGGTCTTGTAGACCTCTTCGCCCTTCCGCATGAGATCGCGGGGCTTCATTTTCAGCTTCTTCAGGATCGCCTGAAGCTCCACGGCGCTGGGCGGGGCCTTCAGATAATCGACGATCAGCGGATCGGCCCCGTGCTCTTCGAGCAGGGCGAGCGTGGCGCGCGACTTCGAGCAGCGCGGATTGTGATAGATGGTGGGGCGTGCCATCGCGTTGTTCCTCCGAAGTTAAAGCGTCACGTCCGCGCCGACCGCATCCTTCAGATGCGCGAAACCGTCCGCCGCGAGGCGGGCCGCGATGTCGCGCTTGATGCGGGTGACGAGCGCGGGGCCCTCATAGGCGAGCGCGGAATAAAGCTGCACGAGCGAGGCGCCCGCGCGGATTTTCGCATAGGCGTCCTCGCCCGAGCCGATGCCGCCGACGCCGATGATCGGCAGGCGGCCTTTCGTGAGGCGGTACATGTCGCGCAACACCGACGTCGACATTTCAAAGAGCGGCGCGCCGGAGAGGCCGCCCGTCTCGTTCGCGTTGAGGCCGGTGACGAGACCTTCGCGGGCAATCGTCGTGTTCGAGACGATGAGGCCGTCGAGACCTTCGGCCAGCGCGACGTCGGCGATGTCGGCGAGTTCCTCGGCGACGAGATCGGGCGCGATCTTGAGGAGCACGGGCGTCGGCCGCACGCGGTCCGTGCGCCTCGCCGCGAGGACGCGCGCCACGAGCCCGGCGAGTTCGGCCTTGCCCTGCAGCGCGCGCAGGCCCGGCGTGTTGGGCGAGGAAATGTTGACGGTGAAATAGGAAGCGAGCCCGTCGAAGGCGCGGATGCCGGCTTCGTAGTCGGCGACGCGGTCCGCCGAATCCTTGTTGGCGCCGATATTGACGCCGACGATGCCGGGCCGGCCGCGCCGCGCGAGAAGACGCTTCTTCAGCGCCTCGTGGCCTTCATTGTTGAAGCCCAGGCGATTGATGACGGCGCGGTGAAGCGGCAGCCGGAAGACGCGGGGACGCGGATTGCCGGGCTGCGGGCGCGGCGTCACCGTGCCGACCTCGGCAAAGCCCATGCCCAATGCCAGCATGGCGTCCGGCACCTCGCCGTTCTTGTCGAAGCCGGCCGCGATGCCGACCGGATTTTCGAAATGAAGACCGAAGAGATCGATCGCAAGCGAGGCGGGATCGGGTTCGCGCTGACGCGGAGCAAGCCCCAGGCGAAGCGCGCGGATCGTCAGGCGATGCGCGGTTTCGGGCTCGATGAGGCTCGTGAAGGGCCGGGCAAGCGGGAAAAGATCCATGGCGCTCAGCCTTTCTGCCCGGCGACATGCGGCGGGAAAACATGCTCCCCGTCCTCGCCGACCGGCAGCGGATCGACGCGGGCGACCGCTTCGAGCGAAAGCACGTCGTAGAGATGCGGGAAAAGCGCGCCACCGCGCGAAGGCTCCCATTTGAGCGCCTCGCCGAGCGCCGCCGCCTCGACCGCGACCAGAAGCAGGCCCTTTCTCCCCGAAAAATGGCGCGAGGCCGTTTCCGGCGCCTGTTCGGCGGTCGAGAAGTGGATGAAGCCGTCGTCGAGATCGACCGCGGAGCCGATGTAGCGGCCTTCGGCCTCGGCGGCGATCCAATCGTGTTCGCTCACGATCTTGTAGACGAGGCCGGCATCCGGCGGCATGGCGATCCTTTCGGGAAGGCGGAAGACGCGGCACTTTAACGAGCACGCCTGCGAGCGACAAGCCGCGCCCCGCGCCCGGAGATGGGAATTCGATCCGCATTTCGGCTGGGCCAGAAGGCAAGGCCTGTGGCATGATTTCCATATTCTGGCCCTCGCGCCCGCGCGGAAGACAGGAATTCATTCAGGCCCATGACCCGCTCGCTTTCCCATGGCCGTCTCTGGGCGGCGATCGACAGGCTTGCCGCCCGGCACCGGCTGACAGCTTCCGGCCTTGCCAAGGCGGCGGGGCTCGATCCCACGACCTTCAACAAGTCGAAGCGCGTGACGGCGGCGGGGCGGCCGCGCTGGCCCAATACGGAGAGCCTGGCGCGGGTGCTCGATGCGACGGGCTCGTCGCTCGAGGCCTTCCTCGCGCTTGTCGCGGATGGCGAGAGCCCTGCCCGGCCGAAAAGGCATGTGCCGCTGATCGGCCTTGCGCAGGCGGGACGCGGCGGCTTTTTCGACGATGCCGGCTTTCCGGCGGGCGCGGGCTGGGAAGAGGTCGCCTTTCCCGACTTCAAGGACGAGCATGCCTATGCGCTCGAAGTGAGCGGGGACAGCATGGAGCCCTTCTACCGCGAGGGCGACATTATCGTCGTGTCGCCCGCCGCCGATGTCCGGCGGGGCGACCGCGTGGTGGTGAAGACGGTGGCCGACGAGGTCATGGTCAAGGTGCTGGCGCGCATGACGGCGAACCGCGTGGAACTCAAATCGTTCAACCCGGCCTATGACGACCGCGTGCTGAAGCCGGAGGAGATTCTCTGGATGGCGCGGATCATCTGGGCGAGCCAGTAAGCCTCAGCGCTTGCCGGGCACGGGAGCGCCATCGGACTTCGGGACCGTGCGGCGGCCAAGGCCCACGGCGACAAGCCGCGCAACCTCCGCCCTGTCATCCCTTTGCAGCGCTTCCCTCAGCGGCAGGGCGGAATCACGCAGGATGGTTTCGAGCGCGGTGCGCGGCTCACGGGCGAGCAAGCGATCGAGCAATTCCTCCGCGCGGGCGCTGTTCGCCGCGCCGTCAATGCCGGCGAGCTGGAAGGCATATTGCCAGGCAATGGAAACATTGTCCGGATCGAGGATGAGAGCGCGCTCATAGGCCTCGATCCCGGCGCGGAGGGAGGCGCCATAAATCGCGGCGCCGATCATGCCGCCTTCATAGACGATTTCGAGGTGCCAGCCGCCGAGCGCGGCATGGGCCCAGGCATTGTCCTCGTTTATCGCAAGCGCCCGGTCGATATGGTCGCGGGCTTCCGAGCCCCATCCCTCGAAATGCGCCTTGATGCCGCCCATGCTGCGCGACACGAGGCCGAGCCCGACGGCGACGGCGAGATGCGCCTCGGGCACGTCGGGTCCGCGCGCGACGGCGCGGCGCGCATCCGCAAGTCCGGCATTGAAACGGCGGAGACGCTCATCGCCCGTGGACCGGAATTCGCCGCGCACCATTTCCGCGCGCGAGGCGAGCGCATCGCCCTTCGCAGAGCGGAGCTTGCGCGCGAGGGCGGCGGCATGAGCGAAATTTCCGGCGTCGAAAGCGGACTGCGCTTCGGCGAGGCCGCGCTCCAGCGCGCCCGCCGGGGAGACGGCAAACAGAAAAACGAGAAGCAGAACGGCGCTTCGCCAGGGCCGTCCCCACAATTTCCGCACGCTTCCGCTCCCCGTGCCATCCAACCGGGCGACACCCGACCGGCCCATGTTCGGCCATGAGACAAGAGGGAGCAACGCCGAAAACGTAGCGAAGAGAAGATCAGTCTTTCGAGAGGTCCTCGCCCGCGAGCGCGCGGCGGATGAGTTCACGCGTGTTGTCGATGCCGTAGAGCGCGGCGAACGAACCGAAGCGCGGTCCGCGGTCCTGCCCGAGCAGCACCTGATAGATCATCTGGAAGAAAGCGACGGAGACGCCGGGGCCGCCTTCCGGGCTCTTCTTCGCGTGATCCTGATAGCGCTCGATGCCGCGCGCCACATCGAGCAGGGCATTCTGGATCGTCTCGCCATCCGCGCCGGAGGGCAGCGTGGCGAGCTTGCCGGAAAGCACCTGCAGCGCCGCGGCCTCAACCTCGTCGGGCGCACGAAACACCTTGGCCGGCTTCACGAAATCCTCGAAGTACCGGATCGCATAGCCGGCCAGCCGGTCGAGTTCGGGATGCGTATCCGGCGTCACGCCGGGCACATGACGCAGGATGAAGCCCCAGAGCACCGCCTTGTCATGGGCATGGGAAGCGCTGACGAGGTTCAGCAGCAGCGCGAAGGAAACCGGCAGCTCGATCGCAGGCGGGTTGCCGTTGTGGATATGCCAGACCGGATTGTTCAACCGTTCCTTCAGGTCCTGACGCGGATAAGCGGCAAGGTGCTGGTAGTACTCGTCGACGGCGCGCGGAATGACGTCGAAATAGAGCTTCTTCGCCTGGCGCGGACGCTGGAACATGTAGAGCGCGAGGCTCTCGGTCGGCGCATAGGCCAGCCATTCGTCGATGGTGAGGCCGTTGCCCTTCGACTTTGAAATCTTCTCGCCCTTTTCATCGAGAAAGAGCTCGTAGACGAAATGCTCCGGCGGACGGCCGCCAAGCGCCCTGCAGATATTGTCGTAGATGCCCATGTTCGGCCCGTGATCCTTGCCGAACATTTCGAAATCGACGCCGAGTGCCGCCCAGCGCGCGCCGAAATCCGGCTTCCACTGGAGCTTCACATGGCCGCCGGTGACAGGCAGCGTGGTTTCCTCGCCGTCCTCGTCGTCGAAGGTGATGGTCGCGTCCGCGACATTCACCTTCTTTATCGGCACGTAGAGCACGCGGCCGGTCTTGGGCGAGATCGGCAGGAAGGGCGAATAGGTGGCGCGGCGCTCCGGCCCAAGCGTCGGCAACATTATCGCCATGATGTCGTCGTAGCGTTCGGCCACGCGCTTGAGAATCGCGTCGAAACGGCCCGACTTGTAGTAGTCGGTTGCGCTGGCGAACTCGTATTCGAAGCCGAATGTGTCGAGGAAGCGCCGCAACATCGCGTTGTTGTGATGGCCGAACGAAGGATATTCGTTCGTGAAAGGATCCGGCACCGAGGTGAGAGGCATGTGCAGATAAGGCTCGAGGAAGGCGCGGTCCGGCACGTTGTCCGGAATCTTGCGCATCCCGTCCATGTCATCGGAGAAGCAGATGAGGCGCGTCTCGACACCCGGCATCAGGACTTCAAAGGCGCGGCGCACCATGGTCGTGCGCGCCACCTCGCCGAACGTGCCGATATGAGGCAACCCGGAAGGTCCGTACCCGGTTTCGAAGAGGACGGTGCGCGAGGCACCGCCTTCCCTCTCAAGCCGGCTCACGATTTTGCGCGCTTCCTCGAAGGGCCAGGCCTTGCTGACGCGGGCGGCTTCAAGAAGTTCGGACGGCGCTATGGCGGCGGCTTGCGAGGACATCTAGTCTACCTGGAGAAAAGGCTTAAGGCTTTGTCAAGCGGGCGGACCCTATGCTCTGCCCTATCCTCAGTCAATGCGGGGATCGCCCCGCATGACGGGCTCTGGGCAAACCTCGCAGCGACGAACAGGCGCTTGTCCGGGAGGCCACATCCCAGTGTTTTGCGGCTGTATGCCCGGAGAGACAGAAAGTGACGAATAGCCGGCCCGCCCCATCCGGCGAGGGCAAAAACCCGCCCGAAGACCCCGCGCCCATGTTCGGGCCGGTTCGTCGCGCCTATCCCATCGAAACAAGAATCGACGCCGAACAGGTGAAACTGCTGCTCTCGCTCGGCGAGGCGAGCCGCTTCACGATCTTCGGCGCAATTGCGGTGGTGGGCGCCGCGTTCTACGAGACCGCGCCGCTGTGGACGATCGCGGTTGTCGCGGCGATCCAGCTCGTTGCTCAGTTCCTGTTCGACCGCGTGCGCGCCGGATTCCACGCCGATCCGGATGCGGACGTCAATGCGCCCAAATGGGCACGCCGCTATGCATTGGTGACGATCATCAGCGGTTCGACATGGGGCGTGGGAGCTTTGCTCTGGCTTCCCGGAGCGTCCTTCGCACATGAAATCTTCTACGCCCTGGTTCTTGCCACGCTCATCATGGCGACGGCGATCACGCGCGCAAACCATCCGCCTGCCGTGGTCTTCTATTCCATCTCCGCCTCGCTTCCCGCTGTGGCGATGCTGCTCTGGCGCGCCGATCCGCTTTCGATTGCGACGGTGCTTCTCGCCGCCATGTTCTTTGCGACCGTCGTGGGCTGGACGCGCCGGATCAACGACCGCTACCGCGAGGCGTTTCATCTGCGCTTCGAGAATGCCGACCTCGTGGAACGCATGGCACGCGCCCATGCGGCGACCGAGCAACGCCGCCGCGATGCGGAGGATGCGGAGACCCGAGCCAGGGCGGCCGCTGCAGCAAAGCAGGAATTCCTCGACATCATCAGCCACGAATTGCGCACGCCGCTCGACAGCCTGCGCAACATGGCGCGCTATCTCGCCGACGAAGCGACGACCGACACGCAATTCAAGATCGCCGCTTCGGTGGAGGAGACGAGCCAGCTTCTCCGGCGGCTCGTGGACGACATGCTCGATTTCTCGGAGATCGAAGCGCATTCGCTGGAACTGAAGCCGAGCAGCTTCAATCCGGTGGAACTTGCAGCCGGCATCGTGCGCATGACGCGGCATCAAGCGGTCGACCGTGGGCTTTCGCTCGAACTCAACGCGGCGCCCGACACGCCACCCCAAATGCATGCCGATCCCGACCGCGTGCGGCAGGTGCTGATGAACCTCGTCAGCAACGCGATCAAGTTCACCTATCAGGGCGGCGTGGTGGTGAGCGTGGCGCCGCTGAAGGCGCCCGGCGGCGAGACCGTGCTGCGCTTCTCCGTGACGGATACGGGCCCCGGCCTTTCGACGGAGGCGAAGAGCCACCTTTTTGAAGCCTTCGCGCAGGGCGCGGATGCACGCGATTTCCGCTTTTCAGGCAAGGCCGCCGGGGCGGGCCTCGGGCTGCCGATCAGCGACCGGCTTGTGCGCATGATGGGCGGACATATCGGCGTCGACAGCACGCCGGGCCAGGGAAGCTCGTTCTGGTTCCTGCTGCCGCTGGAACCGGGCGAGGCCGCCGATTACTTCGCCTCGCTGCGCGCCGAAGCTCAGCCCGGGCCGGAAGTGAGGCCGGAGAGGCTGATCGACCACGACCATCTCTATGCGCTGGAGCTCAAGCTGGGCGGACAGCACATCACCGACTACCTCGTGGCCGCCCTCGAGCGCGTGCTCGAAATTCATCGCGAAATCGAGCATGCGCGGACGATGCGCGACGGCGGCGCGCTGGCGCAGCATGCGGGCGAGCTCAAGGCGGCGGCGTCCGATATCGGGCTCACGGCCGTGGCGCTTGTCGCGGAGGATATTGCCAGGGCGGCGTCTCACGGGGAGGCGGATGCCGCGCTCGGCGCCGTTCCCCGGCTGCAGCAGAAGATCACCGCGACCTGGCGCGCTCTCGCCAAGGCCTATCCGAGCCTGGCGGCCTGAGGCCGGGCCGTCCGGCAATTTCATTGCGGCGGCGCATGGCTATACTCGCCGCCAATGCCACAGCGTTTCCCACCCGATTCGAGCTTTCCTTCCGGCCCCGCCGCCGGAGACGGCCGCTTTCTGCCCGAGGCGGCGGCGATCGTGCCCGCGCGCGGCATGAGCGGCGGTGCGATATCGGTCGATGCCGAGGGCGAAATCGAGGAGCTCGCGCCCGATGAGGCGCTGAAGCGGATCGCCAGCGAGCCGGTGATGCTCGTCCATGCAGGTTTCACGGCGCGGCGCATCGCAAGGGGCCGCAACTTCCGGGAGCCGGGACCGCAGGTCTTCGACCTGATGGAACTCTTCGCCTTCGTGCATCCGGCGCGCACCTGCCTGCCGACGGTGGCGGGGCTTGCGCGCGCACTGGGGCTCGATGCGGGCAAGACGCCGGAAGACCATGCGCTGATGCTGCACCGGGCGGCGGCGCAGATGCTTGCGGCGCTCCAGCAGCCTTCCTATCCGGACCGGCCCTCGGCGGCACGCACCGCCTGGCGCATGGCCGAGGGCGGCTGGTCCTGGGGGCCGGGTGTCGTGGCCGCGCTGCGCGATGCGCTGGGACGGGAGGGAAAGCCGCCCGGCGCGCGCGGTTTCGACGTCTGGAACGAGCTTCCCGAATGGGAGGAACGTGGCCCCCGCCCGCCCGCGGGATCGCTGCCCGTGAGCGAGCAGGAAGCCCGCGACCAGCTTGCGCTGCTGGCGGGCGCCGATGCCGAAGAGAGGCCCGGACAGGCCGCCTTCGCGGCGGCAGCCTCCCATGCCTTCGCGCCGCGCGAGGCCGCGGGCGCCCCCAATGTGGTGCTCGCGGAAGCGGGCACAGGCATCGGCAAGACCATCGGCTATATCGCGCCCGCAAGTCTCTGGGCGGCGCGGAACAAGGGCACGGTCTGGATCTCGACCTATACGAAGAACCTGCAACGCCAGCTCGACCAGGAACTTTCGCGGCTCTATCCCGATCCCGCCGAAAAGGCGGAGAAGGCGGTGATCCGCAAGGGGCGGGAAAATTATCTCTGCCTCCTCAACTTCGCGGAAATGGCGGACCGCGCGGCCATCGGCGGCGGCGCGGTCGCGATCGGGCTCGTCGCGCGATGGGCGAAGGCGAGCCGCGACGGCGACATGGTGGGCGGCGATTTCCCGGCCTGGCTCGCGGCGCGGCTTGGCGGCGTCACGGGGCGGACGGGGCTGACCGACCGGCGCGGCGAATGCGTCTACACGGCCTGCCCCTATTACAAGAAGTGCTTCATCGAGCGCGCGATCCGCAAGGCGCGGCGCGCCGAGATCGTGGTTGCAAACCATGCGCTTGTGATGCGGCAGGCGGCGCTCGACCAGGCCATGGGACCGCTTGTTCCGGCGGCGCCGAAAGAAACGGAAGCAGCGGGCGGCGCGGAAGACGAGGCACCGAGCGGGCGGGAGGCACGCTCCCGCTTCGTCTTCGACGAGGGACATCACATCTTCGACGCGGCGGACAGCGCCTTTTCCGCCTCGCTGTCGGCGCTTGAAACGGCGGAGCTTCGCCGCTGGATTCGCGGCGCGGAAGGCCAGCGCGGACGGCGCGGGCGCGGACTCGACGAGCGCGTGGGCGATCTTCTCGGCGAGGACAGGCTCGCGGAGGAGGCGCTGCAGGCGGCACTTTCGGCGGCCGCCGCCCTGCCCGGCCCGGGCTGGGGCACGCGGCTCAACGAAGGTCAGCCGCGCGGCGCGGCGGAGAAGTTCCTCGCGCTGGTGCGCCAGCAGGTTCACGCCCGGACGGAAGATGCCGGCACGCCCTTCTCGCTCGAAGCGGAGACGGAGCCGCCCGTTGCCGGGTTGCCAGAAGCGGCGGCGGAACTCGACGACGCGCTGAAGCGGCTTGCGGCACCGCTCGCCCTGATCGCCGACCGGTTGCGCGCGCGGCTCGACGAGGAGGCGGAAGATCTCGACACATCGACACGCATCCGCATGGACGCGGCGGCGCGCGGGCTGGAGCGGCGGGGGCGCATTCTCATCCCCGCCTGGCGGAGCATGCTTGCAAGCCTCAACGCGACGCCGCCCGGGATGTTCGTCGACTGGTTTTCCATCGAGCGCCTGTTCGGGCGCGAGGCCGATGTCGGCATGCACCGGCACTGGCGCGATCCGACCGTGCCTTTCGCGGGCGCCGTGCTCGAACCGGCGCATGGCGTGCTCATCACATCGGCGACGCTGCGCGACGAGCTTCCCGAAACCGAGAGCGAGGACGGGGGCTGGGAGAGCGCCGAAATCCGGACCGGCGTGTCGCATCTCGCGCTGCCCGCAAGGCGCTCCTTCATGGCCTCGCCTTTCGACTATGCCGCGCAGGCGCGCATCTTCGTCGTGCGCGATGTGAGCCGCACCGACATGAACCAGATCGCGGCGGCCTATCGCGAACTCTTTCGCGCGGCGGGCGGCGGGGCGCTCGGCCTCTTCACCGCCATTCACCGGCTTCGCGCCGTGCATGAACGGATCGTGACGCCGCTCGAAGAAGAGGGGCTACCGCTTTACGCGCAGCATATCGACGCGCTCGATACCGGCACGCTGGTCGATATTTTCCGGGCGGAGCGCAATGCCTGCCTGCTCGGCACGGATGCCGTGCGCGACGGGGTGGACGTGCCGGGAGATTCGCTGCGCATGATCGTGTTCGACCGCGTGCCCTGGCCGAGGCCGGATATTCTGCACAAGGCGCGGCGCGAACAATTCGGCAAGGCGCGCTACGACGACATGATTACGCGGCTCAGGCTGAAGCAGGCCTTCGGGCGGCTGATCCGGCGGGCGAGCGACCGGGGCGTCTTCGTGGCGCTCGATTCCCGCCTGCCGACGCGGCTGACCACCGGGTTTCCGCCGGGCGTCACCATCCACCGGGTCGGGCTTGCCGAAGCCATCGCCGAGACAAGGGCCTTTCTGGGGACCGGCGCGCCCGAGCTTGCCCCAGCCAAAGGCAGCCCCTAAGCTCCCCGCGAAATTTCACGAGGAAGACCCATGTCGACGATTTCTCCGGAACATGCCCTGATCTACATCATGGTGACGATGAGCGCGGTGGACCGCGCCATGAGCGACAATGAGCTGAGAGATATCGGCACCATCGTGAAGACGCTGCCTGCCTTCCGCAATTTTCATGCGGAGAAGCTCATTCCGGCGGCGCGGGAATGCGCCGCGATCCTGCAGGAAGATGGTGGGCTCGACGCGGTGTTCGGTCTGGTGAGGGACGCGCTGCCGCCGCATCTGCGCGAAACGGGCTATGCGCTTGCGGTCGAAATCGCGGCGGCGGACGAGGCGGTCGGCGCGGAGGAAATCCGGCTGCTGCAACTGCTGCGCGACACGCTCGACATCGACAAGCTCACCGGCGCCGCGATCGAGCGGGGCGCGCGGGCGCGGCACATGCCGCTTTGATTTTCTGTTCTTTCGCAATTCCGGACGGAAAACCGCAAGAAGAGAACGGTTTTCCTGGAATTGCTCCAGCGCGTCAGCCGCAGGCGCCCGTTCCCGTCTCGCGCAATTCACCGTCGATGCGGTCGAAGAAGGTGCGGGTGCAGGCCGACGGTCCGGCATACCGGTCCGTCTCGCGGTGGATCAGGACGGTCCGCCCCTCCTCCCAGATGTAGATGTCGACGCCGCCCTCCTCCGCGCTCGAGCGCCAGCGGCTGACGATCTCCTGCGTCTCGGGATCGAACTCGGGCGAAACGAGCTCATCAAGCGCGGCGTTGCCGACGAAGGCTTCCTCGTCCGGCTCCCACAGCCAGTTGCGATAGAGAACATTCGGCCCCGCCGTTCCCGCCGCGATGAGGCGGAAGTCATGGTAGCCGTCGAAATTGACGTCGATCAGCTCGAAGTCGTTGTTGGGAATCTGCGACGCGGCAAGCGAAGCCACGTTCCCGATCGTCTGGAAGGGCTCGACCTCGCCCTTGCGCCGGATGTGGACGGTCTCGATGGCACGGTCGCCGAACTCATCGAGATGCCATGAAAGCGAAAAATACAACTCGGGCAGAACGGGACTGATGCTGCCTTCGCAAACAATGGGCGCCTTGTCGGACGCGCCGGACGGCGATACGCAGGTGTAGCTGCTCTGGAACGTTTCGTCGCCGCGCACATTCTCGCGCCTTGCATCGGCACCTGCCGCCGCTTCGGCCGCCACGCCTTCCACATGCGCACCGGCGGGAGCCGGCTCCTGCGCAAGAGCGGAACCGGCGGCCGCCATCAAAGGCGCCGCCACGAATGGCAAAGTCCAAAGGCAGAAACGAAGCCACATGAGCGGTGCAGCCCTCTTCACGCATTGTTGAGTCGCGTGGGAGTGCATTCTAGCGCAAGAGGGACGCGGGCGGCCTTTTTCTTGCGGGGCCCGACCCTCTATACTCCGTCTCCCTTTCCAGGTCTCCCGGCGGCCCCTCGGGTTCCGCGGATGAGCGGGGCAGACCAAACCCGGCCAGCGAATGTTCGACTTCCTCACCCTGCACGAACCTGCCTTGAGGCTTGCCGCCTTTGCCGGTGTGCTTGCCCTGATGTTGCTGCTGGAATTCGCGATTCCGCGGCGCGGCCGCAGCAGCCCGAGGCTTCGGCGCTGGACGACCAACCTCGCGCTGGCGGGTGCGGGAACGCTGCTGCTTCGCATCGCCGTTCCCCTGCTCGCGGTCGGCGTCGCTGTGCTCGCAGAGCAAAACGGGTTCGGTCTTTTCAACTGGACAGCCACGCCCGAGGCCGTCGCCTTCGTGCTGTCGTTCGTCGCGCTCGATCTTCTCGTCTATGTTCAACATGTTGTGTTTCACAAGGCCGGGCTGCTCTGGCGGCTGCACCGCGTACATCACGCGGACCCGGATGTCGATGCGACGACGGGCATTCGCTTCCATCCCGTCGAAATCCTGCTCAGCATGGGGATCAAGATGGGCGCGGTCGCGCTGCTCGGCGCGCCTGCCGCCGCCGTCATCCTGTTCGAGGTGGTGCTCAACGCCACTGCAATGTTCAACCATTCGAACATCGACATCGGCGGCGCCGACAAGTGGATCCGCCCTCTCATCGTGACGCCCGACATGCACCGGGTGCACCATTCCATCCACCGGGACGAATACAACACGAATTTCGGTTTCAACCTTTCGGTCTGGGACCGGCTCTTCGGCACCTACCGCGCCTGCCCGCGCGAGGGCCACGAGAAGATGCGGCTCGGCCTTTCCGAATACCCCGCACCCGGCCCGCAGAGACTTGGCTGGAGCCTCATAAATCCGTTTTGGAGCGGCGCGAATCCGGACAATACTCGCGGCCGGGAGAATGGGACATGAAACGGCTCTGCCTGCTGCGCCACGCAAAATCCGACTGGGGTGACCCGTCGAAAGACGACTTCGAACGCCCACTCAATGCGAGGGGGGCGAAGGCCGCCGGCTTCATGGCGAGCTATATCGCGGCATCGCCCTACCGCCCGGACGCCGTGCTCTGCTCGACAGCCGCCAGGGCGGCGGAGACCTGCGCGCCGCTCTGCGCCAAGCTCAAGAATGTTCCCGTCACCTATCGCGACGAGCTCTATCACGCGATGCCCGACGTTATGCTCGCCGAGATCAGAGGCGTTTCCGACGAGGTCGAGACGCTGCTTGTCGTCGGCCACAATCCGGGGCTCGTGCTGCTCGCGATGGCGCTGGCGGAAGATCCCGATGACGAGACGGCGTTGCGCGTGGCACATGGCGTGCCCACGGGCGGTTTCATCGTCTTCGAGTTCGACACGGATCGCTGGTCCGAGATTGCCGAGGGTGAGGGGCGCACCGTATTTTTCGGCAGGCCTCGCGACCTCATGGCGGACGCGTCCGAAAACGGCTGACGATCCCTGCGGATCTAGTAGATGCTTGCGGAGAAATAGCGCGCGCTGATCCGGGCATAGGTGCCGTCGGCGACAAGCTCCTGCAATGCCTCGTCGAAACGGTCGCGCAGCTCCTCATTTCCCACGCGCAGAACGATGGTGGCGCCCTTTCCGAAATAGGTTGCGTCACCATAGTCCGGCCCGACCAGACGGCAGCATGCGCCATCGGACGAGGCGCTCCAGCGCAGCAAGGCATTGCGGTCGGCGAAAAGGAGATCCGCCTTGCCCTGCGCAAGCGCCTGCTGCGCTTCGTCGAGCGAGGGATAGGCCAAGAGCTTCGCGTTGGAGAAACGCATCGACGCATAGGCCTGATGGATCGAACCAGCCTGAACGGCAATGCTCCGGCCGGCCAGCGCAGCCGGCGTCGCAGCGGCAGGCACGGCGTCGCGGCGAGCGGCGAAATGACCGGGGGTCGAATAATAGCGGTCCGTGAGGATCAGGTCGGTGCCGGATGCAGGGCTTTCCCGGCCGGGCGCCGGGATCAGCATCGAGGCAATTACCGCGTCGCCCTCGCCTTGCCTCAGCGACGGCAGGAGATCGCCCCAGCGCTTTGCCACGATATCGCATTTCGTCCGGACGCGGGCGCACAGGGCCTGTGCGAGCTCGACGTCGAACCCCGCCAGCGCACCGCTTTCATCCCGGTAGTTGAAGGGCGGATAGGCGCCTTCCGTCAGAATGACGAGGTCGCGTTCCGCCGCCAAGCCGGGCGCGGCTTCCGGTTCCGATGAGGGGCGCGCCGGATTGGGCAAAGGGAGCTGCAGCGCCATGATCTGTTCGATCGTGAGAGGCGAAGACGATCCGGACGGAACGGCGGCTACTTCCTCTTTGGGGGGCGCCGGGATGGCTACCGTTTCATGACGCTGCCCGCGCCAGGGCAAAGGCTCGCCCTCGTAGAGGCGCGCCAGCGAACCCGCGAGCAGGATGATCGCTATCAGGTTCGCATAAAGAAGAAACCGCATCGGCCCTGCCCGCTTGATGCCGCCCACCCCGCACATCGGAGCGGACGTTTCATTATGGCACAAGCTCAGCCCCCCGGTCCCGCCCGGGCGGGGAAAGCCAGTACCCAACGCCGGAACCAGCAAGCTTTGTGCCTCGTCTTTGCGTCTCTTCTGGGCCTTTCGGTCTATTAAGCTTAATGCCCCTCTTTTCTAGTCTCTATTTACAGAACGGCATTTCCGCATGCGATCGATAAGTCGAGGCGGGAAGAGGGGGAGCCGGAATTGGAAAATGACCCAATAAAAACGCTTGGTTTACTTAAAGCGCAAAATGAAGCTTTTCCACTGCGCCGATCAGGGCGGGGACGCAAGCGGACCGACCGGCCGCTTTTCGGCGAAATGGCTGTCACGGCCGGTCTCCTGCGCGAGGACATGCTTGCTGCCGCGCTCGAGCGGCAAAGGCGCTGGGGGAGCCGGCTCGGCTCGGTTCTGGTGAGCACGGGCGCGATGCGCGCCGCCGATGTGGCGAGGGTCTATGGCCGCCAGCGCGGGGTGCCGGTTGTCGATCTGGACCTCGAGCCGCCGGACCCGTCGCTCGCCGATCCGGCGGCGCTCGGCTTTTATCTGAAAGAGGGATGCCTGCCCTGGCGGCGGCGGGCGAGAGAAACGGTCTATGTGGCGAGCGATCCGGACGCGGCGAGGGCGGCGATCGCCGAGCGGGAGGGCCGCCATCTGCCCGTGTTCGTGACCTCGCAACGCGGCCTGCGCCGAACCATGACGAGAGACTTTGCCGCCACGCTGACGGACTGCGCCACATTCGACCTGATGCGGCGAATGCCGGAGAGTTCGGCGGCGAGGCGCCTGACGCCGGTGCAGGTGCGCATACTCGCGGTTTTCTCCCTCCTCATTCTCGGCGCCCTGCCCTTCCTTGCGTCCACGATCCTGACCGCCGCGAATATCGCACTCGGCCTCGTCTTCATTGCCCTCGCCACGCTTCGCTACATCTCGATCTTTGTCGGCCTGACCTCGCCTCCCAGCAAGGAAGAGACGGCCTATGTCAATTACGGGACGCCGCCGGACAACGAACTTCCCGTCTACACCGTGATGGTGCCGCTTTTTCGCGAGGCCCGCGTTCTGCCGATCCTCGCGCGGGCGCTGCGCGAGATCGACTACCCGGCATCGAAGCTCGACATCAAGCTGATCTTCGAGGAGAGCGATCCGGAAACGCTCGAAGCGGCGAAAGCCTTGAAGCTTCCCGACCATTTCGAATTCATCGTCGTGCCGGACAACCTGCCGCGCACCAAACCGAAAGCCTGTAATTTCGTCCTGCCTTTCGCGCGGGGAGAGTATCTCGTCATCTACGATGCGGAGGACTCGCCGGAGCCGCTACAACTGCGCAAGGCCGTTGCGGCATTCACGGCGGGCGATAGCAAGCTCGCCTGCGTGCAGGCCCAGCTCAACTATTACAACTGGAACGAGAACTGGCTCACACGCCAGTTCGCCATCGAATATGCGGCCTTTTTCGATCTGCTGCTGCCGACGATGGTGCGGCTCGGCATGCCGATCCCGCTCGGCGGCACGTCGACCCATTTCCGCACGTCTGTGCTGCGCGAAGCAGGCGCCTGGGATCCGAACAACGTTACGGAAGACGCCGATCTCGGCCTTCGCCTCGCGCTGCTCGGCTATCGCTGCGGCATCATTCGCTCGACGACGCAGGAGGAAGCGAATTGCCAACTGCCGAACTGGGTGCGGCAGCGCTCGCGCTGGATCAAGGGCTGGATGCAGACCTATCTCGTGCGCATGCGTCACCCGGTGAAACTTTATCGCGCTCTCGGTCTCAGGGGATTTGCGGGATTTCAGCTTCTGATCGGCGGCTTCACGCTTTCAAGCCTTGTCCACCCGCTGTTCTACGCGGCCGCGGGGATCGCGCTGGCAAAACGGGGAGTGCCCGGCGATTTTTCCGATGGGGCGGGGCTCGCGCTCTTCAACATCCTCGTGCTCGTTTCCGGCTATTCGCTCTCGATTGCGGCCGGCATGGCCGCCGTTTCGGCGAGAGGGCTGCTGCCGCTTTTCGGGCAGACGCTGATGATGCCGGTCTATTGGCTGCTTATCTCCGGGGCCGCCTACAAGGCCCTGTGGCAGTTCGTTACCCGGCCTTTCCATTGGGAAAAAACGGAGCATGGCATCAGCCGGATGGTCGATGGCCGGTTGCTGGGCACGACGGCGACAGAAAATCCTCGCAGCCATCCCGTCCACTAACTATTCGCTAAAGACTTCTGGCGGATAGTGGCGCCTGAACCCGCAGGGAAGGCTTGAGAGACGTCGATGTCGCAGGAAGCGGAAAAAAATCGCAGGCAAATCGGACCCGAAGTCTACGCACAGCTTGGCGTGCTGATCGTCGAGGACACGCTCTACATGGCGAACCTGCTTCGCGGCGTCCTGAGCGGCCTCGGGGTGCGGCACATCGTGAGCGCGCGTACGGGCGAGGATGCCTTGAGCGCCCTTATCAAGAACAGGATCGACCTTGCGATCATGGACGATCTGGAGCCGCCGCTCGATGGACTTTCCGTGGTGCGGGCGATCCGCACATCGGAAGAAGGCCACCTCAACGATCTTCCCGTGATCTACGTGACCACGCGGCGCGAGCGCGGCTCGATCATCGAAGCGCGGGATGCGGGCGTGACGGAAATCCTTTCCAAGCCCTTTTCCGCACAGCAGCTGATCGACCGGATCGACACCGTGTTGATGCGGCCACGCTCTATTGTCCGCTCGGCGAGCTTTACCGGCCCGGATCGCCGCCGGCGCGACGGCAAGGCGCCCATCAAGCGCCGCGAAAGCGACCGGAGCTGACGCCTCAGCCGCCCTCGCAGGCGCCGCGCCAGGTTTCCCTCAACAGATTTTTCTGCACCTTGCCCATGGTGTTGCGCGGCAGGCTTTCGACGAAGAAAGCGCGCTTCGGCACTTTGTAATTCGCGACCTTGTCCTTCAGGCGCGCGATGAGCGTTGCCTCGTCGAGCAAGAAGCCATGACGCAGAACGACGACGGCCGCACCCGCTTCGCCGAAATCGGCATGGGGCACGCCGACGACCGCCGACTCGAGTACTTCGGGCATGTCGTCGATGAGTTCCTCGATCTCTTTCGGGTAGACATTGAAGCCACCTGAAATGATGAGGTCCTTCGCGCGGCCGACGAGATGGACATAGCCGTCCGCGTCGATCATCGCGACATCGCCTGTCCTGAACCAGCCGTCTTCCGTGAATTCCTCGGCCGATTTTTCCGGCATGCGCCAGTAGCCGCGGAAGACATTGGCGCCGCGCACCTGAAGACCGCCGACCTCGCCGGCGGCGAGCGGCGCGCCTTCGTCGCTCATGACGCGCAGCTCGACGCCCGGCAAGGGAAAGCCCACCGTGCCCGGCCGCCGTTCGCCGTCATAGGGGTTCGACGCATTCATGCCGGTTTCCGTCATGCCATAGCGCTCGAGGATGGCGTGCCCGGTGCGCGCGCGGAATTCCTCGAAGGTCTCGGCGAGAAGCGGCGCGGAGCCGGAGGTGAAGAGCCGCATGTGAGCCACGGGTTCGCGGCAGAAGTCGTCGCCGGAGAGAAGCCGCGTGTAGAAAGTCGGCACGCCCATGAAGGTCGTGGCGCGGGGAAGTTCGCGGATCACGTCCTCGCGGTCGAATTTCCGCAGCCAGATCATCTTCGCGCCCGAGAGCAGCGCGCAGTGGCAAGCAACGAAAAGACCGTGAGCGTGGAAGATGGGAAGCGCGTGAAGCAGGACGTCCGCCTCCGTGAAGCGCCATGCATCGCGAAGGGCGACGCCGTTTGCGGCAAGGTTACCATGCGTGAGCATCGCTCCTTTCGGTTTGCCCGTCGTGCCGGAGGTGTAGAGGATTGCCGCGAGATCATCGGCACTGCAGGCGGCCGGCTCATCGTATTCCGCCACACCCGCGGCGGCGTCGACAAAGCTTCCGCCCGCTTCCCAGTCGAGCGTGAGGAGATGCGGCGTCCCGCGACGCGTGCATATTTCCTTCAGGGAGGTTTCAACGGAAGGGTCGCAGATCACGAGGGAGGGTTCGGCGTTGCCTACGAGGTAATCGACCTCGTCCGCGCGGTAGGCCATGTTCATCGGCAGGAAGACGAAGCCGCCGCGCAGGCAGGCGAGATAGACGGCAAGCGCTTCCGGCGACTTTTCGACCTGAAGTGCGACACGGTCTCCGCGCGCCAGCCCAAGCCGCGCAAAAAGAGCCGCATAGCGCGCTGCCGTTGCCAGCAGGTCGTTGAAGGACCAGATGCGCGGGCCGCGGGAACGATCGGGCGCTTCGATTGCCGTGCGCGTTCGGTCCTGCGGAAGGGACGCTTCGATGAGCGTATAGAGAGAGGGGCTCATTTGATCTCGCTGTCTCGGAAAGCCGATCCGCCCTTATAGCGGAGGTGGCCCCTTGCCGCATCATTCTCTCGCTAGCCCGCCGCGTGCATGTTCAGGTAGTGCATGTGCCGCTCGTACTGACCGAGAAGGTCCGCGATCACCTGTTCTTTGCCGAAACCCAAGATGTCGTAGCGCTGACCGCCCTCGCGCAACGCCACTTCGGCGCGCCATGTGCGGTCCGGCCCTTCGCGTTCGCCTTCGAGCGCGGTCACGGCGAAACTCGGCACGGGAACGCTGCGTAACGTCACGCCGTAAACAAAGACATCTTCGCCATGCGTGACGACGATGCGGACATCGCGCTCGGCAACCTCGACTTCGGCCGACATGCCCCGACCGCGAATTTCCTCCGCCACCTCCTTCAGCGCGGGCGCCACCGTGTCGCGCAGGAAGGCGACGGCGCGCTCGCGCGTGGGCTGGTGCAGCAGCACGGCGAGCCTGTGCTTCCACGGGACAGGCGGATGGCCCATGGCCAGGCCCGGCGCCGCCTGCAGACTTTGCTGGCGGTGCGTTTCGTGCCGAAGCGCCGTGAAGAGGCCGTAGCAGACGACGAGGAGGATAGCCGCGAGCGGAAAGCCGCTTGCGATTGCGCCCATCTGCAGCGCGGCAAGACCGCCCGCAAGGAGAAGCACCGCCGCGACCGCACCTTCCATCACCGCCCAGAAGACGCGCTGCCAGACCGGCGGCTCCGGCTCGCCGCCCGAAGTGATGATGTCGATGACGAGGCTTCCGGAGTCCGACGAGGTGACGAAGAACGTCACGACAAGGAGCGTCGCGATCGTCATGGATATGCCAGCAAAAGGCAGATGCCCGAGGAACTGGAAGAGCGCGACGGCAACATCCGCCTGCACGGCATCGACCATTTGCGCCGATCCATCAAGCTGCATGGCGAGCGCCGTGTTGCCGAAAACGGTGAACCAGAGAAAGGTGAAACCGGAGGGAACGAGCAACACGCCGATGACGAATTCGCGAATGGTGCGGCCGCGCGAAATGCGCGCGATGAACATGCCGACAAAAGGCGACCAGGAAATCCACCAGCCCCAGTAGAAAAGCGTCCAGCCGCCGATCCACTCGTTCGGCTGGTAGGCATAGAGCGTGAACGTCTTGCCGACGAGGTCGCTGAGATAGGCGCCGGTATTCTGCATCGCCGCTTGAACCAGGAAAACCGTCGGCCCAACGGCAAGCACGAAGAGCATAAGTGCGATTGCGAGACCGAGATTGAGTTCCGACAGACGGCGAATGCCCGCATTGATGCCGGAAACGACGGAGCCCGTCGCCAGCAAGGTGATGCCCGCGATGAGCATGAGCTGTACGGCGATGCCGGGTTCGATGCCGAAGAGATAGTTGAGACCGGCATTGACCTGCAAGACGCCGAGGCCGAGCGAGGTTGCGACGCCGAACATGGTGCCGAAGACGGCGAAGATGTCGACCAGGTGACCGATCGGCCCGTAAATGCGCTCGCCGATCAGCGGATAGAGCGCCGAGCGGACGGTGAGCGGCAGGCCCTGCCGGAAGGAGAAATAGGCGAGCGCCAGACCCATGACGGCATAGATCGCCCAGGCATGGAGCCCCCAATGGAAGAAGGAAAGCTGCATGGCGTTGCGGGCGGCTTCCACCGTGCCGCCCTCGCCGACGGGCGGCGACGCGAAATGGAGCACGGGCTCCGCCACCCCGTAGAACATGATGCCGATGCCCATGCCGGCGCTGAACAGCATGGCGAACCAGGAAGCCGTCGAGAAATCGGGCTCGGAATCGTCGGGCCCGAGCTTGATCGCGCCCATGGAACTCGCCGCAATGCCGATGGCGAAGACGAGAAATGTCGCCACCGCCGCAACATAGAACCAGCCCATCTCGTGGACGATCCACGACTGGATGGCGGCAAAAACGATGGAAGCGTCGTCTGGATCGTGAACAACAAGGAGGAGTGCCGTGAAAATCAGCGCCGCGGAACCCACAAAGACAGGCACATTCGCCTGAAAGAAACGGGGCCGTTTTCCTTCCGTATCCGCCATACGCGGTCTCCCTTCGATAATTTGCGCACAAAAAAAGACGCATTGACGGCGAAGGAGATCGCCGCGCTTTCGACTGTGGTTATGTGATTTCGCAGGCAGCATTACACAGCTCACGCCGGTGGCCAAGCTGCCTGGCATGACCGGTTCCCCCGGAAGCGCTGGCGGGTTAGACTCTCCGCGTTCGGTTGGGGGCCGGAGCAGGGAGAGAATTCATGCGTATGGTCCTTTTTGCGGCGCTTTTCGCCTTTGCCGCCTCCGCGTTGCCGGCACGTTCAGCCGTGCTGATGCCACCGGAAACCGGATATAGCGCGACACGCATCGTGAAAACCGGCGGCAACGAGATTGCCGGCAAGGTCTACTCGCAGGGCCGCAACGAGCGATGGGAAATGTCGGTGCAGGGCACGCGCCAGGTTTCCATCCTGCAGCACGACGCGGGCCGCGCCTTTCTCTACATGCCGGACATGAACATGGCGATGACGATGAACACAGCCGACGCGAAGAAGTATGGCGTCAGCGAAGTCTTCACCGGCATCGAAGCGGAAGAGGCCGGGACGGAAATCGTCGATGGCGAGGAGACAACGCGCTATCGCATTCCGCCAACCCCGAAGAACGGCAACACGGAGACGATGGTGTGGATCACCGATGACGGGATTCCGGTGAAGGCGGAGGGCGAAGGCTCGCAGGGCACCTTCTCGATGGTGCTGAAGGACCTGAAGCGCGCGCCGCAGGACGCCTCTCTCTTCCGGCTACCCGACGGAGTGACGCCGATGACCATGCCGGCAGGCCTGCCCGGAATGATGCAGGGCGGCTTGCCCGCGATGCCGCTGCGCTAGCTCTTTCGCGCCCGTTCAGGCGAGAATCGCGCCTGCCGCTATGACGAAGAAGGCAAATGTACCGAGCAACAGGCCCAAGAGGCCCGCAGCGGCGTGTCGAAGGACACTGTGTTGAAAGACGCTATGCTGAAACACCGGCATTCTCCCCTCCTGGGTCCGTTTCCCGGTTCCGTCGAACAAGGATCGTCGTCAGGCGTGAAGACTGCCTTAACGGGAGAAATGCCCGCATGACCCGTTTGGACCATGCGGCTCTTTTTCAGCGGTGAGCGGTCATGGCCGCGAGGATGTCCTGCTCGAGTGCCCAGAAGCGGTCCTGCCCCCAATGAGCGGGCATACCGTCGACACGGAAGGTCGGCGCGCCCCAGAGACCCGCATCGAAGAGCGCCTTGCGGTTTTCCTCGGCCACCTGTTGCCAGCTGTCGTCTGCAAGCGCTTCCTTAACCACGCTGGCAGAAAGTCCCGCGCGCTTCGCCACGTCGAAGAGTCCTTCGTCGCTCGATATGTCGATTCCGTCGGCGAAGACGGCGCGGCAGCCGAGTTCGGCAAAGGCCTCGCCCCGACCGAGAGGAATCGCATGGTGGATGACGGCGAGCGCGCGCGCCGCACCGCGGCCCACCGAATCGACCATGCGGCCGAAGGGCAGGCCGGCGCGATCCGCTTCGCGCTTTGTATCGAGAACGATGTAGAAGCGCTTGGTGCGGGGTACCGGCAGGCCGCGCATGACCATCGGCAGAATGAAGCGCAGCCGGAGTTCGGCATTGTAGTGATGCGCGAGCTTCAGCATGCGCGGCACCGCGATCCATGAATAAGGACTGCGGAAGGAGAACCAGAAGTCGATGACCGGGCAATGCCCGCTCTCGGGCACGGGACCGAGCTTCAGGTCGCGGTAAGGAGCGAGCGGCGGCGTGCCGGCGGGCGCCTTGTCGAACCCCATACCGGCAAGGCGCTCCTCCAGATGGTTCAACCGGTCGATGCCCCAGTACCATTCGCCTTCGAACCAGAACATGCCGCTGAGGTAATGGCCGAGTTTCCGGCGCTTCGCTGTGCCGCTCTTCAGAGCGCGCTGCGTTTCCCGCGCCGAGGCGACACCGTGGCTCTCGACGAGGCGGTCGATGGCGGCGGCGTCACGCGCGAAGAGGGCGCGGCCCGCTTCCACCGCCTGATCCGCGAACTTGCCCTTGCGCAGTGCGGAAGCGAGCAGCGCATTCACGCGCGCGATTTCGCGCTCTTCCGGGCGCGCCGCATCGGCGGGAAATTCAACGCCATACTCGCGCGCGACGCGCACCGCATCGCGCAGGGCGTAATCCTTCAGCTTGCCATATTCGGGGGCCGCGGCTTCGTCCGGCGGGACGACAAGCGAAATGTCGAGAGCGACGCCGTAGCGCGCAGCAAGCGGCGCCAGCATCTGCACCGCCAGATGGCTGTAGGGATCGTCGGCCTGATGGAAATAGTGAACGGTCGGCTTTCCGCCGCCGAGGCGCCGCCTGAGCGCGTGGAGCGCGCGGCGGGTGTTGCGCAGGCCCCGGCTCGTCAGAAGCGCGGACAAGTTACGGCTGATGAGCGCCTTCACGGTTCGTTCCTCCCTGCCCGGTTCGATCCTGAAATCGAGTATATAATGACACTCTTAATGTCAAATATTTGCGAGAGGGCGCGCGAAAGGGACGGCGGCTTGGGGGAACTGGAGCGGGTGAAGGGAATCGAACCCTCGTCGTAAGCTTGGGAAGCTTCTGCTCTACCATTGAGCTACACCCGCCCGGTCTCCCGACTAGTTACGTTTTCGGCGGAATTTTCGCAAGGGGCTACCAGCGGTTGCGGACCTCCTCCGCGAAGCCGAGAAGCTCCTTCACCTCGATCCGGCGGCCATCGTCGAGCACGGCCACGCCCGAAAAGCGCCCGAAAACCTGATGCTGGATCGAGCGCAAAAGCTTCAGGTCCACCGCGCTGTGGCGGTCGACGATGGGCTCGAAACGCATTTCGAAGCAGCCATCATTGCTGGTGAAGGACCAGGGCGCACCATCGAAAGTATCCGGCGGGATGTGGAAGGTCACCTGGTCGAACTTGTGGGCCTTGCCGTCGAAGAAGATCATGTTTTCGGAGGCGGCGGAGGTGTCGCCGAAGCCATAACCGATGTTGAAGCCGAAGGATTTTCCGTCCGCCATGCCCGAAGCCGAACCCCAGTACCAGACATTGTCGTAGGTCCAGACGCCGCGCCCCCAGTCGAGAACGCCGAAGGCGGAAGAAGGCTCGAAGGCGAAATGTTCGCCGCCGACCGAGACGCTGCCCGTGGCGGGCATGCAATTGATCTTCTGGTTGTAGTAGAAGGCGTGCGGCGCACCGGCGAAGGGCGTCGCGATCACCATGCGGTCCATTGGCGGCTGGCTGAGAAAGAGTTCCGCCTTGAGGCCGCGTCCCTTGCCGAACCCCGGACAATCGACGGTGAGGCGGCGTCCGCCCCGCTCGCGGCGGAAGGCCAGGTGGATCTTCGGGTGTTGCTGGAGGATGTCGCCGCTGTCGGCGCTTTCCGGCAGCTTCATGCGGCCGCGCGGCAGGAGGGTGACGATGCTTTCCTCCGTCGCCCGCGGTTCCTCGAAGTCGAACCAGGTGGCGCCGAGGAGCCCCATATAGCCATTGTCGGCGACGACGCAGGAAAGGCCGTAGCGCCCTGCCAGCACGCAGTAGTAGTCCCATTCCTTGATGCGGTACCAGGGCGCGCCGATCGCCGCACGGCTGTAGCGCCGGACCTCGCGCCGCGCCCAGCCCGCTTCGGCAAGGCGGCCCTCCGCGTCCAGTAGATCGCCCTCGCCCAATTCGTGCTGCATCGCCGCCCCTTTTGCTCGCGGAAAGACTACCAGTCCTCCCGGATTTGTGAATGGCCAAGGCCAGTGGCGGTGCTAGCTTTTCCCCATGAACGACGCAACACCGATCAAATTCACTCATCCGGACATTACCGCCAAGGGCGAGGCGCGCGCCTCCGTCACCTTCCGGCGGCTCGAGACGCTGTGGATCAACACGGGCACGCTCTGCAACATCGAGTGCGCCAACTGCTATATCCATTCGAGTCCGACGGATGACCGGCTCGTCTATTTCACGGCAGCCGATGCGGCGCGGCTCTTCGACGAAGCGGCGGCGATTGCGACGGAGAGCGGGCAATCCCTGCCCGAAATCGGCTTCACGGGCGGCGAGCCCTTCATGAATCCGGACATGCTCGTCATGACGGAGGATGCACTGGTACGCGGGCATGAGGTGCTCATCCTCACCAATGCGATGCAGCCGATGATGAGGCCGAAAGTGAAGCAGGGCCTCCTCTCGCTTCGCGAAAGGTTCGGCGAGGCGCTGAAACTCCGGGTGAGCATCGATCATCACACCGAAGCGCTGCACGACGCCGAGCGCGGGAAGGGCAGTTTCGCGAAAGCGATCGAAGGATTGCGCTGGCTCGCCGCCAACGGATTTTCGCTCGCCATTGCCGGGCGTACGATTTCCGGCGAAACCGAAGCCGACGAGCGCGCGGGCTATGCCGCCTTCCTCGCCCGTGAGAGCATTGCGCTCAATGCGGACGACCCTTCCGCGCTTCTTCTCTTTCCCGAGATGGACGAGCGGGCAGAGGTGCCGGAAATCACCACGGCCTGCTGGGACATCCTGCACAAAAACCCGGCCGACATGATGTGTGCGACGAGCCGGATGGCCGTGAAGCGGAAGGGCGCGGCGGCGCCTGTACTGGTCGCCTGCACGCTGCTGCCGGACGACCCGCAGTTCGAAATGGGACAGACGCTCCGCGAAAGCCTCTTGCCGGTGAAACTCAACCACCCGCATTGCGCGAAATTCTGCGTGCTGGGCGGGGCAAGCTGCTCGGTCTAGCGGCCTGAATGCGGCAGAGCGTCGCTTTCCCGATTATTGACTTGAGTCAATGAACCTCGCGCCCCGCGGTGCAAATCTTCTCGCCTAGACGGAATGCATGGATCTTCCCCGTCCCCCCAGCGAGGAGACAAAACATGAAATCGACGTCGTTTCTGATGACCGGTTGCATCCTGGCAAGCATGCTGGCCGGTTCTGCCTTTGCCCAAGTCTACATGACGGGCGAAGAGGTGGCGAAAGTCGTGGTCGGCAATACCATCGAAGGCCGCTACCGCGAATGCGGCGTGGGCCGCAACGATTTCCGCGAGTACTACGATCAGGAAGGCCTCATCCATGGCGCCGAGCGCGCCTGCCGCATGGTCGGCAACTGGTCGAAATATAGCGGGCATTGGGAGGTCAAGGACGGCAAGTTCTGCGTCCTCCTCGGCTCTGGCCGCGACGGTGGCTGCTTCGACTACACCATCGACAGCAAAGGCACCTTGTATCGTTACGACGAAAAGGGTGTCAGCGACGTCGAATTCCAGATTTACGACGGAAACCCGAACCACCTTTGAGTTTCCGTCCGGATTGCGCGGCCGGCCTTTCTCCCCCACCCCCCTCCGGCCGCGCAATTCTCCTTTTCAGCCTGCGAAGGCAAGCCAGAGCAAAGGCAGGACGAGCGCCGTCACGATGCCGTTCAGGGCCATCGCCACGCCGGAGAAGGTTCCCGACACCTCATCTTCCTGAAAGGCACGCGCGGTGCCGATGCCATGGGCGGCAATGCCCATCGCGAAGCCACGGGCGCGCGCATCGCCTATGCGGCAGAGATTGAAGAACATCGAACCGAAGACCGCACCGATGATGCCGGTGATGATGACGAAGGCCGCCGTGAGCGAGGCATAGCCGCCGATCTCCTCCGCGATCCCCATGGCGATCGGTGTCGTCACGGATTTCGGCGCCAGCGAGCGCACCGTTTCAAGGCTCGCGCCCATCGCGTCGCCAATGAGGACGGCAGAGAGCACGGCGACCGCCGATCCCACGGCAAGCGAAACGGCCATCGGAACCAGCGCCGAACGAACGCGCGCGAAGTTGCGATAGAGCGGCACCGCGAGCCCGACCGTTGCCGGCCCCAGAAGCCAGATGAGCGCCTGACCGCCACCCATATAGTCGCCTACCCATATATCGGCCGCGACGAGCAGGGCGATGATCGGGGCCGATGCGAGAAGAACCGGGTTGGCAAGCGGCGTTCCGCCAAGCGCACGCTGGATGCGAAGCGCGAGGTAATAGAAGAAGAGGGTCAGCAGGATCCAGAAGCCCGCCTCCAGAACCCTGTCCCAGTATATGAGCTTGATGCCGATATCGCTCATGCGCCACCGTCCTTGCCGCGCGTGAGACGGGACGTCCATTGGAAGGCAAGCCCGGCCGCAAGCATCGCGAGGAAGGTGCTCGCGAAAAGCGCGACGAGGATCGGCCAGAGGTCGTCGGCGAGAAGCGCCGCATAGGCCATCACGCCGACACCCGCCGGGATGTAGAAGAAATTGAGATGGGCGAGCAGGAACTCCGCCGTCTCTTTCAGCGGCTCCGGCACGCGCCGCAAGGCCACGATCGCGGCAAGCAGAATGAGAATGCCGATAACCGTGCCGGGTACGGGTAGCGAAAGCCCCCAGACGATGACACGGCCGGCCGTGTCGCAGGCGACGAGCGCAAGAAAGGCGAGAGCGAGGCGGGAGAAAGCGCGCATTCCGCCGTTCTCAGCCCGCGCGGAAGTGCTTGGAGAGCTTGAGGCCCTGACGCTGGTAGTTCGAGCCGAGCCCCGAGCCGTATAGAACGGAGGGCCGGTCCGTCAGGCGTTCGAGCACGAAGCGGCCGATGGTCTGGCCGTTCTCGAGAATGAAGGGTACGTCGTGCGAGCGCACTTCGAGGACGATGCGGCTGCCCGCGCCGCCGGCCTCGCGCGCGCCGAAGCCGGGGTCGAAGAAGCCCGCGTAATGGACGCGGAATTCACCGACCAGCGGGTTGTAGGGCACCATCTCGCCCGCATGGGTCGCTGGAATGTGCAGCGCCTCGGCGGAGGCAAGAATGTAGAATTCGTCCGGGTCGAGAATAAGCCCCTTGCCGGGGCGCACATGCACCGGGTCCCAGAAGTCGCGCACGTCGTAGGCATTCACTTTGTCGACGTCGATGACGCCGGAGTGCCGCTTCGCGCGGTAGCCGACGATCTCGTCCTCCGCGTCCGTGCGCAGATTGACCGTGAGGGCGATGCCGCCATCGATATCGGCTTCGCCGTCGACGAGCCGCAACTCCTCATGGAGCCGCTTCATCTCCGCATCGGTGCATGTGTGCGTGCCGCGGCGAAACCTGATCTGCGCTAGACGCGAGCCCGGGCGCACAAGGATAGGAAAGGTGCGCGGGCTGATTTCCAGATAGAGATGCCCCTTGTAGCCGGCCGCCACCTGATCGAACTCGTTGCAGAAATCGGTGATGAGACGCGTGAAGACATCGAGGCGCCCCGTCGAGCTCTTCGGGTTCGCCGAGGCCGAGGTGCGTTCCGAAAGTGCGAGCGCTTCGACCAGCGGCACGAGATAGACGCAGCCCGTTTCGAGCACGGCACCTTCGCTCAGGTCGATCTTGTGGAGCATCAGCTCCTCGACGCGCTCCATCACGCCGCATTCGGGGCCAGGCAGGAAGGAGGCGCGCAGGCGGTAGGCGGTGGCGCCGAGCCGCAGGTCGAGGCTTGCAGGCTGCAACTGGCTCGGGTCGATTTCGTGACCGCCCCAGATTTCCTTTTCGCGGATCAGTGTCGCAATGCCATGCGACGGCAGAATGCCCGTCGTGTGCAGCTGGCCGGGGCCGACGCGGCGGGGCTCGTCGTTGTGATGGGGAAAGAGGTCGTCCGCCGCTTTTGTCATGCAATCCCTCGGGGCAGCGGGGCCTGCCCGCCTCGTCTTTTCAAGCCTCGTTTATAGTTGCCGTAGCAGGACGGGGAAAGCCCGGAAGACCGGCTCGCGCAATCGAGCCTTGACGGCGGTGGTCCCTCCGCCTTAAATGCGCCCGATCCCGTGGTGATTTGAGCCGACCGGCTTGCGGCCACGTTAAACAACTCGCTAAAAAGGTCGGGACGTGAGCCCCGATCCCATACGGTCGGGGTTTTTTTATGGGGTAGCCCAGATGAGCAAGACGACACGAGATGGCCGGACGCTTCGGCCCCGCACCGAAGCCGTTCACGGCGGCACGAACCGCACGCCTTTCGGCGAGACCAGCGAGGCCCTGTTCCTCACGTCTGGCTATGTCTACGACTCCATGGAGGCGGCCGAGCGCCGCTTCAAGAATGAGGAGCCGGGCTTCGTCTACAGCCGCTTCTCCAACCCGACGGTGCGCATGTTCGAGGAGCGCATGGCCGTGCTCGAAGGAGCGGAAGATGCGCGCGCGACCGCAACCGGCATGGCAGCCGTGACCTCCGCCCTGCTCTGTTATCTCAAGGCGGGCGACCATGTGCTCTCGTCGCGCGCCCTTTTCGGTTCCTGCCGCTACATCGTGGAAGACCTGCTGCCGCGCTTCGGCATCACATCGACGCTTGTCGACGGGCGCGATATCGATGCCTGGAAAAAGGCCGTGCAGCCGAACACCAAGGTGCTGTTCCTCGAAACGCCGTCGAACCCGACGCTCGAAATCATCGACATCAGGGCGGTCGCCGATATCGCACATGCGGCAGGCGCGAAACTCTTCATCGACAATGTGTTCGCGACGCCCACGCTGCAGCGGCCGATGGAGCTCGGCGCGGATGTCGTCGTCTATTCGGCGACGAAGCATATCGACGGCCAGGGCCGCTGCCTCGGCGGCGTTGTGCTCGCCGACCAGGCATTCATTTCGGACCATCTTGCGAACTTCCTGCGCCAGACGGGCCCGAGCCTCAGCCCGTTCAACGCCTGGGTGATGCTCAAAAGCCTCGAGACGCTCGATCTGCGTGTGCGGGAACATGCCCGCAATGCCGAAGCCGTCGCGCGGTTCCTCGAAGGCCACAAGGGGATCGAACGCGTCTTCTATCCCGGCCTGCCGAGCCATCCGCAGCATAATCTCGCGAAGAGCCAGATGGAGGCCGGCGGCAATATCGTCGCCTTCGAGGTGAGGGGCGGCAAGGCCGGCGCCTTCCGCTTCGCCAATGCGCTGCAGGTGGTGAAGATTTCAAACAATCTGGGCGACTCGAAGAGCCTCATCACGCATCCCGCGACAACCACCCATCAACGGCTCACACAAGACGTGCGCGAGGAGCTCGGCATCAATGAGGGTCTGGTGCGGCTGTCGGTCGGGCTCGAAGACATGGCCGACCTGATCGAGGACATGGAAAGGGCGCTGGCGTAAAGCGTTAACCCTGCGCCTCAAAATCGCCGCCATTAACAGGAAGTTAGAGTGTATCCGCTAAGGTTTTAATCCTGCGGGGGAAGGGTTTTTCGGCAACTTGCCGGAAAGCACGATGCGGTACATATCCCTTGCAGGACGCGGCCAGAAAGCCGGGTCCCGCATTCACAGACGTCTTCGTGCAAGGATCGCCCGATGTACAGCGCCATGACCCGGTCCATCAATATTCTGGTCGAGCCGACCTATCTCGAGGACCAGTCCGAACCCGAGCAGGACTATTACGTCTGGGCGTATCACGTCACGATCGAGAATCGTGGGCGTGAAACGGTGAAGCTGCGCGCGCGCTACTGGAAGATCACGGATGCTTGCGGCCATGTGCATGAGGTGCGCGGGCCCGGCGTTGTCGGCGAACAGCCGGTGCTCAAGCCCGGCGAAACCTTCGAATATACGAGCGGCACACCGCTCGGCGCTCCATCGGGCATCATGTTCGGCAACTACGAGATGGAGACCGATGCGGGCGAGACCTTCGAGGTCGACATCCCCGCCTTCTCGCTCGATTGCCCACATGCGATGCGGATGCTGCACTAAAACCTCGCACGCCTCGCTTCCCGCGCCGCACCGGTTTAGGATGACGCACGCTATCGCCGTCCTCTAATGCTGGAAACCGGTGCCCATGGCCTCGCCGCAAATCTTCACGCCCCGGGAGATGATCGAAAAGCTCGTCTCCTTCGACACGACGAGCCATCTTTCCAATCTGGCGCTGATCGAATTCGTTGAAAGCTATCTTGCAAGCCACGGCGTCCCGTCGCGGCGGGTGACGAATGAGGACGGCACCAAGGCCAATCTCTTCGCGACGCTCGGGGACGAAACGGAGCCCGGCGGCATCGTGCTTTCCGGGCATACGGATGTCGTTCCCGTCGAAGGGCAGGACTGGTCGAGCGACCCCTTCGGCATCGTCGAGAAGGACGGCAGGCTTTTCGGACGCGGGACGAGCGACATGAAGAGCTTCATCGCCATTGCGCTCGCCTATGTGCCGAAGTTCCTGAAGGGCGGGCCGAAGATGCCGGTTCACCTCGCGCTTTCCTATGACGAGGAAGTGGGCTGCCTCGGTGTCCGCCCGATGATCGAGAGCATCATCCGCACGATGCCGCGCCCCCAGGTCGTCATCGTCGGCGAACCCTCCTCCATGAAGGTCGTGAACGCGCACAAGGGTATCCAGTCCTACACCACGAAAGTGACGGGCCTCGAATTCCATTCGAGCCAGACGCATCTCGGCGTCAGCGCCATTCAATATGCGGTGGAACTTATTTCCTTCCTGATGACGCTCGCCACGGAGATGCGCGAGCGCGGCGATGCGTCCGGACGCTTCAGCCCGCCCTATACGACGATCAATGTCGGCACCATCAGGGGCGGAACGGCGCTCAACATTATTCCGAAAAGCTGCTCTTTCCTCTGGGAATACCGTTCGCTTCCGGATGCCGACCCGTCCGAGATCATCTCCCGATTCAATGCCTATGCGGAAGAGGAGGTGCTGCCGCGCATGCGCGCCGTCTTCCCCGGCGCGAAGATCGAAACCGTCGCCCGCGCGCAGTCGCCGGGCCTTGCCGCCCTTGACGGCGATCCGGGCGAAACGCTCGTCATGAAGCTCGCGCAGTGCAACTCGGCCGAGGCCGTTTCCTACAACACGGAGGCGGGGCTCTTTCAGCTTGCGGATATTCCGACCGTCGTCTGCGGTCCCGGCGACATCGCGCAGGCGCACAAGCCCGACGAATTCATCGAGCTTTCGCAGATCGCCGAATGCGAGACCTTCATGGGGCGGCTGGCCGACTTCGTGTCCGGGCGGCCGATCTGAGCGCTATCGCAGCACCGGAGCCATACTGCGCTGCACTTCCGCCGTCAGCTCGGCATCGAACTTCGCCGCCAGCGCCTGCATCAGCGCCGCATAGGCGGCGTCGCGCTCGTTGAGGCTCGCGCTTTCGAGGACCGTACGCTCGGCGGTGGCATCGACGTCAGCGGACCATGTGCCCGAGCCGCCATCCGGCGTCGGACGCTCCACGACAAGCCGCGCCTTGAGGCGAGCCTTCAGCCGCGTGTCGAGCTGGTCGCTGAAAAGGCCGGTAAGGCCGCCTTTCTTTTCGAGCCGCTCCTGCGTCACCGTGCCGTCGAGAAGGGTGAGCACCGCCGTGCCGCGATTGCCGCTCGCGACGAGGCGCGCATCGGCCCACCCCCGCGCGATCGTCGAAGGTGTCACCTTGTGAAGATGCTCGACATAAGGCTCGCGGCCGGAGGAATTGAACCGACTGTCCATCGTCACGCTTGCGATGTCCAGGCGGAGCGCGGGCCTTGCCTCGAAGGAAACGGAGGCCGGTCCGGCAGGCGCCGGAGGATCGCCAGCACAGGCCGCAAGAAAGGGAAGGAGGAGCGCCAGGCAGAGGGCGCGCGGCAGGAATGAGCAGGAGCGGTGGGGAGGGTTCACTTCAAGAGCCTCGTTCAGTTCAGCCCTTCCTTCAATTCGGCGGGCTCGAAGACATGGACCTCGCTGCAGAATTCGCAGGTCACGGTGATGACACCGTCCTGCACCATTTCGTCTATTTCATGGCTGCCGAAGGAACGTAACACGGACGACATACGCTCGCGCGAGCAGTGGCAGGAGAATTCGACCGGGGACGGATCGTAGGCACGCACACCGTCCTCGTGAAACAGGCGATAGAGCAGCCGGTTCGGCTCGAGGTCGGGATCGAGGAGTTCGTGATCCTCTACCGTGTCGAGCAGGATCGAGGCGCGGTTCCAGGCTTCCTCTTCGTCCGTATAGGGGTTTTCGTCCCGGTCTTCACGGTAACCGGTAAGACCGCCGTCCGGCGCGATGTGCTGGATCATGATGGCGCCAGCGCGCCAGTTCTTCTCCGGCCCCGTCGCTTCGCGGTGGTAGAAGGGCCCCGCCGCAAGGCGGATGCGCGTCGCAACCTGCTCGGAATTCGCGAAATATTCGTGCGCGCTGTGGCTGAGCCCGCCCGGGAGGAGCGCGACAATCCCCTGATAGGGCTCCATGCCGGGGCCCTGATCGATGGTGAGCGCAAGATGCCCCTCGCCCATCAGGTCCGCCGGTCCGGTGCGGCCCGCGCCGAGCGCCTCTGCAAGGCGCTCCTGGTTCATCATCGCATAGCCGCGCAGCTTTCCCGGCGACTCATAGTCCGCGACGATCATGTTCACCGGCCCGTTGCTCTGCGTCTGCAGAATGAAGCGGCCGTCGAATTTCAGCGCGGAGCCGATCATGGCGGTGAGCGCCAGCGCTTCGCCGAGAAGACGCGAGACGGGTTCGGGATAGGCGTGGCTCGTCAACACGCGGTCGACGAGCGGACCGAGGCGGACGACCCGGCCGCGGATGCCCAGATCCTCGATCTGGAACGGCTGTACGAGGTCGTCGATGCCGGTGCCGTTCGAACTGCTCACGAAAATTCTCGATCCTGCTTTACGTATTTCACTGGAAACACCAGGCGAGAACGCCCTTCTGTGCGTGAAGCCTGTTCTCGGCCTCATCGAATACGACCGAGGCCGGACCGTCGATCACATCGGCGATCACTTCCTCTCCGCGGTGCGCGGGCAGGCAGTGCATGAAGATCGCCTCCTTGCCTGCCGCCGCCATCAGGCGCTCGTTCACCTGATAGGGAGCGAGGAGATTGTGACGACGCGATGCCGTTTCCTCGCTATCGCCCATCGAGACCCAGGTGTCGGCATTGATGCAATCGGCATCCTTCACCGCTTCATAGGGATCGGTCGTGAGCAGGATGTCCGCACCGCGGGACTTCGCCCAGGAGATCGCGTCCGCGCTCGGCGCGAGTTCCGGCGGACAGGCCAGCCGCAGCTCGAATTCGAGCTGCGCGGCGGCCTGTATCCAGGACGTCACCATGTTGTTGCCGTCGCCAACCCAGGCAATGCGCCGTCCCTTGATCGGCCCCTTGTGCTCCTCGAAGGTCATCACATCCGCCATCAGCTGGCAGGGGTGGGAGCGATCGGTGAGGCCATTGATGACGGGCACGCTTGCATATTCCGCAAGCTCCAGCAGGTGCTTGTGGTCTGTGGTGCGGATCATGATCGCGTCGACATAACGCGAAAGCACGCGGGCCGTGTCGGCGATGGTTTCGCCGCGGCCGAGCTGCGTGTCGTTACCGTTCAGCAGCAGCGTTTCGCCGCCGAGCTGGCGCATGGCGACGTCGAAGGAAACGCGCGTGCGCGTCGAGGGCTTTTCGAAGAGCATCGCGAGGAGCTTGCCCTTGAGCGGCTTGTCCGCGTCAGGCTCGGCCTGACCGAGACCGGCGCGCCCCGCCTTGCGCTTCTTCGAGCTTTCGAGGATCGCCCGGATATCGGCAGGCGCAA
Source organism: Parvibaculum sp. (assembly GCF_045863935.1). Taxonomy (GTDB): domain Bacteria; phylum Pseudomonadota; class Alphaproteobacteria; order Parvibaculales; family Parvibaculaceae; genus Parvibaculum. The sequence goes on along the minus strand of NZ_BTVP01000020.1, from coordinate 18,567 downwards.
CATTATCGAGATCGAGGAAATGGCGCGTGCTCATGACTTCGCTCCCGCTGCCGCGGCTTCGTTGCCGAGCGCCGCATCGAGCTTTGCGCAAGCCCTGCCAAGTTTTTCCATTGCCTCTTCGAGATGCACTTCCTCGATGATGAGCGGCGGCAGGAGGCGCACGACATTGTCGCCGGCGCCCACCGTCAGCATCTTCTCCTCGCGCAATGCCGCCACGAGATCGGTGTTCGGCACCCGACACTTGAGGCCGAGCATCAGACCCTCGCCGCGCACGCTTTCGATCACGCGGGGATACTGGTCGGCGAGCATGGCGAGCTTCTGCCGGAGCTTGAGGCCGAGCATGTTCACATGCGGAAGGAAGTTTTCGTCGAGCGCGAGGTCCATCACCGCGCTTGCCACCGCCATCGCCAGCGGATTGCCGCCGAAGGTCGAGCCATGCGTGCCGACGACCATGCCGCGCGCGGCCGCTTCGGTCGCGAGGCAGGCACCGACGGGGAAGCCACCGCCCAGCGCCTTCGCAACGCCCATGATGTCCGGCGTGATTCCGGCGAGTTCATGCGCGAAGAGCTTGCCCGTGCGGCCGATGCCCGTCTGCACCTCGTCCAGCACGAGGAGAATGCCGGCCTCGTCGCACATTTGCCGGATGCGCCGGAGGTCTTCGTTCGGGATGACGCGGATGCCGCCTTCGCCCTGGATCGGCTCGATCAGGATGCCTGCCGTCGCCGGGCCGATCGCGGCCTGAAGCGCCTTCAGGTCGCCGAAGGGCACCTGCGGGAAGCCGGGCATGGCAGGGCCGAAGCCTTCGAGATATTTCGGCTGGCCGCCGGCCGCGATGGTTGCGAGCGTGCGTCCGTGGAAGGCGCCTTCCATGGTGATGAGTTCGTAGCGCTCGGGCGCGCCGCCAGCGGCATGATATTTGCGCGCCATCTTGATCGCGCATTCGAGCGCTTCCGCACCCGAATTCGTGAAGAAGACCGTGTCGGCGAAGGTCGCTTCGACGAGCCTGCGGGCGAGCCGCTCCTGGCCGGGAATGCGGTAGATGTTCGATGTGTGCCAGACCTTCTGCGCCTGCTCCGTCAGCGCGGCGATGAGGCGCGGATGGGCATGGCCGAAAGCGTTGACGGCGATGCCGGCGCCGAAGTCGAGATAGCGCTCGCCCTTGGCGGTCAGAAGCCAGGGGCCTTCGCCCCGCTCGAATTCAAGATCGGCCCGCGCATAGGTCGGCAAAACAGGCGTAATCACGGAGGTCAGTCCTTCTCACAAATTTCCCGAGCGATGCTGTTCGTGGAACGACGGAGGAATTGCCGCGGGTTTTCCATGCGGCGGGAGGGGCTCCGACAGACCGGCGAGACAGCAGTTTCCTGCAAGGCCCGAACGCGCATGCGCTCCGGCCCTCTCGCTGTCAGCCTCGTCGTTTCCCGCTCAGGATCATGACGATCACACCCTTTTCGACCCCGTTTCGGGGGCTCCCCGCCGGTTCCATGACCGGTGCGCAATAGAAAATGCCGCCTGCAAGGGGCGGCAGTTCGAGAAGCAATGGAGTATTAGGGCGAGGAACCGGGTCTGTCAATCTGGCGCACAACGAACGCCGCCCCGCCCTTTTCTCCTCAAATCACGCCTTCAGGCGGTATCCCGTGCGGAACAGGATGTGGCAGACGGTCCAGAGCACGAGGTTCATGCCGATGACGACCGTGACCCCTGTCGCGATGGAGCCGTCGGCATGGCCCGTGACGCCATAGCGGAAGCCGTCGATCAGGTAGAAGACCGGGTTCCATTTGGTCAGCTCATGGGCGAAATCGGGGAGCTGCGTCACCGAATAGAAGGTACCCGAGAGGAAGGTCAGCGGCAGGATGATGAAGTTCGTCACCGCCTGCAGGTGATCGAACTTCTCCGACCAGATGCCGCCCAGCATGCCGAGCAGCGCCAGCATCAGCGAGGCGCCGACCGCGAAAAAGACGATCGCCCAGAGATGCGCGAGGCCCATATGCACGAAGGGCAGCATGGCAAGCGCGGTCGCGCAGCCGCAGACGATGCCGCGCGTCACCCCCGCCATCGCTATCCCGACGTTCAGTTCACCCGCCGAAAGCGGCGGCATCAGCACATCGACGATATTGCCCTGGATCTTCGAGATCAGGATCGAGGAAGAGGTGTTGGCGAAGGCGTTCTGGATCATCGTCATCATGACGAGGCCTGGCGCCAGGAACTCGACGAAGGGCACGCCATGGACGTCCGGCCGGAACTTGCCGATGGCCAGCGCAAAAATCGCGAGATAGAGGAGCGTGGTAATGACGGGCGCCGCCACCGTCTGGGTCATCACCTTCCAGAAGCGGCGAACCTCCTTCAGGTAGAGCGTCCAGACGCCCAGCCAGTTGATCGCGCCGAAGCGGCGGGCGCCTTCCTGCGGATAAGGAGTGAGGCTCATGGCTGTCTCTTTCTCGGCTTCTGGTGGCAGGTTTTGGTGGTGAGTCCCCCGGGCCCCGAGGCATACGCCAGACAAGGGCGGGGGGCAATGAAGGGGGCGGCAAGGCCGCCGGAACCTTCCCCATGTGAGGCCGGGTCGGCCGTCCCGCAAGGGCCGACCGGCCTGCGCCAGACGCTCTTTTCTGTGGATAAGGCCCCTTCACATACACCCGCCGGTTGCGGATTTTGCCCCTGATATTGTATATTCTCCGTTAATGCCCACGAAATCTAGTGGTGGCCTCGGGGTGCCACGAGACCGGATTTCAGGGCGATGCCGGGGTCAGGCGGGCCCTCGAGCATCCAACCGGGCCGGAGGAGGCCCCGAAGGGGAAGGTAACATCATGTGGACCGATGAACGCGTGGAACTGCTGAAGAAGCTGTGGGCCGAAGGCCTGAGCGCCAGCCAGGTCGCCAAGCAGCTCGGCGGCGTGACCCGTAATGCCGTGATCGGCAAGGTGCATCGTCTGGGGCTTTCCGGGCGGGCCACACCGAGCCGCCCTGCCCGTGCACGCCCGCAGGCGCCCCGCACGCTCGTTCGCGGGCGGCCCGATCCGCTGACGGCGGAGATGCGCGAGGAAGAGCAGCAGCGCAGCCAGAGCGCCCAGAAGGCCGAGGCGGCGCATGTCGAGGAGCGTGGGCTCGAACCCGTGCAGCGAGCGACGGTGCTCACACTGACCGAGCACACCTGCAAATGGCCGATCGGCGATCCGGGCCGGCCGGGCTTCCATTTCTGCGGCCGCGGCGCCGACCATGGCTCTCCCTATTGCACCGAGCATGCGCGCCTGGCCTACCAGCCCGTGCAGGCGCGGCGGAACCGCGAGCGCGACCGGATGCGCAAGGACCGGCTGGTCAGCTGACGGCGCACCAAACCGGCTTCCGGCGGGGCAACCGGGGGGACTTGAGGGGAGGAACCGGCATCCACAGAAGGTGGGTGCCGGTTTTCTTGTATGGGGACCTGTGAAGGCCGTCAGCCGTGGAACTGCTCGTCCAGTGAGTAGCCTGCGGAACGGACGGTGCGGATCGGGTCCTTCTCGCCCTTCTGGCTCAGCGCCTTGCGAAGGCGGCCGACATGCACGTCCACCGTGCGCGCCTCGACATAGACATCGGACCCCCAGACGGCGTCGAGCAACTGCTCGCGGCTGAAGACGCGGCCCGGATACTGGATCAGATGATCGAGCAGGCGATACTCGGTCGGCCCGAGATGAACCTCGCGTTCGCCACGGCGCACGCGATGTGCTGCCCGGTCGATGATGATGTCGCCGAAGGTGACGAGATCCTCGGTGAGTGCAGGGCGGATGCGCCGCATGACCGCACGGATGCGGGCGAGCAGTTCCGTCATCGAGAAGGGCTTGGTCACATAGTCGTCGGCGCCCGTATCGAGCCCGCGAATGCGGTCCGTCTCCTCGCCGCGCGCCGTGATCATGATGATCGGCACGTTGCGGGTTTCGGGCCGGCCACGCAGGCGGCGGCAAAGCTCGATGCCGGAGAGCCCCGGCAACATCCAGTCGAGGAGGATGAGGTCCGGCGTCGTCTCGCGAATCATCAGGTCGGCCTCTTCGCCATCGGCGGCGGCCATAACCTTGTAGCCTTCCTTGTCGAGGTTGTACTGGAGGAGCGTGGAAAGCGCTTCCTCATCCTCGACGATCATGACGGTCGGTTTCATTCTGCGTTCAAACTGGCTGCGCTCGGATTGTCCCTGTTCGGCACTTTCGGACAAGGAGCGAATCTTTTCCAAGCTTTCCATTGAAGCCTGACCCTGTTCACCGCGACGGGCAAGCGTTATTCCCATGGCTCAGATGCCTCCTCTAACTGCCGCTCTGCACGGCTGTGGTACTCGTCGTGTCGCCCTTCGGACGTTCATCGCTCACCCATTCGCCGGTCACGAGATAGCTGATGGTTTCGGCGATGTTGGTCGCGTGGTCGCCGATGCGCTCGATGTTCTTCGCCACGAAGAGCAGATGGGTCGAGACACCGATCGTCCGCGGATCTTCCATCATGTAGGTCAGGAGTTCGCGGAAGACGGAGTTGTACATCGCGTCGATTTCCTCGTCGTCGCGCCACACCTCCATTGCCGCCTGCGCCTCGCGGCTCGAATAGGCGTCCAGCACATGCTTGAGCTGGCGCTGGGCGAGACGGCCCATGCGCGAGATGCCCTGGATAAGACGGTTCGCTCCTTCGAAATCGTTCTGAAGGACCATGGCGCGCTTGGCGATGTTCTTTGCGAGGTCCCCGATACGCTCGAGATCGATCGAAATCTTGATCGCAGCGATCGCCTCGCGAAGGTCGGTCGCCATCGGCTGGCGCAGTGCGATCATGCGGATCGCGTGCGCTTCGATCTCACTCTCGAGGGCGTCGATGCGCTGGTCCTCGCGAATCGTGCGTTCGGCGAGCTGCAGGTCGCGGCGAACGACCGCTTCGATGGCCGCGGAGAGCTGGGCTTCGGTGAGCCCACCCATCTGCGCAATGTTCGCCGCAAGCGCGTCGAGCTCTTCCTGGAAGGATTTTACCGTATGCTGGGTCACGCCCAAATCTCCTGTTGGCCTCGGCACATCTGTCCGCCGGTGGGGTTCAGCCGAAGCGGCCCGTGATGTAGTCCTGCGTGCGCTGGTCGCTCGGGTTGGTGAACATCTTGTCGGTTTCGTCCACCTCGATGAGATTGCCGAGATGGAAGAAGGCCGCCTTCTGCGAGACGCGCGCTGCCTGCTGCATGGAGTGCGTCACGATCACGATGGTGTATTGCTCTCTCAATTCGTCGATCAGTTCCTCGACCTTGGCGGTCGCAATCGGGTCCAGTGCCGAGCAGGGTTCGTCCATCAGGATAATGTCCGGATCGACGGCAATCGCGCGCGCGATGCAAAGACGCTGTTGCTGGCCGCCAGACAGGCCCGTGCCCGGCTGGTCGAGGCGATCCTTCACTTCGTTCCAGAGAGCCGCACGTTGAAGGCTTCGTTCCACGATCTCGTCCATCGCGGGTCCCGGCTTCGCCACGCCATGAATGCGCGGGCCATAGGCAATGTTGTCGTAGATCGATTTCGGGAACGGATTCGGCTTCTGGAAAACCATGCCGACGCGCGCGCGCAGCAGAACCGGATCGATCTTCGGGTCGTAGATGTTCGCGCCGTCGATCTCGATCGTCCCCTTCACGCTGCAAATGTCGATTGTATCGTTCATACGATTGATGCAGCGCAGGAAGGTCGACTTGCCACAACCGGACGGGCCGATGAAGGCCATGACCTGCCGCGCGGGAATGTCGATCGAAACGTCGAACAGCGCCTGCTTGTCGCCATAGAAAACCGAAACCTTGCTGGCCGCGATCTTCGTTTCGTGCCCGGCCTTCGCGGTCGATACCGCTTTCGCCAGCGCACCTGCCTCGTCAGCCGTCTTGTTCATGATCATCCCCGACGCTTCAGTGGTATCCAGCATTGTCATGTCACCACCTTCTTTCAAACCGTTTACGCATGTAAATCGCTATTGCGTTCATGCAAACAAGGAACCCGAGCAGAACGATGATCGCCGCCGAGGTGCGGGACGTGAACCCCCGTTCCGGGCTGTCCGCCCAGATGTAAATCTGGGTCGGAAGAGCGGTCGAGGGATTGAACATGCTGTCCGGAGCGGCGGTGATAAATGCATTCATGCCGATCAGGAGAAGCGGAGCCGTTTCGCCAAGCGCCTGGGCGAGGCCGATGATCGTGCCCGTCAGGATGCCCGGCATGGCGAGCGGCAGGACGTGATGTCCGACCGTCTGCATCCTGGAGGCGCCGACACCGATGGCGGCTTCGCGGATCGAGGGCGGCACTGCCTTCAGCGCCGCGCGCGTCGCAATGATGATGGTCGGCAGCGTCATCAGCGAGAGCACGAGGCCGCCGACAATCGGTGCCGAGCGCGGCATGCCGAAGAAATTGAGGAAGACCGCGAGACCGAGAAGACCGAAAACGATCGACGGCACGGCGGCGAGATTGTTGATGTTGACCTCGATGAGATCGGTGAAGCGGTTCTTCGGCGCGAATTCCTCGAGATAGACAGCGGCCGCGATGCCGACGGGAAAGCTGACGAGGAAGCAGATCAGCAGCGCATAGAAGGAGCCGACGAGAGCACCCCACAACCCGGCAAGTTCCGGAAAGCGGCTGTCCGCGTTGAAGATCAGCCCCCAGTTCAGCGGCGCGGAAATGCGGTCCTGTTCGACAAGGCGGTCGTACCAGCCGATCTGTTCGTCGCTGACACGGCGCTGCTCGCGCGGGAGGTCCCGGTCGATCACGCCCTTGTGGAGCTGGTCGCCGATGTCCGACAGCGGAAAGGTGATCTCGAAGGTGCGGCCGATCAGCGACGTGTCGGCGGCGACCTTGTCGCGGAGTGCATACTGGCCGCCATTGCTGAAGAGCTGGCGCAGTTCCCTGAGTTCACGCGGCGTGTCGACCTCGGGGAAAATCCGCGCGACGGACTCGTTCAGTATCTTCTGGTAGCTGCCGCCGCGCGGGTCCGAAGGATCCACCGCGCCTTCCGGCACCTCGACATTCAACGTCACCATGGTTTGCGTAACGGCGGGTGCCGCCGTGATCGCAATGGTACCGACAAGTGTCATCAGCATGGTGAGCGCGAAAACGATCGCGGCAACGCCATAGGCTCGCAAACGCCGGTCCGCGGCGTGACGGCGTTTCAGCTTCGCATCCGGCTCGTACCAGGCGCGCCTGCCCGTTCCCTGTGCGGTATCACTCATAGCGTTCCCGATAGCGCTTGACGACCTGGAGCGCGAGGATGTTAAGCACCAGCGTCGAGATGAAAAGGACAAGACCGAGGCCAAAGGCCGCGAGCGTCTTGGGGCTGTCGAATTCCGTGTCGCCGATAAGCAACGTCACGATCTGGACGGTGACGGTCGTCACACCTTCGAGCGGATTGACCGTCAGCGTTGCGGTGAGGCCCGCCGCCATGACCACGATCATTGTTTCGCCGATGGCGCGGCTCACAGCCAGAAGAACACCGCCGACGATGCCCGGAAGTGCGGCAGGCAGGAGCACCTGACGGATCGTTTCCGCCTTGGTCGCTCCGAGCGCATAGGCGCCGTCGCGCATGGATTGGGGGACAGCGGTGATCGCGTCGTCGGAGAAGGACGAGATGAACGGGATGATCATGATGCCCATGACACCGCCGGCGGCGAGCGCGCTGTTCGAGGCGACGCTGAGACCGAGCGAGGTGCCGAAATCGCGGATGAAGGGCGCCACGGTCAGCACGGCGAAAAAGCCGTAAACGATGGTCGGTATGCCCGCAAGAATTTCGAGCAGCGGCTTCACGACGGAACGGACGCGCTTGTCCGCATATTCGACGAGGTAGATCGCCGAGAAGAGGCCGACCGGCAGAGCCACCAGCATGGCGATGACGCTGATGAAGATCGTTCCCCAGAAAACAGGAACCGCGCCGAACGCTCCGGTGGAGGCTACCTGGTCGGCCCGGATCGGCGTTTGCGGGCTCCAGCTCAATCCGAAGAGAAACTCCGAGACCTGCACGTGGGAAAAGAAGGCAAGACTCTCGATGACGAGCGAGAGGATGATGCCGAGCGTCGTGAGCACGGCGAGGATCGAGCAGATAATCAGCAACCAGCGAAGGATGCCGTCGACACGGTTGCGGGCCCTGAAATCGGGCGACAGGCGCGAGCGCGCGAAGGCAATGCCGGCGACGGCAGCCGCGAGGGTGCATACCACCATGGCGAGCGATGCCATGTTCTGCAGCGACCGGTAGCGCGCGGCGGCATCGATGGTGATCTGATCGGGCGTGCCGAAAATGCGTCCCGCCGCGACATTCTTGATTTCGCCGAGCATCAGCGAAATGCGGGCCGGTGTCGCGCCTTCCGTCAGGTGCGACGGCAAACCCGCCAGCAGCAACCGGTCGACGACCGTGTTCTGGGCCGCCAGCCAGATCAGGACGAGAAGAAAGGCAGGCAGTCCGCACCAGAGTGCGACGAAGTAGCCGTGATAGGGCGGGATCGAATGAAGATTGTTACCTGCGGCTTTCAGGCCGGATGCATTGGCGCGGCCGAGCAGGTACCCGGCAAAGGCAAGGGCCAGAACGATCGCGAAAAGCAGCGTGACGGACATGAATTTCGGCCCTGAAGGATATCCAATGGCACCGGACAGCGAAGAGATCACCCGGCGCCCGAAGGCGCCGGGTGATGACGTCTCATTACTTCGGCGCAGCCATGTCCGTGCCGCTCGTGGCGGCCTTGCGGACGGCTTCGCGCTTCTCGGCGGAGAGCGGGATCAGACCGCGCTCGGAGAGATAGCCGCCGTCGCCCATCGAGTCTTCGCTGACATACTCGGCAACGAATTCGTTGAGGCCGGGGATCACGCCGCGGTGCGCATTCTTCACATAGAAGAAGAGCGGGCGGGAGACCTTGTAGGAGCCGTCGGCGATCGTCTCGGTGCTCGGCGCAACGCCCTCGACCATCACACCCTGCAGCTTGTCCTGGTTCTCGTAGAGGAAGGAGTAGCCGAAGATGCCGTAGGCGCTCGGATCGGATTCGAGGCGCTGGACGATGAGGTTGTCGTTTTCGCCGGCCTCGACGAACGGGCCGTCGGTGCGCATGCGCTGGCAGACTTCCTTCTTGGCGTCCTTTTCAAGCGCCGCGATGGCCGGGAACTCTTCGCAGCCTTCCTCCATCACGAGTTCGACGAAGGCGTCACGCGTGCCGGATGTGGGCGGCGGGCCGAAGACCTCGATCTTGGTGTCCGGAAGCGACTTGTCGATCTCGCTCCACTTCTTGTAGGGATTGTCGACGATCTTGCCGCCGACTTCGACCTTCGCGGCAAGCGCCTGGAAGAGCTGCGCCTTCGTCAGGTCGAGTTCGGTGCCCTTGCGGGAAACCGCGATGGAGAGACCGTCATAACCGATGAGCACTTCGGTGACGCTCTTCACGCCGTTCGCCTGGCAGGTTTCGTACTCGGACGCCTTCATGGCGCGCGAGGCGCCCGTGAGGTCGGGATGCTCGGCGCCGACGCCGCCGCAGAAGATCTTCATGCCGCCACCGGTGCCGGTCGACTCGACGACGGGGGCCGGGCTGCCGGTCTCGTTCGCGAACTGCTCCGACACGGCCTGCGTGTAGGGGAACACCGTCGAGGAGCCGACAATCGAAATCTGGTCGCGGGCGTGCGCGACGCCGGCCACCGAAAGAGCAGCAACGGCAACCGTCGCGGCCATCGTCAGGGATTTGAGTTTCACGTTCATTCTCCAGTCATGTGAATGCCGGGCACCGGGCAAACCACGTCAGCCCCCCAGCGCGCCCGAGCCTTTGAGTGAATTCGCCAGGTGAATTCGAATGGCTGCTAACCTTCAGGCGGGCGCACGCTACCGGGGCGTCGCAAAATGTTTACGACGGTTCCATGACAGTTTTGCGAATGTCAGAAAAATTACTATTTTAGTATTGGGGCGCGACCGGCAGAAGGACCGAAAAGGCAGAGCCTTGGCCGAGTTCGCTCTCGATCGAGAGCGTGCCCTGATGGCGGTTCACGATGTGCTTCACGATGGCAAGCCCAAGGCCGGTGCCGCCGCGGGCACGACTCGCCGCCGGGTCGACACGGTAGAAGCGTTCCGTCAGCCGCGGGATGTGCTCCTTCGCGATGCCGGGTCCGTAGTCGCGGACGGTCAGGCGGACGACGGGCTTGCCGCCCTTTGCGTCCGGCGCGAGAGAGATGTCGATACGTTTTCCCGAACGGCCATAGCGCAGTGCATTGTCGGCGAGGTTCTGGACGACCTGCGCGAGCTCGTCGCGATCTCCCATTACCTTCGGTAGCGAGGCTGGCGCGGTGACGCCGATCTCGACACCGTATTGATCCGCGAGAGGGGTGAGCCCATCCGTCACGTCGTTGACGACGCCGAAGAGATCGACCGCATCGGAAGGCCGCACATGCTCGCGCAACTCGATGCGCGACAGCGAGAGCAGGTCTTCGATCAGCCGGCGCATGCGCGTTGCCTGGTCGGCCATGATGCCGAGAAACTTGTCGCGCGCTTCCGGGTCGTCCTTCGCGTGGCCACGCAGCGTGTCGATGAAACCGGACAGCGAGGCGAGCGGCGTTTTCAACTCGTGACTTGCGAAAGCAACGAAGTCCGCGCGCATGGCTTCGACGCGGCGCGCCTCGGTGACATCGCGCAGCAGAACCAGAATCTGCTTCGATGCCGGGCCGCCCTGCGCAGCGACGGGCGCGACGAAGGCGCTGTAGTTCCGCTGCACGGGAACGGGGACGGTATATTCGATGGTGCGCACGGCACCATCCCGGGTGACGGCATTGATCGCTTCGATAAGCGGCGCACTGCGCAGCACCGTTGCGACATGGCGTCCGATGACGCTCTTTCCGAGGAGCGGTTCTGCCGCGCCATTCGCGTAGAGAACATGGCCTGCGTCGTCCACGACGACGAGCGGGTCCGGCAGGCGATCGAGGAGCGCCATGGCCGTGCCGCCGCCAAGCGCCGATGCGTCCTCGTCCCGCGTGGAGCCGATGCGAATGGCCGATGCCTCGCCGACCGCCATCAGCCGCGTCGCCGCGATCCCTGCGAGGAAGAAAAAGGAAACAACGGCGGCAACAGGATGCAGGGCGCCCGAAAGCGCGAGCAGCAGGAAAATGGCCGCAGCCGAAACAATGAATGTGCGCGTGCCCGTCCACCGGGACGCAAAATCCCTCAGTCTCGCCTTGCCGCGCACAAGCCTCGAACCACCATCCGCCGCCGCCATGTTCCCTACCGTCAGACTCCGAAATCCCGATACACGCCATCGTGGTAGCACTTGAGCACGGATTTCGCGACGACAATACGATGCACCTCGTCCGGCCCATCGGCAAGGAGGCGCGTCGCGTGCCTGCCGGACGACAAAAGAAAGCGTTACGCGACGTGACAATTGCATGAATATGCCTAGGCTGACGCCAAATCGAACGACCCATGGAGACAGGACGGCAATGACGACGATCAGCGGTAAACTGGCAGTGGTGACGGGCGCGGCGAGCGGCATCGGACGGGGCACGGCAATCGAGCTCGCGCGGCGCGGTGCACGGCTTGCTATCACCGATCTCGACCGGACGGGGCTTGCCGAAACGGCAAAACGCATCGAAGCGATGGGCGGCAAGGTTTCGACCTATCTCGTGGACGTCGCCGACCGCGACGCCGTCTATGCCTTCGCGCAGGAAATCGAAAGCGCGCATGGCGGCGCCGACATCGTGATCAACAATGCCGGCGTGGCACAGATCGCCCGCGTGGACGAGCTGTCCTACGAAGACTTCGAATGGGTCATGAACATCGACTTCTGGGGCATGGTCTACGGCACCAAGGCCTTCCTTCCGCAAATCCGGAAGAAGGGTGAAGGACATATCGTCAATGTGTCGAGCATCTTCGGCATCATCTCGGTGCCGAGCCAGGCGGCCTACAACTCCGCCAAGTTCGCGATCCGCGGCTTCACCGAAGCGCTGCGCCACGAAATGAAGGGTACACGGATCAAAGTGTCTTGCGTGCATCCGGGCGGCATCAAAACGAACATCGTGCGCAACGCGCGCTTCCTGCAGAGCACGCAGATGACAGCGCGCGAAGAGGCGGCATCGGGCTTCGACAAGCTTGCGCGGACGACGCCAGAGAAGGCGGGCGAGACGATCGTGAACGGCATCGTCAAGGACAAGGGTCGCATCCTGATTGGAACCGACGCAAAGATCATCGATCTGTTGCAGCGGATCCTGCCTTCTTCCTACGGCAAGATCATGTTCCGGCGCGAGATCGGACCGCTCTCCGGCGCGGCGGAAACGGGCGAAGCGAAGGCCTGATTTCGTATCGTCCGTCTACGGACAGTATGGCCTTACTTGTCCCCGCAGGCGGGGATAGACAAGGCCAGATGTCATCGAAATGTCATTGAACTGTCAAGAAGGGCGGCGATATCCCCGGTAGCGGGGACAAGTCCCCTGCCCCGCTCAGCGCGGCAGGTTGCGGGCGAGAGCGCGGCGGGCCGACTTCTCGAAGGCCGGATCGAGATAGGGGGCGAGCACGTCGAAGAGCTGGCTTGCGCCCGCCGCCATGTCGGAGGGCTGGATGACGTCCTTGCCGGAAATCTGCAGGAAACGAATCCAGTTCATCCAGATGAGCCAGGTGTTGAGGGCGACGGAGCGGAGCCCCTCGCGCCCACGCGGACGCGACATGCTGCCATCCCTCACGAGCTGGCCGGCGATGCGCTCGAGTTCGGTGAGCGCCCAGTCCTGGAGCGCGCGGTAGCGGGCGGCAAGTTCCTCGTCGCGGCGCAGAAGGCCGAGCAGGCCGCCGAAGAAGAAACGGTAGCGCCAGGCGAGGTCGAAACTCCTGAGATAGAAGGCGGCGAAACGCGCGGGCGGGATCGGCGGACCGACATCCTCCACCAGCACGGCGCGGAACTCCACCTCCAGCGCGTCGAAGAGGACGCGGACAATCTCCTCCCGGTTGCGGAAGTGATAGTAGAGGTTGCCCGGGCTGATGCCGAGGGCCGACGCGATGCGCGTCGTGTTGGCGGCCTCCGCCCCCTCCTCGTTCATGAGGATGAGGGCAAGGTCCAGAATGCGGTCCCGGTTGCTCATGGGTTCTTCATACCCTGCCCCGGCGGCGGGGCACAGACTTGACAGAGACACAATTTAGAGCATTTAGTCTAATTAGAGGAAACACTCTAGAGGGAGAGAGACCATGCCGGCCGACGCGGGGGGAGCCGCAGCCAGCCAGGCGGCAACGCGCATGACCGTGCGGCGGATGGGCTTTTCCTATCCGCCCGCGATGAGCGGCCACTGGAATGCGAAACGGCCCGAGTTTTCCCAGATCGTGAACGCGGCCTCGCTCGCCATGCCCTATCTGGAGCCCTACCTCATCCGCAGCATGCAGGCGGCGCGGGAACACATTACCGACGAAGCGCTGCGGCGCGACCTCGATGCCTATGTGGGCCAGGAGGCAACGCATTACCGCCAGCACCGCAAATTCAACGAGGAGCTGAAGGCGCGCGGCTATCGCTGCATCGAGGGGCTGGAGGCGGCGATCGACGCTTCCTACAAGCGGATCGAGGCGAAGGGCACGCTCGCCGCGAACCTCGCCTATGCGGAGGGCTTCGAATCCATGGCGCTGGCGATCGGCGAAATGCTGATCGAGGACCGTGAGTTCCTGTTCGGCGGCGCAGAGAGCGGCGTCGCCTCGCTGGTGCTGTGGCACTTCGTGGAAGAGATCGAGCACAAGAATGTCGCCTATGACGTGTTCGAGCATGTGGCGGGAAATTATTTCAGGCGCGTGGGCGGCGTCCTGCACGCGACGAGCCACATCTTCGCGCTGACGCGGACGGGCTATCAGGCGCTGCTGAAGGAAGACGGGCTGTGGCGGGATGCGCGCTCGCGGATCGCGCTGGGGCTTCTGCTCGCGCGCATCTTCGCGAAGCTCGCGCCGAAGCTCCTGCGCATTCTCGTGCCGGGATATTCGCCGCGGCAGGTGAAAGACCCTTCATGGGCGAGCGCCTGGGCGCGGCTTTTCACGCGCGACGGGGAAGCGGCCGGACGGCTCGACACGGGCCGGCTCGACGCGGCCGAACCCATCGCCATCAATGCAGGAGGGGGCGAATGACCGAGGCAGGAGCCATGAACGAGCGCATGCGGGCGCTCCTCTTCTTCAACGGGGTGGCGCTGATCGCGCTCGCCGTTCTCATCGGCTGGACATGGTTCTTTGCGCTGCTCGGCCGCATCGTGCTGTGGCCGCTGCCCATCGACATCGCGGTGACGATCCCCGATGACGGGCGCGCCTGGCGCATGGCGCATATGGAAGGGATCACACAGGGGCTGATGCTGATGGCGCTGGGGCTTGGCGGACGCTTCATGGTGCTGACGGCGCGGCAATTCGCGTGGTTCTTCTGGTCGGCGCTCGTCACCGCATGGCTCTTCACCGTGCCGACCATCTTCAACGCGCTGTTCGGCACGCGCGGGCTCGCCTTTGGCGGCGGGCCGTTCAAGCCGGGAACGGCGAACGACGTCATCTATCTCTTCGGCTGGCCGCCCGTTGTCGCCGTGCACATCATGCTGGGGCTGGCGCTTTACGGATTGTGGCGGCACATGAAGATTTCGCGACAGGCGCGATAAGGGCTTGCGGCCAAGCGGTGCGAGGGCAATATGACTGGCAGACGCGCGGGCTCGTAACCAGCGGGCCCGGAGGGTAAGAGGAACCGGATGTACGTTCCTGTTGCCCGATCCGCGTCGCCCTCTCCGATCTCTTCGGGCCTTCCCCGGCCCACGAGCGCCCTCCCAGTTGGAGGGCGTTTTCGTTTGTGTACGGATTGATTTCAGCACGGCTCCTCTGACACCCCCCGCCCCGAAAAATTCTCCGAATTTTTCGACCCTCCCCAAAGGGAGGGTGGGTTGAGAGGCTGAAACCGGGGCGTTTGGCGGGCGGGGCGGTTCACGGTAATCTCGCGCCAAGCGACGATACCAGGAAGGACACTTTATATATGACAGACAGCGCCAGCTCGCAGATCGGCCCGGCCTCGCATATCTATTTCTCGCAGAGGCTCCGCCTCCACTATGTGGACTGGGGCAACGAGAGTGCGCCGCCGATGCTGATGATCCATGGCGGGCGCGACCATTGCCGCAACTGGGACTGGACGGCGGAGGCGCTGCGCGACCGCTATCACATCATCGCGCCGGACCTGCGCGGCCATGGCGACAGCCAGTGGATGGTGGGCAGCGCCTACGAGATGAACGATTATGTCTATGACATTGCGCAGCTCATCCACCAGAAGGGGCTGGCGCCGCTGACCATCGTGGCGCATTCGATGGGCGGCGCGATCGCGCTGCGCTATGCGGGGCTTTATCCCGAAAACGTCAAGAAGCTCATCGTCATCGAGGGGCTCGGGCCCTCGCCCAAGATGCTCGCCGACCGCAAGGCCGTGAGCAACGACCAGCGCATCCGCAACTGGATCGACGAAGTGCGCCGCCTCTCCTCGCGCCAGCCGCGCCGCTACGAGAGCATCGAGGAAGCCTACAAGCGCATGCAGGAGGAGAACCCGCACCTCTCGCCCGAGCGCGCGCGGCACCTGACCGTGCATGGCGTGAGCCAGAACGAGGACGGCACTTACAGTTGGAAGTTCGACAATTACGTGCGCGCCTTTTCGCCCGCTGGCTTCGACGAGAAGGTGACGGCGGAACTGTGGAGCCGCATCACCTGCCCGACGCTGCTCATTCGCGGCACGGAAAGCTGGGCGAGCGATCCGTTGGAAGACGGGCGGGCGAAGCATTTCCGCAATGCGGAAGTCGTTGCCGTGGAAGGCGCGGGGCACTGGGTGCAGCATGACAAGCTGGACGAGTTCCTCGGCCTGGTGAACGGGTTTCTGGGGGCGTAGGCGTTCCCCTCCCCCCGCCCCAAACCACCTGCGGCGGTTTGACCCTCCCCGAGGGGAGGGTGGGAAGAAAGGATTTCGGCAATGACGAGCGGCGACGTGCATCGCGGTTCCTGCCTGTGCGGGAACGTCCGCTTCGAGATCGAGGGGAAGCTCGGGCCTTTCGGCTTCTGCCACTGCACGAGTTGCCGGAAGGCGAGCGGCACGGCCTTTACGGCGAATTCCTCCGTGCAGAGAGTGAATGTTCGCTTTCTCTCCGGCGAGGAGACGATAAAACGCTACGAATCGAGCCCCGGCAAATATCGCTGCTTCTGTCCGAATTGCGGCTCGCCGATCTACAAGGAGGCGGACGACACGCCCGGCGTCATCCGCATCCGGCTCGGCATTCTCGACACGCCCGTGGGCGCGAAGCCGCTGGCGCATGCCTTCTGGGGCGAGAAGGCCGACTGGTACGACGATCCGGGCGGCATGCCGGTTTATGAGGCATGGGCGCCGGTGCTGAAGGGGAAGGTGAAGGAAGAATAAGGCACGCAGAGGCCTTCAAAATAAACCCGTCATGCCCGGGCTTGACCCGGGCATCCAGAGCCAAGCTCTGGAACAGATATTTTTGCGAAGAGAGACGCCGCTTCGCGGCTACTGGATTGCCGGGTCACGGACTACGTCCGGCCCGGCAATGACAAAATTGTGGTGGAGCTCAGCCCTTCGAGACCACCCGGAGCGCGGCGAGGGTTTCGGGCGAGACCGGGGCTGTCAGCGCGCCCGCGACCGCGTCAAACAGGCTTTCGACGAAGAAGCGGCGCGCGGGCTCGTTCGTCATCGCGTCGGGACGGCGCGTCCAGAGCGCGAGCGAGGTCAGCACCATCTCGACCATGAGGCGCTGGCGCTGCACGGCGACCTCGGGCACGAGATCGCCCAGCGCCGCGACGATGAGCGCGTTGGCGCGGGAGATGCCCTTGAAGCCGCTTTTCAGCGCGACGGCCGGCAGGTCGAAATCGGGATCGTTGAGCACCTGGGCGGCGAAGCGGACGAAGCGCACGCCCTCCTCCGTGTCGAGGAGTTCGGTCAAGGGCCCGAAGGTCACGCGGATAACCGCCTTGAGATCCTGCGCGTTGCCGCTCGCGATCAGCGCCTCGACGCGGGCAGCGCGCACGCGGTCCACGGCGCCGACGCGGGCGTTCAGGATCGCATCGACAAGGCCGGTCTTGGAACCGAAGTGATAATGCAGCGCGGACTCGTTGCGCTGGCCAGCGGCGGCGTTGATCTCCTTCAGCGTGACGGCATGGAGCCCGCGCTCGCCGAACAGCCGCTCGGCCGCCTGCATCAGGCGCAGACGCGTGTCGCCGCGCTTGCCGGTGGTTTTTTCGGGTGTCTCAAGCTCGCTCATACCGCTAGCGTAATGAAGGGCATTATGAAGATCAATTGGAGTTGGGACTAGCAGGTTCACTCGCAGGATTCCATTCCGGCTTAGCATCGTCCCGGAACTCGATCGTGTCGCCACCTTCGTTCGGCTCTCGAATTTGGTCTCCCTCAACTACCGCCCCACTGCCAGTTGCCGGACCATACTGGCCCCGTTCGACGCTGGATGCTGGCTTAGGCTCCAAGTCTGTGAGTTGGTGAAAGGCTACAGTGGCAAAAATGGCGCCACCGACTGCAAAAGCTGCAATCACACCCAATGCAAATCGGTGCCAACATATTCTGGTTGAAAGGCTTCCAAACACATCTGCAAACTGTCCGCTGATCTCAGCAAAACTTGTCGTCAACTTTGTGTTTTGCCGGCTCACATCAGCGCTAATTGCGCTCAACGTGAACCACTGATTCACGCACGAGCCAAATAACAAAAGGGCAAACAACCAAGCTCCGGCAAGCACTGCAATGTTGCCCCAAGCAGCAGCCCCCCAACCCTCCACGGGCTTCAGCTGTGTTGCCACCACAACGGTCGCAACTGGGAGACCCAGCAGTTGGCCTTGGATATCCACAAACGTCTTATGGATCCGTGAGATAAACTCGGACTGTGCGGCCTCTACTTCCCCACGAATTTTATCGTATGAAAAGTTAGAGGCGAACAGACGGTATCCGTCATTGACTCTTTGAGCGAGCTCTCCAACGTTCCGCACAAGGTAGGTGAAGCGACTTTCGGCAACCTGAGACAATACCAAGTCCGTGATCGCACTATCCAATATCGCAAGCCGTTGTTCTGCGTGTACGTCCCCGTGCAAAGCCTTGTCTAGAACGCCCACAGAATCGCTATCTGCTAGCGGAAGGTCATCTTCTGTGTAGAGGACAGGCACTTCGATCTTCTGTGTTTTAAAATAAATGAGAACCTGTCTTTGTTGGTCAAGAAATAGGGCCGCCTGCTCTAGCAACGAGACAATCATCAACATGGTGCGGTATTGACGGAGTTTTTCCCCCGGCGCATCCATTCCGCTGTAGGTACGATCTTCTTTAATAAAATAGGAAACCGGCTCGCGTGTCCTCGCCTGGGGAGCCAGCAGGAACCGCGCCCAGTCCTCTGCCAAAATACCAAGCGCCAAACGAGGTGGCCCAACCCTAGCGTCTATGGTCCGCCCTACTTGCACGTCTTCGATAGGACATAGAGCAGCTAAATTGGCGTCGGCTTCTGCTTTCTCGGATTCCTCGACCAGCCGAAATAGAGCTTGTATAGCCTCATCCCTAACCTCAACTCGAGCGGTATCGTCGCCTACCCACTCGGTGTGACCTGCGCCCCAAGTTTCATCCAGTCGGAAGTAGAGTCTCGTGACCATTTG
>NZ_BTVP01000019.1:5153-68980 GCF_045863935.1 Parvibaculum sp. | reverse complement strand
GGCCGGGTCATGACGGTTAAATTCGGGATTGAAAATTAAACCGGACAGCAGTGGCGTCATGCGGGCCATCCACGCCTGCACCGGCGAAAGCCGGTGTCTTCCGTATACTGAACGCCGAAAGCACATATTTTCCCCACCCTCCCCACGGGGGTGAGGAACGTCTCGCGCAAGCGAGCGAAAAGGTCCGGGGGACCTTTTCGAGTGTCGAACGCCCGGAGCGCATATGTCTCCCACCCTCCCCTCGGGGGTGAGGAACGTCTCGCGCAAGCGAGCGAAAAGGTCCGGGGGACCTTTTCGAGTGTCGAACGCCCGGAGCACAGCGAAGGGCAGTCAAACGGCTGCAAGCCGTTTGGGGCGGGGGCGGGGGCGCCCGCACCCCTCGCGCCGCTCAAAAAAACAAGGTCTCATCCCGGCGACCTGTCTCCCGAAGCTGCGTAGCAGCGCAGGGAGAAAGCAGGAATTCCCGCGATCCAATCCAGGTCGCAGCAAACGAATCCCACCCGCGTCGACACAATCCGCTTCCAACCCGAAGCCATCATTCGGCATTGTGGTACTAGGTGTATTTTTATCGCTGCTCCGTTTACCTATTCGAACGAGAAAGCCGCTTCATACAATACCATCCGTATGCCGAAGGTACGGTAGAGCTACATAAGTGTGCTGGATAACGCAGCGGTGAGTTGATAGACTTTTTCTTCGAGGTCTCCCCTCGCATACGCGCTGTAGCAACTGCGGCGTAAGAGCTAATGTCTGGATATGTCATGCGCGCCGGTACGTTTCGATGCGCTGGCGTGATTGGAGGGGAGGCCTCGTGCCATCGAACCCGTTTGGACCCACCACTGTCTATCTCCCGATCCCTCCTGAGCTGGGGAGTGAGGACGCCCTCCTTACCTATCTCGGAATGTCAGCGGAGGAGCTGAAAAAAATTTGGTGGTTTCGAGAGCACATGTATCACCAGTTCGAGATCGCCAAAGGGAAAGGCAAGACGAGGACTATCAGCGCACCGGACAAGCGTCTCAAATATCTGCAACGGAAGATTGCTCTGCTCCTCGATCAACTCTATCGAGTACGAAATCCTGTCCACGGTTTTGTTGCCGGGAAGTCAGTGAAGACCAACGCGCGCGCGCACCTGCGGAAGCGCTCTGTACTTAACATCGATCTGAAGGACTTCTTCCCATCGATCACTGAAAAACGGGTAGTTGGCGTTCTTGAATCTCTTGGTATAGATAGCGGTGCGTCGAGCATCGTTGCAAGAATATGTTGTAGCAACGCTCACCTGCCCCAAGGCGCGCCGACCAGTCCTGTTCTTTCCAACATGATCTGTTTTCGCTTGGATAAGCAGCTACTTGCCTTTGCAAAGGGAGTGCGCTGTATTTATACCCGCTACGCCGACGACATAACTTTTTCAAGCTACCAGTCTATGGCGGCGCTTTTTCAAGGATCGGTGCCATCGCCGGGGCATTGCGCACCGGATGTCCTTGTCCCGGCACTGCGCGTTATAGTTACCACCAATGGATTCACAATAAATCCTGACAAAGTGCACTACGCCGATCGGCATTCTCGGCGGATGGTTACGGGACTCAAAGTCAACGAGCTACTCAATGTGGATCGTCGGTATGTCCGGAATATTCGGGCGACGCTCCATTCAGTGGAGACATTGGGAAAAGCAGGTGCACAGAAAAAATTCGAGACCGAATACAGCGGCACATCTGACCTTGGCAATTATATCGAAGGGAAAATTTCTTGGCTTCGGCATATCCGCGGTCAATCGGATCCCGTGTTTCGAGCCGTCGCAGTCCGATTCTCCAACAGCTTCCCGGAACGCAAGATTGAGGTGGCGCCGACTGCGGCCGAAATCCGCGACCGGGCCGTATGGGTTGTGGAGCATTTCGAGGGTGATATGGCTCAAGGCAGCGCCTTCTTTCTCAAGGATGTCGGCTTGGTGACCGCTGCCCATTGCGTCGAAGGAGCGGAGGCAGTCGAAGTCTACCACCCAAGCAAACCTGCCAACAGGTTCGTGGCGACAGTGCTCAAGCGCGATGCGGCTCGCGATCTAGCAATTCTTAAGCACGCTATACCGACCACCGAGTATTTTGAACTCGAGCGCTCAACCCGCCCTATTGCAGTCGCTGACACTTTAGTCGCATTGGGTTATCCAGACTTTGGCCCCGGCGACGCACTCAACGTGCGAGATGGGGCGGTGAGTTCGCTCCCGGTCAAGGGTGGGGTCAAGCTAGTCGAAGTGACGCAGAAGCTGTCGCAAGGCATGTCTGGAGGCCCTCTCCTCAATTGCGATGATAAGGTCACAGGAATCATTCATAAGGGTGGGCCGGATGAAGGACGTGATTTCGCTGTCCGCATCGAGATGCTGAATGATTGGCTCGCTGAATAGTTACGTGTCGCCAAGGTCAGCGCCAACATGCAGGGTCTTTGTCCGCACCCGGCGCACTGAAGTTCCGCCGTATACGGATCAAGTTCTCCCCCCGCCGCGACGCGCCAACAAACCTTCTCCGCGTCTCTGCGCCTCTGCGTGCCTAAACCTTTTTCCGCCACTCTCTCCCCCTCACGCATACCTCACCCAGCCGCGCCAGGTGAACGCCGCATAAAACATCGTCACGCCGGAAAACCCCGCCTCGCGCAGCACGCGCTCGTCCTCCTCCGGCGAGAGCAGGTCGAGATGCGCCTCGACGCTCGCCCGCGCGCCTTCCGCGATGTCGGGCGCAATGCCCGCCGCCACCGCGAAGGCCGCATCTCGACAGGATGGGTCATGTCGATGCAAAACATCTCGCCGGTCTCAAGCGACTTTGCGTTGAGCCGCCGGTCTCGGGAATTGACGAAGGCTATTGCAGCTAAAGCCGGCCCGTTCCATTCCGGCCGTCCGCTCATTGCGCATCTGGGCCGTTCGGTGAGACCTTCGCCGGCTGTTCAGCGAACCCTCTCGTTCTCCTTGGGTGCCGAAACGCGCCGGGGTTTGCTCTCCATCTTGGGTTTGGGCAGGAGACGGAAGCGGGTCTGGCACCACGCGAAATCGACGCCGACATCCAGCAGCGCATCGGAACGCCCGCATGGGCAGGCAAATTCCATGACGGCGAGAACGCGGTAGGTCTCTCCGGCCTGTAGAGGCACCGGCATGCCCGTCACATGGTTCGGGGCGGCATTGACGCAAAGAACAAGATCGCCGGGTCCGACTGCGTCGCTCATGGCTTCCATCCATTGTCCTGGGAAGAGAATAGACTTCGACCGCCAAGGGCGAAAGATTGCTTTTGGCGCAATGCGGTCCTTCCGTATTCGGACCCGTCGCTCGCTTCCGCGGCGAATTCTCAACAAGTTTTCTCTGCGCCTCTCCGGAGTGCTCGAAAGCCACGGGGATTATTTTCCGCCGCTCGCCTGCGCGAGGGCAGGGCGGGCGAAGGCAGGGCGGATTATCCCCGCCGCCTCCATCCGTGGTGGAATGCGCATTCGCCATTGTGACAGTTGCGTGACATTCCGATGACAGTGGCCAGGTGCTTGTCCCCGGCGGGGACAAGTCCCCGCTTTTCCGGTTCCCGCCGGCGCCCTCCGGTGAGCGGGGATATCCGCATATAATCCGTACACAAACTAAATGAAACGCGCTTTGTGACAGTCGGATGACATTTCGATGACAGTCGCCTGGCCTTGTCCCCGCCTGCGGGGATAAGCGCGCCGGCGGCGATCCGTGTGATCCTGTGCTAATCTCCCTGCCTGTGCGGTCATGTGTGGCGGGCTGTTTGCGAAATTTTCGGGCCATATCAACGGCTTGGGTGGCGCGCCTCACGGCGCTGGCGGCGGCGCGTCTCACGCCGCATTGGCGCCGCAGCCGTGTTCCCTGGATCGTGCCCGTGCTGCTCGCGCTTTTCGGCGCGAACCAGTTCCTCTACCTCTATGTCTATGTGCCGCCTGTTCCCCAAGGCATTGAGAACATTAAGGAATCCGGGAAGCTCGTGGTGCTGACGCGCGAGGCGCCGACCGCTCTCTATGAGGGTGTGGAGGGGCGAACCGGCTTCGAATACGAGATGATGACGCGTCTCGGAAAGTCGCTCGGGGTTGAGGTCGAGTTCCGGATTTACGAGACGGAACAAGGACTTATGAAGGCGCTCGCGGCGCGCAAGGGCCATGTCGCCGCCGCCGCCCTCGCCGTCACGCCCGCCCGCAGGCAAGCCTTCGCCGTCGGCGCGGAATACGAGACGGTGAAGCAGCGCCTCGCCTGCCGCCGCGATCTGCCGCGTCCGAGAAAAGTGAACGATCTCAAGGGCTTGTCCGTCGTGGCCTCGGCCGGCACGCCCGCCGCCGAGGCGCTCGCCGCCGCCCTCGAGGGGGTGGAGGATGTCACGCTCCGTCTCGAAAATCAGCCTACGGAGGATTTGCTCGCTCGCGTCGCGGCGGGCGGTTACGACTGCGCGGCGACGGACGGGCTCCTCTTGCGGGTGATCAATCCCTACCACCCTGAACTCGCCGAAGCCTTTGATCTAACAGGAGAAATGCCGCTCGGCTGGTTTCTGGCACCGGGCTCCGAAGACCTCAAGGAGCCCCTTCGCCTCTGGTTCGCGGGCACGAAGAAATCGGGGGCCCTTGCCGCGCTGGAGCGGCGCTTCTTCGGTTTCCTGCCGCTCTTCGACTATGTCGACATCCGCGCCTTCAAGCGTGCGATCGACGAACGCCTGCCAGACTATGAAAAGGCCATCCGTCGCGCCGCGCGGCAAAATGGCCTTTCGTGGCAACTACTTGCGGCTGTCGCCTATCAGGAGTCGCATTGGGATCCGGAGGCGAGAAGCCCCACCGGCGTGCGCGGTTTCATGATGCTGACCGAGCAGACGGCGCGCGAGCTCGGTGTCTCGAACCGTCTCGATCCCATTGAGAGCATCGACGCCGCCGCGCGCTATCTCGCTGATCTGAAAAGCAGAATTCCCGTCAGCGTCGAGGAGCCGGATCGCACCTGGTTCGCGCTCGCCGCCTGGAACATGGGCCTCGGTCATGTCTACGATGCGCGTGCGCTTGCCGCGCGCCTCGGCCGCGACCGCGACAGTTGGACGGATATCCGCCGTGTTCTGCCGCTTTTGAGCAATGCGGCGTATGCGGAAGGTCTCAAGCACGGCCCCGCGCGGGGCGGGCAGGCCGTCCATTTCGTGCAGCAGGTACGCACCTATATGCACATACTTGACGGCGGCGCTGGGGCTTAAGCCCTTGTGGCGGCTGCGACATTCCGCGCAGCCGCTGCGACCAAATGACCGGTGAAGTTTTGTGGTTATTGGGCGCAGTCTTGTCTCAGTGCTTTGCGCGGAGCCGCTGGGGCCGGCGCAGCGAACTGGAGAACGCAAATGAAGACCGAACGGAAAATGGGCGCGGGCGTCGCTGCTGTCGCGCTGGGGGTGATGATGGCGGGCATGGCTGCCGCGCCTGCACAGGCAGAATTTCAGGGCAAGTCCGCGGGCGACTTCATGGTCCGCGCGCGCGCCATCGGTGTGATCCCGGATGAGTCCGCCACCGTTACCGTCCTCGGCGGCGACGTCGACGTGTCGAACGAGTGGGTGCCGGAAATCGACTTCAGCTATTTCCTGACCGACAACATCGCCCTTGAGCTCATCGCGGCGACCACCAAGCACGATGTCACGCACAGCTCGGGCCTCAGCCTCGGCGAAGTAAGCCTTCTGCCGCCGACACTTACGCTGCAGTACCACCCCATGCCCAAGGAGCGCTTGAGCCCCTATGTCGGCGCGGGTGTGAACTACACGATCTTCTACAATGAAGACGCGCCGGGCGGTGCCGTCACCAGCATCGACTACGACAACGCCTTCGGCTTCGCCCTGCAGGCCGGTGTCGATTACGCGGTCGCGGACAACTGGTACCTGAACGTCGACGTGAAAAAGATCTTCCTCTCCACCGACGTGTCCATCAACGGTGGCGCCATCACCGCCGATGTCGACCTCGACCCCTGGGTCGTCGGCTTCGGTGTCGGTTACCGCTTCTGATCCTTCGGAAGCGGCTCGGAAGAGCCCCGCAGCGTCTCCACCGGGACGCGGCGGGGCTTTTTCTTTTCTGACTTGTCCCGTTTGCCGGACTGCCGCCTTTGCATTAAATGGGGCGGGACGGATAACGAATTGAGTCAGGGAGAAGGTCGGTGGGAGAGTCCATCAGGTCGCTTGTCGAGGGAACGGATGTGAAGACGCGCCCCTTGAGCGTCGCCATTCTGGGCGCGGGCGCGGCGGGCCTCTGCATGGCCATCAAACTCCGCAACGCGGGTGTCGAAACCTTCACGATCTTCGAAAAGGCGGGCAGCGTCGGCGGTACCTGGCGCGACAACACCTATCCAGGGTCGGGCTGCGACGTGCCCTCGATGCTCTATTCCTATTCCTTCGAACCGAAGCCGGACTGGAGCCGCAAGTTCGCTCCCCAGCCGGAAATCGTCGAGTATTTCGAGACGGTTGCCCGCAAGTACCGTCTCCTGCCGCATATCCATTTCAATACCGAGATCGTGGAAGCGCGTTTCGACGAGGCCGAGGGCCTCTGGCACATACGCAGCGCGGCCGGTGAGGCGTTCACGGCGAACGTCCTGATTTCGGGCGTCGGCCAGCTCAACCGTCCGGCCTATCCAAAAATCGAAGGTCTCGACGACTTCAAGGGCGCCGCCTTTCATTCAGCGCGCTGGGACCACGACGTCGATCTCGCGGGCAAGCGCGTCGGCGTGATCGGCAACGGCGCCAGCGCGATCCAGTTCGTGCCCGAAATCGCGCCCAGGGCCAGCAAGCTCACCATCTTCCAGCGCACACCGAACTGGTGCGTGCCGAAACCGGATCGTCCCTTCACGGATTTCGAGAAGAAGCTCCACCGCGCCATCCCCGCGCTTGCGCGACTGCAGCGCTGGTGGACCTGGATGATGCTCGAACGCAACTACCTGGCTTTCGTGCAGGGCAGTTTCTTCGGCAAGCTCTTCGAAAGGGCGGCGTTGAAGGAGATGGAGACCCACATCGAGGATCCCGAGCTCCGCAAGAAGCTGACGCCCGATTATCCCGCCGGCTGCAAGCGCATCCTGCTCACGAACGACTGGTATCCCACACTCGCGCGCGACAATGTCGAGGTCGAGACGAGTCACATTGCAAAGATCACCGCGGATGCCATCTTGACGGAAGATGGCGTTTCCCATCCCGTGGACGTCATCATCCACGCGACGGGATTTGAATCGACAGACTTTCTGGCGCCGATGAAGATTACCGGCCGCAACAACCTGGACCTGAACGATGTCTGGGCGCGCGGCGCCGAGGCGCATCGCGGTGTCGCGGTGGCGGGCTTTCCTAATTTCTTCATGCTCTATGGACCCAACACAAACCTCGGACACAACTCGATCATCTTCATGATCGAGTGCCAGGCGAACTACATCGCGCAATGCGTCGCGGCACTTCGCAACAGCAAGCTGCGCTACCTCGATGTCCGCAAGGAGGCGATGGAGAGCTTCAACCGTGAACTGCAGCAGGACATGCAGAAGACGGTCTGGGCGGCGGGCTGCTCAAGCTGGTACAAGACAGCGGACGGCAAGGTCACCAACAACTGGTCGAGCTTCACCGCGCGATACTGGTGGCAGATGCGCCATCCGGACTTCGAGGAATATTCGCTCGTTGCCGCATGACGGAATTGGCTTATGTACGGGGATAAGTACCCCCGACTGTCATCGAAATGTCATGAAAACGTCATCGAGTTCGGGGCAGCGTCACGCTCCCAAAATTAGGGTGCGCGTTTCCCGACCCGATTTCCCGGCCTGGTTTCAGAAATACCGCGCGATGCGAAGCTGGATGAAGTCGTCGTCGCTGTAGGAGAAGACCGGGTCCGAGCGCGGTACGTTGCCGAAGAAGCGTGCTTCGAGGCTGACGAAGTAATCCTCGCCGAAGCGCCGTTCCGCCTCCACGGAAAATCCGAAGGCCTGCGTGTCGAGATCGACTGTCGTGCCGGCGAGAACGGCTGTGGAGGCCTCGTCGTTGGGTGTCCAGCGCAGCGCCAGGAAGAGGTCGTTTGCGAACGGGTTCTGGTTGTTCGCGCCGCGGTCGTCCCAGACATATTCCGCGACGAGACCGGCATCGGATGGCGTGTCGAAGATTCCATACAATGTGTATTCGATGCCGCCGGTTGCCTGCAGGTTCTGCTCGTCGAGCTGGTCCTGCCAGAAGCCTTCGAACTTGTAGAGCCATGCGCCGGACGTTGCCTGGATATCCGTGCTGACGCGGTCGGTCTGCACGTAGTAGGGGATGAGGACCAGCCGCCCGCCGGAATCGAGGCCCGGAACCATCACGGGATTTCGGTTCGTACCCCGAAAATAGCTTACCCCCACATCCCAGATGTCGAACGTGTTGCTGTAGCGCAGGGCAAAGTCGAGATGCTGCTGCTTCGCGCCGCTCTCGTATTTCGTCTGCGTTTCATCGACGGGAATGTCGAAGGCCGGCCGGCCGGACAGGCTCGGAAAGGTGCGTTCGCGGAAGTAGGGCAGCAAATAGCCTGTGAAGGTGCCGATCTCCCATGTGGAAGAGACCATTGCCATCGGCTGGCCTAGTTTTTCTTCGCCGTCGATGCTTTCCACGAGGTCCGTCTGGTTGACGATGTCGACGAGATGGACCGCTTCGGTCACGCCCCAGAAGATCTTGTCCATGCCGACGTGGAATTCCCAATTGTCGATGACGCGGGCATATTTTGCCTCGCGCATGTCGACATGAGAGCGGTTTCCATCGCGCAGGTCCCATCGCGCGAAGGGCTTCACGACGATCCACTGGTTCGAATTGTCCCAGAAACTTTCGAACGTCACTTCGGCCGCGGCAGAGGTGTTCCATCGGCGCTGTTCGTTGCCGCTGGCGCTTTGGGTGAAGAGCTGCAACTCCGGTTCCACATAGCCGGTCACACGGATTTCGTCGGCATAGGCTGCCGTTGCGGTCATTGCAATCGCCAGCGCCGTTGTCGCGCCGATAACTCCGAATTTCATTCGATCCCCCACCCTCGGTCGCCACGATCCGCAGTGCCAGACAGGTACTTTGGATCGTGGCGTTCAAGCCTCATTTTCGCTCAGCGGGCGCGCTTGAGCGCGTTGGTGCTGAAGTCGTTCTGCGTCAACCCGTTGCCGAAGCTGTATTGTTCCCAGGTCAGCCGGGTCGATTTCCCCGTGACGACGTTCTCCATGAAGAGATCATGTGCGCGCCAGAACTTGTCCTTATAGAGACGGTAATCGTCGAATGTAAGGGTCTTCAGAAGTTGATCCTTGCGGTCGAAGTACTCGATCCGGCGCGGTTGATAGTCGGTCGTGTCTGTCCATACGGTCTGGCGCGTATATCCCGAATGCTCGTATTCGGGGTAGCGTTCGGTCACATGACAGGTGCGGTCGGCCACAGGCGCAGGACAGGCCTCGTCTCTCAGCCATTTGTAGCTGTACTTGCCGACTTCGGTGGACGAGAAGTCCTCGAATGCAAATTCGCTGCCCATGAAGGGGCCGGATTTGTTGACCGAGGAAATGCGCTTCACGCGTTTGACGGCCGGCAGGTACATCCACTGATCGTCCGGCTCGAGAATTTTCGCATAGGTGAGCAGCGCCGTGCCGTCCACATCGCGCGGCTTGTCGAAGACGTTCAGCGTCCAGTCGCCTTCCTCGGCATTCGAATTCTCGAGCGTCATGGAACGCAATTCGCGCTCGCTTGTCTCACCGTAGGCATTCTCGAGGATCATCTTCATCGAGGCCTTGGTGTCGCCGAAGCCTTGATTGCTGCGATCGGTCGCTTCGGCGATCGCAAGCCCCCTGGCGGCGGGATCGTCGGGCAGGGACACGCTGCCGGCCGCGCGAACGGTGGCGGGCGCCAGCATCAGTGCGGCGAGAGCGACGGCCGCCACGACGCGGCCACGAGGTAGGTCTTGTATACGCATTTGATCCTCCAGTTTATCCCTGCTCTCCGGTAGAGAGATTTTGTCCTATTGGCGTGGCCCGGTCTATTCCGCCGGAGACGTTGCCGCCGCATCCGCCGGCGCGACCGCATTCTTGCGGCGGTCGACCGTGATGAGCAACGACGGCAGAAGAAGGAAGTCGATAACGAGCGCCACGGCGACGGTCAGCGCCACCATGATGCCCAGCATCGCGTTCACCTTGAACGGTGACAAGGCCAGAATGGCGAAGCCGACGACCAGAACGAAGGTCGATACCCAAAGCGCGGTGCCGACCGTCGAGAAGGCGTAACGCACGCTGTCTTCCGGCGATTTGCCCTGTTCGATGCTCGCTCTGCGGTACTTGGAGAGAAAGTGCACTGTTGCATCGACGATGAGACCGAGCGCTGTCGCGATCACGAAGGTGGACCAGAAGCCGACTTCAGCCGTGAACAGGGCGAGGATGCCAAACGACACGAGCGGCGGCGTCAGGTTCGGGACGAGGCTTATCAGTCCAAGCTTGAGATTACGGAGAGCCAGCATCAGGCAAGCCGAAATCAGAATGAGCGCGATCGCCGTTCCGGTCGTCATGGAGTTGAAATTATTGCGCCCGATGAACGCAAACATGACGGACTGCCCGGCCGGATAGGAATACATATGTTCCGGTGCGTTTTTCCTGAGCCACGCATCGGCCCGGTTGATGAGGTCCTGCATCTGGGCGGTCGATACATCGGTCAGCGTCAGCGTGAGTTTGGTGGACGATTTGTCCACGTTGATCTGGTCGTTGAGGTCGAGCCCGTAAGGAAGCGACATCTCGTAGAGGAGCAGGAACTGCGCCGCCATTTGCCGGTCGTCCGGCACGCGGTAGTAGCTCTCGTCGTCGCCATGCATGCTCTTGTTGATGCGCTTCATGACGTCGGAGAAGGTCGAGACATGAACGACCTCCGGTTGCTCCCGGAACCAGTTCGCAAATTCTTCGAGCTTCGCCACGTATTCCGGATTGGAAACGCCACCGGTTTCGCCGGAGGAAAGCGAATAACTGATCTGGTAGATACCGGTGAGGTGATCTGCCGCCCAGTCGGAAGCGACCCGGAACTCCATCCTGTCGTCGAAATAGGTCACGAAGCGGTCATTGAACGTGAAGCGCGGCAGCAGCGTCGTGAATCCGACGATGACGACGGCCGTGGCGACCAGCAGCATGCGGCGATTGCCGATCACGAATTCGGCGAAGCGCTCCATGAACTCGCTTTGCCGTGTCAGTGTACCCTGTGCCTTCATCGGCAGGATGGCGGCGATTGCCGGCAGCAGCGTTACCGACAGGACCCAGGCGATCACCGCACCGGCCGCTGCCGTGTTGCCGAGATCGCGGAAGGGCGGGGCATCCGAGAAATTGAGGCTCGCAAAGCCTATCGCCGTCGTCACGCTGGTCAGGAAGACAGGCCCCCAGTTGACGCGCAGGCTTTCCACGATGGCGTCGAACTTTTCCCGGCCTCGCCGCATCTCGACAAGCATTGTCACGAGAATGTGGATCGAGTCGGCCACGGCAATGGTGAGAATGATGGTCGGCGCGCCGGAGGAGGGCGGCGTGAGCTTGACGCCGAACCAGCCCATGACGAGCCCCATGGCCGCCGCCGCAGACAGCGTGACCACCATGATGGTGGCGATGGTGCCCGGGATCGAACGGGTGAGGAAATAGACGGTCAGCGCCAGCACCAGATACATGGCCGGCGTCAGCGTTTTCAGATCCCTTTGAGCCGCTTCCGAAAAGGAACTGGACAAGGCGACGGAGCCGGTCAGTTCAAAGCGGATTTCGGGATGCTTCGCCCGCATGTCGGCGAGCAGTTCGCGTGCATAGGTCATGACGCCGGACGTCGCAACCTGGTCGTCGCGCGGCATCTTCAGCGTCGCGACGATCGCCGTCGTCGTTTCGTCGTCCGAAATGAGACGGTTTGCGATGACGGGTTCCCCGAGTGCGATGGCGCCCACCGCATCGGCCTGCGCCTGTGTGAGGGCTTGCGGGCTCTCGACAAGGTCGCGCACCGTCAGGTCGTCGTTCTCTGCGCGGGTATGCTGGTAGTTCGTGAGGCTGTCGACGCGGATCGAAAAGGGCGTCTGCCAGGCGCGCTCGGTGATCTCCTTCACGATGGCAAGGCGTTCAGGCGTGGTGATCTTGCCCTCGTTCGGACGAAGCACCCAGAGCAGCGTGTCGGGACTGGTATAGGTTCGCTCCAGCCGCTCGAAGGCCTGGAGGTTCGGATTCTGTTCGGTGAAGAAGTACCGGTAGTCGTTGGAGAATTCAATGAAGCGCCCGCCGCTGGCGAGAAACAGCGCGCCTGCGATAGCCGCCAGAACCACGAACCAGCGAAGCTTCACAACAAGCCTGCCGTAAGCCACCACCCAATTGTTCATGAGCCTCACTCCCAACGCCCTGCGGACACTATGGCCGCAGGCTTTCCAGGTAATCGAAGAATGCTGTAGCGGCCGACAGCCCGACATTTCTGTCCTGCGTCGCCTTGATCATGCTTGTGACGCCCTGATGGCTCGCGACAACGAGTGTCGCGACGCATTCGGGGTCGATATCCTTGCGTACCGTGCCCTTTGCCTGCCCCCTCACGAGGGCGGCTGCGATTGAGCCGCGCCACCGGTTGAACAGTTCCGTGAAATAGGACTGGAAGTCCTTGTCGATCCCCGACATTTCCTGCGAAAGGTTCTGGAACGGACAGCCGCGCAGCGGGGCGATGCCCAATTCCTCATTGGCGTACCGTTTGATGATGAGGCGGATCGAGGTGAGCGGATCGTCCGTGCTGGCGAGCGGCTTGATCCATGTCTGATCGATATGCGCGCCCATATGCTCCGCGACGGCGGCAAGGCCGAGCGCGTGTTTGTCGGGGAAATGATGGTAGAGCGAACCTTTGGTGCAGCCGGCCTTCCGGATGATCTCGTTCAAGCTGGCAGAGCGGAACCCTTGTTCGTAAATCTCGAAAAAGGCGGCATCGAGCAGGGCCTGGCGCGTACGGCTGCCGCGGGCAAGCCGCCCATCATGGACCGCCGTTGCCGCTGGAAGGTCTGTTTTCTCGAGGTTTTCCGCCATTTTTTATATAAACCGACCAGTTGGTATCTTTTATGAATAAACCGGTGCCTCGTCCCGGTCAAGTCCCCACTGGTGCGGTACGGCTGATCGGCGTCCAACCCTGCGAATGGCCAGGCCGCTATTTCTTGCTCTTCTTCTGCGGCTTGCCCTTCCGCTTCGTCGAAGCCATTTCCTCGAGTTCCTTCTTGCTCATGGACGCGGCCATGGACTTCGAGGCGCCTTTGAGTTCGCTCTTCTTCTTGTCACCGCGCTTGGCGGCAAGCGCCGCTCCCGCGGCCATCTGCTGGGATTTCGACTTCGCGGGCATGGAAAGCTCCTCTTCTTGATGAGTGGGGAACGATGGAACGTGTTGAGCGCCAGTTTGGTTCGCTCCACGGAGGGACCTCTCCGGCTTCTCCCAAATCAGACGAAATCGCGCGGTATCTGTTCCTGCCCGCTTGGCATAAGCGCCGAACGCTCCACATTTCCGGACGAATTATCAATTTTTATGGACGGGGTGGTTACGCGTATCCGCCCTGCCTCCTGCATCCTTTCCGCAACGAGCCGCCGCCGGCGTGAGCCGAAGAGCGGACATGAGGAGGAGGGAGAATTCCATGGATTTGGTGCAAGAGCCGGGGAGTGTTCCAGACAAGTCCGAAATCAGGTCCTGCTTCGATCCGCAGAGTGGAACGCTGGACCGGCGGGTCTTTGCCGACCAGGCGCTTTACGACCTGGAGATGAAGAATATCTACGCGCGCGCATGGAACTTCATGTGCCACGAAAGCCATATCCCGAATCCAGGCGACTACTTCATCAACTATATCGGCGAGGACCAGGTCATCGTCGTCCGCGACAGGCAGGGCGAGGTGCAGGTGCTCCTCAATACCTGCCGTCATCGTGGCAACGCGCTTTGCCGCGCCGAACAGGGCAACGCCAAATCGTTCGTCTGCTCCTATCACGGCTGGAACTACGACCTGAACGGCGACCTGATCGGTGTGCCGGGCCTGTCGTCCTACTACCGCAAGGACTTCGACAAGTCGCAATGGGGCCTCGCCAAGGCGGCGCAGGTCGATCACTTCCATGGCTTCTACTTCGCGACGCTCGATCCCGCCGCGCCGCCGCTTCACGATTATCTCGGTGAGGTCGGTCGCATCGGCCTGGGGCTCCTCGTTGCCAACGGCCCGGTCGAAGCCGTGGACGGCGTCCAGAAGAACGTCATCGACTGCAACTGGAAGATCGCCGTCGATAATCTGTTCGACTGGTATCACGTGCAATACAGCCATGCTTCCGCAGGCATTGCGGGCTTCATGGACCTCGCGGCAATCCTGCATCCGAACAACCAGATAGTGATGTTTGGAGAATACGGGCACGCAATCAGCGGCCCGGTCATTCCCGAGGAAAGGCAGGCGGAAATCGACGCTATGACGGATGAGGAGCGGCTTGCCGTCGTGGCGGAGGGAATGCTCAAGAATCCGGACAAGCCCGTGGCACCGCCGCGCCCCAGCGCCGCGCGGGACCTGCTCGGCCCCACCGGCGTGCGCTGCATGGGCCATCCCAACATCTTCCCGAACCTCTGGGTCTCGACGAACGGCACGCAGCTTTCGCTGCGCCTGCCGCGCGGACCTTTCGCAACGGAAATCTGGTGGTTCACCTTCCTGCCCAAGGGTTTGCCCGAGGAGATAAGAAAGAAGCAGATCGCCTTCAACGCGCATCTCTTCGGCCCGGCCGGCATGCTCGAGCAGGACGATGGCGAAAACTGGAGCCAGAGCACGCGTACCTCGCGCGGCGTGGTCTCGCGGAGCTATCGCCACCACCTCGCGATGGGCCTCGGCCATGACGAGGTCATGACCGACGCCGCAGGCGCCGCGCGCGTCGAAACCGCGATCAGCGAACATGCGCAGCGCTGGCTCTACCGCAACTGGATGGACTGGATGACGGCCGACGACTGGGCGGACCTGAAGGCCAACCGTTCTCCGGTCCCGCAGGGGAGGGTGTGATGTCGCAGGTAAAGACAGAGCAGGCCGAAACGGCCGGTCCCGACGCTCTTTCCTTTCAGCAACGCATGGAGCTTCAGTTCGAGATCGAACAGTTCCTCTACGCGGAAGCCGCCATGATCGACGGGCGCGCATACCGGACCTGGCTCGACCTCTGGACGGAGGATTGCACCTACTGGATGCCGATCCGGCGCACGGTGACGCTATCGGATATCGACCGCGAGTTCACGAAACGCGGCGACATGTCCTTCTACGACGATGGCAAGGCAGCGCTTGCCATGCGGATTGCCAAGATGGAGTCGGGTTCGTCCTGGTCGGAAGATCCGCCGTCACGCACGCGCCATATCGTGAGCAACGTGCGGATCATGGAAGTCGAAGGCAACGAGATCGGCGTGGAGGTGGCCTTTCTGCTCTACCGCAGCCGCCTCAACACCGAGGAGAGCATGTGGGTCGGCCGGCGGGTGGACAGGCTGAGGCGTGTCGACGGCGCGCTGAAGCTTTGCGGGCGGGAAATCTATCTCGACCAGACGCTCATTCGCGCGACCAACATGAGCACGCTGTTCTAGGCGGCATCGGAATTCCAACGAGCGGGGAGGCTCATGGGAGTTTTATCGGGAGAGGTCGCTCTCGTTACAGGGGGCGGGTCCGGACTTGGCCGCGCGATCGTCGGCAGGTTCGTCGAGGAAGGCGCGCGGGTGGTCGCGTTCGACCGCTCGGCTGAAAGGCTTGCCGCGCTTCGGGACGAGTATGGCGAAGCGGTTGCGACACATTCGGGCGATGTGCGTTCGCTCGACGACAACAAGGCGGCCGTTTCGCTCGCCGTGGAACGCTTCGGCAAGCTCGACTGCGCGATCGGCAATGCCGGCATATGGGATTACAGCGTCACGCTGGACGAGATGGCGGAGGAGCAGATCGGCGGCGCCTTCGACGAACTCTTCGGCATCAATGTGAAGGGCTACCTGCTGCTCGCGAAAGCCGCGCTTCCGGCCCTTGTCCGGTCCGGCGGTTCGCTCGTCTACACTGTCTCCAATGCCGGCTTCGATCCGGCGGGCGGCGGCGCGCTTTACACGGCCTCCAAGCATGCCGTCGTCGGGCTGATCCGCCAGCTTGCTTTCGAGTTTGCGCCGGTGGTGCGCGTGAACGGCGTCGCGCCCGGTCCGATCGACACTGATCTGCGCGGTCCAACCGCACTCGGTCTCTCCGAAACGGCCATCAGCAGCGTCGATCTTCCGAAGGTCGCAGCTCCGGTCGTGCCGCTCGGACGAGTACCGGCGACCTCGGAATATGCGGGCTCCTATGTCTACTTCGCCTCGCGCAGGGACAGCGCTCCGGCGACGGGCGGCGTTCTCATCTGCGAGACAGGCATCGGCGTCAGAGGAATAGGCGTCGTCTCGGCGGGGACGGGACTTGCGGCGAAATACGGAAACGGGAAGGCAACATCATGAGCGTGGCATCGCTGGGCTATATCGGTTTCGAGGTGAGCGACCTCAAGGCGTGGGACAATTACATGACGGGCTTTCTCGGGCTCATGCCGGGGCGAAGCAACGGCGCGTCGGCGCGCTACCGGATGGACGACCGCGCGTTCCGCCTCCAGATCGACGAGGGAAAGGCGGACGACATTTCCTTCATCGGTCTTGAGGTTGAGACCTGGGAGGGGATGCAGGCGCTGCGCGAGAAGCTGGACAAGGAAGGCGTCAAATACGCGCCCGCCTCCGACAATCTGAAGGCGGAACGCGGAGTGCGCGATCTCATCGTGCTCACCGACCCCGCCGGGCTTCAGATCGAGATCTATGTCGGGGCGACGGCGCTCACCAGCGTGCCGTTCAACTCGCCCGCGGGCGTGTCGGGCTACCTCACCGGCGAGCAGGGCGCGGGACATGTCGTGCTGGCGTCGGAAAAGATGGACGAGGTGCGCGACTTCTACACGCGGCTTCTCGGCTTCAGGCTTTCCGACACGATCGGCATCGCCATCGCGCCGGATTTCACGCTGACGCTCGAGTTCTATCACTGCAATCCACGCCACCACACGCTGGCGCTGGCGCCCATGCCCGCGCCCAAGCGGCTGCATCATTTCATGGTGGAGATGGCGACGATGGACGATGTCGGCTTCGCGATGGACCGCGTCGAGAAATGCGGCGTGAAGCAGACCATGACGCTCGGCAAGCACAGCAACGACCAGATGATCTCCTTCTACGCGGCAACCCCCTCGGGCTTCGAGGTGGAAGTCGGGACCGCAGGCATCGCCGTTCACGATGAGGTCTGGCGCGTCACCCATCATGAGGTCACGAGCATGTGGGGCCACAAGCGCTGCAACTGAATGGCCGCGACGGCCGCAAGAAACTCAAAAGAATCCAGAAATTTTGTCGACAGGAGAGGATATGAGCGTCACCGAAGAAAGCACGAGCCGGTTCGTTACCGTCAACGGCGTGAAGATTCACTACAACGAGGCGGGCTCGGGCCCAGCGCTCGTTCTCATTCACGGCGGCGGCCCGGGCGCGAGCGGCTGGTCGAACTACAACCGGAACATCGAGGTGCTTTCGCGCAGCTTCCGCGTGATCGTTCCCGATCTGCCGGGCTTCGGCAAATCGGACATCAAGCCGAAGGGCAGCGCCATGCCGGCCTGGTATGCGACCAAGATGGGCGAGCTCCTCGACGAACTCGGCATCGAGAAGGCGCATTTCGTCGGCAATTCGCTGGGTGGCATGGTGACGCTGCGCCTGGCGATGGACCGGCCGGAAAAGGTCGCTCGCATGGTGCTCATGGGGCCGGGCGGCAGCATTCCGATGTTCAGCCAGTTTCCGACCGAGGCAATCAAGACGCTCCTGTTCTTCTATGATGGCCCCGGACCCTCGATCGAGCGCCTGCGCGGCTTCGTCAAGGACTTCGTCTACGATCCCACGCAGATCACGGAGGAGCTTCTCGAAGGCCGTATGAAGACGGCTCTCCAGCCTCATATCGTCGAGACGCCTCCGATGCGCCCCGATCCCAAGGCGCTGATGGAGCCCGTTTGGTCCGATCCGCGCCTCGCTTCCCTCAAGCACGAGACGATGATCATCTGGGGGCGCGAGGACAAAGTCATGCCGATCGACATGGCGTTTCCGCTGCTCAAGCAGATTCCGCGCGCACGGCTCTTCGTGCTGCCGCAATGCGGACATTGGGCGCAATGGGAGCATGCCGACGAGTTCAATCGCGTAACGGCCGATTTCTTCGGAGCGGCCGATGCCGCTTGATCTGGGCGCGATAGCGGCCGCCCTGGCCGAGGCGCGGCGTAACCGGACCCCCATACCGCCGGTTACCGAAACCTCCCCCGGTTTCGACGTCGCCTCGGCCTACGCCGTCCAGGACATCAATACGCGGCGGCGTCTCGCGGCAGGCGAGCGGATCGTCGGCCGGAAGATCGGGCTCACATCGCCCGCCGTGCAGGCGCAACTCGGTGTAAGCGAACCCGACTACGGCATGCTGTTCGACGTGGACGACGCGAGCGACGCGGCATTTATGGCGGTGGCGGATATGATGCAGCCGAAGGTCGAGGCGGAAATCGCCTTCGTCCTCGACAAGCCGCTCAAATCCGCGACCCCCTCCATCGGCGAGATCGCCGCGGCAATCGGCTATGCGGTGGCGGCGGCGGAGATCGTCGACAGCGCCATCGCCGACTGGCGGATCACGCTGGCGGATACGGTGGCGGACAACGCATCCGGTGCGAAATTCGTACTCGGCAAGGACCGGCGGAAGCTTTCGGAAATCGACCTGCATCTCGGCGGCATGGAAATGCGTCTCGGCGAGCGGCAGGTGTCGGTGGGCGTGGGCGCCGCCTGCCTCGGCAATCCGTTGAACGCGGCCCTGTGGCTCGCGCGGAAGATGGCCGAAGTCGGCCGTCCGCTGGAGGCAGGCGACATCGTGCTTTCCGGCGCCCTCGGTCCCATGGTGAATGTTGCCGCGGGCGACAAATTCACCGTTCACGTGCAGGGGTTCGAGCCCTTGCATGTCTCTTTCGCCTAGGAGGGCGCATGGCCGGAGACAGGGAGAAGGTTCGCGCGGCGATCATCGGTTCGGGCAATATCGGCACCGACCTGATGATCAAGATCATGCGCCTCTCCAAATCGCTGGAGATGGCGGCGATGGTGGGCATCGATCCCGAATCCGACGGGCTTGCCAGAGCTGCGAGGCTCGGCGTTGCCACGACGGCGCAGGGTATCGAAGGGCTCTTGGCGATGCCGGAATTCGAGAGCATCGGCATCGTCTTCGACGCGACATCGGCAGGCGCGCACAGGCACCACAACGACATGCTGCAGGCGCATGGCAAGCAAGTGATCGATCTGACGCCTGCCGCCATCGGCCCCTATGTGGTGCCGAGCGTCAATCTCGACGGCTTCGCAAACGAGCGGAACCTGAACATGGTCACTTGCGGCGGACAGGCAACGATTCCCATGATCGCCGCCGTCAGCAGCGTATCGCCCGTGTTGTACGGTGAGATCGTCGCTTCCATCGCGTCGAAATCCGCCGGTCCCGGCACGCGCGCGAATATCGACGAGTTTACGGAGACGACGTCACGGGCCATCGAAACCGTTGGCGGCGCCAGGCGCGGCAAGGCGATCATCATTCTCAATCCGGCCGAACCGCCGCTCATCATGCGCGATACGGTGCACTGCCTGTGCGACGATGCCGACCCGGCGAAGATCGTCGCGGCCATCGAGAAGAAAGTTGCCGAGGTTCAGGCCTATGTGCCGGGCTATTGCCTGAAGCAGGCCGTGCAGATCGAGAAAGTAGGCGGCAACAACCCGCTTTACCTGCCGGACATGGACCGCGCCTTCACCGGTCTCAAGGTGAGCATCTTCCTCGAGGTCGAAGGCGCCGGTCACTACCTGCCGCCCTATGCCGGCAACCTCGATATCATGACGTCGGCCGCGCTGCGCACGGCGGAAGCTCTCGTTCAGAAGTGGCAGGTGGCGGCATGAACGTCCCCGACCGTCTTTACATTCAGGACGTGACGCTGCGCGACGGAATGCACGCGATCCGGCATCAATATTCTCTCGACCATGTGCGCGCCATCGCCCGCGCGCTGGACGATGCGGGGGTGGATGCCATCGAGATTGCGCATGGCGACGGGCTTTCGGGGTCGAGCCTCAATTACGGCTTCGGCGCCTGCACCGACTGGGCGTGGATCGAAGTGGTTTGCGACGTCGTCAAATCGGCTGTCGTGACGACGCTGCTCCTGCCGGGCATCGGGACCATCGAGGATCTGCGCCGGGCGCACGGCATGGGCGTGCGCTCCGTTCGCATCGCAACGCATTGCACCGAAGCGGACGTTGCGCGGCAACACATAGAGTCGGCGCGCAATCTCGGCATGGATGTCTCCGGCTTCCTGATGATGAGCCACATGTCGCCGCCGGAAGCGCTGGCGAAGCAAGCAAAGCTGATGGAGAGCTACGGCGCCCATTGCGTCTATGTGACGGACAGCGGCGGCGCCATGACGATGGACGACGTTGCCGCCCGCCTGCAGGCTTATGACAGGGTGCTGAAGCCGGAAACGCAGCGCGGCATCCATGCGCACCACAATCTGAGCCTTGGCGTGGCGAACTCGATTGCCGCCGTTCAGAACGGTGCCGTCCGCGTCGACGCATCGCTCACCGGCATGGGCGCGGGCGCGGGGAATGCGCCGCTCGAAGTCTTCATCGCGGCGGCCGACCGCTATGGCTGGAAGCATGGCTGCGACCTGCTCGCGCTGATGGACGCAGCCGAGGATATCGTCCGGCCCTTGCAGGACCGGCCGGTGCGCGTCGACAGGGAAACGCTGAGCCTTGGCTATGCCGGCGTCTATTCGAGCTTCCTCCGCCACGCCGAAGCGGCATCCGAGAGATACGGGGTCGATGTTCGCAGGATACTGCTGGAAGCCGGGAAACGCGCTATGGTTGGCGGTCAGGAAGACATGATCGTGGACATAGCCCTCGATCTCGCGCGGCAGGAAGACACGAACGCAGGTTGATCAACCCGGTCGGGAACCTACTCACGTATGGCCGATAGAACAGGAGCCGAAGCGAACGGCTTTCGATCGCTCGGGAGCATGGATGCCAGCGACATTCGCGCCGACGTGCGAATGGACGGTGTCTATTTTTTTCGCTCGTTCGCTTCATATCCTGTCAACAAGCGTCTCGATCCCGGCGACTTCTCCTATTGCTTTATGGTGCGCCGGGGGAATTTGCGATTGACGACCGACTTTCCCGAACCGAAAAGCATCGATCTCGCGCCCGGCGCCATCGTAGGCATCAGCGGGCTCGCGCCGCACCGCATTCATTCGATCCAGGACCCTGCGGAAGTCGCTGCGCCGGACGGTTTCCCGCACGTACCCATTTCCGAACAGATCGATGCGGGCAGCGACGTCGAACTCCTGCTAGGTGTCGTGCCGTCCGAGAATATGGCCCTCGGTAATCTCATCATCGGTCCGATCTATCTGAGTGAGGAATCGTCACCCGAGTGCGCACGCCGTATCTGGAAGGCAGCGGAAATGCTCGACGAGGAATTCGTCGGCGCCAGTCATGAATATGGACAGGCGATCATCATACGGAGAATTGCCGAAATCATCGTGATCAACATGACGCGCTCGATCCTCGAAAATCGAGGTAATGGAGATGGCCCAGAGATCGGCATGATGAAGAGCAGGGGCATCATCAAAGCCATCCGGGCATTTCTGGATGCACCGCTCGATGACTGGAGTATCGACCGGCTGGCGCGCATGGCCGGCATGTCGCGCACGAAATTCGCCGAAGACTTCCGGCGCATCGTCGGCCGCACGCCGATGCAGACGCTCGCGCGCATGCGCCTGACGCTTGTGACGCGAAAGATGCTCACGGAGGATCTCTCGGTGGAAGAGGCGGCCGACATGGCCGGCTATAGCTCGTCTGCGGCCTTCATCCGCGCCTTCAGCCGGGAGTTTGGCGTAACACCGCTGCGTTGGCGCAAGTTGCAATCGGCCGATGACGGAATCGAGAAAGACCGGAAGCCTCCGCTCTGAATTCCTTTTCGACGTTTCCCGGTCTGCCCTGCAACGACAGCTGTATTGATCTTCCCGGCGCGATAGGTGTTACTGGGTTGTCGAGGGACATGGTCCGGGCGATTCAGGAAAACCGATGCGTGGTGTCATCGTCGCTGGAGGAAACGCGTTGCGAATGGGCGGGCTGGAGAAGCCGCTCGTTCTCCTCCGTGGTCGTCCGTTGATTGACCACGTCATTGAACGTGTCCGTCCGCAGGTCGAGACGCTCGCTCTCAATGCGAAGGATGAGGCCAGCGCTCTCTATCGTGACACGGCGGCGCGGGAGTTTCCGGTACTGGCCGACAGGCTCGGCGGCGAAGCGGGACCGATCGGCGGCGTCCTCGCGGGACTTGACTGGGCCGCCAGTTGTGGTCCCGACTGGCTGGCAACTTTCCCGGCCGACACACCCTTCCTACCGCTTGATCTTGTCGAAAGGCTTGTTGCGCAGGCGGGCTCCGGCGCGCCGGTCGTTGCCATCACGCGGGAAAAGGTGCAGGGACTCTGCGCGATATGGCCGGTGAGTTGCCGTGTTGTGCTGGAAGATGGAATTAGGGCCGGCCGATACCGCAGCCTCTGGTGGACGCTCGACGATCTTGGCGCGGAGCGTTGCCACTTCGAGGATCCCGACGCTTTTTTCAACGTGAACACAGAGGAGGATCTCGCCGACGCCGAGCGCCTGGCGAAGGCTGCGAAAAATTCTGTATGAGCGCTGCCGGCGCTGTCTGGAATGAAACTTGCTGCGGGATCTGCCGGGCCATCTTGGCGGCTCGCCTCCTGTGTAACAGGTGATACAGGAACCGGTGCGGAAAGTGGACAGCGCCAGACCGCTCAAAATCCTCATCATCGACAGCAACGACGACCGCGCCGCAGTCGTCGAGGCCGGGCTCGCGGGCTATGGCGATGCGCAGATTCTTCGTATGGGACTGCTGACCGACCTCGTGCGGAAGATCGAGGAAATCCAGCCCGATGTCGTCGTCGTCGATGTCGATTCACCCGACCGCGACACGCTCGAAAACATGCGCAGCGTGTCGGATGTCCTACCTCGCCCGATCGTCATGTTTGTGGAGGAAAGCGAGGCATCGCTTGCCGAAGAAGCGCTTCGTGCGGGCGTCAGCGCCTACATCGTGGACGGTTTGAGTGCGAAGCGCGTAAAGCCGATCCTCGATGTTGCGATGTTGCGCTTCAAGGTCTTCCAGAAGATGCGCGAAGAGCTCGACAAGGCGAAGTCCGACCTCGCCAGCCGCAAGATCGTGGAGCGCGCCAAGGGCCTTCTCATGGAGCAGCGCAAGCTTTCCGAGGAGGATGCCTACAAGCTCCTGCGCAATACGGCGATGAAGGAGGGAAAGTCGATTCTCGACATCGCCGACAGCCTCATCTCGATCTCGCGAATGCTCAAGGGCTAGGCAAACCCTGTTCGCATCGTAATCATCCGGTTGAATTTTTGTGCAGTGCAAACAAAAATTACCCTTTAAAATCAAAACACTATTGCGCTCTCGGGGCGTTTGCATATCCTTCATGACAGTGAGCGCGCGGGGGTAACCGGCAGCGCTCCCCGCACAGGGCCAATGGCGGCCCTTGCGGACATAGCGGGTCAATGGCGGCCCACTCCAGACAATGGCGTCTGTTTCGGCGAGCGATCGCTGGACAGGCGCTTTTTTTGTTTCAGCGCGGCTCTGCCGCAAAGCAAGGGTGGCTGACGAATGGAATCCAGGGGCATGAGGATATCCGCTTTGGGGGCGGCGTTTGTATTGCTTGCCGCGACGGGCGGTGCCGCTTCGGCGGAAGAAGATCTGGGTGATGCCCTCCTGAACGGAAAGCCCATTATTGATCTTCGCGTGCGTTACGAGCATGTCGAACAGGACGGCGTGGCGAATAACGCCAATGCCTATACGGGCCGCGCGCGTCTCGGCTACGAAACCGGATCGTTCCACGGCTTCTCGGCTCTGACGGACTTCGACCTCATCGGTCATGCCGGGCCGGAAGACTATAACGACACGATCAACGGGCGCACGTCCTACCCCGTGGTGGCGGACGCGGATACGGCGGAATTGAACCGTCTTCAGATCGCCTATGCCGGCTTGCCGGACACGGTGGTCACGCTCGGCCGCCAGCGTATCATCCTCGGCAATGCGCGCTTCGTCGGCAATGTCGGCTGGCGGCAGAACGAGCAGACCTTCGACGCCCTGCGCGTGGTCAATTCGAGCATCGACGGGCTCGAGCTCGGCTATGCCTATGTCAACCGCGTGAACCGCGTCTTCGGCGAGGACAGCCCGGCGGGCCGGTTCCGCGGCGACAATCACCTCCTCAACGCGGACTACACCGGCTTCGGCAACGTCACGCTGGGCGCTTACGCCTATTTGCTCGATCTCAACGAAGCGCCGGTCCTGTCGACAGAAACGTACGGCTTGCGCGTTTCCGCCCCCTTCACGCTCGCGGAGAACACGAAGGTCACCCTGAACGGCGAATATGCGTGCCAGCATGACCGCGCCGGCAATCCCCGTTCGATCGATCTCGACTATGCACTCGCCGAGGCGGCGTTTTCCTGGGCGTCTCTCGGGCTGACGGCGGGATATGAGGTGCTGGAGGGCGACGGTGTCACGGGCTTCTCGACACCGCTGGCCACGCTCCACGCCTTCAACGGCTGGGCCGATACTTTCCTGGCGACGCCCGCTGCCGGCCTCGAAGATCTCTATGTCGGTGCGACCTACGCGATCGCCGGCATCCCCGCCATCGAGAAGCTCGTCATCGGCGCGACCTGGCATGACTTCTCCGCCGAACGCGGCGGCGCCGATTTCGGCAGCGAGCTCGACATGGTGGCGAACTTCGTCCTGACGAAGAGCCTCTCGCTCAATCTGAAATTCGCAAGTTTCGACGGCGATGGCGGTTTCGCAAGCCGCGACAAGAGCTGGGTCTCGCTGACCTACGCCTACTGACATGCACCCGCGCAATCCCAGTAAGGAGTCCGCCATGAAGGACAAGACCGGCAAGGAACCGAAATCCATCGACCGCCGCAACCTGCTCAAGTCGGGCGGAAAGCTGATTGGTGCGGCGACGTTGATGAAGGCCGCAACCGCCCTCGTTCCGGGTGGTGCCTGGGCGGCCGGCAGCGAGGGGCTCGAAAAGACGGACCTCACGCTCGGCATCATTCCGCTGACCGATTGCGCGCCGCTCGTCATCGCGCATGAAAAGGGCTATTTCGCGAAACACGGCATCAAGAGCCAGATTTCGAAGGAAGCCTCCTGGGCGAACATCCGTGACAAGGTCTCGATCGGCGCGCTCGACGCGGCGCATATGCTCGCCGGCATGCCGATTGCCTCCTCCCTCGGCATCGGCGCCATCAAGAAGCCGACCATCACCTCCTACTCGATGGACTTGAACGGAAACGGCATCACCGTCTCGAACGAACTCTACGACCGCATGGTCGAGGCGGACCCCGAAGCGATGGCCGAGCGCCCGCTCTCCGCCCGCGCCTTGAAAAAGGTGATCGACGCAGACAAGACGGCCGGCAAGAACGCCATGACCTTCGCCATGGTCTTCCCGGTTTCGACCCATAACTAC
This sequence comes from Parvibaculum sp., assembly GCF_045863935.1. GTDB lineage: Bacteria > Pseudomonadota > Alphaproteobacteria > Parvibaculales > Parvibaculaceae > Parvibaculum. The sequence continues at coordinate 43,437 of NZ_BTVP01000019.1, read as the reverse complement.
GAAATCCGCTACTGGATGGCGGATGCAGGCATCAATCCGGACAGGGACGTCCGCCTCATCGTCATTCCGCCGCCCCAGATGGTCGCGAACCTCACCGCGAAAAACATCGACGGCTATTGTGTCGGCGAGCCCTGGAACGAGCGCGCCGTCATCGCGGGCATCGGCAAGACGCTCATCACCAACCATGAAATCTGGAACAACAATCCGGAGAAGGTCGTCGGCGTCAATCTCGACTGGGCGGAAAAGAATCCGAACACGCATATGGCGATGATCCGCGCGCTGGTCGAGGCGGCGCAGTGGATGGACCAGACCGAAAATCGTCTCGAAGTCGTCGAGATCATCTCGCGGAAGTCTTATGTCAACGCACCGGTCGATGTCGTGAAGATGTCGATGACTGGCACCTTCCGCTACGCGATCGACGAAGAGCCGCGCCCGATGCCGGATTTCAACGTCTTCTATCGCTATGCGGCGACCTTCCCCTGGCGTAGCCATGCGGTGTGGTTCATGTCGCAAATGGTCCGTTGGGGCCAGATCGAAGAGCCTCTCGATGTCGTCAAGGCGGCAAGCGAAATCTACCGGCCGGACATTTATCGCGAAGCGGTGAAAGGGCTCGGCATTCCCGTCCCCACCATCGACATGAAGACCGAAGGAACGCATGCCGAAGGATGGACGCTCGCGGAGGCGACGAGCCCGATTGCCATGGGCCCGGATCGCTTCTTCAACGGCGACGTCTTCAATCCGGGGAAGGTGCTCTCCTACATCGACGATTTCGAAGTGAAGAACCTCGCCTTCGCGATGGACGAATTCTCGAAGCTCAACACGTGAGGAGGTGGCGGATGAAAACGGCAGCACTCGCCATTGTCGAACCCATGGAGGAATCGCCGGCTGAAATGCGGGAAACTCACGAGCCGGTTCCGCCGGAGCGCGAAACGATGCGGCACGAGCCATCGAGGCTCGAGAACGCCTTGCGGCCCGTGCTCCTGCCAGCCATCACCTTTGCGCTCGTCCTGCTCGGCTGGACGATCATGCAGGCGGCCTTCGTGCCCGCTTTTCCGGATGTTCCGGCGGTCTGGAACAAGGCGGTCGAGATTTTCTCCGACCCGTTCTACGTCTACGGGCCGAACGACATGGGCATCGCCTGGCAGGTCATGTACTCGCTGGGCCGGGTTCTCGCGGGCTTCTTCCTCGCTCTTGCCGTCGGCATCCCGGCGGGTTTCCTCATCGGCGCGAACAAGACGTTCGAGCAGGCCTGGATGCCGCTCATCGCCATCCTGCGCCCGGTGAGCCCGCTCGCCTGGCTGCCGATAGGGCTGCTCGTCTTCCGAGCGGTCGACCCATCCGCCATCTTCGTCATCTTCATCACGAGCATCTGGCCCGTGATCCTCAACACGGCGGCGGGCGTGAAAGCGATCCCGCAGGACTATCTGAACGTCGCGCGCGTGCTGAATTTCAACCGCCGCGAAATGGTGACGAAGATCTACGTGCCGGCAACGCTGCCCTACATGCTGACCGGCATGCAGCTTTCGCTCGGTACGGCATGGATGGTCATCGTCGCCGCCGAAATGCTGACCGGCGGCATCGGCATCGGCTTCTACATCTGGGACGAATGGAACAACCTTTCCGTCCCCTCGATCATCGTCGCCATCGTCATCATCGGCTGCGTCGGCATCATGCTCGAAACGGGCATGGGTTTCGTCCGCCGCCGCTACGACTACACCGGCAAGAAGGAGTAGCGACCCATGACGGAACGAAATCAGATTCTGCGGATCAGCAAGCTCGGCAAGACCTTCGACACGCGCTCGGGCATGTTCGAGGCGCTGCGCGATGTCGATCTCTCGATCCATGAAGGCGAGTTCGTCTCCGTCATCGGTCATTCGGGCTGCGGCAAGTCCACGCTGCTCAATCTCGTCGCGGGCCTCGAAATGGCGACGCTCGGCGGCGTCTTTCTCGAAGGCAGGCTGGTCGACGGGCCGGGTCCGGAGCGGGCGGTGGTCTTCCAGAACCATTCGCTGCTGCCCTGGCTTACCGTTTACGGCAATGTCCGTCTCGCGGTCGACAAGGTTTTCGGTGGCCGCAAGACTTCCGCCGAACGCGACGGCTGGACGCGCGAAATGCTCGACCTCGTCAACATGGCGCATGCGGCCGAAAAGCGTCCGTCGGAAATCTCCGGCGGCATGAAGCAACGCGTCGGCATCGCCCGCGCGCTTGCCATGGAGCCGAAGGTACTGCTTCTCGACGAACCCTTCGGTGCGCTCGACGCGCTCACCCGCGCGCAGCTCCAGGACAGCGTGATGGAAATTCACGCCCGCCTCGGCAATACGGTTGTCATGATCACGCATGACGTGGACGAAGCCGTGCTGCTCTCCGATCGCATCGTGATGATGAGCAATGGCCCAGCCGCCGGCATAGGCGAGATTCACGACGTCGCGCTGCCGCGCCCGCGCCGGCGGCTCGAACTCGGCGAGAACGCGGACTATCTCGCCGCGCGCTCAGCCGTGATGCGTTTCCTCACCCGCAACCGCACGGACAAGGCGGCCTGACCATGACGAAAAGGCGGAAACTCATCGTCGTCGGAAACGGCATGGCGGGCTGCCGTGCGGTCGAAGAGCTGCTCGCTCTCGCACCGGATCGCTACGAGATCGAGATCTACGGCGCCGAACCGGAGGTGAACTACAACCGCATCATGCTCTCCCCCGTCCTCGCCAGAGAAACGAGTTTCGATGAAATCGTCATCAATGAGCGAGGGTGGTACGAGGAGAACGGCATCGCGCTTCGAAGCGGTGAGGAAGTCATCGCGATCGACGCCGCCTCGCGGACCATCGCCACGGACAAGGGCGCGCGTTCTTCCTACGACCGGCTGCTGATCGCCACGGGCTCGCTGCCCTTCATCCTTCCCGTGCCCGGCGCGGCGCTCGATGGCGTCATCGCCTTCCGCGACATTGCCGATGTGCGCCGGATGATCGCGACGGCGGAAGGCGGCGGCCGCGCCGTCGTGATCGGCGGCGGGTTGCTCGGCCTCGAAGCGGCAAATGGCCTTCGCACCCTTGGCATGCAGGTCTCGGTCATCCATCTCATGGACACGCTGATGGAGCGCCAGCTCGACGAGGCAGCGGGCTTCCTCCTGCGCCGCGAGCTCGAGATGCGCGGCATCGAGGTGCTGACGGGCGCACAGACCGAAGAGATCGCCGGCACGGGCCATGTCGAAGGCGTGCGCCTCAAGGACGGGCGCCTCGTGTCCGCCGATCTCGTCGTCATGGCGGCGGGCATCCGCCCGAACATCGCGCTCGCCCGCGACGCCGGGCTCGCCTGCAACCGCGGCATCGTCGTCGACGACTTCATGCGCAGCTCCGATCCCGCGATCCTCGCCGTGGGCGAATGCGTGGAGCACCGGGGGCAGGTCTACGGCCTCGTCGCCCCCATCTGGGAGATGTGCCGCGCGGCCGGCGCCACGCTCGCGGAAGAGGAAGGCGAGGGCTACCGGGGGTCCGTCACCAGCACCAAGCTCAAGGTGACGGGCGTCGATGTCTTTTCGGCGGGCGATTTCGCGAGCGGCGACGACAGGGAGGACATCGTCTTCCGCGATGCCGCGCGCGGCGTCTACAAACGCCTCGTCATCTCGGAAGATCGCGTCATCGGCGCCGTTCTCTATGGCGATACGCAGGACGGAAGCTGGTACTTCAATCTTCTGCGCGAGAAGGAGAACATCGCCGAACGCCGCGAAACGCTGATCTTCGGGCCCGCGCTTGCCGGTGCCTCCCAGGACCCTAATGCCGCCGTTGCCGCGCTGCCCGACACAAGCGAAATCTGTGGCTGCAACGGCGTCTGCAAGGGCGCGATCGTGAATGCGATCCGGGAGAAGGATTTGACGACGCTCGATGGTGTGCGCGCCCACACCAAGGCGTCCGCCTCCTGCGGTTCCTGCACCGGGCTTGTCGAAAAACTGATGGCGCTCACCCTGGGCGATACCTACAACCCCGCCGCCGTCGAGCCGATATGCGCCTGCACAGATCTCGGTCACGATGAGGTTCGCCGTCTCATCAAGGCGAAGGAGCTCAAGACCATCCCGGCCGTGATGCAGGAACTCGAATGGAAAACCTCCTGCGGCTGCGCGAAGTGTCGCCCGGCGCTCAACTATTATCTCGTCTGCGACTGGCCGGACGAATATGCCGACGACTATCAGTCGCGTTTCATCAACGAGCGCGTCCACGCCAATATCCAGAAGGACGGCACCTATTCCGTCGTGCCGCGCATGTGGGGCGGCATGACGAGCGCGAAGGAGCTGCGCGCCATCGCCGATGTCGTGGACAAGTTCGCCATTCCCGCCGTGAAGGTCACGGGCGGCCAGCGCATCGATATGCTGGGCATAGCCAAGGAAGACCTGCCGGCCGTCTGGGCCGATCTCGGCAAGGCCGGCTTCGTCTCCGGCCACGCCTATGCCAAGGGGCTCCGCACGGTGAAAACCTGCGTCGGCACGGACTGGTGCCGCTTCGGTACGCAGGATTCGACTGGTCTTGGGATCCGCATCGAGAAATTCATGTGGGGATCGTGGACGCCCGCCAAGGTCAAGATGGCCGTCTCCGGCTGTCCCAGGAATTGCGCGGAGGCGACCTGCAAGGATGTCGGTGTCATCTGCGTCGACTCCGGCTACGAGATCCAATTCGCGGGCGCCGCGGGCCTCGACATCAGGGGAACCGAGAAACTCGGCCTCGTAAAGACCGAGGACGAGGCGCTTGAGCATGTCGTGGCGCTCGTCCAGATGTACCGTGAACAGGCGCGTTATCTGGAGCGCATCTACAAATGGGCGAAGCGCATCGGCTACGACGAAATCCGCCGCCAGATCATGGACGATGACGAGCGCCGCAGATCCCTGTTCGATCGCTTCGTCTTCTCGCAGAAATTTGCGCAGGTGGACCCCTGGTCCGAGCGCGTCTCGGGCAAGCACAAGCATGAGTTCAGGCCCATGGCCGAAATCGGTTTTCCCCGGGCAGCGGAGTGAGCGCGATGGCGAGCTGGATCGAAATTGGCAGACTGTCGGACATTCCGCCGCGCGGCGCGCGCTGCGTGACGACGCCACTGGGGCGCATCGCCATTTTCCGGACGGCAACGGACGACTTCTACGCGATGGAGGATCGCTGCCCGCACAAGGGCGGCCCCTTGAGCCAGGGCATCGTTCATGGCGCGGCCGTTACCTGTCCCTTGCACAACTGGGTGTTCTCGCTTGAAACCGGCGCCGCGCTCGGCGCGGATGAGGGATCGGTGCGCACCTTCGCGCTGAGGCGGGAAGGGGAAAAGATATTGATGGATGTCGATCTCATGGCCTCCGTCGCGGCGGACTAGAAGGCGCCGGCGTGCGGCATATGAAAATGATGAAGCAGCCTCTCGCGAAAACCACCTGCCCCTATTGCGGGGTCGGCTGCGGCGTCACTGCCCCCCGCGGGGCCGCGAGAGGAGCCCGCATTTCCGGAGACGTCTCGCACCCGGTAAATGCGGGCCGCCTCTGTTCCAAGGGCTCTCTTCTCGGGGAGACGACGGGTCTTGAAGGCCGCCTGCTTCATCCGATGAAGAAGGGCGCGCGAATCGGTTGGGACGAGGCGCTTGACGGGATCGCCGCGAAATTCGCCGCCATCGTCGATGCGCATGGACCCGACGCTGTCGCCTTCTATGTCTCGGGACAGCTCCTCACCGAAGACTATTACGTTGCCAACAAGCTGATGAAAGGCTTCATCGGCAGCGGCAACATCGACACGAATTCCCGCCTTTGCATGTCGTCTGCCGTCGCCGCGCACAAGCGCGCTTTCGGCGAGGATGTCGTGCCCGGCTGTTATGAGGACTTCGAGGAGGCGGACCTCGTCGTGCTTGTGGGCTCCAACACGGCATGGTGCCACCCGATCCTCTATCAGCGGCTGCTCGCGGCGAGAGCTGAGCGCGGCACGCGCCTCGTCGTCATCGATCCGCGCCGCACCGCGACCTGCGACGATGCCGACCTGCACCTTCCGATTGCGCCGGGCGCCGATCTCGCTCTCTTCAATGCGCTCTTCTGCGAAATCGCAGCGCGCGGTGCCGCCGACCCGGCCTACGTCGCAAATCATACCGAGGGCCTTGAGGAAGCGCTCGCCGCCGCGCGTGAAGGTCACCGATCCGTTGAGGCTGCGGCGGAAGCCTGCGGCATCGATGCGCGCGACCTCGAAACCTTCATCCGCTGGTTCGCGGAAACGGAGCGTGTCGTCACTGCCTTCTCGCAAGGGATCAACCAATCGAAGACAGGTGTCGATCAGGCCAACGCCATCGTCAATTGCCATCTTCTCACCGGCCGCATCGGCAGGCCCGGCATGGGCCCTTTCTCCATCACCGGCCAGCCGAACGCGATGGGCGGGCGCGAGGTCGGCGGTCTTGCAAACCAGCTCGCCGCCCATCTCGATTTTTCGGAGGAGGGCTGCTCCACGCTCTCCCGCTTCTGGCAGACGGATCGCATCGCGACGTCGCCTGGCCTCAAGGCGGTCGATCTCTTCGACGCCGTCGCGGCGGGGCGCGTGAAGGCGCTCTGGATCATGGCGACGAACCCTGTCGTAAGCCTGCCCAATGCGGAACTCGTGCGCCGCGCGCTTCAGACCTGCGATTTCGTCGTGCTCTCGGACTGTGTCGCGAACACGGACACCGCCGCCTGCGCGGACGTTCTTCTGCCCGCCGCCGCTTGGGGCGAAAAGGATGGCACGGTCACGAATTCGGAGCGCCGCATTTCTCGCCAGCGCGCCTTCATGACACCACCCGGCGAGGCGAAGCCTGACTGGTGGATCGTCAGCGAAGTCGCCCGGCGCATGGGGTTTGCCGATGCCTTCCCTTATCGCGGCCCGGCGGACATCTTTCGTGAACACGCACGTCTTTCCGGCTTCGAAAACGATGGCGCGCGCGTCTTCGACATTTCCGCTCTCTCCGATGTAAGCGACGCAGACTACGAAGCGCTTGCGCCTGTCCAGTGGCCGGTGAGGGCGTCGGGCGGCACACCGCGTCTGTTCGGCAACGGCCTCTTTCCCACGCCGTCGGGCCGCGCCCGCTTCGTGGCCTCGATGCCGCCTCTCCCCGCGACGCGACGGGGCGCTTTCCCGTTCACACTGAATAGCGGCCGCCTGAGGGACCAGTGGCACACCATGACGCGCACGGGCCTTTCCCCGGTGCTCGGCTCCAATGCGCCGGAGCCCACGGCTGAAATTCACGAGGCGGATGCCCGCGCCGCCGGCATCGAGGATGGCGGCTTCATGCGTATCGTCACGGCCTATGGTTCCGCCGTCTTCCGCGCGCATGTGAGTGCCGGGCAGCGCCAGGGCTCGCTTTTCGTGCCGATCCACTGGTCGGCGGCAAACAGCGCCGGCAGCGGCGCCGGACGCGTGGCGCATCCCGAACGCGATCCCCTGTCGGGCCAGCCCGCCTTCAAGCACACACCCGCCCGCGCCGAGCCCGTCATTCCGCAGTGGCGCGCGTTCTTTCTGTCGCGGCGGAAAATTCCGGCTCCCGCCTGTGGCTATTGGACGGTCCGCCGCGTCGAGGGCGGCTGGCTCTATGAGCTCGCCGGTCTGGCCGCGGAGGATACGCCGCCTGACATCGACACTCTTGCGCCGCCGCCCGACGCGGAATGCGAGCGGATCGAGATGCGCGACGTCGCTGGTGGAGCGCTCCGTCAGGCAAGGATGCAGGACGGCCGTCTCGCCGACTGCCTGATGCTGACGCGAAGCGGCTTGCTTCCCCCGCGCGACTGGCTGGTCGGCCTCCTCGCCGCCGAAACCCTCGGTGCTGAGGAGCGCCGCGCCCTGCTCGCGGGCCGCCCGGCAGAGGGGGGAGTGAAAGGCGAGGGACGCATCGTCTGCGCCTGCATGGGCGTACGCTCCGGCGCGATCCTCGCTGCGATTGCCGACGGCGCGCGCGATGCCGCCGCCGTCGGCGAAAAAACAGGCGCGGGCACGAATTGTGGCTCCTGCCGCTCGGAGATCCGCAATCTGATCGAACAGGTCGAAAGGACCGAAGCGGCGTGACCGGAAGTCATCGCGAAAAAAGGGGAGTTGACAAAAATGTAATGTAATATACATTACACAAAGTGCCGTCCCGGTCATGGCTCCCCCGCCATGTGCGCGCATCTCCCCACCTCCTCTGCGCACCGGGACGGTTACATCTCGTGAGTACGACAGGAGCCAAGATGCGTGGCGAAGTGGTTGTGAGGTTTGCGGCCTTCCTTTTGGCGGCGGCGGTGCTGAGCGGGTGCGACGACGGCGGAGAGCAAGGCGGCCCACCGCCGGCGGAAGTCAGCGTCGTGACGGTGAAGCCGGAGCGGCTGGAAGTGACGACGGAGCTTTCCGGGCGCACATCGGCCTATCGCGTGGCGGAGATACGTCCCCAGGTGAACGGCATCGTCCAGAAGCGGCTCTTCGAAGAGGGCACGAAGGTCGAGGAAGGGCAGCAGCTCTACCAGATCGACCCGGCGCTCTATCAGGCGAACTTCGATGCGGCGAAGGCCGCGCTCGCCAAGGCAGCGGCGAATGAAAAGGCCGAAAGGGCCCGCGCGGCGCGATACAAGGAACTTGTCGCCGTGAATGCGGTGAGCAAGCAGGACTACGACGACGTCATGGCCGCGCTCGCGCAGAGTTCGGCGGATGTCGCAACCGCGAAGGCCAATCTCGATACCGCCGAAACCAATCTTGCCTACACAAAAGTCTTTGCTCCGATTTCCGGCATCATTGGCCGCTCCTCGGTGACGGAAGGCGCGCTGGTCACGGCAAATCAGGCGACGGAACTCGCCACCGTGACGCAGCTTGATCCCATTTACGTCGATCTCACCCAATCCGCGGCGGACCTGCTCAGGATGAAACGGGCGATGGCCGAGGGCCGCATCCAGGGTGCGAAGGACGGCAAAGCGCCTGTGACGCTGAAGCTCGAGGGCAGCGAAGAGCAATATGGCGGTACCGGCGAGCTCCAGTTCTCCGGCGTCACCGTCGCGCCGGACACGAGCATGGTTCAGTTGCGTGCGATCTTCCCCAACCCCAATGCCGAGCTTCTGCCCGGTCTCTTCGTGAGGGCCATCGTGAAGCAAGGCGTGCTCGAGAGCGCGATCCTCATTCCACAGCAGGGCGTATCGCGGACGCCGGATGGACAGGCGCAGGTCTGGCTCGTCGGTGAGGACGGCAAGGTGATGCAGAAATCCGTCACCGCGCTGCGTGCCATCGGCGACAAGTGGCTCATAACCGAAGGCCTTGTGGCGGGCGACCGTGTCGTGGTCGCGGGCGTGCAGAAGCTGCGGCCGGGCACCGAAGTCCATGCGGTTGAAGCCGGTGAAGACGCGCAACAACCCGCCGGCGCACCGCAGCAGCAGGGCGGGAAGCCCTGAGGCACAGGCGGCAGAGGCGCGATTCAGGTTCAATGAGGCATTAGTTCAACATGGCGAATTTCTTTATCGACCGTCCCGTCTTCGCCTGGGTCATTGCCATCGTCATCATGCTGGCGGGCACTCTTTCGATCATGCAGTTGCCGATCGAGCAGTATCCGCCGATCGCGCCGACCTCTGTGACCGTTACCGGAACCTATCCGGGTGCATCCGCGCGAACGGTCGAAAACACCGTGACGCAGGTCATCGAACAGAAGATGAATGGCATCGACTATCTGCGCTACATGTCGTCGACCAGCGACTCTTCCGGCTCGGGCACGGTGACCCTCACATTCGAACCTGAGGCCGATCCGGACATTGCGCAGGTGCAGGTACAGAACAAGCTGCAATCGGCTCTGCCTCTGTTGCCGCAAGAAGTGCAGCAGCAGGGTGTGACGGTCGCGAAATCCGCCAGAAACTTCCTCATGGTTATTGCGTTCATTTCGGCGGACGGCCGAACCAACGAAACCGAGATTGCCGACTACGTCGCATCGCACATCCAGGATCCGATAAGCCGCGTGAATGGCGTGGGCGAGATTCAGCGTTTCGGGCCGCAGCACGCCATGCGTATCTGGATCGATCCGCAAAAATTGCAGAGCTACGGAATTTCGATATCGGACATTACCGCGGCAATAAGCGCGCAGAACGCAGAAGTATCGGCTGGACAGCTCGGCGCCCGCCCGGCGGTGGGAGGTCAGCAGCTCAACGCCACTGTGACGGCGCAGACGCGCCTTGAAACGCCGGCTCAGTTCGAAAACATCCTGCTCCGGGTCAATGAGGATGGATCGCAGGTGCGTCTCAAGGACGTGGCCCGTGTCGAACTCGGCTCCGAAAACTATCAGAACATCGGACGCTATAATGGCGATCCGGCGTCGGGCATTGCCATCCGGCTCGCATCCGGGGCGAACGCGCTGGACACGGCGGAGGCGGTTCGCGCGAAGATTGCCGAACTCGAACCCTTCTTTCCCGAGGGGTTGAAGGCGGTCTTTCCCTACGACACGACCCCCTTCGTCCGTCTTTCGATCAATGAAGTGATCAAGACGCTCGCGGAAGCGATCGTGCTCGTCATTCTCGTGATGTATCTGTTCCTCCAGAACGTCCGGGCGACGTTCATCCCCGCCATCGCCGTCCCCGTCGTCCTTCTCGGCACGTTCGGCATCCTTTCGGCATTCGGCTTCACGATCAACACACTCACCATGTTCGGCATGGTGCTGGCTATCGGCCTCCTCGTGGACGACGCGATCGTGGTGGTTGAAAACGTCGAGCGCGTCATGAGCGAGGAGGGATTGTCGCCGCGGGAAGCGACCAGAAAGTCGATGGGCCAGATCACCGGCGCGCTCGTCGGCATCGGCCTGGTGCTGAGCGCCGTTCTTGTTCCGATGGCCTTTTTTTCCGGTTCGACGGGCGCGATCTATCGGCAATTCTCGCTGACCATCGTATCGGCCATGGCGCTATCGGTGATTGTCGCACTGGTTCTGACACCCGCGCTCTGTGCGACGATTCTGAAGCCGGTAAAGAACCACGGCGAGGAGAAACGAGGTTTCTTCGGCTGGTTCAACCGCATGTTCGACCGGGGCGGGCGCTCATACGATACGGGTGTGCGCCGCTTTCTCGCCGGCCCGGTACGTTATATGGCTATCTATGCCGTTATCGTCGCCGTTCTCGGCGCGCTGTTCCTGCGCCTCCCGACATCCTTTCTGCCGGACGAGGACCAGGGCTTCATGATGACCCTGGTCACGGCGCCGGCGGGAGCGTCGGCGGAGCGCACACGCGAGTCCATGAAGCTCGTGGAGGATTACCTCCTGAATCGGGAGAAGGATTCCGTGCAGGGCCTGTTTTCTGTCGTGGGATTCAACTTCGCCGGCGCGGGCCAGAATTCGGCGATGGCCTTCATCAACCTGAAGCCTTTCGACGAACGCGGAACCGACGAGACAAGCGCCTTCAGCGTCGCGCAGCGTGCCATGGCATATTTCAGCACCATGAAGGATGCGATGGCGTTCGCCATCATTCCGCCAGCGATCACGGAACTGGGCACCGCTTCGGGGTTCGACATGCAACTCATCGACCGGGCGGGGATCGGCCATGAGAAGCTCATGCAGGCGCGCAACCAGCTTCTCGGCCTCGCGGCGCAAAATCCGAAGCTCGTGGGCGTGCGTCCGAATGGACTGGACGACATGCCCGAGTTCCGCGTCGATGTGGATCAGGAGAAGGCGGCGGCGCTCGGTCTCGCTCTTTCCGACATCAACAATACACTGTCGGCAGCCTGGGGTTCGAGCTACGTCAACGACTTCATCGACCAGGGACGCGTCAAGAAAGTCTACCTCCAGGCCGACGCCCCTTTCCGGATGCTGCCGGAGGACGTCTACAGGCTTCATGTGCGCAATGCGAATGGCGAGATGGTGCCTTTTTCCGCCTTCGCGACCACGCATTGGACGTATGGATCGCCGCGCCTCGAGCGCTTCAACGGTTCGTCCTCGCGCCAAATCCAGGGCGCGGCCGCGCCGGGCGTGAGTTCCGGCGACGCAATGACCGAGATGGAAAAGATCATGGCGCAATTGCCGGAAGGCGTCGGCTATGAGTGGACGGGATTGTCCTATGAGGAACGTCAGGCGGGCGCGCAGGCGCCGGCTCTCTACGCGCTTTCGCTTTTGTTCGTGTTCCTCTGCCTGGCCGCGCTCTACGAGAGCTGGTCTATCCCGGTGTCGGTGATGCTGGTCGTGCCTCTCGGTGTTCTCGGCGCGGTGCTTGCTGCGACCCTGACCGGGCTTTCCAACGACGTCTACTTTCAGGTCGGGCTGCTCGTCACGATCGGTCTCGCCGCGAAGAACGCCATCCTGATCGTCGAATTCGCGAAATCTCTCTACGAAGAGGGCGAAAATCTGATGGAAGCAACAATGCGCGCGGCCCGCTTGCGCCTTCGGCCGATCATCATGACCTCGCTTGCCTTCACGCTCGGCGTGCTGCCGCTGGCAATTGCGTCGGGGCCCGGATCGGGCAGCCAGAATGCCATCGGCATCGGCGTCATGGGGGGCATGATCTCGGCGACGGTCCTCGCCATCTTCTTCGTGCCGCTCTTCTTCGTCGTGGTGCAGCGCTTCTTCCCGAAGCGGGCTGTCGCGGCGTCCATGCCCGAGACGGAAACCGACCGATGACCAGGTTCATTCCATCTGCTGCCCTTTCGTTTCTTCTCCTCGGCGGTTGCACCCTGGCGCCGGACTATGAGCGGCCGGCCGCGCCTGTGCCGCTCAACTGGCCGGCGGGAGCCGCCTATGGAGATGTGGAAGCCGCCGCGAAGAGCGGCGTCGAGGTCGCGGATCTCGGCTGGCAGGATTTCTTTCTGTCGGACGCGATGCGGAGCTTGATCGCGCAGGCGTTGGCGAACAATCGCGACCTGCGCGAAGCGGTGCTCAATGTCGAACAGGCGCGCGCGCTCTATCGCGTACAGCGCGCCGATCTGCTGCCCAGCATCAGCGGCGACGCGACCATGGCGCGCGAGCGCGTGCCGGGCGATTTGTCGGGAACGGGGCAGGCGCAAACCGGCACGAGCTATGGCGTGCAGGCGAACGTCGCCGCTTACGAACTCGATCTCTTCGGCCGCGTGCGCAGTCTCAACGAGCAGGCCCTGCAGGAGTATTTCGCGACGGACGAGGCGCGCCGTGCTGCGCAGATTTCCCTTATCTCGGAAGTAGCCAACGCATATCTGACGCTCAAGGCCGACCAGCGACTGCTGAAGCTCACCGAGGAAACGCTGGTGGCGCAGGAGCGCTCCTTCGACCTCGTGAAGATGACCTATGAGCGCGGCGTGTCGTCGAAGCTCGATCTCGCACAGGCGCAAACCGCCGTCGAGACGGCGCGGGTGAACCGTTTCGCTTACATTCGCCAGGTCGCGCAGGACCGCAATGCCTTGACGCTTCTTGTCGGCGCGCCTGTCGACGATGCGATGCTGGACGGCGCACAGGACATCGAGAGTTTCGTCGCGGACCTGCCACCGGGACTGCCGTCGGACCTGCTGACGAACCGGCCCGACATAAGGCAGGCCGAGCACTCGCTGCGTGGTGCCAACGCGAATATCGGAGCGGCGCGGGCAGCCTTCTTTCCCAGTATCACGTTGACCGCTGCGGGCGGCACGACGAGCAGTTCGCTGTCCGGTCTGTTCGATCCCGGTTCCGGCGCCTGGAGCTTCATGCCGCAGATCAGCATTCCGATTTTCGAGGGCGGGCGGAACATTGCCAATCTCGAAGTGGCGGAGATAGAGAAGGACATCAATGTCGCTCTCTATGAGAAGAGCATTCAGACGGCCTTCCGCGAAGTGGCGGATGCTCTGGCGGGACAGGGCACCTATGGCAGCCAGGTGGATGCGCAGAATGCGCTGGTGGAGGCGACAGCCGAGAGCTACACGCTTGCGGAGCGCAGATATCGCAGCGGGATCGACAGCTATCTCACCGTTCTCGATGCGCAGCGTTCCCTTTACGCAGCGGAACAGGAGCTTATTCGTACCCGGCTTGCGCAAGTGAGCAATACGGTCACTCTGTACAAGGTTCTGGGCGGAGGCGGCCTCGAACGAAGGGTGGACCAGGGCGTCTCGACGACCCCGGCCGCCGAAAACGGGGGGTGAGAACGGTGATACAGGAACGGAGGGGCAAGGAGCCGTCGCGCCGCGAGAAGAGACGACTGGCAATTCTCGATGCCGCGCGTGAGGTTTTCTTACAACAAGGCTATGGGGCTACCAGCCTCAACGACATCGTCAGCGTATCGGGCGGGTCGCTTGCAACGCTCTACGATCTCTTCGACGGAAAGGCCGGTCTCTTTCGCGAGACGATCGAGCAGGAGTGTCAGAATTTCTTCGGTGTGCTCGACTCGGAAGATATAGACGCACTACCGCTCCGCGAGGCGCTGCGCCTTGTCGCCAGGCAGTTCTTCGACGGCGTGATCCAGCAGCCGAAAATGTCGCTACTCCGCATCGTCGTTGCCGAGGCGCCGCAATTCCCGGAAGTCGGCGCCACCTTCTATAGTGCCGGCCCGCAAAGGGGCCGCGAATTGGTCTCGACCTACCTCGAGAAACAGTCGCGACGCGGCCTGCTCAAGGTCGACGATTCGATGCGCGCGGCGGATGTCTTCATCGCACTTGTGCTCGGTGAGTATCAAATGAAGATGCTTTGCGGCGAAGAAGTGAAACTGACACCGGAAGAGGTGGATCGGCATCTCGACTACACGCTCGACTTGTTCCTGAAGATCTACGGCGCTGAAAATCCGGAATTGGCGGCGCAAGATGCCAATGCCTGCGGTGTTTGAGCGGAACCGAGACCGCTTTGTTCAATCCAGCATGATCGCGTAGGCTGGCGGCATGAGCACAAAGAAGAACGCCGTTTCCGAGAAACCGGTTGTCGAGCCTCGCCAGAGCAGATCGAAGGCTACCTATCGCAGTTTGCTGGCTGCCGCTCAGAAAATTCTGGTCGAAGAAGGGCTGGAAGGCCTGAACTCCAACGCGATTGTGGAGCGGGCCGGTTTGACCGCGCCTGCTTTCTACCGCTACTTCGAAGACAAGCACGCGATGCTTGCAGCGTTGGGCAGGAACCTGATGAATGCCCAGAACGCCGTGCTGGAGACCGCGCTGGCGGACGTCGCGGAGCTGCCCGGCGCGCTCGTTGATCAGACGAGGGCGCTGCTGTGGCGCACGCTCAAGGTGACGGAAGCCTTCGAGGGCGGCTACGCGCTGATGGTATCGCTCCGTGCCATCCCCGCGCTGCGGTCGATCCGCCTCGAGTCTCACAGTCATGTCGCACGGATCATGGCCGAGAGATATCTGGAGGCCAATCCTCATATTCCCCGTGACGAAGCCTATGACCGCTGCCGGCTGGCAAACGAAATTGGTTACGCCTGCGTTGAAATGCTTCTGGAAACGGACGAATGCGATCGTGCGCGGGTCGTCGACCGGACCGCGAAGGCGATAGACGCGGTCCTGTTCGGATAAGCGGCGCCGGCTATTCGGGCGTTACCGGCTTTTGGCCATAAGTGAGAAACGCACCGAACACCGCTTCCATCTGTTCGTCGGAGAGAAGGGTGGGGCCGCCGATGGCGAGCGTGCCGTAGTAAAACGACGCCTGCACCTCAACCTCGCGTGCGATCATGAGCGCTTCGGCGAGCGTGCGCCCGAGTGCGATCTGACCATGATTGGCCATGAGGCAGGCACGGCGGCCCTCCAGCGTGGCGATGACGGCGCTGGCGAGTTCCTCCGAGCCGAACAACGCGTAAGGCGCCACGCGAATGTCGGGACCGCCACTCACTGCCGTCATGTAGTGGAGCGGAGGGATCGGCTTGTTCGCGCAGGCAAGCGTCGTGGCGTATTGCGAGTGGCAATGCACCACGGCGTTGATGTCGGGCCGTCCCGAGAGAAGCCCTGCATGCATGCGCCATTCGCTTGTCGGCCTCACATCGCCGCTATAGGCGCCGGACAGGTCGATCTTCACCATGTGGTCGGGCGTCAACTGTACCGCCGGGATGCCCGACGGGGTGACGAGGAAATGCTCGCCGAATCGCACCGAGGCATTGCCCGCCGTTCCGTGATTGAGGCCCGAGGCGTCCATCTCCCGCATCACGGTTACGAGGCCCTGGCGAAGTTTGTCTTCATTCACGATCATGTCAGGCAACTTTCCTTTTGAGTGTGCCGAGCGTTCCAAGTCCCTTTGCAACCTCGGCCGCGGTATCGGTGGCAATGTCCATCGCATCGCGGAACGAAAGCCCTTGCGAGAGACCGCTGATGAACCCTGCGCAATAGCTGTCGCCGCAGCTGGTCGTATCGACCGGGGTGATCGACTTTGCCGGAACCTCGAAGATTTCGCCATTGCTCCGGCCGATGCTGCCCGCACCGCCGCGCTTGATAATGCAGGATGCCGCGCCCATGCCGGTGAATATTTCGAGCGCATTTTCCACGGGCACATCGCCCAGCAGAACGCGCACCTCTGCTTCGCTCGGCATGAAGCAATCGACATAGGGCAGCAAGGCGCGCAGGGTCTCGATGGTCTGCGGCTGCGGAGCGATGAGATCGCAGGTGACATAGGTGCCGCCAGCGCGGATGCTTGCAACCGCGGCAAGGGCTTCCGGCGACGACAGGTTCGGAAATCCGACGCCGCCAAAGTGGAAGAAGCGCGATCCACGCGCCGTCTCGATGGCGGCAGGGCTCATGGCGGTCAATAGGCTCGCACCCAGCATATGAAAGACGGGGCGCTCGCCGTCGGACCGGATGGTCAGTACGCTGGTCGATGTCGGCAGCTCGCCGAGGCGCGCGATCTGTTCGCAGTCGATGCCGGCCCGCTTCAGGAGTTGCAGCACGATATCGCCATTTACATCCTGGCCGACAGCCGAGATCACCGCCGTGTCGAGCCCGAGCGTCGCCGCCACCATCGCCGTTCCCGAGGCGGTGCCTGCAGGGGCGAGCGCGATTTCCTCGACAAGCGTCGGCTGCTGCGCGTCGGGCAGGGCATCCACCGGCCGAACCAGTATGTCGAGCGTGGTCAGTCCCACGCATGTCAGATCGCGCATATTCCTCTCCCTGGGAACTCGTAAAGAAGCCTTGCATCGGGCCTCCGATCAATATAATAGTAATTACTATTGTTTCGCAAGCGGAGACGGCAATGAGCGGGAAGATCGACGAGGCTTTGAAGGCGAGGGCTGCCAGGGTCATTCCGGGCGGCATGTACGGTCATCAGTCGGTCGCGCTTCTGCCGCCGCATGCGCCGCAGTTTTTTGTACGGGCGAAAGGGGCCTATCTCTGGGATGCGGACGGCCAGCGCTATATCGACTTCATGTGCGGCTACGGCCCCAATCTGTTCGGTTACTGCAATCCCGAGATCGATGCGGCCTATGCAAGGCAAATGGCCGAGATCGACGTGGCGACGGGACCGACGCCCCGAATGGTGGAGCTTGCCGAAGCCTTCACCGGCATGGTGACACACGCCGATTGGGCGATGTTCTGCAAGAACGGCACGGACGCATCCAGCATGGCGTTGCTGACGGCACGCGCCTACCGGGGCCGCAAGAAGGTGCTGATGGCGAGCGGCGCCTATCATGGCGCCGCGCCCTGGTGCACGCCCATTCCCGCGGGCACCGTGGAAGACGACCGCGCCCATTTCATCTATTATCAGTACAATGACGTAGGCAGCCTGGAACACGCGGTGGCGCTGGCGGGCGACGATCTTGCCGCGATCTTCGCTTCGCCCTTCAAGCACGACGTATTCGTCGATCAGGAGCTTCCCGATCCGGCCTATGCCCGCCGCGCGCGTGAATTGTGCGACGAGAAGGATGCGCTCCTTCTCGTCGACGACATCCGGGCGGGGTTCCGGATCGAACGGGATTGCAGCTGGACGCATCTCGGCGTCGCGCCGGACCTTTCGACCTGGGGCAAGGCAATCGCGAACGGCCATCCTATTTCGGCGCTTCTCGGCAATGACCGGGCGAAGGAAGCCGCGTCGAAAATCTATGTGACCGGCTCCTTCTGGTTCGCGGGCGCCGCGATGGCGGCATCGCTCGAAACGCTGCGCCTCATCCGCGAGATGGATTACCTGGAACGCACGATTGCGCTGGGCGATCGGTTGCGCACCGGGCTTGCCGCAATCGCGCAGGCGCGTGGCGTCAATCTCAGCCAGACCGGACCGTCGCAGATGCCACTGATCATGATTGCGGACGACGAAGGGCATTGCGATTTCGAGAGCAGCTCCGCCTTTGCCGGCGGAATGATGGCAGGCGGCGCCTATTTCCACCCCTTCCACAACATGTTCATCGGCGCCGCCATGACCGAGGCGGATATCGATCGCACACTGGAGATCGCAGACAGCGTTGTGAGAAAGTTTTCCCCATCGGTCAAAGCCTGAAAGGCAGACAGTGACACACAAGCAAACTTATACGGACAAAGTCGTTCTCCTCGCGGGCGCGTCGTCCGGCATCGGCCGGGTTCTGGCCATGAAGATGGCGGAGGAGGGGGCCAAGCTGATCGTGACGGCGCGCCGTCGCGAAAAGCTGGAGAGGCTGGCTGAAGAAATCGAAAAGCGCGGCGGCCAATGTCTCGCGCTCGCAGCCGATGCCGAAGACGCGGACGCCGCCGCGCAGGTGGTCGCACGCGCCGTCGAAACATTCGGCCGCATCGATCTCGCGGTACTCAATGTCGGCGGCGCCCCCGCGCTCGACATGCACGAGATGAACGCACGTGACGTCACGGCCTATATGCGGTCGAACTACGACACGATCGTGAACTACCTGTTTCCCGTGATCGACCAGATGATCGCGCAAAAGGGCGGCGTCATTGCGCACACGAACTCGCTTGCCGGGTTCCTCGGCGTGCCGCTGCAGGGCCCTTATTCGGCCGCCAAGGGCGCGCTGCGGCTGCTCGTCGACACATGCCGCGTCGAATTTGCCGATGACGGGATCGAGTTTGTCTCGATCTATCCCGGCTTCATCGCAACCGAAGCGACGGTGGGAGACGGCATGCCTGCCCCGTTCGAACTTTCCGAGGAGGAAGCGGCCGCCCGCATACTCAAGGCAATCCGTGCCGGCCGCTGGGATTACGCGTTCCCGTTCCCGACGAGCTTCCTTGCGAAGCTTGGAGCCGTCCTCCCGAAGCGGATAGCCGTTTCAATTCTGGGAAGGGATTTTCGCACACAACGGGCCAGGTTGGTCTCGATGGGGGACACTGGAATCCCCCGAGCAAGCTGACGATGCATATGATGCCTGAGAGGTAGGCGGAATTTTCCTGTGCCTGTAAGCGCATTAGGAGATACAACGGCGTAAACTTGGCCGCTTGAATACTCCCGAGGTCCGGGGACGCCTTTGAATACGCCGAAAAACAAAATCTCCATCGCGCCCATGATGGATTTGAGCGATTTGTCTTTGATGACGGGCGTTTAGAGGATGGCATGTGCGCAGTGTGTGCACGAAAAGAATCGGAAGCAGTCTGGCTTGCGAGCATTCACCGATACGCGATAGGCAACCAACAGCCGCCAGTCAGCGGCAGGCCTGCGTTTGGGGTGGCAATTCCAGGAAGTCGTGCAGAAAGACGGCCTCACCTCAATCCGTATCCAAACCTCGTTGAGCGCCTGCGCGGCGTGGTGCACTAGATACACGTACAGCGCTTTGGAGGAACCCGGCGGTCATACCGGGATCAATCCTCGCTTGTTAGCTGATCGAGCACGGTTTGGATTGCGGTGCGCGCGACCGGACGCCCGAACTCGCTCTTGCCGAGGGACAAGACGCCATGGGCGAGCGCCAGCAAGGTTCTCGCCGCGTCCACCGTTGCGACGCCTGGAGCCACTTCGCCTCTCGACTTGGCTTCGTCCACCGCGCGTCTCAGGCTCCGCTCCACGAGGCGAAAATGCCTGTCGACGATCCGGCTCACATCGGCGTCCCGTCCCGAAATCTCGACAAGTGAATTCATCATGAGGCAGCCGCGGCGTCTGGCCACCCGCGGACCGTCTACCATCCTCGTCAGGAACTTCCGGATACCGTCGAGCCCGCCCGGATCCTGCAGCAAGGCGAGATTACCGGCCTTCATGTTCTGCGAATAAGTTTCGAGACACTGAAGGAACAGCGCCTTCTTGTCTCCGAAGGTCTCGTAGATGCTGAACCGGTTGATGCCCATCCGCTTTTCGAGTGCGGATATGGAAGTCGCATCGTAACCCAACTCCCAAAAAAGAGCCTGCGCGCTTTCAAGGGCGATTTCGGGCTGGAATGATTTTCGGCGTGGCACGGTGCTTGTTCCTAAACGATCGGTAAGATATTACTATTTGTCGGACAAAGAGGGCAAGAGATACCGGAAATCCGGCAATTACCCAAAACAGGCGGAGCTCCAGGCGGAGTCATGGAAACCGGGACCGAAAGCGTTTCCCTTGAAAGCCTGATGCAGGCGGCGCAGGCCGGCGATGGAACGGCCTATGAGCATCTCCTGAGATCGGTCGTACCTGTGCTTCGGCGTCAGGCGCGAGCGAAATGGATCGGATCGATCGACCCGGAGGATCTGGTTCAGGACGTGCTCCTCTCGTTGCATTCCGTCAGACACACCTACGATCCGGCGCGGCCGTTTCTTCCGTGGTTAAGTGCCATTTTTCGCCGGCGGCTGGTCGATCTCCAGCGGCGGCACATCAGAAAAGCGAAAAACGAAGTCACAACGGACACGCTGCCTGAAACATTTTCCGCGGATGAAACGAACTGGCTTGAAGACGGGCAGGGCGACCCGGACCTGCTGAAGAGCGCTATCGCATCGCTCCCGGCGGGGCAGCGAAAGGCAATCGAACTTCTGAAGATCCAGGAATTGTCCCTGAAGGAAGCGGCGGAGCGGACCGGAATGTCCATTTCCGCCCTCAAGGTGGCGGTTCACCGGGGCATGAAGTCCCTGAAACAAACGCTGGGAGCCTGACCCGCATGAACGGAATTGGAAAATGCGCGGAGTAACGTCGTGAGAACGGAAGAGTTGGTTGGTTCTCTGGCAGGCGATGTCAGGCCCGTCCGGCGGCTCTCTTCGCCTCCGGTTCGCCTGCTTGTTTGGTTCGGTCTCTCCTTGCCCTGGGTTGCCCTTATCGTCTGGTACCGGGGCCCGAGGGCGGATATCGCCTTGAAGATCGGTGAAGGCGGCTGGCTGTTCGAGCAGTCACTGGCGCTGACGACGGCGCTTGTGGCCGGTCTCGCGGCGCTGTGCGCCAGCATTCCCGGCCGTCCTGTCTGGGAGCGTGTTCTTCCTCTGCTGCCGCTGGGACTCTGGATTGCGATCGTTGTTGGCGGCAGCGTCCGGAGCGTCATGGTCGGCGGGGCATGGAGTTCGCTTGTGAAGGTCGATTGGGTCTGCCTTCCCAATATCGCCTCGCTCGGTGTTGTTCCCGCCATTGCAATGATCTCGCTCATACGCCGGGGGGCGCCCGTCTCGCCTTACGCGACAATTGGCTATGCCGCACTTGCCGCGACCGCGCTTGCCGAGTTCGGGCTCAGGTTTTTCCACGCGGAAGACGCAAGCCTGATGATCCTGGTTTGGCAAATGGGGTCCGTCGCACTCCTGACGGCGATCTGCACCGTCTTTGCGCGACATCTCTTTCCTTGGCGGATCGGCATCCGGACCGTGACCGGGTAGCCGCGCCATTCTCCACCCACCCACACCACACCGAAATGAAGGAAAAGCCAATGTCGCTCAAATCCCGTGTCACCGTTCCCAATCTCGACCTGCCACTTGCGGGAGGAGGCAGGTTCAACCTTGCAGAACAGAAGCCGGCGGCGTTCACGATGCTGGTCGTCTATCGCGGCCTCCACTGCCCTATTTGCAAGGGCTACCTCAATGACCTCAACCGCAAGATGGATGACTTCGAGCAGGCGGGTGTGATTGCCGTAGCCGCCACATCCGACAACGCCGAGCGAGCCGAGAAGGCAAAGCTCGGCTGGAAGCTCGACAGGCTTCCGCTTGCCTACGACATGCCGATCGACATTGGCCGCGAATGGGGATTGAGCGTCTCGAAGGCGATCGCGGACGCCGAGCCGGAAGTCTTCCTCGAACCCGGCCTCTTCCTCGTCGATCCCGGCCGGAAGCTCTATGCGGCCTCGGTTCAGACCATGCCGTTTGCCCGACCGAACTTCGCCGAAGTCCTTCAGGCAGTTCAATATGTCGTGAAGAATGGCTACCCCGCCCGCGGAGAGGCATAACCCGGCGGGGGCGTACCGGGCGCCGCTCACGCGACTGTGACCGGTCATTGTGCAACCTGATGATTGTTTGTGCCGAACAACCTCATGTCGGCTCGCCGCTGAAGCGCGGTCCGTCCGATGTGCTGCGGCACAAACACAATCAGAGGAACACACAATGCGTACGCTCAAGAAGTCCATGCTGGTTCTCGGCTCCGCCGTTGCGCTCGGAAGTATCGCCATGGTCGCGGCGCCGGCGCCCTCGCACGCCCCCCAAACAGTCTCGGGGGCGGCCCGCCCGGGCGCGGCCCCCGCTTTCGCGGCGGGCGCCAGCGCGGCGGCGGGCCAACCCAGGTTCTCGCGCTACGGCAAACGGTAATCTGTCCGCGCTTTAAGTTCGAAAGCGTCAGACCGGCGTCGATGGGTGTCCTTTGCGGCGCCTGTCGGCTCCGGTTTGCGCGTCGGGCACCCTTCAATCGAGATCGAGCGCTTCGCGTATTTCCGCCAGCCGGACTTCGAGATCGATCTTCTTCCAGGAAACGACTTCCAGTCGGCGGTCCTCGAAAACATCGCGCTCCGGGTGTTCTCTCCGCCACGCCTCGATCGCGACATCGCGCTCCCGGATCAGCGCTTCGAGGTCGGCCCTGTAAACGACGGGTACGGCCGACACCCAGAGATTGACCGCGGGCGCGGGAACCGGCCCCTCGATCTGGAACCGGTCGAGCATCGCAATGGTGTCCTCTGCCGTGTAGAAGGCTTCGTCGGTGACCCACCTGTTGGTCGTGAATAGCCCGACGGGAAATCCCCGCTGATCGACCGATATGCCGGCAAGGTGACAGATCGTCTTGTCGTCGCGGCTTCGCGAGAGGCCGTCCATGCCGCCGGCCTTTTCCGGCCGCAGGAAGAGATGGAAATGCCCGAAGTCGCTGTAGCTCGGCCTGGCTGGTGGGTGCGCGTGGAAATAATACTGACTTCCATTCTCCGGGTCGCAGATATCGCCGGGGGGATAGTGTTCGAGTTCAACGAATGGCATTCCCTGCAACACCTCAAGGACGATATTCGATCCCGCTTCCGCAAATGACTGCATGGCGGCGACGATGCCGGCGGCCGCGTTGGCGGCCTGCTCGAGCTTTTCAGCGTTCATTTCGGTTGCCGCCGCTATAGGCGCCGTATGCGCCATAGGACGCAACGAAGAAGGGCACCATATAGGTCAGCGTGCCGCGCAATATGTCCACCTCACCGGTGGCGAGAATGGACGCACCCTGATTGATGACATTCAGAATGGTGCCGACAACCAGCGCCACGCGAAAAGCCCTCAGGGATTCTCGTCGGGAGAAGGTTCTCTTCAGCGCTTCCGTGTCCATGATTTGGCATCCATTTTTGTTGTCGTTCATCGGGTATCGGCGGGTTTCGGCGTCCGGGGCGATCACGGCAGAGTAAGCCTGAACCGTTCGAAGTCGGACGACTTTGCCAGAAGCTGCCTTGGCAGCGCTTTCAATGCATCGATTTCCTCTTCCTCCAGCGAAAGAGAAGTCGGGATGGCATTGAACCATTCCCTCTCCTCGGCATCCTCGATGTCCTCCAGTGTGAGGCTCACAAAATGGACGCGCACTTTCGCTTCGCGCGGCGCCCGGCGGTTGTTGACCATCCGCTCCCAGTCCTGAAAGCTCCGCCGCGCCTCGGCCACCGTATTGGTGTTCAGAAGATTGAGCGCGGCATCGAAGGACGCGATAGTCGTGGAAACGATTCCGGGTTCTCGTCCCTCGGTCGACCATTCATAGGGCTTGTAGCTTTGCGCGTTCGAAATGATGACCAGGACCTGCGTTACCTGGTCGAGAGAGGATTTCGTGAATGCACCCTGCATGCTCGGCACATCCCCGCCATGCAGGACGGGACTCATGATCGAGCCCCGAATACCGAGATTGTCCGTCACGCCGCCATCGACGAGACGAACGACCGGCATGCGATCCGGATCAAGGTATCGCTCGAGCTGCCGCGCCACCTGATACGCACCCGATTCCCGGTTCCGCCGTTTCAGGGCCTCCTCGACCCAGGGCTTGTGCCGCCCGGTGCAATCCCGAGCGTAATTTCGCAACGGGATCGGCGCGAAGAACACGGGCACCGCCGACGACGCAAGCACAGCGTTCGCGACCGGATAGCGTCCGAGATCCGAGCAGAGGAAGTCGAATTGCTGTTGAACGAATGAGAAGGTCAAGCCGGTGTTCAGGTCGCTGGCATTGATGATGGTACAGGGCAAGTCGAGCCCTCGCATCGACGAAAAGGTCTTTCCCTCGAAAACCTCGGAATCGAGCCAGTCTGCCGCAAGATCGCTGCGATTGAAATTTTCGGAAGTCAGTGCGCCCAGCGAGATCGGGTTCGCGAGCCTCGCAAGCATTTCCGCCTGGACGTCGCGCTTGAGGAAACGCGTTTCGTAGTCTTCGAATATCCGTTCCCCGAAAAGTCCATAATAGGCAGCCGTGTAGCTGCCGCCGGACACGGATGTGACCACGTCGATCTCGTCGATCAGTTTGTGTTCCGTCCCGCCAATGGAGATTGTCGTGTCGCGCAGTGTTTCGAGAAGCCCATAGGACATTGCCGCCGAGCGCATTCCGCCGCCCGAAAAGGCAAGGATGACGAAAAGTTCGTCCGCCTTGCCCCGCGGCGAACAGTGCCTCACCGGATCGTTATCGTGTGTTCCGGACATTTCAACCGGGGCATTCCAGTTGCGCGTGGCGCAGCCGGCAAGAGCGAGTACAGCCATGAGCACCCCTGCCAGTCGTGTCATGCTGTGATGTGTCTTTCTGTTCACCGTGGCCGGCAATTAGCCTACGTTTGACGAGCGATTTCGCCATTGAGATTAATGGATGCAGAAGAGGGAAGAACCTCACACCTTCGTGAAAGACGCGAGGTAACCTCCACCGCTATGCAGGCGAATTCGTTGTCATGCCAGCCTGCGAAAGTCACCCCATCGCAGAATGTCGTTCTGGCTACCTTCGTTCGCCTCACTCCTCGGAAAAGCATGGGGGCGAATGAACCCGCGACATGCCGCCGCTCGTGCCCCCACCGGATCCTCCGCTATCCGGACGAGCGGCGGCAGATCGCCCCGGTCTGCCTCTTACCGAAGTCCAGGTTTCCCCCACAGAAATGAAATGACCGTCATGTCTTTCCGGGTAGTGATTTTACAGGTCGCGCTGGCACTTCTCTCGAGCACGCAGATGACGGCGACAGCCGCTCTCGCGATGGACATCGACAGCGAATGCGCGGCCTTCTCGGACGTGGATTTCGACGGCAGTTTTTCGGAGGCGCTCGGCGACCGGCTCTACCATCGCGGCTTCTACCCGGAAGCAATGACGGCATGGCATTGCGCTTTCCTGGAGGAAGCGGATTCGGGCGCCGCATTCCGGATGGCCGTCGAATACATCGACGCAAAAGTGGTCGAGTACGATTCCGGCCGGGCGCTGGAACTGCTGACGGCGAGCGCCGTGCGGGGAGAGGCAAGGGCGCAGTTCGAACTAGGTGCGATCTACGAGGATGGCACGCTCGACAAGGCAGACCCGGTGCGGGCGATGCTCTGGTACATGGCCGCGGCCCAGCAGGGGCATGCTGCTGCGGAGTTCAGTCTCGGTAACATGCACGAAACGGGATCGTTTGCGGGAAGCGATAAGTTACTGGCGTATTCGTATTACGAACTGGCGGACCGCCACGGCTTCCCGTTGGTTGCGAAGGAAGCAAAGGAGCGCCTGGCCCTGGAGCTGTCTGATCGGGATATAGAGCTTGCACGGCAGACCGTCAGGAGGGTCGAGGAAAAGCGAAGAACGGTACCGGCCTCCCGCTGATAGCCAATGCTGCCAGAACGCCGCCCCCGTCACACCGGTTCGTGCTTGCCGGCGTTCCAGTCCTTCGCGCTCAGTGCCTCCTTCGCATAAACGAGCGGCTCTGTCTCCAGCGGCGTTCCCAGTGTGTCGTTCCAGCGGTTGAGAAAGCCGAAGAGCGAGATGATGGCGACGATCTGAAGTATCTGCTTTTCCGAATAGAACTTCCGCAGATCCTCGAAATCCGCATCGGTCACTGCGTTCGGTGTCTGCCCGGCCGCCTGCGCAAAGCGCAACGCGGAGCGTTCGGCGTCGCTGAACGAGGGATGGGTCTCGTATTCCCAGATGGCCTCGAGTTTTTCCGTGTCCGCGCCGGCGTGATGTGCCGAATGATGAGTATGCGCCTGGCAGTACAAGCACCCTGCGGAGTAGCTGCACATATAGGCGATCATGTTATTGAGGCCCGGCGGCAGGTCGGAATTCAGGTTTACTGCCGCGGCAAGTCCCGCAAACGCCTGAACCAGTTCCGGCCGGCGGGCCATGATCAACAGGCTGTTCGGCAGGAATCCCATCGCGGTTTCGACCATCGACAGTATCGGCACGAGTTCTTGCGGAACCGAAGCGCGGTCGAGCGGAAGCATCCTGGACATGAGACATCCCCCTTTTTTGCGGACCGCGCCGTTAGGGCGGGTATCTGGTGATATCTGATTACAAGGCCGTGCCTGAAATCACGCTTGTGTGAACAGGAAATCCTGGGGCCGGCCCCGCCTTCGGCATGCCTTGTCACGAACAGGTGAACGTCTGTTTCCGGAAGGTGAACACGCGATGAGATGCCGCGGCGGTAAGTTTGTTCATCGTCTCGTTAGCCGAACACGGAAATCTGAAACGGCGGTGAAGTATGATCGGGTTGCGACGTTTTTCGATGTCTGGTTTCGTCGCCGCACTGGTGATATCCGGCACAGTGGCTACGGCGCCGGCGCAAGCAGGGCCGCCGTTGTCGACCGCCTCGGCTTTCGAGGCTCGCTTTGCTCGCGCATGGCCAAACACGGATTTCTCCTCTGTTGAGATACCGGCGGACGAAATCTTGTCGGGGGGTCCCCCCAGAGACGGCATTCCATCGATCGATGCCCCCCGGTTCGTGCGCCTGAGGAACGGAAATCCATCTGGATGGGCGTCCCGCCTGCGCGACAGGGAACCGGTGATATCGATCGAAATTTCCGGTGACGCTAGAGCTTATCCGCTGCGCGTTCTGATGTGGCATGAGATCGTCAACGACGAGGTCGGCGCCATGCCGGTCGCGGTCACCTACTGCCCGTTGTGCAATGCATCGATCGTATTTGACCGGCGCATGACGGGGCAGGTGCTTGACTTCGGTACGACGGGGCTCCTGCGGCACTCGGACCTGGTCATGTATGACCGTCAGACGGAGAGCTGGTGGCAGCAGTTCACCGGAAGTGCATTTGCAGGAACGCTGCAGGGACACAAACTCAGGATGGTGCCCTCGCGCCTCGAGAGCTTCGCCGCATTCAGGCAGCGTCATCTGTCCGGCCTGGTCCTGGTGCCGGAAGATCCGGACTCCCGGCGATACGGGGTCAATCCCTATGGCGGCTACGACAGCGCGGCGGGGCCGGGATTTATGACCGGCGAGGTGAATACATATCCTCTCGCTCCAATGGACCGTGTGGTGGTGTTCGAGCTGGATGGAGCGCCGGCTGGCGTCGCATTGGACTATCTGCGTAGCGTGAAGCGCCTCGCCGTGAACGATGTGGTCCTTGAATGGGAACCGGGACAGGCATCGGCACTCGACACGCGGAGCATTGCCGATGGGAAGGACGTCGGAAACGTCGTTGTGCAAAAGCGGGGCCGGAACGCGAAGGTCGATATCCCTCACCAGGTGACGTTTGCCTTTGCATATCGTTCTTTCTTTCCCGCGGGTGCCATCATCGGATTGCAGTTCAATCATGGCGCGGCGGAGTAGGTTCTTGCGGGAGCGTCGCGGCGGCGTAACATTTTTCGCGGCATGCGCGAATGACAAAGCCGCGCTCATCGAGCCGCACGGTTCGCGGGCAATCAGCACGAAGTGTGATTTTTGACGTTCACATCACGCCCCGCACGAGTTCCCTTCATGCCTTCACCCGCCGGTCAGCCGGATATCCGTTCCTCC
This sequence comes from Parvibaculum sp., assembly GCF_045863935.1. Taxonomy (GTDB): domain Bacteria; phylum Pseudomonadota; class Alphaproteobacteria; order Parvibaculales; family Parvibaculaceae; genus Parvibaculum. The sequence continues at coordinate 15,410 of NZ_BTVP01000019.1, read as the reverse complement.
GTCGGCGGTATGCTGGTGCGATGCCGCTTGTGTTGGCGCATTACGGCAATGGTCTTCCTCGCCATCATGGTGATCGAAGCGGCAATTCTCGTCCCTTCATACCGAAACTACGAGCGGGACCGGCTCGCTTCGGTGTTCGATGCCGCTTCCGCCGCCGTGGATGCCGGATATGAAATCGCCGGCCGCCCGGGCCTCGAAAGCGACGGGATGCGTGCGGCCGCCACCGCCCTCATGGGAACGGCAGGCCTGAGAGGGCTGGCGATCGTCGACCCCCACGGTGGCCTCGTGCTCGCGGTGGGGCGATTGTCCGAGGCACCGGTCGTCCCGGCTCTTGGACAGGGGACCGGGATTCGCCAGATCGATCGTTCATCTGCGGCGGCAACACGCGCCTTCGGCGCGTTGCCCGGCTACCGGCTGGTACTCGACGTCGATACCCCCTTTCTGTCCGGAGACCTGAAAAGGTTTCTGGTGCGGATCGGTGGGTTGATCGCGGTCATCTCACTCGTTGTCACCGTGGCGACGATGTTCGTGCTTCGGGGCGTCGTACTCGAGCGTCTCGTGCAGCTCGCTCACAATATTTCCCTCGCAACCCGCAAACCTGAGAGGGCGCAGGAGCACCAGACGCCTGCCGGGCGGCCGGATGAACTTGGAATTCTCACGTCGAATGTAAATTCGCTGCTCATTTCCACCTCGGTTGCGCTGGCCGCGGTTCGCGAGCGGGAGGAGCGGCTTGTCGGTCTGAACCGGACCCTGGAGCAGCGTGTCCAGGAACGAACGGCGGAATTGAGCGATGCGAAAATTGCCGCCGAAACTGCGAGCAATGCGAAATCCGCATTCCTTGCGAATATGAGCCACGAGCTCCGGACCCCCCTGAATGCGATTATCGGATTTTCCCAGCTCTTGACGTCCGATGAGGACGATGTTTTCACGGATGACCGTTATCGCGAATACGTGGTCGATATCTGCAAAAGCGGCGAACATCTTCTCGCGCTCATCAACGACCTCCTCGACATTTCACGCATCGAGGCTGGCCGCTTTGAACTCAGCGAGGAAGAGGTCGACATCGACCGAATGATCGGGGATGTCATGAGCCTCGTCTCGCTCCAGGCGCGAGAGAAGGACATTGCGCTGACGGTATCCGATTCCCGGGCGGCATCCATGCTTCTGGCGGATTCGCGCGTCCTGAAACAGATCGTCCTCAATCTCGTGGCCAATGCGGTCAAGTTCACGCCGAGGGGCGGGCAGATACGTACCGAAGTCCGGGTATCGGCGGCGGGCGACATCGGTATCGCCGTGATCGACACGGGCATCGGAATAGCGGACGACAAGTTGGAAATGGTTTTCGAGCCCTTCGGTCAGGTCGCCAGCCATCTCGCTCGCGAACACCAGGGCGCCGGTCTTGGCTTGCCGTTGAGCAAACGGCTCCTGGAGCTGCATGGGGGTACTCTTGAAATCAGGAGTACGCTGGGAAAGGGAACGCGGGCTACCGCGTGGTTGCCTGCCAGCCGCAGGTTGAGGAAAGCCCGTATCTCATAAGTCCGGGGTGCGGCCCGGCCCGGGGTGGCGGGCGTCGGGAGTGTGCGGTTGGCAGGGGCGGGTCATGTCCGGCGCGGAACTTTGAAACCTCCCTGAGAACCTCGCATCCTCGACGCCGCCGGAATCAGAACGGTACCTTGCCATCCATGATGACGGCTTCGCGCTGGGCGCCCTCGGCATTGGTGAAACTGAACTTCTGGCCGACGCTAACATCGCCGTTCTGCATCGCCACGCATTGTTCTCCGCCGCCCGACTGCCAGGACACGCAGAGCTGATCGCCGTTCTTCTTCCACGTGCCGACATCGGCTTCGCCAGTCGAGGTCGCAAGTGATGCCGAGCCGTTCTCGTTGAAATAGTAGCGCGTTTCCTTTCCGTCGGCCGACACCGAAACTGTGTTGCCGATAGCGGTATCGAGCGCCGTCGCTGCCATGGCGGCCGGCATCGCGGCGAGAGTGAAAAGAACCGCACCGGCGGCGAAAATGGTCTTCATTTGTTTCTCCCTTTTGATTGTCTGGATGTTCGCGTCCTTGCGGCGGTCCGAACGCAACACGATGCAGCGTCCGTCTCGCCGTTCTCACTCATACTCGAACTCAAACTTGATCGCTTTGGCCCAGTGTTCGCGCAACCGCCTCGTCCACCGAGAACAATCCGCCGCCCTTCGACACGAGGTACAGCAGCATCGCCGCCCATGTCATGTGAACCACATAGGCTTCGGGATAGACGAAAATCTGAATGACCGCCGTCATGACGAGAAGGGCAAGCGCGCTCAATCGCGTGGCAAGGCCCACCAGCACGAGAACCGAAAAGATGTGCTCGGCGTAGGTTGCCATATAGGCGGCCCAAGCGGACGGAATGACGGGCAAGGCGTACTCGTTCTCGAAAAGGTAGAAGGTGCTGCTCTTCAACGTCAGAAGTCCGTCGACCTTCGTCCGCGCGGACAAGAAGAAAACGAAGAAGACGGCTACTCGCATCAAGGAGGCGTAGATCCAGTCCGGAATGCGCGCGAGGATGGAATGTGCCAGGAGAATAAGACGGCTGGCCTGTTGAAAGAGCTCGCCCATTTTGAACCTCCGTGATGGACAATGAATCTGTCGGGACGCCCGGAGATTTCGACCCAGCGACCCCGGCCGCCGGGTTCGGCACGAGGACGGACGAGTTTAGTGGCGGAGGCCCGGCTCCGGCGACTGTCGGAACCGGGCCGGGCTTCCCCGATACGCGTTACGACGGAAGCTGCGTGTCCTTCGCTTCGAGGCTGCCATTGCCATGGGGCGTTTCGATGCTGGTGCAGGTGCCGGCCGGAACCAGGCTCCAGGCATTGCCCTGATAGTCGAGCGTGGACGTGCCCGCGCAGGTCGTGCCGGGGCCGGCCGCGCAGTCGTTCTTGCCGGCCAACGCGACGCCGTAGCACTTCTCCATGGATGCGTCTTCTGCCTGAGCCGGCGCAGAGAAGCTCGCAAGCGTCAGCGCCGTTGCAATGGCGCTGGCTGCGGCGAGCGAGTTGGTGAAGGTGATTTTCGACATATTGTAGTCTCCAATTTGACTTTGATGACTGGGATTGACGCAACAAAACAACGCGGCCACCGGGAGCGGACAGAGGAGAACCCGCAAATCTTCCGCAGCTCACAAGCATGAACCTGACGGATATCGCGGGCTTTGGAAAATCACTTGGTTTCACGATATTCAACGCCGCGCGCACGAGCGATCACAGCCGCGTGACTGCACTTGCCGGAGCGGATATTGGATCGGCGACTCGTGTAACCTCCGGGCGTCCTCGAACGAATATCGCCGAAATCCGCCCACGGCCGCATGCCGACTGTTTGTAGGCGGAGCAAATACGCGGTCGCTTGCTTCTCTTCTCACGAGAGGAAGAGCAAAAAGGGAAGCCGTGGACCGAGGCAATTTGAGGGACAGAGTTCCGCTCGCAAGACGTTCCACCGTTCGGGCTTCTATCTTAGGGCGGCGATGCGGGAAGCCGGGCCTCGATCGCTTTTGCACGTCGCAGACAGAGGGCGACCGATTCTCTGCTTTTCCATGACAATTTCGTGTAGCCGGCAGAAGAAAGGTCTGTGTTAGTCTGTAGCCATGAAGCGATCTGTCCACAGTTGCCGAAGCATATCTCGGATCCGCCATTGGCTTGCGGCAGCGGTGACGGTCGCGCTGTTGCTGACAGCGGTTTCGGCGCCGGCGAACGATCTCAATATGATCGCATCGGCAAACGCTATGGACGAGATGGCAGATTCAGGCCACAGCGGGTGCGACGACACCAAACCGAAGACGTGCGAAGGCTCGGCCCTCTGCATGACTGCCTGCGGCAAGTTACCGCTTCAGCTCGCCGCCGCGCCTGAATTTGTCCCGGTTGAGCTTGCCCTCAAGTCGGTTCGCGAGCCGGATATTGGTCGGACCGATCTTTCTCCCTCACCTTTGCGACGCCCTCCCAGGCTGGTGTGACGCACCGGCACGCGGCCGCTTCTGGCCGCGCGTGATTGTCACATCAGGTTCTGGAGAGTCATATGGTTCGCTTAACCAAAGCGTTCGCGACCGCCATGCTTGCGGCTGTCGTGACGGCAGCCGGCGCAAGGAGCATCGCCGGCGCCCAATCTCAAGCTTACAAATTCGAGGCCGTCTCGGAAAAAATTCCGGTTGGCGAGAGCGTGCGGATCGAGGTCCGGCTGCTTGAGCCGGGCGGCGCGCCGGTTCCGGCCGGGAATGTGGACATCGTCTCGTCTCGGCTCGACATGGGTCCCGACGGCATGGCGGTGATGGAGACGCCCCTCACACCGGTTTCGGCTGGCGTGCCGGACGTTCTGGCCTTCGAAGCGAAGATCGCGATGGCCGGCCGCTGGACGCTCGGCATCGTGGCCGAAGTCGGCGGTGCGTCCGATCCTGTCGAAGGCGAGGTCGTCTATACGGCGGTAGAGGAGGCGGCCGATGCCGCGACCGCCGCGCCTGCGTCTGGAGAACGGAAAGTCCGTTATTACCGCAACCCGATGGGCCTGCCCGACATATCGCCGGTGCCGAAGAAGGATTCGATGGGGATGGATTACATCCCCGTCTATGAGGAGGATGTGGCGGCGCCCGCCGGAACCGTCCGTATCGGTCCGGAAAAAACGCAACGCGCTGGCGTCAGGACGGCGCCGGTCGAACGCCGCGACCTCGTCCGCACGATCCGCGGCGCCGGTACCGTAACCGTAGACGAAGCGCGCGTGGCACTGGTGACGGCGCGGTTCGACGGATTTGTCGAACGTCTCGATGTCCGCACCACTGGCGGCACGGTGGCGGCCGGCGAACCGCTGCTGACAACCTGGATCGAAAGCGACGAATTGCTGCGCAAACAGGCCGATTATCTTTCGGCATTGTCGCGCGGCGGCCGCGATGTCGAGCGTGCCGCGAGCAATCTCCGCCTCTTCGGCATTTCCAATGCCGTCATCGCGGAAATGGCACGCACGCGCACACCGGCGCGGGTGGTGACCTTCGAGGCGCCGGTCGGCGGCACTGTGCTCGAGAAACCCTCGCTCGACGGCATGCGCTTTGCGGCCGGTGACACGCTCTTCCGGATCGCCGATCTGTCGAGCCTCTGGGTGATCGCCGAAATCACCGAACAGGACCTCGCGCTCGTCCGCCCCGGCCAGACCGCACAATTGTCGATGCCGGCCATGCCCGGCGAACCGCGTGCGGCGATTGTCGATTTCGTCTACCCCGATATCGCGATGACGACCCGTTCGGGCCGGGTTCGGCTCGTCGTTCCGAACCCGGACGGGGACCTCAAGCCCGGCCATTTCGTGCGCGTCGATATCGGTGCGCCGGTCGGCGGCGAACCGGTGCTTGCGGTGCCGGCGGCCTCGGTCATCGATGACGGCACTCGTCAGGTTGTCTTCGTCGCGCGCGGCAACGGGCTCTTCGAACCGCGTGACGTTCGCCTCGGTGCTCGCGCCGGCGCCGACGTCGAGATCAGGGAGGGGCTTGCCGCTGGCGAAGAGGTCGTTACATCCGGCATCTTCCTGATCGACGCCGAGAGCAATCTCCAGGCGGCGCTCTCGGCTTTTACCGCCGAACAGGTGACGCCATGATCGCGGGTATCATCGGCTGGTCGGCGCGCAACAGCGTTCTGGTGCTGATCGGCACGCTCTTTGCGATCGTTGCCGGTGTCTATTCGATCGCGCGCATCCCGCTCGACGCGATACCGGACCTGTCGGACACGCAGGTCATTATCGTCACCGACTATCCCGGCCAGGCGCCGCAGGTCGTCGAGGACCAGGTGACCTTCCCGCTCGCGACCGCGATGCTCAACGTGCCGCGCTCGCGCGTCGTACGCGGCTTTTCCTTCTTCGGCGTTTCCTTCGTCTATGTCGTCTTCGAAGATGGCGCCGACCTCTATTGGGCACGAAGCCGTGTCCTCGAATATCTGAGTGCGGCGGTGGAACGTCTGCCGGACGGCGTGACGCCGTCGCTCGGGCCGGATGCGACCGGCGTCGGCTGGGTCTATCAGTATGCGCTGAAATCCTCCGAGCTGAACCTTGCCGAACTCCGCTCGATTCAGGACTGGCAGGTCCGCTTCGCCGTCTCGCGTGCCGAGGGCGTCGCCGAGGTGGCAACGGTCGGCGGCTTCGTCCGGCAATATGCCATCATCGTCGATCCGCTCCTGCTGAAGGAAACCGGGCTGACGCTTGCGGGCATCGCCGCAGCGGTCCGCGCCAGCAACATGGATGTCGGCGGCCGTACCATCGAGCTTGCCGAAACCGAATTCATGATCCGCGGCCGTGGTTATCTTGACGGCATCGCCGACATCGAAAAGATCGTACTCCGGGCCGAGAGCGGCACGCCGCTCCTGCTGCGCGACGTGGCGCGCGTCGAGCTTGCGCCGGACGAACGGCGCGGCGTCGCGGAATTGGGGGGCGAGGGCGAGGCGGTCTCCGGTATCGCCTTGCAACGTCATGGCGCCAATGCGCTCGATGTCATCGAAAACGTCAAACGCGAGCTCGCGGCCGTTGCGCCAAGCCTGCCCGGCAACACCGAAATCGTCGAGGTTTATGACCGCTCGGCGCTGATCGGTCGTGCCATCGACACGCTGGTGCGCACCCTGATCGAAGAAAGTATCGTCGTGACGTTGGTCTGCCTTCTGTTCCTCTGGCATGCGCGAAGCGCCTTTGTCGCAATCGTCACGCTGCCGGTCGGCATTCTGATGGCGCTCGCCGCAACTCATTTGCTTGGTATCCCTTCCAACATCATGAGTCTTGGCGGCATCGCCATTGCGATTGGTGCCATGGTCGATGCGGCAATCGTGATGATCGAAAATGCCCACAAGCGGCTCGAGCATGCGCCACCCGGCGCTTCGCGCACCGCCGTCGTCATCGAGGCGGCGCAGGAAGTGGGCCCGGCGCTCTTTTTCAGCCTGCTGATCATCACCGTCTCTTTTCTGCCGATCTTTACGCTTGAGGCACAGGAAGGCCGCCTCTTCAAGCCGCTCGCCGCGACCAAGACTTTCGCGATGGCGGCTGCCGCCTTTCTTTCAATCACGCTGGTTCCGGTGCTGATGACGATCTTCATTCGCGGCCGGATCGTGCCGGAGGCCAGGAATCCGCTCAACAAGGCACTGATCTGGGTCTACAGGCCCCTGATCGGCCTGGTGCTGCGCGCCCGGGGCGTCACCATCCTTGCGGCGGTTCTCGTGCTCGTCGTCACGGTTGTGCCGCTCGGTCGCATCGGTTCGGAGTTCATGCCGAACCTCAACGAGGGGACGCTTCTCTACATGCCGACCACGCTGCCGGGCCTCTCGGTAACGAAGGCCGCCGAACTGCTGCAGACGCAGAACCGGATCATCGCCGGTTTTCCCGAAGTCGCCTCGGTCTGGGGCAAGGCAGGCCGCGCCGACAGTGCGACGGATCCCGCGCCGCTGGAGATGTTCGAGTCGATCGTCAATCTGAAACCCGAAGACGAATGGCGGCCGGGCATGAACCTGGACAAGCTGATCGCCGAAATGGACACCGCGCTCCAGTTTCCCGGCGTCTCCAATGCCTGGACGATGCCCATCAAGGCCCGCATCGACATGCTCTCGACCGGCATCCGCACGCCGGTCGGCGTCAAGATATTCGGGCCCGACCTCGTCGAACTCGAACGGATCGCCCGCGAGGTCGAAACCGTCCTGCGGGCCGTTCCCGGCACTTCGTCGGCTTACGCCGAACGCGTCAATGGCGGCTATTTTCTCGACATCAGGCCCGACCGTGACCGCATCGCCCGGCTCGGGCTTTCGATGGAGACGGTGCAGGAGGCGATTGCGATGGCGCTGGGCGCGAAAGCCCTCACCACGACGGTTGAAGGGCGCGAGCGCTACGACGTGGTGCTGCGTTATCCGCAGGCCTCCCGCGCCAGTCCGGACGCGATCGCGCGCGAAGTTTTCGTCGCAACGCCCGCCGGTGCCGCCGTTCCGCTCGGCGAGATCGCCGACATCACGCGCGCGCGCGGGCCCACCATGATACGCACCGAAAGCGGCCAGCCGGTCGTCTATGTCTTTGTCGATATCCGCGGCCGCGATCTTGGCGGCTATGTCGGCGAGGCGCAGCGCGTTGTGGCTGGCGAAGTCGCGCTGCCGCCCGGCTACACGGTCGCCTGGAGCGGCCAGTTCGAATATCTGGCCCGTGCGGCGCAGCGTCTTGCGCTCGTCGTCCCGGTCACGTTGCTCGTGATCTTCCTGCTCCTCTATCTCAACTTCAAGAGCCTCACCGAAACCTTCATCGTGATGTTGTCGCTGCCCTTCGCACTGGTGGGCGGACTCTGGCTGATGGCGGCGCTCGATTTCAACATGAGCGTTGCGGCCGCCGTCGGTTTCATCGCGCTGGCAGGGGTGGCCGCCGAAACCGGCGTCGTGATGCTGCTGTATCTTGATCACGCGCTTCGCGACGCGAAGGCCATGGCTGCGGCCGAGGGCCGCGCCTTCACGCGCGCGGTTCTCAACGGCGCGATCATGGAGGGCGCCGTCTGGCGCGTGCGGCCGAAAATGATGACCGTCATCACCATCATGGCCGGGCTCCTGCCGATCCTCTGGGCCACCGGCACCGGCGCCGAGGTGATGCAGCGCATCGCCGTACCGATGATCGGCGGCATGGTGTCTTCAACCATCCTCACGCTGGCGGTGATCCCGGCGATCTATGCGATCGTTCACGGCATGGGATTGTCCGAAGACGACACCGGAGATGAAGGCTGAGTGCAAATGAATGCAGCTCGATCGACCGCGTCCACCTCCACCTCCACCTTCGGACAAAGGGCTCGACAATACGCCGCCCGGTCGCGGCGGCCCCGATTGCGCAACTTGACGAGAGACATTATTCGGGGTCTTTCGACGATCCCGATTTTTCTCTTGTACCTACACGCGCATCGAAGGGTACAACAGCGTAAACTAGGCCTCTTGAAGCCCGATCAGAGCCCGATAAACTGTTGAACACGCAAACAAATAAAATCGCGATCGCCCCTATGATGGACTGGACGGACCGGCATGACCGGTTCTTCCTGCGTCTCATCACGCGCCGTGCGCTTCTCTATACGGAGATGGTGACGACCGGCGCCGTGCTGCATGGGGACCGCGCGCGGCTGCTCGGTTTCGATGCGTCGGAACATCCCGTCGCCGTTCAGCTTGGCGGCTCCGATCCCGCCGATCTTGCGGAAGCAGCCCGCATCGCGGCGGACTTCGGTTACGACGAAGTGAACCTCAATGTCGGCTGTCCCTCGGACCGCGTTCAGTCCGGTCGCTTCGGCGCCTGCCTCATGCTCGAACCCGGCCTCGTCGCGCGTTGCGTCGAGGCGATGCGCGGCGCGGTCGCAGTTCCCGTCACCGTGAAATGCCGCATCGGCGTCGACCATCAGGCACCGGAAGAGGCGCTACCCGCCATGGCGCGCGCGGTCCGCGAGGCGGGCTGCGAAACGCTCATCGTCCATGCGCGCAAGGCCTGGCTCGAAGGTCTGTCGCCGAAGGAAAACCGCGACGTGCCGCCGCTCGACTATCCGCTGGTCTACCGGCTGAAAGAGGCGATGCCCGACACGGAAATCTTCATCAATGGCGGCATCGCGTCGCTCGACGAGGCACAAGCGCATCTCGCTCATGTCGATGGCGTCATGCTCGGCCGTGCCGCCTACCAGAACCCCTACCTCCTGGCCGGGGTGGATGCGCGTTTCTACGGCGACGACAGTCCGTCGCTCTCCCGGCATGAGGTCCTTGAAACCTTTCTGCCTTATGTGCAAAGAGAATTGGCGCATGGAACACATCTCCATGCGATGACACGGCATATACTGGGCCTCTTCCAGGGATGCCCGGGCGCGCGCGCCTTCCGCCGCCACATCTCCGAGAACGCGCCGCGTCCCGGCGCAAACGAAAATGTCATCCGCGAAGCCATGGACATGGTCTCGCGATCAGGACCCGCCCCCGAATCCAGAAAAGACCCGGCACTCGCCGCGGCTCGATAGATAAAGAACCGACGCATGAACATCGAAGCCATGTCGCTCATGGAACTCGCGCCTTTTGCGGCCGGGCTCATCGTCACCGGCCTTGTCGCCGGCGTCCTCGCGGGCCTTCTCGGCGTCGGCGGCGGCATCGTCATCGTGCCGGTCCTCTATCATGTCTTCACGCTGCTCGGCATCGACGAAGCGGTGCGCATGCATCTCGCCGTCGGCACCTCGCTCGGCACAATCGTGCTGACTTCGATCCGTTCCGTTCGCGCCCACGCAAAAAAAGGC
>NZ_BTVP01000019.1:0-5143 GCF_045863935.1 Parvibaculum sp. | reverse complement strand
GGCGCGGTCGACTGGCCGATGCTGAAAAGCTGGGCGCTCCCCATTCTTCTGGGCGTCGCGGCCGGAACGGTCGTCGCGGCCTATGTGAGCGGCGATGCCCTGACCGGCGTCTTTGCCTCCATCGCGCTGCTCGTCGCCGCCAATCTCGCCTTCGGCAAGGAAAGCTGGCGCCTCGGCACGCAGTTGCCCGGCAAGCCCGTGCAATATTCCGTTGCCGGCGTCATCGGCACTCTTTCCGCGCTCATGGGGATCGGCGGCGGCACCTTCGCCGTCAGCTTCATGACGCTCTACGGCAAGAACCCGCGCGAAGCGGTCGCGACCTCCTCGGGTCTCGGTGTGCTGATCGCCGTTCCCGCCGTCATCGGCTTCGTGCTTGCGGGCTGGAACGATCCGCTCCTGCCGCCCTTCAGCTTCGGTTACGTGAACCTGATCGGGATCGCGCTCATCGCGCCGCTCTCGGTGCTTGCCGCGCCCTGGGGTGCCGCCATCGCGCATGCGATCAGCCACAAGGCGCTCATCCGCGCCTTCGCGGCTTTCCTCGCGCTCACCTCGGTCCAGATGTTCTACCGGCTCTTCCTCGGCTGACCCTCAGGCGAGGAACCAGTCCATGATGCGGGCGTTTTCTTCCACCGGATAGGTGTGGGAGAGGTCGGCGATCTCGCGATAAGTCACATTCGCGCCCGCCGCCGAAAGCTCCGAATAGGCGAGCCGCGCCATGTCGGCGGCGAACATCCAGTCGAGCGCGCCATGCGTGATATAGACGGGAAGGCCCTGAAGCCGTGCCGGATCCGCCATGCCGAGAAGCATCGGATGCCACGCGGACGAGACAGGCGCGAGATGCGTGAAGGGCCCGCCTGCCAGCCCCGCAAGATAGGTGAAGGTGCCGCCGTCGCTCATGCCGGTGAGCAAGATGCGGCCGGCATCGATGTTCCAGCGCTCGCCCGCACGCGCCATCATCCGCGCAAGCGAGGCCCGGTCCTGCTCCGGTTCCATGAGCGACCATGTCGCATCGAGCGATGTCGGGCTCATCAGGATCGCGCCGCGAGAGCGCGCGGCCCTGAGCCATGTCCACAGAAAACCGCGCCCGTGCCCGCTGCCGCCATGACAGGCGACGATCAGCGGGTGAGGGCGTCCGGCGTCGTATGTCTCCGGCACATAGAGCGAGAAGCCGCCGCGCTGTCCCTTTTCGTTGCCGAAATGATGGATGCCGGTCCCTTCTGTCGCCGCGCCTTCCGCGAGACGCTCGATGAGCGCCGCGTCGCTCTGCGCGCCGTCCTCGAGGAAGAAGCGGCTCACCGGCGGCAGCATCGCGCTCACCGGATAAAGCGCCTCCATCGCGCGCGGCCCGTGCCGCATCGCGCGATAGGCCGCGAAGACCGGCCCGCCCGGCGCCGACCCGTCCGCCGCCGCCGCGCGCAATCCTTCGAACGTCGCTTCGGTCTCGTCCGCCGCCTCGCGCACATGGTCGCGAAACGCGCACAGATGCTCCGGCCATTGCGCTGCGTCGAACGCCGCCCGCGAGGCCTTCAGCTTCGCTGCCACCGGTTCCATCTGCTCGACAAGGCTCGCCAGAAGCGGCGGATGCATATGCCGCGCAATGAACGACACGGCATCCATTCCCTGCAACAGCGCGGGCAGAAGCGCATCGACGGCGTCGATCAGGTTTTCGTTGGGCGTTTCCATCGTTTCCGGTTTCGGCAATGGGAGGGCAGGGGAGTAAAGCCTTCTTCCGGTCCGGACGAAAGCCGGACTTGAAATCCATGTCCAATTAAACTAAGTTCAATAAACTAAACTAATTTGGATGTAGGCGATGCGTACCTTCAATATCCATGAAGCGAAGACGCACCTTTCCCGCCTGATCGAAAAGGCGGCGAAAGGTGAGAGCTTCATCATCGCGAAAGCGGGAAAGCCGCTCGTCAAGGTGACGGCGCTTGACGCACCTGTGCCGGGCGAGGTGCGCCGCACCGGGTTTCTGGCGGGCGCGCTCAAGGTCCCGGCCGATTTCGACAAGATGGGCAAGGCCGAGATCGAGGCACTGTTCGGGGAGGACGCGTGAAGCTCCTTCTCGACACGCATATTCTTCTCTGGGCCGCCGGTCTGCCGGGGAAGCTGCCGCGCACAGCGCGCAAGCTCATCGAGGACACGGAGAACCTTCTTCTCTTCAGCCCGGCGAACCTGTGGGAAATCGCCATCAAGCGTTCGCTGGGGCGGGACGATTTCCAGGCCGATCCGCGTCTCCTGCACCGTGGCCTCATTGACAACGGGTATGAGGAATTGCCGATTGCGAGCCGTCATGCGCTAGCGGCGGGCGATTTGCCACCGCTTCACAAGGACCCCTTCGACCGGATGCTGGTCGCACAGGCGCTGGAGGAAGGCATCGTGTTGCTGACAGCCGACCCCCTCGTGGCGCAGTACCCCGGACCGATCCGGAAAGTTTAAGGCCTCCTCAGATCTTCTGATCGTACTCGCCCACTTCGGGCTGCGCCGAAAGGTGCTTGTCCACTTCCGCGAACATGGCCCGCATGTTCGCTTCCGATGCCGGGCTTTCCACCACGACCACGAGCCCCGGCTTGTTCGATGAGGCGCGCACAAGGCCCCAGGTCCCGTCCGCCACCGTCACGCGCACGCCGTTCACCGTCACGATGTCGCGGATCTTCTGGCCGATAAGCGTCTCGCCCTTCGTCTCCATCTCCTCGAAGAGCCGCACGATCCGCTCCACGACTTCGTATTTTTTCTCGTCCGGGCAATAGGGCGACATGGTGGGCGAGCCCCATGTCTTCGGCAGCGCCTCGCGCAGATCCGACATCTTCTTGTCCGGATTGCGGTCCAGCATGTCGCAGATCGCGATGGCCGAGACGAGCCCGTCGTCATAACCGCGTCCGATCGGCGGATTGAAGAAGTAGTGGCCGGACTTCTCGAAGCCGACCAGCGCGTTCAGTTCATGCGCGCGCCGCTTGATATAGGAGTGTCCGGTCTTCCAGTAGTCGGTCTTCGCGCCGTTCGCGATCAGCACGGGATCGGTGAGGAAGAGCCCGGTCGACTTCACGTCCACCACGAATTGCGCATTCGCGTGCCGCGCGGACAAATCCCGCGCCAGCATCACGCCCACCTTGTCGGCGAAGATTTCCTCGCCCGTATCGTCCACCACGCCGCAGCGGTCGCCGTCGCCGTCGAAGCCGAGGCCCACATCGGCGCCCGTTTCCAGCACCTTGTCGCGCAGCGCATGGAGCATTTCCATGTCTTCGGGGTTCGGGTTGTAGCGCGGGAAGGTCCAGTCGAGCTCGCAATCGAGCGGGATCACCTCCACGCCGATGCCTTCGAGAACCTTCGGCGCGAAGGCGCCCGCCGTGCCGTTGCCGCAGGCCGCGACCACGCGCAGCTTGCGTTTGATTTTCGGCCGGCCGGTGAGGTCGGCGATATAGCGCTCCGCCATGCCGCCCACGCGGATATAGCGTCCGCCGTCGCGCGCCTTGCCTTCGCCGCCGAGCACGATCTCCTTCAGGCGCCCCATCTCGTCCGGCCCGAAAGTCAGCGGCCGTTGCGCGCCCATCTTCACGCCGGTCCAGCCGTTCTCGTTGTGGCTCGCCGTCACCATGGCAACGCAGGGCACGTCGAGCGCGAACTGCGCGAAATAGGCGACAGGCGAAAGCGCGAGGCCGATATCGTGCACCTCGCAGCCCGCTTCCATCAGGCCGATGATCAGTGCCTGCTTGATCGAGGCGGAATAGGAGCGGAAGTCGTGACCGACCGCGATTGCAGGCCGCACGCCGAATTCGTGGATCGCCGTGCCGAGCCCCAGCCCCAGCGCCTGCACGCCGACGAGATTGATCTCCTTCTCGAACAGCCAGCGCGCGTCATATTCGCGGAACCCGTTGGGCGAGACGAGCGGCAGGTTCTCGAATTCAGGCGTATTGGGCTTCAGGTCGGTACGCGGCTTCAGCGTCATGTTATCTCCGGGGAGGGCGGGGTGGTCTCGATGACTTGTTATAGCGAAATTTCGGCGTGAACGGATGACAAGTCCGATCCGCTATAGAAGTCCTGAATGAGGCGGGAGAATGGCGGTGTGTGTCTAGTAGCGCAACACCAGCCGCTCGCCCCGGACCTCGACGGAACCGAGCCGCCCGAGAAAGCTCATGCCGAGCAATGACGTGTCGAGCCCGCCCTGCGACACCGAGGCATCGACATCGCGCAGCGTGATGCCGCCCACCGTCACCTCGTCGAGCCTTACCCGTGCGGCATGGATGACGCCGTTCGCCGTCTGATAGGGGATGGTGTAGCTGAGCCTTGAAAAGTCGATGCCGACACGGCGCGCATCCGCGGCGCTCAGCGCCACGTCGCTGGCGCCCGTATCCACCAGGAAACGCACATGCGTCCCGTTGACGAGCGCGTCCGCATGGAAATGTCCCGTCATGTCGCGCGACAGATAGGCCGTGCCCGGTTCGCCCGTCACCGGGACGGAGGGGGCGACTTCGGAGCGCAGCCGGCTGCCGATGTCCGAAAACACGTCGCGATAGGAATAGCCGATCACCAGCACAAGCGCGATCGCGATCCAGGTCAGCGCCTGTTTCAGCGCCACGCCCGCTCGCTCCCGCCACCCCATCAAGACGCCGGAGCCGACCAGCGTTAGCAGCAGCACGCCATAGACGAAGCGCATCTGAGCGTTCTCGCTGTCCAGCGCGCCCGGAAAGCGGTTCATCAGGAGAAGCAGCAGCGCCGCGGCGCCAAGAAGGACCAGGGCGGCCCATGTCCAGTTGTTCTGTCTCATGGAAGCGAGTCTAGCGCGGGCAGGTGATAAAAGCGTAATCGCGATATGAAACCTCAGCCCCCTTTTTCGTCATGGCCCGCTTTATGCCACTGCTGTCCGGTTTAAATTTTTCGGGGCTGGTTCAAGCTTTTGATTTTGCGAGCGAAACGCCTGTTCGCCAGCACTCGGGACTCGGGACTCGGAACCGCGAAATCGGGTTTACTGGATCACCCGGATGTCCTGATCGGCTCCGAATTCAGAAAGCCGAGCCGTTTTCAAAACCCAAAACCGTCATGGCCCGCTTTATGCGGGCCATCCACGTCTTTGCGGCACGGAATAGAAGAAAAGAAAGACGTGGATGACCCGCCAAAAAAGTTTGAAGGAGGGCCGGGTCATGAC
>NZ_BTVP01000018.1:0-74384 GCF_045863935.1 Parvibaculum sp. | reverse complement strand
TCGAGGCTCGAAAAGGTTCCCGGCCTGCGCCGGGACAGGCCCCCGGACCTTTTCGTTCGCTTGCGCGAACCGCCTCTCACCCCCGCGAGGGGGAGGCGAAGGACTGTCCGCGTTTTGCGAACCGCATCCCATTCTTACGATTTTGTGAGGGACGGGGTTCCGGTAAGGCTTGGTCGGGCCGGGGGCATCGGCCATAATCGCCGCAACTGACTTAATGTCAGACATGGCAACATGCCGGACATAACAAATGCCGGACTGGGCGAGCGGGCCGGAGAGCCTGCCGCGATCCGGGAGGAGATCCGAATGCCGAACGCGGCCTCGCCGGGCCATGCGCCTGTTTCGCGCTGGAAGCTTTTTTCGTTCGCCGTGCCCGCCGTGCCGATTTCGGCCATGGGGCTGCCGCTCGTCGTTCATCTGCCGCCCTTCTATGCGAGCACGTTCGGCATCGGGCTGACGACGGTCGGCGCGATCTTCATGCTGGCGCGGTTCTGGGATGTGTTCACGGACCCGGTGCTCGGCATTCTGTCCGACAAGTTCGAGACGCGCTGGGGCCGGCGGCGGCACTGGATCGTGCTTTCCGTGCCGATCATGATGCTGTCGGTGGTGATGATCTTCATGCCGGCGGGCGGGGTGACGCCAAACTATCTCATCTTCTGGCTGTTCGTGCTTTATGCCGGCTGGACGCTGCTCACCATTTCGCACATGAGCTGGGGGGCGGAGCTGACGCCGGACTATAATGAGCGCTCGCGCGTGCAGGGCGCGCGGGAAGTGGCGCTCATTCTCGGCATGGTGTTCGTGCTGACGCTGCCGGTGATGATCGAGCAGATGAATCCGGAGAATGTCGCGGCGGCGCGCGTCGCCTCGATGGGATGGTTCGTGCTGATCCTGCTGCCGGTCACCGTCGGGCTCGCGGTCTGGCAGGTGGGCGAGCGGCCGACGCCGACGCCGGTCCATGTGCCGTTCGGCCAGGCGGTCTCGGCGCTGGTGCAGAGCCGGCCGCTGCAGATCGTGCTGGCGGCGGACTGAGCATGGCGGTGTTTTCGTCCGGTGGCGTCGAGATCGCCTATGAGGTCGCGGGGGAGGGGCAGCCGATCCTGCTGGTGCACGGATTTTCCGCGACGGCGGAAGACAACTGGGTGCGCACGGGCTGGGTGCAGGCGCTGACGCGCGCGCGCTACAAGGTGGTGACGTTCGACCTGCGCGGGCACGGGGCGAGCCAGAAGCTGCACGATCCGGCCGACTACACGACGGCGAAGATGGGCGGGGACGCGATTGCGCTCATGGATCATCTGGGGATCGAACGCGCCGACCTGATGGGCTTTTCCATGGGGGCGGGGATCGCGCTGTGGCTGGCGGCGCGGCATGGCGAGCGCTTCGGCTCCGTGGTGCTGGCGGGCATGGGCGGCAAGGCGCTGGAGCCCTCGCGGGCGGGCAATCCCGTGGCCGAGGCGCTCGAAGCCGCCGATCCCTCGAGCGTCGAGGACCGCCCGGCGCGGGCCTTCCGGCTCTACGCGGAAAATCTCGGCCAGGATCTGCGCGCGATCGCGGCCTGCGCGCGGGCGCCGAGGCGCAGCGCCGAGGCAGGCGAGGGTGTGGCCGAGCTCGCGGGCGCGGTCCGCAACAAGGCGCTCGTGATCGCCGGCGCGCGCGACGACCTTGCGGGCGACCCGCAGGCGCTCGCGGCGCTCATGCCCCATGCGCGGGCGGAAATCATTCCCGGTACGGACCATATGTTCGCGCTGCCCAATCCGATGTTCAAGGGCGCGGTGATGGATTTCCTGACCGGCTGGGACCAATAAAGCCATTCATCATCTGGCGGAACGAGAGACGAAAATGTCCGACAAGCGTTTGTCTTCGTGGCGGCTCGCTGCCTTTTCGGGGCCGGCCATTCCCATTGCCGCGCTCGGCCTGCCGATCGGTGTCTACCTGCCGCAATTCTATGCGGGGCCGATGGGGCTGGGGCTTGCCACTGTCGGCACGATCTTCATGCTGGCGCGGCTCTGGGACGTGGTCACCGATCCGATGATGGGGGTGATCTCGGACAAGTTTCCCTCGCGCTGGGGACGGCGGCGGCACTGGATCGTGCTGTCGGTGCCGATGCTCGTCATCTGCGCCTGGATGGTGTTCGTGCCAACGGCGCCGGTGACGGCGGGCTATCTGCTAGGCTGGATGTTCTTCCTCTATGTTGGCTGGACGATGCTCACCATCTCGCACATGGCGTGGGCGGCGGAACTTTCCGGCGACTATAACGAGCGCTCGCGCATCCAGGGCTTCCGCGAGGCGTTCCAGCTTCTCGGCGTGCCGCTGGTGCTGCTGATCCCGGCGATCATCGAGCGGATAGGCGCGGAGAACATGGAGACGGCGCGCGTCGCCTCGATGGGCTGGTTCATCGTGCTGCTGCTGCCGGTTGCCGTCGGGCTCAACATTCTCTTCGTGCCGGAACGCAAGGCGACGCCGCAGGCGCCGATCTCGTTTGCGGCGGCGCTGAAACCGATCTTCCGCAACGCGCCGCTCCGGCGGCTGCTGGCGGCGGACTTCCTGAGCGGCTTTGCGGGCGCGGCGCTCGCCTCGATGTATATCTACGAGGCGAGCTATGTCTGGGGCATCGGCTCGGTCGCGAGCTTCCTGCTGCTGCTCTATTTCTTCGGCGGCATCGCCTTCATTCCGATGGTGCTGAAACTCAGCTACCGCATCGGCAAGCACCGCACGGTGGTGGCGGCGGGGATTTTCAACGTGCTCTTTCCGCCGGTGATCTTCCTGATCCCGGAAGGCAATGTGTATGTCGCGTCGCTGGTGCTTGTTTTCCTGGGGATGAATGTCGGCACGACGACGACGCTTTACCGCTCGATGATGGCGGATGTGGCCGATATCGACGAGTTCGAGACGGGACGGCGGCGGACCGCGCTGTTCTATGCGTTGCTGACGCTGACGCAGAAGCTCGGCGGCGCGGTGGCGGTGGGCGTCGTGTTCTGGACGCTGGCGCTGATCGGCTTCGTGCCGAAGCAGGGGGAAAACACCGAGGCGACGCTGACGGGGCTTTCCATCGTCTTCGTGGCGACGCCCATGATCTGCAACGCGCTCGTCGCGCTCGTCATGATGAAGTTCCCCATCGGCCTCAAGGAGCAGGAGGAACTGCGCCGCAAGCTCGACGAGCGCTTCGTCGAGGAAGTGGAACTGACGGAGCGCCCGCCGAACCTGCCGTGAGGACGAGGCTTCAATAGTCTGTCAGGCAGGGAAAGGCATCGGTCATCGCCTGCATCATGGCGTTTACGTGGGGTTCTTCCGCCCACCAGGAATCGAGGGCGAGCTCCCTCAGGCGGGCGATCATCATGTCGGCCGCCTTGTTGTGCTCGAGCGGAATGCAGACCGGCTCGGGATTGTTCGAGAGCTTCATGCCCGACAGGATGAAGTCGTTCATATAGGCGCGGCAATCGTCGGGATAGTCGTCGCATTCGAGGAGAAACGTCCGCAGCGGGTCTTCGGCCGGTTCCTCCGCCTGGGCGCTGGCGATCAGGCCGGCGAATGCGAGTATGGCGGCGATTGATCCACAGACCGTCTTCATTTCCCATCCCCCTACCGGTTGAGCGAGCGTGCGCGCGCGGCCGGCGCGCGTCAAGGTGCGCCAGAACGTTTCCCGGGAGGCAAGGTCTCAGTAGAACTTCAGGCAGGAAAAGACCTCGATCACCGCCCGCGTCATGGCCTCTTCGTGAGGCTCCTTCGCCTCGAGTGGGTCGCGCGCGTATTCGTGCAGGCGAGCGAGGATCATGTCGGCGGCCTCGATGGGCGCGGGAACGCATGCCGGGTCTGGATTGCTCTGAATGTCCAGCATCGACTGGATGAAGTCGATCGTATAGTTGCGGCAATCGTCGAGATAGAGGTCGCATTCGGGGAGGAACGCCTGCAGCGATTCATCGGCCGGTTCCTCCGCATGCGCGATTGCGAGCGACCCGAAGAATGCGAGCGCGGCAATGATTGCCCCACAAACTGTCTTCATTTCCCTCGTCCCCCAGACCGGCGCATATTGGTTGAGCAAGCGTGGGCCTGCAACCAGGGCGCGTCAAGCAGCGGCAATGAGGCAGCCTGCGATTTGGGGGCGGCCCGGGCGAAGCGGCCGCCGAACCTGCCGTGAGGAAGAGACTCACTCATCCGTCAGGCAGGGATAGCTATCGAGCACGGCCTCGGCCATAGCAAGCAAGCTCGATCCCTCCGCCCACTCGGGTTCAACCCCGAGGATGAACATGTATTGGAGCACGGAGTCGGCCGCCTCATAGGGCTCGATAGGCACGCAGGCCGGGTCGGGATTGAACGAGAATTTTTCTATGAACACCGGGATGAATGCGTGTGTAAAGGCGCGGCAATAGTCCGGATTGCCCATGCATTCGTCGAGAAATTCACTCAGAGATTTTTCGGGCGGTTCCTCCGCTTGCGCGGGCGAGCCGATGAGGGCAAGCGCGACCGTCATTGCTCTAAAAGCCGTCTTCATCTTGTCCGCCCCCCCCTTACCGGCCCATACCGGCTGAGCGAGCGTGCGCGCGCGGTCAGGGTCGCGTCAAGGTGTCTTCCGAGGGCGCGTGCCTACATGCAGCCGCAGCCGCCGATGTTCGTCGCGCCGTTCGGGTCGTAGGCGGCGGCGACGGAGCGGGCGGAGCTGTCCGCCGTGGCGGCGAAATCGGCCTTGGCCTGTTCGCGCATGGCCGCGTCGGTCATGAAGTCGATGGCGGTCATGGCGAGCGCCCTGGCGCCGTCGAGGCAGGCCTTGTCGCCCAACTCGGAGGCGGCCCATTTCGCGAATTCCGGATTGTGGATCACGACATGAGGCGGCGCCGACGCGATCATCGGATGGATCGAGGGCACGCGGTGGCTGACATTGCCCATGTCGGTGCTGCCGGAGGAGCCCGCCGGCATTTTCGAGAGCGGGAAGAAATCGCGGCCGAGCGAACGGGCATTCGCCTCATAGGCGTCCGCAATCGGCATGCTGGTCTTGAGGTCGAGATAATCGGCTTTCGCCCATTTGATTTCCGCCGTGCAGCCGGTGGCAAGCGCGCCCGCCTCGAAGCAGGCCTGGACGCGCTTTTTCAGCGGCGCGAGGTCTTCCGCGTTCGCGGCGCGGACGTAGAAGAGGCCGGAGGTTTCGTCCGGCACGATGTTCGGCGCGCTGCCGCCCTTCTTGATGATGCCGTGGACGCGCTCGGTCGGCTTGATGTGCTGGCGGAGCTGCGCGATCGCCTGATAGGCGGTGATGAGGGCGTCGAGTGCGTTCAAGCCCATATGCGGCATGGCGGAGGCATGGGCCGAGCGGCCGCGATAGGTGACGGACACTTCCGAAATGCAGATGCAGGGCATGGTGATGAGATCGACGCCTGCAGGGTGGACCATCATCGCGGCATCGACGCCGTCGAAGGCGCCGTCCTGCGCCATCAATTCCTTGCCGCCGCCTTGTTCCTCCGCGGGTGTGCCGAGATAGCGGACGCGGCCGGGCAGCCTGCCGTTCAGTTTTGCGAGCGCGAGCGAGGCGCCGAGACCCGTGGTCGCGATGATGTTGTGGCCGCAGGAATGGCCGATACCCGGAAGGGCGTCGTATTCGGAGAGGATCGCGACTTCGGGGCCGCGGGTGCCGAAGCTCGACGCATAGGCGGTGGGAAGACCGAAGGCAGCGCGGGTGACGGGGAGGTTGGCCTTGTCGAGCGCGGCGGTGAGGATGCGCGCCGCCTCGTGCTCGTGAAAGGCGAGCTCCGGCTTTGAATGGATTTCGTGGCTGACGGCGAGAAGCTCCGCCGACATGGCGTCGATCGCATCGCAGACTTCGCGTTTCAGGGCGGCGGCGTCGGTCATTCTCTTCTCCCGGTGTTTTGAAGAAGGGTAGACCGTTGCCACGATATTTTCTACCTACGCAGAAGCCTTCCCCCGCCCCGAAAATTTCGTCGCAAGCTCGAAATTTTCGACCCGCCCCCAAGGGCGGGTGGGTATTTTCGAGGAGTTGGAGAGAAAATTCATGGAATTCTTCGAGGCGGATGACGGTGTGCGGATTGCCTATGCGGTGGCGGGCGAGGGGAGCCCGGTGATGCTGGCGCATGGGTTTGCCTCGACGCATGAGGTGAACTGGGTTGCGACAGGCTGGGTGAAGACGCTGACGCAAGCCGGGTACCGCGTCATCATGCCGGACATGCGCGGGCATGGGGCAAGCGGCAAGCCGCATGACGCGCATGCCTATACGCTTTCCGCGATGGCGGGCGATCTCGTGGCGCTGCTCGATCATCTGGGAGAACCGGGGGCCGACCTCATGGGCTATTCGATGGGGGCGATGGTCGCGCTCGTCGCGGCGATGGAAGCTCCGGAACGCTTCGACAGGATCGTCGCAGCGGGCGTCGGCGCGAAGCTGCTCGATCCGAAGCGGAATCCAGGCCCCGTGATCGAGGCGCTGCTGACGGACGATCCGGCAAGCATCGAGGACAAGGGCGCGCTGTTGTTTCGGACTTTCGCCGACCAGAACAAGCAGGACAGGGAGGCACTCGCCGCCTGTTTCGAGGCGGTGCGTGCGCCTTTTCCCGTCGATGGCTTGTCGCGCATCACGCGGCCCGTGCTCGTCGTTGCGGGAGAGGCCGATGTGCAGGCGGGTGCGCCGGGACCGCTGGCGGAACGGATGCCCAGGGGAGAGTCCTTCACGGTGCCGAAGCGCGACCACATGAAGACGGTGGGGGACCGGGCGTACAAGGAAGCGGTGCTGGGGTTTTTGGGGGAATGAGCAATGACGGAGTGTGAAAAGACATTCGTCATGACCCGCTTTATGCGGGTCATCCACGTCTTCGCGGAAGGACTCGAATGAAGAAAGACGTGGATGGCCCGGACAAGCCGGGCCATGACGTTCTTTGTTTGTTGTTTTGAAAACTTCTACCGCGCCGTCAGCGGGGCGAAGCCGAGATGCATGCCTGCATCCGTGATGAGCGTTTCGCCGGTGATGTGGTCCGAGCCTTCGCCGCAGAAGAAGACGACGGCGGTGGCGATGTCTTCGGGCGTGCCGGCGCGGGCGAGCGGTGTCGATTCTTCCTGCTGGCGCTTGATGCCCTCGAAGGTCTGCTGGCCGAAGCGGTCCGAGAACCAGCGCGTGCCGATGAAGCCGGGGCAGACGGCGTTGACGCGGATTTTCGGCGCGAGTGAGCGTGCGAGCGAGAGCGTCATGGTGTTGAGCGCACCCTTGGATGCCGCATAGGCGACCGATGAGCCGATGCCCGTGACGCCCGCGATGGAGGAGATGTTCACGACCGAGCCCTTGCCCGCCTGTTTCATGTGCGGCGCGCAGGCGCGGATCATCTGATAGGCGCCGACGACGTTCACCTTGTAGATCCAGAGGAAGTCTTCGGCGTTCAACTCGTCGAGTTCGGCGTGGTTCGCGAATTTGGTGCCGCCCGCATTGTTGACCAGCACGTCGACGCGGCCCCATTTCTTCACCGTCTCGTCCACGATGCGGCGGCAATCGGCATCCTCGCTCACGTCGCCCTGGGCGAGCAGCGCCTGGACACCTTTCGTCTCGCAGGCGGCAAGCGTTTCCTTCGCTTCCTTTTCGCTCTTCGTGTAGTTGATGACGACGTTGCAGCCCTTGTCCGCAAGCTGCAGCGCGACGGCGGCGCCGAGGCCCGTGGCGGAACCCGTGACGATGGCGACCTTGTCCTTGAGCTGCGACATGAGACTTCTCCCCTGATGACTTTGCGGGGGAGTTTAACGAGTGGGCGCGTCAGGCCCAACTAAAGATCGGGCGGAGCGCCGGGTTTCGACTAATCGTCAGAGCCAGGGAGGGGCGGGTGACGGAAGGCAGCGAGGATCAGCTTGTCCGTCAGGCGGTCGCGTCGCGCGGGCGGCGTGGCGAGCTCGACCGAAACGAGATGGGGTTCCGGATAACGCTTCGCGACGCCGCGGGCAAAGCCGACTTCCGGCACGTCGAGCGCGACTTCCGTTTCGAGCGCGGGCAGGGGGAGAACCTCCACGATGGCGCCGGAGACGGACATTTCATGGACGAGGCATTCCGCATCGACACCGGCAAAGACGATGCGGCCCTCGATCCGCGTGGCGATGCGGCGGAACTGGCGCCGTTCTTGTTCTACGGCGCCTTGCGGTCCGATTCCTTGTTCGATTTCCGAGGGTTCGGCCATAGCGAATGCTTCCGGGCATACATCTCCAATGGTTAAGCTAGGCGCGGGAGGTTGCCAAATCCTTGCGAGAGACCCATCTCTTTCCGAGAAACAGAAAGGAGGGCGGCCATGGGAACGCTTGTTTCCGGAAAAGAGCATAAATCGGGCTATGAGAGCCATCCGAACCACCTGCTGCGGGTGATGCAAGCGGGGCGGCATGTGCGCGTGACGGCGAATGGTGAGACGATCGCCGATACGCGGGACGCGCTGGAGCTTTTCGAAGGCGAATATGCGCCGGTCTTCTACATTCCGCGCCGGGACGTGCGGATGGAGCTTTTGAAGCCGACCGAGAACCGGAGCTGGTGCCCTTTCAAGGGCGAGGCGCATTACTGGAGCGTGAAGACCGGCGACGAGGAAATCGTCAATGCCGTCTGGTCCTACGAAGACCCGTTCGTCGAGGTCGCGGGCATCAGGGACTATATGGCCTTCTATCCGAACAAGGTGACGATCGAGGCGGCGTGACGGCGGGGCGCACCCCGCCGCTCGCCGCACGGGTCAGGCTGCCTGGCTGTGGGGCTCAATCTTCGCGAGCGTGCCTGTGAGCTTTTTCGAGGCGACGTGCAGGTCGTATTTCGCCTGCATGTTCATGAACCATTGCGGGTCTACCTCGAAGAAGCGACCGAGGCGAAGTGCAATATTGGCGGTGATGCCCTGCCGCCCGTTACAGATTTCATTGAGGCGGCTGCGCGATACGCCAATCGCCTTTGCCAGCGCATAAACCGACAGGCCCATCGGCTCCAGAAATTCCTCCCGGAGGACGGCGCCCGGATGGGGAAGCGGAATCTTGCGGGTCATGCGATCTCCTTTTACTCAACTGTGATAGTCGCCCAGTTGGTTTCATAAGCGTCACCGTCTCGCCAGACAAAACAGATACGCCATTGCCGGTTGACCCTGATCGAGTGCTGACCGGCGCGGTCCCCCTTCAACTTTTCCAGCTCGTTGCCGGGAGGAACACGCAAATCCTCGATGCGGGTGGCCGTGTCGATCAGGAAGAGCTTCACAACCGCCCGGCGCGCAATGTCCGTGGGGACGCCTTTGGGGACTGTTCCCTCGGCCAGCGCCGCCGTGCGCTTGTCGCGAAAGCTCTTTATCATGCCAGAACGTACACGATTTTAGTACGTTTTTCAAGCGAAGCGTACCGATTTAGTGTACGTTCCGGCCCTATGCCGGTTTCTTCGCGTCTTCCGGCAGGCTCGAGAGGAAGTCGGAGATCACCTTTTCGAAATCGATGCGCTTGCCGAGCGTGTTCATAGGCCCTGCGGTAAGCGCGCCGTCGACGGCGATGGTCTGGCCGTTGACGAAGGTGGACTCGTCGCTGGCGAGGAAGAGGGCCGCATTGGCGATGTCTTCCGGGAGCCCCGAGCGCGGCGTCGGCTGTATCTTCGCAAGATGCGTCTTCATCACCTCGGCGAACTGGTCGGCGACCTGCGTGCCGAGACCGAGGCCCGAACCGAAGATGGAGGTGGCGATGCCGCCGGGGCAGATCGCGTTGGAGCGCACGAAATGGGGCGCGAGTTCGAGCGCGGCGCAGCGCGAGAAGTGGTGCACGGCGGCCTTGCAGGCGGAATAGACAAGGGGACCGAAGCCCGCCTGGAGACCGGCGACGGAGGCGGTTGAAATGATCGAGCCGGACTGCTGCGCCTTCATGTGGGGCACGGCATATTTGTAACCGAGCACGACACCTTTCAGCAGCACGCCGACGGTTTCGTCGAAGCCGTTCATGTCGATCCCGGCGAGTTCGCCGCCGACGCCGCCATAGCCTGCATTGTTGAAGAGGACGTCGAGACGGCCGAACTTCTTCACGGTGTGGGCGACGAGGTTTTTCATCTCGTTCTCATGCGCGACATTGGTGCGGCAATAGGAGAAGTTCTCTCCAAGCTCGCGCTCCATCGCCTCACCCTTGTGGTCCTGCAGGTCGGCGGCGACGACCTTCGCGCCTTCCTTGAGGAAAAGATCGACCGTGCCGCGGCCGATGCCGCTTGTGCCGCCGGTGATGATGGCGACCTTGCCGTCGAGACGTCCCATGATGTTCTCCCTGTTTTCGGTTCTTGATTGTTTTTATGAGTGCATGTTAGCCGCTGCGCCGAAGAAAAGAGAAGCGTCGTCATTGCGAGGCCGCTGAAAGCGGCCGTGGCGATCCATAGCGGCGAGGATTGCCTCTGCGGCCCATGGATTGCTTCGTCGCTTCGCTCCTCGCAATGACGAAAGAAGAAATGGAAAAATTTTCCTATTTTCCCCTGAAAACCGGCTTTCTTTTTTCCATGAAGGCGGCGCGGCCTTCCTTGTAGTCGTCGCTGGCGAAGCAGCGGGCGATGAGCGCCTCGCATTTGCCGCCGTCGAAATTGCCGGGCGCCTTCGTGAATTCGTCGACGACCTGCTTGGCGGTGTTGACGGTGAGGGGCGCATTCTCGGCGATGAGGGCGGCGTAGTCGCGGACGAAATTTTCAAGCGCTTCCTTCGTCGTCACGCGATTGACGAGGCCCATGGCGAGCGCTTCGTCGCAGGTGAAGCGGCGGGCGGTGAAGAAGATCTCCTTGGCAAAGGAAGGCCCGACGAGATGGACGAGGCGGCCTGTGCCGCCGGCGCCGTAAGCGAGGCCGAGCTTTGCGGCCGGGATGCCGAAGGTCGAGCCTTCGGCGGCGATGCGCATGTCGCAGGAGAGCGCGATGCCGAGGCCGCCGCCGATGCAATAGCCGTCGATCATGGCGATGGTGGGCTTGCGCGTTTCCGCGATGGCGTTGAAGGCGCGTTCGGTCGCCTGCTCATAGGCGAGGATGCCTTCCGCCGAGGAGCGGCTTTCGCCGAATTGCGAAATGTCGGCGCCGGCGACGAAGGCACGGTCGCCTGCGCCGGTGAGCACGATGACGCGGATTTCCTCGTCGGCCTCGAAGGCGGAGAGGATTTCCGGCACCGCCTGCCACATTTCGAGGCTGACGGCGTTGAGCCGCTCGAGATTGTTGAAGATCATCCAGCCGATCGCGCCGTCTTTCTTCGCGATCATTTTCGAGGTGGGGGAGGAGATGGACATGGGGCTGTTCCCGGATCAGGTGTTTCGCTGCTGTCTGGGATACAGGCGGGGCGGGATGCTGGCAACCGGCGATAAAACAACCGTCATTGCGAGAAGGCCGCAGGCCGACGAAGCAATCCAGGGGCGGCGGACTCTGAACAAGCGGCCCCTGGATCGCCACGGCCGCTTCGCGGCCTCGCGATGACGAAGAAAGGGATTACCTCAAACCGGCGCGACGCATTCGAGGCGCGGGGTGCGA
The DNA here is from genome assembly GCF_045863935.1 of Parvibaculum sp. GTDB lineage: Bacteria > Pseudomonadota > Alphaproteobacteria > Parvibaculales > Parvibaculaceae > Parvibaculum. Next base: position 62,935 of record NZ_BTVP01000018.1, on the reverse strand, counting down.
TGCGGCGGTTCGGCGTCCCGGAGGTCGGCGAGGAGATCGGATTTCAGCGCCGCATAGGAAGGATCGTTCCAGAGATTGCGGAGCTGGCCGGGGTCTTCATTGTGGTCGTAGAGCTCGCCTTCCGTGCCGTCATAGATCGTGCCCGGCAGATAGGCCGTGATGGTGTAGCCGTCGCGGTAGATGGTGCGCAGCCCCACCGTCGTGCCGTCGACATGTTGACAGTCCCATTCGGTGAAGACGCGCTGGCGGTTCTGTTTCTCGGCTTCCATTTCCGATTTCGGCATGGGCGCGCCCTGCATCCATTCGGGCACGGGGAGGCCCGCGATCTCGCAGAAGGTGGGGGCGAGGTCGATCTGGCCGACGGGTTTTTCGACCGTTGCGGGCGCGACTTTCGCGGATTTCGCGGGACGCCAGATCATCGGCAGGCGCATCAATGCGTCGACGTGATAGGGGCCCTTGAAGAGGAGGCCGAACTCACCCTGGAATTCGCCGTGGTCGGTGGTGAAGACGATGTCGACATCGTCGCCCCAGCCGCGCTTTTCGATATAGGCCATGACCTTCGCGACGGCTTCGTCGATCAGCTCGTTCTCGACATGAGTGAAGGCGTTGATCTCCTGCACCTGGTCGGCCGTCATGTCGCAGGCGCGGAATTCGGGCGGCGCCTCGAAATTCGTCACGCGCTCGCCCTTGTACCATTCCATCCAGTGGCGCGGCTTGCCGGCCAGCACTTTCTCGATCTTCTCCTTCGAGCCCGGATAGAACTCCGGCAGGGGCGTGTCGCGCCAGGGATGGCGGTGAAGCTCCGATTGCGGAGGATCCCAGGGGTGGTGCGGATCGGGGAAGCTCATCCAGCAGAACCAGTCTTCCTCCGCGCCGACGGTGGCGAGCCAGTCGACGGTGCGGCCGGCCACCCAGTCGGTGTGATAATGCTCGCGGGAGACCGGGTTGAAATGCACCTGGCAGGCGCCGGTGTCGCCGCCGCCGGCCGCGTTCACCTGAAACTTCTCGTTGAGGTTTTGATAGAAATAGCCGAAGGCATCCGGATCGTTCTTCCTGATCCATTCGGCGTAGTGAAGGATCAGCGGCGAATGCGTCGCGAGTTCCATGTAGTCGAAGCCGCGATGCGGCCCGTGCTCGCCCTTGCGCGCCATCTGGCTTTCGTAGAATTGCTGCTTCGGATCGATGAAGGGCTCGAAATGCGCCTTGCCGATGAGCGCGGTCTTGTAGCCCGCCTTGTCGTGGAGATATTGCGCGACGGAGGGCGCGTCTTCCGGCAGCGGCACGCCATTCATCCAGACGCCATGCGTCGAGACATATTGCCCGGTGATCATGGTCGAGCGGGCGGGCATGCAGACGACGTTCTGGTTATGCGCGCGGGTGTAGTTGATGCCGTTGGCGGCGAGGGCGTCGATGGCGGGCGTCCGCGCGATCTTCTGGCCGTTCGCGCCGATGGCGTCGAAGCGCATCTGGTCGGTGGTGATGAAGAGGATCTTGCGGCCCATGTTTCGCTCCCTTAGCCGCTTTGAAAGCGCGGCTTAATGTTCACCATTATCTTTGCATGGGGCGGTACTGCCGGACAAGGGTGGGCGTCCGAAACACAGTTTGCCGGCTAGCCCGCCTCTTCGCCCTTCAGGAACGAGATCATGGCGGGCAGTGCCGTGCGGTCCTGCAGCATGAAGAGGTGGCCGCCATCGAAGAAGCGGAGTTCGGCGCCGCGGATGCGGGAGGCCATGAGTTCCTGCGTCTCGGGAAGGGCGATGCCGTCATACTTGCCGCCGCAGATGAGGGTCGGGCAGCGGATCTGGTCGAGGCGGTTCCATGTGTCGTGCATCGCGCGGGCCTCGAGCTGGCGGCGGCGGCCCATGTCGTGGCCCTCTTCGCCCGCGTAAGGATCGGCGGCGGCCATGGCGACGATTTGTTCGTAGGTCTCGGGATTCGCTTTCGCCCAGACCTCGTCGTGGCGCGTATCGGAAATCGGGATCATGAAGCGCGCGCGCTCCTCGTTCCCCATGTCCATGAGCTTGTGCAGCGGGTAGGAGGCACCACCCGCGCCGCCTGGCGAGGTGCAGGCCAGCACGAGGCCTTCGACCACATGCGGGTGATTGATGGCGAGCTCCTGCGCGACCATGCCGCCGAAGGAGACGCCGACCACCAGCGCCGAGCCCCAGCCGATGGCGGCCATGAGGTTCACGGCGTCTTCGGCATATTGCGCCATGCTGTAGGGCTCGTCGGGCTTGGACGTTTGCCCGAGGCCGCGCTGGTCATAGGCCAGCATATCGAAGTGCTTCGGGAAGGGGCCGTCGAGCACGTTGGGGCGAAGGCGAAGATCGCCGCCGGTGCCGGAGATGAAGAGGAGGCGGGGGCCTGACCCCACGCGCTCGTAGAAGATGTCGATATCGCCGGCCTTGGCGAAGGGCATGGGGCTGGTCCTCTTCCGGTTATTTGCGTTTGAGAAAGATTAACACGTGCGATGCCGAAGCCGAGAGGGTTCTCCCATTGAACTCGCTTGAGGCCGCGCTATGTATTAAGCTCTTTTCAGGCGACCCCGTGCCGGTCTCGGGGCCAAACCGCGAATGCGGCCCACGATCTCCGAGCAAGATGCGCCGGAGCGGGCTCTAGGGAAGGAGCGGGGATATGTCGAAGGCAGCCGAACGGAACCAGCCGCTCTCCGTCTGCGATCCCGTGTGGGAGCGCGTGCGGGCGGAAGCAGGAGAGATGGCGGCGGGCGAGCCGATCCTCGCGAGCTTCCTCTATTCGACGATCCTCAATCACCGGAATTTCAACGACGCCATCGCCTATCATCTGGCGCAGAAGCTCGGCAATACCGAGGTTCATTCGATGCAGCTTCGCGAACTCTTCGACGAGGCGATGCGCGACCAGCCGGATATCGGCGAGGCGACGCGGGCGGATATCGTCGCCTATTACGAGCGCGATCCGGCCTGCCACTCCTATATCCAGCCGATCCTCTACTTCAAGGGGTTCCACGCGCTGCAGGCTTATCGCGTGGCGCACTGGCTGTGGAACAATGACCGCCGCGCGATGGCGCTTTATCTGCAGAGCCGCATCTCGGAACTTTTCGCGGTGGACATCCATCCGGCGGCGCGTGTCGGCCGTGGCGTCTTCATCGACCATGCAACCGGCATCGTGATCGGCGAGACGGCGGTGGTGGAAGACGATGTGTCGATGCTCCATCACGTGACGCTTGGCGGCACGGGCAAGGAGCAGGGCGACCGCCACCCGAAGGTGCGGCGCGGCGTGCTGATTTCGGTCGGCGCGAAGGTGCTGGGCAATATCGAGGTCGGCGAATACAGCCGCATTGGCGCGGGCAGCGTGGTGCTGCATGCAGTGCCGGCGCATTGCACGGCTGTCGGCGTGCCGGCGAAGATCGTGGGTTGCGCGGGCTGCGACAAGCCCGCTCATGCGATGGACCACATCATTCGCGAAGAGGGCAGCCTCGACGCCGAAGGCTGACGACACCTCTCAGGGCAGCCTGTCCTTCAACGCATAGAAGATCATTCCAGCGACGAGGCCGGGATAGCGGAGCCACGTGCCGCCGGGGAATTTCGGCGTCTTGAGTTTCGCCATGACGTCGAAGCGCTCGGCCTGTCCAGCGATGGCTTCCGCAATCAGCTTGCCGCCCAGCGTCGCGATGTTGATGCCCTGGCCCGAATAGCCATGCGCGAAGACGATATTGGGCGCGAGGCGGCCGAAATTCGGCAGGCGCGTCATGGTGATCGCGAGTGTGCCGCCCCAGGCATAGTCGATGCGCACATCCTTCAATTGCGGGAAGACGCGGAGCATGGGCTTTCGCACGAAGGCGGCGATGTCGGACGGGAATTTCGGCGAATAGCTTTCGCCGCCGCCGAAGAGCAGACGTCCATCTCCTGAGAGGCGGTAGTAGTCGATGACGAATTTGGTGTCCTGCACGCAGGCGTCGTCGCGGATGAGTTCGCGGGCGCGTTCACCCAGAGGCTCCGTCGCGACGATGAAATTGTTGATCGGCATGATGGTGCCGGCGACGCGCGGCTCGAGCTTGCCGAGATAACCGTTGCAGGCGAGGACGACGTGTTTCGCGCGCACCGTGCCGCGGGCCGTGCGGACGGTGGCGGGATCGGTCCGCGTCACTTCGATGACGGGCGATTGTTCGTGGATGCGCACGCCCTTCTCGCGGGCCGCGCGGGCAAGGCCGAGCGCGTAGTTCAGCGGATGGAGATGGGCGCCTTCTTCTTCGAGGATGCCGCCGTGATAGCAGTCGGTCGCGACCATCTCCCGCAACTCATCGCGTTCGACATAGCGCATCTTCGTGTAGCCGTAGTTGCCGGCGAGGTGCTCCACCTCCTCCTTCAACCATTTCGCATCGCCGCGCTTCCAGCCCGCATGGATGAGGCCCGGTTTCAGATCGCAAACGATGTTGTGGCGCGCGATGAGGTCCTTCACCAGCGCGTTGCTTTCGAGGCCGAGGTCCCAGAGCCGCCGCGCCCATTTCTTGCCCAGCGCCTCCTCAAGCGAGCGCTGGTCCTTGCGCTGACCGAGACCGAGCTGACCGCCATTGCGGCCCGACGCGCCCCAGCCGACGCGTTCGGCTTCGAGCACGATGACCGAGTATCCGCGTTCGGCGAGATGCAGCGCCGCGGAGAGGCCGGTATAGCCCGCGCCGACGATGCAGACATCGGCTTGCGCATCGCCCGCCAGAGGCGAGGGGGGCGTTTTGTCGTTTGCCGTTGCGGCGTACCAGGAAGGGGGATGGGACATGCGGGTCAGATCTCGATTTTTTTGTCGTTCCGATCGTCCGCGTAGATGTCGCAGAGGTCGAGACAGGCTTCGAAGGGTGCGCTGTCGCGCGTGTTCTCCAGCGCGTCGTCGTCTTGCCATTCGCTGCGGAAGATCACCTTGCCGCCGTCCTCGGAAATGCTCGAGGAGATGAAGCCCCTGGGCGGGTTGCGGTCGAACTCGCGTTCCTTGTAGGCGCGGAGCTGCGTCACGATGTGGTCGGCTTGCGAGGTTTCGAAGGTAATCAGCAGGGCGACGGCCATTTCTTCTCCGGTTCGTTGTTGTCCCCGTTTTTCGGGGTGGGGCAGGCTTGCTGGGACACCTATAGCATGAGGATGGGCGCTTTCGCGCTTTGCGCAGGACATCCGGCACGGCAAGATGGCGTCAAAACAAATCATAACGACAAGGGAGATGACAGAAAATGGGTCGGATGCAGGGGAAGGTCGCAATTGTTACGGGCGCGGCAAAAGGTATCGGCGCGGCGACGGCGAAAGCGCTGGCGCGGGAAGGCGCGAAAGTCGTTTGCAGCGATCTCGACGAGGCGGGGGGGCAGGCGGTTGCCGACGCCATTGCGAATGATGGCGGCGAAGCCACGTTCATCAAGCACGATGTGGTGAACGAGGCGGAATGGGAGGCCGTGGCGCAACATGCCGAGAGCCGCTTCGGCGGACTGCACGTCGTCGTCAACAATGCGGGTATCGCGCCGGAAGGCGGGCCCATTGAGGAGAAGACGCTCGCCTCGTGGAGACACACCATTGCGGTGGACCTCGACAGCGTGTTTCTCGGCTGCAAACACGGCATCCGTACGATCAAGAAATACACGTCGAAAGGCGGCGCGGGCGGCTCCATCATCAATATTTCATCGATCCTCGGACTTGTCGGGCAACCCAATGCCAGCGACTACAATGCGGCGAAGGGCGGCGTGCGATTGCTGACGAAGTCGGCGGCGCTCGAATGCGCGGAAGCGGGATACAACATCCGCGTGAACTCGGTGCATCCGGGCTATATCGACACGCCGCTGGTGCGCGACGCGCTGAATCGCGGCGTGGTGCAGGGACAATCGGTGGGGCCGAACGAGATGCGCGAGCTTCTCATCATGCTGCATCCCGTGGGCCGGCTCGGCATTGCGGACGAGATCGCCAATGCCGTTCTTTTCCTCGCGAGCGACGAGGCGAGCTTCATGACGGGATCGGAAGTCGTCGTCGATGGCGGCTATACGACGCGCTAGACCGTTGGCCCTAACGCGGGGCCGGGGCGAGGAGGGCGCGCTGTTCGCCGGCCTCGCCCGGGGCCGGCGGAAAACGCGATTGCGCGAGGCTGATGAGCGCCGCCGCCGTCAACGCGATCGCTACGAATATGAGTAATTTCCGGGCGCGTCGCGACATTGCGCCTGTTCCTCTGCCTGTTTCTCCCTCACCCTGCAGAAAGGGTTGCACAGGGCGGGAAAGCCGCACATTGGACCAAGCGCCGCAGGGCAGTGGGGACCAAGCGCCAAGGCTCCCGGGTTTGCACCGGCCGCGTCAAATGGTTACAACCTCGGTGCGGTGGCCATCGGGCCGCCTATCCACCCGGAATCCAGCGTCGATGGGAGAGCTTCTTGGACAAGACCGAAATTCAGCGCCTCGAGGCCTATCTGCGCCGGAAATTCGAGCTGCCGTCGATCGTGGTGCGCCAACGCCCGCAGAAGGATGACTCTGCCGAGGTGAATATCGGCGATGAGTTCATCGGCGTGATTTTCAAGGATGTCGATGAGGGCGAGGTTTCCTACGCCTTCAACATGGCGATCCTCGATATCGATCTGGCGTCCTGAGGCCGGGCCTCAACCTCAATCCAGTATCGGCCCCTGAAGGTCGTCCACCGGCTCGACCGATTCCATGTTGCGGACGAGTGAGGTGACCGCGTCGTCTATCGCGCGCCAGTCGTCGAGGTGTTCGCGCTTGTAGCGATAGTCGAGTTCGAGGTTCGGCCCGAGAAGAAGCGAGCGCGAGCAATTGGGGCTTTCGACCAGCGCGCTTCTGCGGTCGCAGAGGAGGAGCGTCATGCGATCCTCCGCATCCTTGCCAACCAGAAGATCCTGTCCGGCGTATCCCGATTTTTCGTTGAACGTGTAAAGCTCGAGCCCGTCAGGACCCGGCTGCGGCTCGCTTGCCGAGAGATATTTCGAGTAGATGGTCTTGAAGCGCCGCGCCGAATTGAGCGGCGCCGCCTTTTCCCGCAGCGAGAAATAGACGACCTCGGAGCGCAGCGAGTTGTCGCTGAACTCATCCTGCCTGTCCGGCGACCAGGGCGCGAGATCGGGCAGCAGGGCGTGCATGTCCATTGCCTGCTGACGCCCGCCGGCGCGCTGGCTCGGATAGCGCGTGTAGTGCTCGGGGATCAGGAAGCGGGTGTTGCCGACAATGACCTCGATCTTCGCTTCGGCAGCGCTGGCGCGCGGGTCCTGTCCGAGAATCTCGGCGGGAGTTGGCCCGAAATAGTAATAGAGGAAGGCGCCGGAGAAGATCAGCACACCGACGAGCACGAGGAGCGGGATGATCCAGGCGGGCCGCTCCCTGACCAGTTCGTCGTCCGATCGATTGCGTCGCGCCACTTTCTCACTCCCAGCCGGTCTGGTGCGGTTGTTCCGTATCGATACAGCGCCCGGCGCAAACCGGCACGGGCGGCCCTTGCAATGGCCCTCGGACCGGAGAGGCCGATCCCTGCCTTTATCCTTATAACCCGCTGAAATTAAAAGATCATTTCAAATTACGGCTGGCGCGTGCGGGGGCGCGGCCGGCGCTGGTATGCCGCTTGCGGACAAGGCGGCATGACCAGGTTCGTTTTCAAATCGCTGATGATCGCAGGCGCCTTCTTCGCCTTCGGGGGGCACATGCCCCTCGACGGGGATGGCGGGGCCTTCGCCCTGCCGCAGGTTTCCTGCGAGGCGGATTTCGCTTCCTGCCGTATCGGCGAAAGGGAAGTGGCGCTGGGCGACCGCTCTCCGCTGCTGGCGGAAATCGCGGCGAAGGCAGAGGGCGCGCCGGGCGAAGAGCTGATGCGGGCGCTCGGCGATCCCGAGCTCGTCCGGCTGCTCGATCAGCAGGTCATTCCGGAATTCGCGGTCGCAGCGGCGCAGATGCGTCTCGCCGAGGTGGCCAATCAAATCATCGCGGGGATCGACACGGGCGCCGGGCAGGCGCGCCGGGCCGAATGAGTACGATACATGTGGCGGGGCAAATGAACGAAATCTCGGCTTTCTTCTTTTCGATCGCGACAGGCTTCGTCGCGGCGGGACTTACCAGCAGTTTCTACCGGCTCGTCACCAACAAGCCGCCGAGCTTTCAGCTCCATTCGGAAACGATGATGTGGCAAATGATCGGCGTTTTCACGCTGATCTTCGCCGGACCCACCGTGATCCTGCGCAACGCGCTGCGCGCGCAGGTCTTCGAGAACAGGCCTCCCTTCTGGATGCTGCTTTCGGGCTGCATCGCGACGATGTGGAGCTTCCTCTCGGGTCTCTTTCTTCTCGGCGTGATGCTCGCGGCCTGAGCGGTCAAGCGCTTCGGCGGCGCATGACGCGGCGGCCGAGCGCGGTCGCAAAAAGAGCGCCGATGCCGCCCACGATTGCCCAAATCCATCCAAGTGCGATCAGCACCAGGTTCCATGCCGTCTTGAAGGCGCGCAGGCCCGTCTTGCCGGTGATCTCGATGACGCCGCGCGTTTTCGTGCCGAGCGTTCCGCTCATCTTGCCGATGCGGGCAAGATCGTCCGTGTTGTCCACATATTTCATCAGGCGCACCGTTTCGGCGGGCCCTGCCGCGCGTTCGAGCGCCGCCACATCGCCAAGGATGGGCGTCACCTTCGCCATCGATACGCCGCCGGCATAATCGGCGATGGCGCGGCGGGTCGCCGCGGTGTCGGAGAGGTCGACGGCGCGCAGCGTGGTGCCGAGCTTGTCGAAATTCACTGCCTCCTGAAGGACACGGACGATATCGCGCGTGAAACCGGCGGTTACCGTTCCGGCTTTCTTCGCGACCTTGAGGATCGAGACGCCGATGCGCGCGGGAAGGCCGCCGCCGCCCGTTGCGACGGTGGCCGTGGTCGCGGCAAGGCCGACGACGGAAAGGCCGAGGATCATTTGCGAATATTCCTCGCCGCGCACGAGCTTCCCGCCTTCGCTGCCAATGTCGCGGACATCGCCGACCACGGTCAGGTCGGACGCCATGGCGCCCATGAAGGCCGGCGTGTCGCCGCCTTCGCCGGTGACGAAACCGGTGACGAAGCTGCTCGTGTTGCGGGTCACGCTGCGCGCGAAGGCATTTTCGGCGTCGAGACGCATTTGCGTATCGGGGTCGAGCGGCATCTCCGCCCATGCCGCGATTTCGGCATACATCACCGCGTCGTCATAGGCGTTTTCGTCGAGCGCGCCGTTTATGCGGCGGCTCAAATCCGGTCCGCTCGTCGCCTCCGAAAGTTCCGCCTTGATGAAGGGTTCGGCCGGGAGAGCATCCTCCGGCACGTATTCGTCGAGTAATCCCCGCTCATAGGCCGCCATGAAGGCGAGGGGGAGGACGAGCAGGAAGACGACGAGACTGACCAGAAAACGCATGCGGGAAACGCCCCTCTCGCAGTGCGGACGGCTTTGGCCCAGCCGACCTTCAACGGTGCCGCAAACCGAGATTGGGGCATCGGGACGCGAGGCGCAACCCGCGTCAGCCGCCGACGGGGCCGCCTTTCTTCGCCGTGATGGCGAGAACGGAGGGACGCGGCGGCATGCCGGGCTCGAAATCGGGCCAGCGCGTCGCCGGATCGGCGAAGGTGGAGCTGCGTTCGAAGCCCTTGAAGTCTTTCGTGCCGTCGGCTCCCGGATGCTGCACGGCGAGGAAGAGCGTCGTGCCGTCCGGCGTGAAGCAGGGGCCGCAGACCTCCGCACCGACGGGGGCACGGAAGATGCGCCGCGCGATGCCGCGCTTGTCGCCCGTTGTGGCGAGGGCGTAAAGCCCGTCGGCGGCGCCCGATGCCGCGTTCCAGCCCGAGCCCTGATCGGTCGCGACCCAGAGACGGCCGGAGGGGTCGACCGCCATGTTGTCGGGGCAGGCGAACCATTGGTCGCTGCCCAGGTCAGGGTTCCATTCCGCACCGACGGCGGGAAAGCGCGGATCGCCGCATTTCACGAGCATGGTCCATGCGAACGCGGTTGCGCCGTGATCGCCGCCTGCCGGTGTGAGTTCGACGATCTGTCCCCAGAGATTGCGGGCACGCGGGTTCACGGCGTCGGTCTGCTCGCGCTCCTTCGAGTTGGTGAGCGCGACATAGACGCGGCCCGTCGCCTCGTTCGGTTCGACGTCTTCGGGGCGGTCGAGCGGCGTGGCGCCGAGGATATCGGCCGCACGTCGCGTCTCGATCATGACGTCGGCCTGCGAGGAGAATCCGTTTGTCTCGTCGAGGCCGTTCTCGCCGTGAACAAGCGGCATCCATGTGCCGCTGCCGTCTTCCTCGAAGCGGGCGACATAAAGCGTGCCCTCGTCCAGAAGCGACATGTTTGCCGCGCGATCGCCGGAGACTTTCGCGGCGGTCACGAATTTGTAGAGATACTCGAAGGCCTGGTCGTCGCCCATATAGATTGCGAGACGGCCATCCGCCGTCCGGGCGTTTTCGCAGCCTTCATGCTTGAAGCGGCCGAGGGCGGTTCGCTTCACCGGCGTCGAGTTGGGATCGAGCGGATCGACCTCGACGACCCATCCATAGCGGTTCGGCTCGTGCGGTTCGCGCGACAGGTCGAAGCGCTTGTGGAAATAGCCCCAGGGATAGGAGCGGCTGCCGGGAACGCCCATGCGGGTGTGGTTCGCGGCTTCGCGCTCATCCGCGTTCTCGCCGACGAAATAGAAGTTGATGTTTTCTTCCGACATGAGCCATGTGCCCCAGGGCGTGATGCCGCCAGCGCAATTGTTGAAGGTGCCCATGACCACGGTTCCGGAGGGATCTTCGTTCGTCTTCATGCGGTCATGGCCGGCAGCGGGGCCGGATATCGCCATGGCGGTGGAGAGCGGGGTGATGCGGCGGTTATAGGAACTGTCCGTCACCGTCCGCCAGCGGCCGTCTTCGCCGCGCGCGACCTCGACAATCGTGCCGCCATGCGCGGCCATGGAAATTTCCACGATCTCGCGCGTGTAGAAGGTGCGCGGATCGTCGGCCGGGTAGTCCGGGTACATCAGGTTGTCGTTCGTGTATTCGTGGTGGATGCAGAGAAGGCCGCGGTCGCTGGCACCCGAACCGTAGGGGAGGGGTACAAAGCCGATAAAGTCGTTGTTGTAGCCGAAGCGGGCGAGCTGCGAGCTGGCGCTCTGGTCATTCACGTCGAAGGCAGGCATGTCCTTCGCGACGGGGTCGCCCCAGCGGATCAATATGTCCGCATCGTGGTCGGCGGCGATGTGGTGCGTCTCGTCGATGCCGCCCGGCACTTCCTCGAAGCCGAAAATGGCATCGGGCCGCGCTTGCGGAGCGTCGTCGCAGGCGGCGAGCGAGAGGACGGCGGGCGAGACGCTGGCGAGCAATGCGGCCTTGCCGAACCCGCGCAAGACATCGCGCCGGGCGAGGCGGCGCTCCCAGAGAGTGGCAAGGGAGGGCGACGTCTCGCGCGGCACCGGCGCGTCGTCCGCCGCTTCGAGTTCCTCGCCGAAGGATTTCCGTCCCGCCATTTGCCGCCACTCCCCTTGTTGCCGCCGCCAGCCTATGCAGCGGGTTTGACGGAGCGATGACAGCCTGTTTCCGGTGGCTTCCGCAAGTCTCGTATCGCCGCGCGACCCGTGCCATAGTCCGGCAAAAGCGACCTGTTCGAGGAGGAATTCGAGATGCCCGTTTATGCCCTTGGCGACAAGAAGCCGATCCTGCCCGCAGAAGGCGAATACTGGATCGCGCCCAATGCGGAAGTCATGGGCAATGTGAAGCTCGAGAAGAACGCGAGCGTCTGGTTTGGCGCGGTGCTGCGCGGCGACAACGAACTCATCACCATCGGCGAGAATTCCAACGTGCAGGACGGTTCGGTGCTGCATACCGATCCCGGTTCGCCGCTCACCATCGGCGCGAACGTGACCATCGGCCATATGGTGATGCTGCATGGCTGCACGATCGGCGAGGGGAGCCTTGTCGGCATCGGCAGCATCGTGCTCAACAATACGAAGATCGGGAAGGGCTGCCTTATCGGCGCGAACACGCTGATCTCCGAGAACAAGGAGATACCGGACTATTCCATGGTGCTCGGCTCGCCCGGCAAGGTCATCCGCACGCTCGACAAGGAAACCGCCGAGGCGCTGCGGCTTTCGGCCGATCACTATGTCCACAACTGGCAGCGCTATGCGCGCGAGATGAAGCGGCTCGACTGATGCGAAGGCTGTTTGCGTCCGCTTCGCTTGCGCTGCTTTTTCTTTTCGGGGCCTGTGCTCAAGCCGACGAGCGTGAAGCCGTTATCGAGACGCAAGATGGCGCCGTGCACCGCTTTGCCGTCGAACTCGCGCTGACGCCGGACGAGCAGCGAAGGGGCCTCATGTACCGGGAGGAGCTTGCCGAAGACAGCGGCATGCTCTTCTTCTATCCCGCGTGCACGCCCGCGCATTTCTGGATGATGAATACGCTCATCCCCCTCGACATGATTTTCATAGAGGCGGACGGGCGGATCGCCCGGATTGCCGAAATGACCGTGCCGGAAACGCTGGATGTCCATGAATCGGGCGTGCCCGTGAACGGTGTTCTCGAGGTGAAAGGCGGGCTGACGCGACGTCTCGGGATCGGGGAGGGGGACTTTGTCCGCCACCCCTGGTTCGGAGAGGGCGGGGAGGCTACTTGCGGCTGATTTTATCGGCTAAAGTCCGGCCAACCGCATAAACACAAAACGCCGTTCCGCCAGGGAGGATCAAATGAGCCAGGCCAAGGCCGTGCAGCAGGATGCACAGGAAGTTCTCTACGAAGTCGCCGATCGTATCGCGACGATCACGCTCAATGCGCCCGATCGCATGAACACGATTTCCGGTCCGATGCTGAACCAGCTCACCAAGCGGTTGCAGGAAGCGGATGCCGACCCGGAGGTGCGCTGCGTGATCCTGACGGGTGCGGGGCGCGCCTTCTGCGCGGGTCTCGATCTTCGTGCCCAGACGCAAGGAGCCGGGCTCTCGATCGGCTCGAGCGGCGGCGTCACATCGACCAGCATCGACCTCAAGAACACGCCGCCGACGGTGCTCCAGGAAATGGAGACGCCGATCATCTGCGCCGTGAACGGCGGCGCTGCCGGTTACGGCATGGACACGGCGCTCGGCTGCGATATCCGCATCATGGGCAAGTCGGCCAAGCTTGCGGCCGCCTTCTGCAAGCGCGGCCTGCTGCCCGAATCGGGCGGCACGTGGTATCTGCCAAGGCTTATCGGCTGGTCGAAAGCGGCGGAACTGATCTTTACCGGCCGCACGCTCTCCGCCGACGAAAGCGTTGCCTGGGGGCTCGCATCCGAAGTTGTCGCCGATGAGGAACTGATGCCGCGCGCCCGCGCGCTCGCGGCAGAGATCGCGGCCAATGCGCCGCTTGCCGTTCGCGCGGCAAAACGCATGATGCGCATGGGGCTTAACGAGCCTTTCCCCGAGCATGTGCATCATGTCTATCTGCAGCTTCTGCCGCTGATGCGGACGGAAGACATAAAAGAGGGCATGATGGCCTATGTGGAGAAGCGGCAGCCTGACTTCAAAGGCAGGTAATCCGCCGCCTCTCCGGGGCCGGAGAAAGCAAGACGGATGATGCGGGGGCTGGCTGCGCGATATGCGGCATTCGACATGATGGAAGCAGTGCGGGCTTTGTCCGCGCTGCTTTTGCTTGGCATGGCCACTATCGTCTTTCCGCATTCGCTTCGCGCGGCGACCTTCAGTGGCGGGTATGACGGCATCGGCGACGCGGCCGGCATGTCGCTTACGCTGTCGCAGATCGAGCGGCGGGTGGTCGGCAGCCTGAGTTTGCAGGGCGGCGCTGTCTACACGCTCAACGGGGAGCGCGAGGATGCCCAGTCGGGAACCGCGCAAGGTGCGCTCAGCGCGAGAGGCGGGCAGCGCGACGCCTTCTTCCATATCGAGGAGCGTCCGCTCGGTCTGCAGCTTCTTTTCATTCCGGCGACGGCTGAAGGCGAACCCGATCTCGGACGGGCGAGCGAATATTCCTTCCTGAAGCGCGGCGTGCGCCCGACCGTCACGGAAGAGGCAAGTCCGCGCTACAAGGTCGCGCCGGAGGAGCCTGTCGACATTCTCGCTTTCATCGACGGGTTTCGCGGCTGGTCGCCTCGTGACACGGCGCGGCTTTACGCGGGACTGCCGGAGCGTCAGCGCGCGCTCATCCTGCTTTACGATCATGCGACGGCGGAACTCATGTGGCGGATCTGCGAAGCGGCGCCGGAGGAGGGCTCCATCGCCGCGCGGCGGCTTGCCGAATTGCAGGAGCGTCAGCAGACGGATTGCGAATCCTATCTCCGCGTCGTCGAACGGGCAAAGAAGGGCGGGCTCTTTTCGGAGTTCCTGCGGCGCTCGCAGTTCCAGCTCGAACTCATCCGGGCGACCGTGCTTTGCGATCGCGGGGAGACGGGCGCCGCGCGCTGTGCAGACGTGAGTGCGCTCGGCTCACCGCTCATCCTGCGCTGGCGGCGGGCGGACGCAATCATGCGCGAGCTTGCAGGGGCCGACGCGGAGCCGGATGTTCACGAAAACGCGCGGGAACCGGAAGCCGCGGCCGAACGCGAGGCAGGGGAAACGTCTCTCGTTCCGGCGGCGGAAGCGGAAACTGTGCCGCAGCTAGCGCCCGGCGCACCCATCCCGTTGCCCCGCCCCGGCGGCGGAGAAGAAGGGGTGTCGGACTTCGGACCCGATGCATTGCCGCTTGCGGCGGAGACGGTGGAACAATACCGCCTGCCGCTCGCGCGGCCGTGAGGTCTCAGGCGGCGATTTCGACCAGCTGAATCTCGAATGTCAGGTCTTCGCCCGCCAGCGGGTGGTTCGCGTCGAGGCGCACCGCGCTGTCGTTCACTTCCGTTATGACGAGTCCGATTTCGCGGCCGTCGCTTCCGGTCGCGGACAGACGCATGCCCGGCTGCGGTTCGAGTTCCGGCGGAAGTTCGCTGCGGGGAACGTCCTGCACGAAGCGCGGATCGTGTTCGCCATAAGCTTCGGCGGATGCCACCGTGAAGCTCTTGCTGTCGCCAGGTTCCATGCCGAGGACCGCGTTTTCGAATCCGGCAATCACCATCTGGCTGCCGATGGCGAATTCGATCGGGTCTCCTTCACGGCTCGTGTCGAAGACGGTGCCGTCGTTCAGCTTGCCGGTGTAGTGAACCTTCACGCGGTCGCCGTTCTGTGCTGCTGCCATTGCCTTGCCTTTCTGCGCGGCGGCAATTGCCTGCAGGCAGGCGGCCGCGCGTCTCGATCAAACTTCACTCGATAAACATTGGCCGATAAAAAATGAGGGCCTTCAGGAAATAAGCCTGAAGGCCCTCAAATCATCAGCAAGGGAAGACTAACAGCACATGACCTGGATCGCCACCTTGCGCGGTTATTTTATCGCGCAGGCAGGTCCGGTTGCGTCAGTAAGTCCGGCGCCAGACGCGGCGAATTTTTGCGTCAACTTCGGGGCCCATGGAACTCCATGCCGTGCGATCGCGGGTCGTGTCGGCGATGAACATGGTGTCCGTGCGCCCGATATGCTGGCTGAGTTCGTTGAGAAGACCGGCCGCCGTTGCATCGGTGTTCACGCACCAGACATTGGCAGCGAGTTTGTAGGCCGGTCCGAGCGACATGATCGCCTGTTCCAGCGGCCCGGCGAAGCGTGCCTTGATGTCGAGAACGATGATGAAGTTGGCTGTGTCGGGCTGGCGGCGCCGGTCGACCTGACCCTTGCCCGGGCCATAGGCAGAGCGCTCGTCCGCGGCTTCGGGAGCCGGCTCTGGTTTGCGGACCGGCTCGGCGGCGGCAACGGTTTCTTCCGCTTCGTAGACTTCCGTTGCCGCGAGTTCGGCGGAGGATTCGATTTCCTCGGTTCGCGGTTCTTCCGCAGCAGGTTCGACGGGTTGTTCTTCGACCTCGGCTGGCGCGCGGAAAAGAACGGCGAAGGCAGGAATGTCGACTGCGTGCTGCCACATGCCGGCGCCTGCGGGGGTTCCCTCAGGGGCGATCATGCTGTGCTCGGCGACGCGCCCTTCGGCAACATATCCCTTCATGGCCTCGTAGCTGTAAGGCCCGTAAACCTTGTCGCCATATTTCAGCACCCAGCGATGCGAAGGGATGCTGTCCGCCTGGGTATGGGCCGATGCTTCGTTTACTTGCGCCATGGGTTCTACGTTCGACATGAGGGGCCGCCGAAGCGGGATTCGGTACATCGTTCGTTACATTTTTAGATGGTTTTGGTTACCGCAACGTCAACAGACATGCGCTTGCGGAGGCCCGGACGAGCGGGCAAAGTCTCGGCCAGATCGACAAAACACGCGAAAGTTAACGCGGATTAACGGGGAATGCCGATGACTGAATTCTGCAAGGCCGAACGCGACGGGCACCTTCTTGTCGTCACCATAAACCGGCCGGAGCGCATGAACGCGCTGCATCCGCCGGCCAATTTCGAACTTGAGAAGATATTCGACGATTTCGCCGCCGATCCGGACCTCTGGGTTGCGATTATCACGGGCGAGGGCGAGCGCGCCTTCAGCGCCGGCAACGACCTGCGCTTTCAGGCCGAAGGCGGCAAACTCGAGGTTCCGGCGTCGGGCTTTGCGGGGTTGACCGCGCGCTACGACCTCAACAAGCCGGTCATCGCCGCCGTCAACGGCGTCGCGATGGGCGGCGGTTTCGAGATCGCGCTTGCCTGCGACCTCATCATCGCATCCGAAAATGCGGTCTTTGCGCTGCCGGAGCCGAAGGTCGGCCTCGCGGCGCTTGCCGGCGGCCTTCACCGCTTGCCACGCCAGATCGGCACCAAGCAGGCCATGGGCATGATCCTTACCGGACGTCAGGTTCCGGCGAAGGAAGGCAAGGAGCTTGGCTTCGTGAACGAGGTTGTCCCGGCAGGCGAGCTTCTCGCCGCGGCAAAGCGCTGGGCCGGCCTCATCATGGAATGCTCGCCCATGTCGATCCGCGCCTCCAAGGAGTCGGTCTACAAAGGTCTCGACGAAGCGAACCTGCGACAGGCGATCGAAGGAAAATATCCGGCGGTTGCCGCGCTCTTCAAGAGCGAGGACCTGATCGAGGGGCCGCGCGCCTTCGCCGAAAAGCGCAAGCCCAAATGGGCGGGAAAATAAGGCTCGCAGAAAAAAGAACCGGTCCTGCTGCGGGGGGAGCAACAGGACCGGCCTCGACAGGACCGGATCCAATGGGGGGCGGGGATCCGGTCGGTAGGTCAGTTGATCGCGGCCGTGGGTTTCTCCTTCGATGCGCTGCGGCTCGCGGTCTGACCGTCTGAAACGCCCGGACGGAGGGTGGGCTTTTCCGTCTTGCGGAGAATGGCGAGGAACGGCGCCTGTTCACCGAGAGGCGGAACTTCGATATGTGCGGTGCGCATTGTTCTGTGGTCGAGATTGACCCAGATGAAGGGCCGCTCGCGCGACTGACGCTTGATCCACTGATAGGGGGCGTCGGTCCAGGCGACGATCTCCCAGTTCTTGTTGTCGAGCACGAATTCGCCGCGGTCGGTCGTCACGAGCAGGACGGCGTGGCCGTCGCCATTCCATTCGCGCACCACGGAGATGAGAAGGTTTTCGGGCGCCCAGCCGCGCTCGATCAGGAGCTTGCGCTTCATCATGGCGAGGTCTTCGCAGTCGCCGCCCCGCGCGTCGGGATAGGACCACCACTCGTCCCGGTCATAGAGCGCCGCGTCACTGACCTGCGGGATGGCGCTGTTGACGTAGTCGTTGACTTTGTTGAGCTCCGTCCACTTCTCCGGCGTCATCGCGGCGGCCTGCGGCGCGTCCGTACCGCCCCCGCATTCATCCGGGTTGCGGACACAGAAGCCGACATAGCCGAAAGGTGCTGCGACCTGCTGATAGGTCGGCATGCTCGCGGTGACGATCTGCGCCTCGGATGTGCGCTCAAAATGTGCGGAGGTGATGCTGCCGACATAGCCGGGGGACTGACAACCCGCCAGAAGCGCCAAGGCGCTCGCCGCTATCGTGATTTTCGCACGCCACAACATGATACCCATCCAACTGCCGAAACCTTGAGTGGGAGAATGGCAGTCAGGAATTTGTGGCCGTTTAAATCCGGGACAGTAATTTGACGCAAACAAGCCGCAAACTTGAAACGGGTTTTCCTAAAATTTGAACGAGCTGAATGCGCCTAAAATTGTCCCGATTGGATACAGAGACAAAAACCCAATATTTTCAGGGCTTTTCCGGCACCTGCCATGGGACGCGGATGATCGTCTCTGCTGTCTTGCCGAAAGCGGCGCGGCGTCAATCCGATCCCCTAGGGCCGGTTGAAATTTTTTTTCCAGGCTATTACCGGCGCTATTGCGCACCGTCGAAGGTTCCTGAATCCGCCTTCATGGTGCTGCGAATGAGGCCGATCGTCGCCTTGCGCTCCTTGTGCTTGGTGTTTGCGAAGGCCGGCTGCTGCAGGGCGGCGAGTTCTCCCGCTCGCGCCTTTGCGGTTTCCAGCAACGAGCCCGCAGGCACCGCCGCATCGAGGTAGCCGACCGCGACGGCCTCGGCAGGGCCGTAGATCCGGGCCTGGGTGACGGCCTCCGTGAAGCGGTTGCGGGCGAGGCGGTCGCGGGCGAGCTCGATGCCGAAGACGGGCATGGTCATGCCGATGGCGACTTCGGGAAGGCCGATCTTGAAGGAACCCTCGGCGCCGATCCGCGCGTCCGCGGAGAGGAGCAACAGGCCGCCTGCCGCCAGCGCGTGGCCCGTGCAGGCCATCACCACGGGCAACGGGTATTCATAGAGGCGCATGAGCAGTTCGGCGCCCGCGGTCACCAGTTTCCGTACGTTTTCCGGGCCGGAGCCCATGACATCCAGGTCGAAACCGGCACAGAAGCGGTTTTCGCGGCCGAGGATGAGGACAGCCTTTGCTTCCTTCTCGGCGCGGTCGAGGGCGGCATGCAGCGCGCCGATCATGGCGTGGCCAAGCGCATTGGCTCGTCCGTCATCCATGGTGAGGATGGCGATGCCATTTTCGATGGTGGTGGTGAGATGCTCTCCGGACAAATCGGCCCCCTTTAATCTCCGCCGTCTGCGCGGCGTCAGGGGGAAGTCTAGAGAGATGGGGGAGCCGGGCAACAGGGCCCGGCCGTAAATATCAGCCGAAGGGCCGGGAAAGAGCGGTCGCGCGCTCGGGTATATCGGTGAACTGGATGCCGACACCTTCCTCGGTGTGGCGCACCACGCGGCCCGTCATGCGGCCGATCGAGACGCCGGTGCCGATCGGTGGCCGGTTTTCGACCGCGACCTGAGCGCCGCCGAGCGACATGTCGATGATGCGGCAGGGCATGGACTGGCCGTCCGCGAGGGTGAGGACCGAGCTCTCCTCGAGACCCGCCTCGCCGGGCGCGTAACGGGCGAAGGCACGACGGGCCGAGATATCGATCTTTTCGCCGCGGGCGAGGGCCTCGAGGCGCTGACGCAGGCGTTCGCGCCGCGGGCCGGCGATGGCGGTTTCGATCGCAAAGCCGCCATCGAAGCAGCGGACCACGGGGCCTTCAAAGCGGCCGAATTCGTCGAAATAGACGATGATCTGCGCGCCAATTTCCATGGGCGCGTCGGACGAGATCGCGATGCCGCCGAGCGACATGTCGCGAATCGAGCAGGGATGTTCCGATCCGTCGGGTGCCAGGAAGCGGCCCTTCGCCTCAAAGGCGACGCGCTGATAACGGCGGCGTTCGTCGTGTTCGGGTTGCATAGAGCCTGGCCTGTCAGTAGACGCGCAAGAAGGCGCTGAATTCCGGTGCCAGAATACGCGCGTCACAGTTAATGAATTTTTACCGGAACAGTCCTCACGGGCCGTTTTGATACCATTTCGGAGAGAGCCGGCAGCCTTTACTGCAGAAAATTGACGCTTGCGTCAGCTTCGGCAATTCCCGACAATCGCGCCATATTCCGACCAATCAGGAAAAATCGGCCAGGAAATGGCTGAGTCAGCCAGGAACGGGCGCCGTCCGCCGCCTCGCCGCGCAGGAAAGAGTTCTTTCCGCGCATGCAGGGACAGGGTGGTCATAAACAAAGACCGGAAACAAAGCTTATGAGCGAGTTCGACTACATCATCATCGGTGCCGGAAGTGCCGGCTGCGTATTGGCCAACCGTTTGTCGGAAAATCCGTCGAACAAGGTTCTGCTGCTGGAGGCGGGATCGAAGGACTCGAACTTCATGATCCACATGCCGGCCGGCGTCGGCAAGCTGATCGGCACGGACCTCGCCAACTGGTGCTACGACACGGAGGGCCAGCCCTTCCTCAACAACCGCAAGCTCTACTGGCCGCGCGGCAAGGTGCTCGGCGGCTCCTCCTCGATCAACGGCATGATCTACATTCGCGGCCATGCGCGCGACTACGACATGTGGCGCCAGCTCGGCCTCGAAGGCTGGGGCTTCTCGGACGTGCTGCCCTATTTCCGCCGCTCGGAAGGCAACGAGAACGGCAACAGCGCCTTCCATGGCGGCGAGGGACCGCTTGGCGTCAGCAACTCGCGCAAGACGAACGTGCTCTTCGAGTCCTTCGTGGAAGCGGGCAAGCAGGCCGGTCATCCCTATACGGAAGACTTCAACGGACCGCAGCAGGAAGGCGTCGGCCCCTATCAGCTCACCATCAAGGACGGTCAGCGCTGCAGCGCGGCCAAGGGCTACCTCGTTCCGGCGCTGAGCCGTCCGAACCTTTCGGTCGAGGTCGAGGCGCTTACCTCGCGCATTCTTTTCGAGGGCAAGAAGGCTGTCGGCGTCGAATATACGCAGAAGGGCGAAACGAAAGTGGCGCGGGCCGGCAAGGAAGTCATCCTTTCGGGCGGCGCCGTCAACTCGCCGCAGGTGCTGCTCCTCTCGGGTATTGGCAAGGGCGAATATCTCAGGAAGTTCGGTATCGATGTCGTGGCGGACCTGCCGGGCGTCGGCCAGAACCTGCAGGACCATCTCGACTGCACGGTGATCTACGAGTGCACGCAGCCGATCACGCTGCACAGCACGGTGTCGAACCCGCTGAAGCAGCTCATGACGGGCATGCAGTACACGTTCTTCAAGACGGGCCTTGCGACGTCGAACGGTCTCGAGTCCGGCGCTTTCCTGAAGACGCGGTCCGAGCTTGAAATCCCGGACATTCAGCTTCACTTCGTGGCGGCGATGATGCGTGACCACGCACGCGTGAAGTCGGACCGGCACGGGTTCACTGTCCATGTCTGCCAGCTTCGTCCGGAAAGCAGGGGGTATATCGCGCTCAAGTCGACAAACCCGAGCGACTACGCGCTCATCCAGCCGAACTATCTCTCGGCTGAATATGACCGCGTGGTGATGCGCGAGGGCGTGAAGATCGTGCGCAACATCATCTCGCAGCGCGCGATGGACGCTTATCGCGGGCCGGAGTTCTGGCCGGGTGCGGGCAAGCAGAGCGACGACGAGGTCGATGCATGGATCCGTGAGACCGCGGAGACGATCTATCATCCCGTCGGCACGGCCAAGATGGGCACGGATCCCATGGCCGTGGTCGATGCGAAGTGCCGCGTGCATGGGTTGCAAGGCCTGCGCGTCATCGATGCGTCGGTCATGCCGACGCTTGTCGGTGGCAATACCAACGCGCCGACCATCATGATCGCCGAGAAGATTTCGGACGATATTCTCGGAAAGGCGCCGCTGCCTTCCGAGAACGTGACCATTGCAGAGGACCGGGTCGGCAACGCAGCCTGATCTCTCGCCTAAGCAAAACAAAAGCCGGTGTCGCGAGACACCGGCTTTTTTGTTGATGCTTCGCCGCCTGTCAGCCGCGCTCTTCGTTTCCCGTGGGGGTTGCCGTTTTCACCAGCCGAAGATAGGAGCGTTCGCCGCGAAGCGGCGGCTTGCGGCTGGCATGGCTGGCGATGCTTGAGATCGCAACCGGCGGCTTCTCGGCCAGGATGCGGCGCGCGACGTTTTCGGCTGCAAGGCCATGTTTCGGCATCCGCTCGGGATCGAGGCGGCGCAGGCGGTCGATCCACTGACGAGCGAGAAGCCTATCGCCGATCCAGGTGAACTGATCGACCGGGACGGCCGCGCCGAGGACGCGGGTTATCGTCCCGTCTTCATGCGCAAGCGGGAGCAGGATCATTTCGAAGGTGGCTTCGTGGCCGTCATTCGTTGCGGCGGTGTATTCGACGACGGAGACCGTGGCGTTGGTGGACACATCGTCCAGCGCCTGCTTCAGGTTTTCGGCGCAATCATCCGACCACATGGAGAGGAGATTGTGGCCGCGGAACTCCATGCCGTAGGTCCGGCAGAGGCCCGTTCCCGCGAGACGGAAACGGCAGGTGTCGCGATCTTTCCGTTCCAGAATGAACACGTAAGGAAGAATGCGGCGGATGTCGCCGGGCTCGATTTCGGCGCGGCGCGGCGCAGGGCGCCCGGCGCGGATCGCGTTCCAGTAGTCGAACAGCGCCTGATTGTTCTTGTGCTTCATAGCCATCATCCCCTGCCGCGCCATTCCGCCTGGCAGGGGAATGCCCCCGTTAAGCCCCATGCGGAAAATCCTAACTCATTCCCGGCGAAACGTCCCGTTTCGGGTCGCTTCCCCTCTCATTTGTCCCGCATCAGGCTGCCGTTTCGATCCGGTACGGGCCCTGGCGCCCGATTGCGGGGACGGGTGTGAGAGAGCAGAAAGCGTGCCAACCGTTAATGAGACAGCCGGCGGCGGGGCAGGCCCGCGAAATTTGGTTGAAGCTTCAACAAGTTGCGAGGCATGGCGCGTGCAGGGGGCATGGGAGAGGCGTTAACGCGCGTCCGTTGGCGCGGTGTTCCGGCCACCGGCGACGTCCCGCGGCGGGGCGTTAACCATTGGGCGGCTGTCCGCACGCCGTTTCGGCCGCGGCGGCACGGCTTCTGCATCGTGGCGCACAAGAGCCGGACAAGGTCCGGAAAAGACGCAGGCCAACGTGTCCATTTGGACCGGGAGTGTCAGGATGAAGCAGATGATTTTCAAAAAGACGGCCAGCAGCAGGCTGGCGCTCGTGGCGGTGGCCTTCGGCGCTGCGGTGTTCTTCTATGCCCTCGGCGGCGCCGATCCCGCTTCGGCATGTGGCGGTGGCTGCAATCCGCCTCCGCCTCCGCCTCCGAGCAACGATTGCGGTTGCGATGGCGGTGGCGGCAAGGGCCATGGCGGCGGCAAGGGCGGCAGCAAAAACATCAATTACAACAGCAACAAGAACATCAACTA
This sequence comes from Parvibaculum sp., assembly GCF_045863935.1. Classification (GTDB taxonomy): domain Bacteria; phylum Pseudomonadota; class Alphaproteobacteria; order Parvibaculales; family Parvibaculaceae; genus Parvibaculum. The sequence continues at coordinate 39,802 of NZ_BTVP01000018.1, read as the reverse complement.
CAACGAGAACAACAACTACAACAACAACACCAACACCAACACCAACACGAACAACAACCACAACGAGAACAACGTCAATGTCGAGGTGAATGTGAACGCCAATGCCAGCGCCACGGCATCGGCGACTGCCTCGGCCATCGCCAATGCGAATGCGGCGGCGGACAGCGCCTCGTCCGCGCTCGACCGTACGAGTTCGGTCGCGATCGGCAATGGCAGCGGCGGCGGCTATGGCGGTGGCGGTTCGAGCTATTATGTCTCCGCGCCCCAGGCGGCGCCGGTGGGCGCGCTCAATGTGATCGTGCGTACGGCAAGCGTCTTGAAGCCGGTGAAGGCGATCTGCGTCAGCGCAAAGGGCCTGGAAGAGGCCGCGCGCGTCAGCAGCACGGTTACCGAAATCGGCCCGGAAGACGATGTCGAACTCTTCCATTGCGTCGCCGGCGACATGCTCGTCGCCACGATCGGCCGCATGGCTGGCAAGGGCGACAATGCGAAGCCGGATTACCTCGGCGGCTATGTGATCGAGTGCCGCCCCGGCGAAGCTCTCCGCCACGGTTCGAACGGCATGCTCGCCTGCGTGCCGCAGCAGCGGGACTACGGCTATTCCCAGGTTCCGGCGGCGACGCGCATGGCCTATGCCGAGGTCTTCATCCGCAAGAGCGAAAAGGGCGAAGAAGTCGCGGCGACGGGCGGGGCCTTCTTCTCCGGCGGTGTCGGCTACTAAGGATTACGACGGCGGGGCGTCAGCCTGCTTCATCCGCGCCCTGCTGCCGGTCCTGAGACGGGGAGAGCGAAAGCTCTCCCCGATTTCTTTTCTACGTGCTCCAAACAAGATGTCATCCCGGCGAAAGTCTCTCCGTCGGGACTGTCCTCCCCATGCAGGCCACTAGAACAAAGCGGCTCCCGCCTGCCCGATCTCGTGAGGGGTGAGGCAAACGGGAGCCGGGGGCGGCCGGAGGAAGAACCGCCCTGAGGAAGCCTGTGCTTTGCGTGCGTCCTACTCCACGCGTTCCCAGGTCTGGCTGCGGCTCATGATGCCTTTCGAGCCGGTGACCTCGAGTTTCGAGCCGCCATCGGTGAGTTCGAGGCTGGCGTTCGCCGTTTTGCCGTTGGCGGGGCGGAGGATCGTGCCGCCAGACCATTCGTCGCCCTTATTTGTCAGACCCCAGAGGACCGGCATGCCGAGGAGCGGCTGGTTTTTCCTGTCGCCATCGCATTGCGAGCAGGTGGTTTCGCCGTCATCGAGCAGTTCGACGATGGTGCCCGTCAGCGTGCCGTCCGTTTCGGTGATTTCGACCACCGTTTTCGGCGCGCCCGTGTCCGGGTCGAAGGTGCGCCACTTGCCGAGCGGCGAGCCGGTATCGGCGGAGGCGGGCAGGGCGAAAGCCGCCGCGGCGAGAAGCGCCAGGGAGGCAATGTGAAGCCGGATCGTCATGTTTCTCTCCCCCAACTTTTTGGTCTGGTTGGCCTATATTTGGCATTGTAACTGCCAATATACACGAACCCGCATGCGAGGCCAAGCAGGCTCGCACGCGGGTTCGGCAAGGTTTTGTGACGGGATCAGTCGATCCGCTCCCATTTCTGGTCGACCCGGAGGGGCCCACGGCCCGTCGTCATCAGCAGCGCCCGGCCGCCGTCCACGAGTTCGAGGTGAGCGGGAGAAACCGTGCCCGTCGCCGGCCGCAGCAGGAAGCCGCCGCTCCAGCCCATCGCGTCGGGGCGGAAGCCTGCGAGGAATTTCATGCCGGCGAGCGGCTTGTTCTTGTTCTCGCCCGTGCAGCTCCAGCAGATCGCGTCTTCCGGGCCGCTGGCGAGCTTCACGATATGACCCTCCAGCGCGCCGTCATTTTCCTCGATCTCGACGATCATGAGCGGCTCGCCGCTTAGCGGGTGGTGGATCATCCATTTGCCTGCCGCCGAGCCGCTGTCCGCGATGGCAGGATGTGCGAAGAGGGCGGCCGCCCCGGAAAAGAGAGCGACCGCGCACATAAGCGCGAGCCTGCGAATTTCGAAAATCATGAATTGCTCCCAGCTTTATATTGACACAATCAGTGTCAATATAAAGAGACTCACACAAGGTGCAACACTTTTTGCTCCAGGCTCAGCCGCCGGATGCTGCCTGTTCCGGGACTTCCGGTTCCCGCCCGCTTTGCTATAACTGCATCAGGCGGGGACGGCCCCGCCGAAGGATATGTCCTTCACGTCATCCGCGGGGACGGCCTCGCTTCTTCGTCAGGAGAGGCACATGGCCTGGCTCCATCTTCTCGTCGCAAGCGCGGCTGAAATCGTCTGGGCCTTTACGCTCAAGGCAAGCGACGGCTTCACGAAGCCGCTCATGGTGGCGTTCAACGTCGCGGCGCTTCTCGCCGCCGTCTGGTTTCTCGTCCAGGCGATGCGGACGCTGCCGCTGGGAACCGCCTATGCCGTGTGGACCGGCATCGGCGTCGTCGGCGCGGCCGTTCTCGGCATCGTCGTGCTCGGCGAGAGCGCGTCTCCCCTCCGTCTTTCCGCCATCGCCCTCATCGTGACGGGCGTCGTGATGCTCAAGCTCGCGGAAGGATAATTGTTCGTCCCATTTCCGGACAGAACGCGGGTGGGGATATCTCCAGCCGGCTCGCGACATTCGGGTTTCAAGTCGGGGAATCGGGTCGGGAAACGAGCACCCTAATTTCACCATCGCTATTCTTCCGGGGGGACAGGCCCGTCGGATGTGACGTATCGATGACATTTCGATGACAGTCGCCGCTTTTGCGGGATAAGCCGCAAAAAAGAGGGAGGGCGCGAGGCCCTCCCAAGTGGTCTTCCGGAACGGAAAAGGAAATTCAGAACTCCTGTTCCGGGATCGGCGGGCAAGCCCCGCCTGTGCTCTCAAGCGCGTGCCGGAGGCCGACCAGCAAGACGCATTGAGGGTGGGAACCGGCGATGTCGTTTTTCATTTCGGTCTCCGACATCGCCGATAATTCGGTGGGAAGTCTGGATCAGTAAGTGCCGCCGCGGAGGCTGCCGGCATCGAAGTCCGGCTCCGAGTAGTAGGCATAGGGATCGTTGCCGGCGGGGCTGCGTTCTTCGCGCGCGGAGGAGGGAGCCTGCGCGACACGCTGGCTGTTCACCGGCTTCGCTTTCGCGCCGGGATTGGCCTGGCGATAGTCGATCTGGCCCATCGGGTCCTTGTTGCCGGGGAAGCGGGCGCAGTCGGCCGGGTTCACCTCATAGAGAGGAACCAGCAGCTTCAGCACGGCGCGTTCGACAACGGCGCGGACCGCGAGCTGGAGCGGTTCCTGTGCGCTGGTGCCGAGGCCAAGCGAGAAGAGATTGCCGCCGAAGAAGTCGAACACGCCTGCCTTGATCTCACGGCCGACGATCTGCTTCTGGTAGGAAACATAGTCGACGACTTCGAGCGTGCGGCTGTTCACAAGGCGCAGGTCGAGGCCGATGTTCATGACGTAGGTGGAAGCGGAAGCATTCGCCGCCGCGCCCATGTCGCCCCCTTCTGCAAAGCCTGCATTGAGGCCGCCGGACTGGATGTTGAAGTTGAGTTCGGTGATGCCGCCGACGAGGTAGTAGTCGGAGCCGCGGATCTCGCCCGCATAGATCTTGCGGTAGTCGTCCTGCTCGCCGCCGTCGCCGATCAGCTTGTTGTTGGTGTATTTGAGTTCGAGTTCGGTGATCGAGGTGTCGTAGCGCTCGACGAGCGGCACGCCGGCCTTTCCGAGAGCGGACATCGCCATCAGCGAGGCGCCCTGCGTGATCTTCATGCCGGTGCCATCGGCTTCCGACTTGCCGGTGTAGTCGCGGATGTTGCCGACCGCGATACGCGTCGCCGTCGTGCTGGCGGGCACGTGGTTCGCGAGGCAGCGCAGCGCGTTGGAATAGGGCGTCTCGTTGTTGATGACGGGGGCGTTGCCGATCGGCGCAGCATAGCGGCCATCGGAGCCCGCATTGGCGCTGACACAGCCCGTAAGTGCGAAAGCCATGGCGAGAGCTCCCAGCGTACGCTTGGGCATTCCCTTCTTCGCCGCATTCGTCACAACAGTTGAAAACACTTTGGCCTCCTGATGGTCATCGGTCGATGGCTGGCGCTGGCGATCATTGTTTTTCGATCTTGCCGGCGCGCCGCCGACCGCTCTGTTGCCCGTAGGTCTGCAACCGGTGTGCCAGCAGTTACCTTTCGTTAAGAACCGCAGAAATCTGCGGTTTTCAGGATGTTTTCCCGCTCCACCCGTTAAGCTTTCCGATTGCGCGGGATCGTCTGCGGCGGCTCTGGCACGGGCTTTCCCGTTTCGGCACGTCAACTTCCCGTTAAGGCTGTGCCGCGCTGCAACAGGCGGGAAAAGCAGGTTGCGGCATGTCTCCGAGCGCGCGACACTCCGCGCCAATTGCAATTGGCATTCCCGAAAACGGACGGACAAATTGGCAAAGCTCGAATTCTTCTTCGATTGCTCCAGCCCGTGGACCTATCTCGCCTTCAGCCGGATCGAGGCTCTGGTCGAGCGGACGAAGGCGGAGATGGTGTGGAAACCGATCCTTGTCGGCGGCGTGTTCAATGCCGTTAACGAAAGCGTCTATGAGGTGCGGGCGAACCCGCATCCCGTCAAAGGCCGGTACTACGTCAAGGATCTGCAGGACTGGGCACGCTTTTGCGGCATCGAGATCGGAAGGCCGCCGGTGTTTCCCGTGCGCTCGGTCGATGCGATGCGGGCGGCAATCGTGGCGCAGAACAAGGGTAAGCTACCGGCATTCGCCTGGGCGACGTTCCGCAGCTACTGGGGCGATCTCAAGGATATCAGCCAGCCGGAGGTGCTCGAAGAAGTCTGCGCGGCCGCCGGGCTCGACTGGAACGAGGTTAGCGAGCGGATCAAGAGCGACGATGTGAAGGGCCGGCTCCGGGCCAATACAGAAGAGCTCATTGCGCGCGGCGGTTTCGGTTCGCCCACCATGTATGTGAATGAGACCGACATGTATTTCGGCAACGACCGGCTCCCGCTGGTGGAGGCGGCGCTTCTTCATGGCTGATCCCTATTCGACCGGCCTGCCGCCGCGGCGGGAACCGCCGGCCTTCAATGTGCCGGGCCCGGTGCTCGCGCTCCTCGCGCTCATCATCGGTGTGCATCTTCTCGCCGTCTCGCTGTCCTGGGAGATGCAGGAGCAGATCATCCTTTTCTTTTCGCTGATCCCGGCGCGCTACCTTCCGGAGATCGCCGTGCTTCAGCCTGATTTTCCGGGCGGCGTGGGCGCGCAGTTCTGGACGCCGATCACCTACACATTCCTGCATGGCGGATGGGAGCATCTCATCGTCAACAGCGTTTGGCTGCTCGCTTTCGGATCGCCGGTGGCGCGGCGGCTCGGCACGGCGCGCTTTTTCCTCTTCTATTTCCTGTGCGGCATCGCGGGCGCCGGCCTGCATGTCGTTCTCTATCCGGGCTCGGACATTCCGGTTGTCGGCGCCTCGGCGGCGATTTCCGGATTGATGGGGGGCGCGGCGCGCTTCGTGTTCCTTGCGGGGGGGCCACTCGGGGCGCTCGGCGGACGTAGCAGCGGCCATCCGGGCGGCGGCGCGGCGCGGCGCGCGGGCATTCTCGTGGCGCTCAAGGACCGGCGAACGCTGATCTTCGCCGGCGTCTGGATCGGGCTCAATGTGCTGTTCGGGGCGACGCCGCTCAGCGGTATTTTCGGCGTGACGGCGCAGGTCGCGTGGGAAGCGCATCTCGGCGGCTTCCTGTTCGGGCTGCTGCTGTTTGGCTTCTTCGACCCGCTGCGCCTGTCGCCTTCCGGGGGGCCGGGCAATGTCGGCTATGGCGAGTGGCTGGGAGACCAGGGCCGGGAAAACGGGGGTCATTGAATCCGCTGGCGGGCGAACCACATAGAAAAAAGGCCCTTTACCCCCATGGCCTTTTTCAGGAGGAGATCCCATGAGCGACACATCCGCGCATTCGGACGGACAGCCCGAAGGTGCGCATACGGCTTATGACGGCGAGGCTCCGTCGCAGCGCAAGGAGTTGTGGTTTCGCCTTCTCTACATGATCGCGTTCTGGTTTCTCGGCAATATCGCCTTCTCGGTCGCGATCTTTCTGGGCGCGTTGCAGTTCGTCGTCGTTCTCATCACCGGCAACAAGAACGAGGAGTTGCGCGCCTTCAGCCGTAACCTCATCCAGTATGTGTGGGAGTGCCTTGCCTTCGTGATCTTCGCGCGCGAGGAAAAGCCGTTCCCGCTCGGACGTTTCCCGTCCGTCACTCATCCCGATTGAGGCTGTCGAGTTTTTTCCGCCCTTCGGGCGTCAACAATCCGCGGAGGATCGCTCCCGTCGTTACGTTGAAGCGCTTCTCCGCGGCTTTCGCGCTCGCGTGAAAGCCCGCGAGTTCCAGGCTGCACAGGCCATGGACCACCGCCCACAGGGCATCGGCAAGAACATCCGCCCCGACATTGGCCGGAAGGCTTCCTTCCCCGATACAGGCCGTCACCGCTTCGAGCATGATCCGATAGGAGCGGTGGCCCGAGACGTTGCGGGCGGCCGGATTGCCGTCCGCGGCTTCGCCGTGGCGAAGCGCAGCCGGCACGGGAAGCGTCGAGCTGATCATCAGCGCGTAGTAGGACGGGTTCTTCAGCGCGAAGCTGCGATAAGCAAGTGCCAGATCGTGCAGGCGGCGCAGCGGTTCGCGGTTTTTCGGCACCGCTTCCTCGGCCGCAGCGAGACGGTCATAGGCCTCGTCGAAGAGGGCCGTTATCAGGCCTTCCTTGCCGCCGAACGCCGTGTAGACGGCCATGGTGGAGGTGCCCACGCGGGTTGCGAGCTTGCGCAGGGAAATGGCGTCCGGGCCGCCATGGACAAGCATTTCGCTCGCCGCGTCCAGAAGCGCCTCGCGCTGGGCGCTGCGCCGCGCATCGGCGGCACTCATTTCCGTACCCATACTCATGCGCTTTCTATCGAACAGGCTTGACGACAAGTCCAGCCGCTTTCATTATAGCAAATATAACACTGTTATAAACATGGCGCGGCGAAGCCGTCCAGGAGGACCCGAGATGTCGAAGCCCTTTCCGAACAACCCCTTCCTGCAAGCGAATTTTGCGCCGGTGATGGCGGAGTGCGATGCGCCCGAGCTCGTGGTCACGGAAGGCGAATTGCCGCGCGACCTCGCGGGAACGCTTTACCGCAACGGTCCGAACCCGATGTTTCCGCCATTCGGTGACAAACATCACTGGTTCCTCGGCGAGGGCATGGTGCATGCGATCCATGTGGAAGACGGCAAGGCGAGCTATCGCAACCGCTGGGTGCGCACGGAGCAGTACGAGGCGCAGCGCAAGGCGGGCGAGCGGCTGGTGCCGACGGGCTTCGGCGAAGCGGGCGTCGCGGGGGCGGAGAGCATCAAGCGCAATGTCGCGAACACGAATATCGTCTGGCATGCGGGCAAGCTGCTTGCGCTCGACGAAGGCAATTCGCCGGTCGCGATGGATGGCGACACGCTCGACACGCGCGGCTCATGGACCTTCGAGGGCAAGTATGAAGGGCCGATGACGGCGCATCCGAAATTCGATCCGCGCACGGGCGAGATGCACTTCTTCGGTTATATGGCGGCGGGTCCGGGAAGCGCGGTCATGTCCTATCAGGTGGTGGACCGCGACGGGAAACTCATGCGGACCGACATGTTCCCGACGCCCTATGCGAGCATGGTGCATGATTTCATCGTGACCGACGAACACGTGATCTTTCCGATCTTTCCAGCGACGATCGACGTGGAGCGCATCATGAAGGGCGGGCCGACGATCGCGTGGGACCCCGATGCGGGCACGCATATCGGCATCATGGCGCGCGATGCGAGCGTCGACACGATCCGCTGGTTCACGGGCGATCCCTGCTACGTCTATCATCCGATGAATGCCTATACGTCCCATGAGGGCGGGAAGACGCGCGTCATCGCGGACATGATGAAGTACAGCCGCGTGCCGCTTTTCCCGAGCGCGGACGGCACGAAGGCGCCGCTCGACCTCAGGGACGAGCAGGGAATGCTGGTGCGTTGGACGTTCGATCTCGACGGCAATTCCGATACGTATACGGAAGAACAGATCACCGATCTCGGCGGCGAGTTTCCGCGCTTCGACGAACGCTTCGCCGGACATGGCTATCGCCATGGCTATTACGCGGCGATGATGCGCCCGAAGGAGCGGCCGGGTTCGTCCTACGACACGCTCGTCCACATCGATCTTCAGACCGGCGCGCGCAAGGCGTGGGAACCGGGCAGCGGCAAATATGTGCATGAGCCCGTCTTCGTGCCGAGCAAGGCGGATGCGGCCGAAGGCGACGGCTATCTCGTGTCGCTCGTCTACGACACGGACCGGAACATCAGCGACTTCGTGGTGCTCGACGCGGAAGACATTTCGCGCGGCCCGATCGCCCGCGCCGAGCTTCCAACGCGCGTTCCCTTCGGTTTTCATGGCAACTGGCGCGGGGCCGATTAATCCCCGGGGGCGGGGACAAAGCACGGCAAGTGTCACACGACTGTCATTGAAACGTCACGATGCTGGAATTGCGCGCGCCGATGTGCGTTCGCAATGACGCTTGTCGGAGGGACTCAGAAGAGCGGTTCTTCGTAGACGGGTTCACCGTCGATGCGGAGCTGCTTGATGGCGGGGGTGCCGTCCTTCCCGAGAGCGACATCGACGGTGAGCTTGCCGTCGTTGCGGATGTTTTCGAGTTCGCGGCCTTGGCCCTCGGGAACGAAATAGCTTTCGATGCCGTAGTTCACGTTCAACACAGAGCAGTCGGTGCATGGAGGTGCGGGAACATCCCCTTCGGTTCCCGGAGATGCGGTCGTTGCTGGCGGCGATATGTAGCTAATCCGTCCGCGAATTATCCGATCGTCAGGTGCGGCCTCGTGGCCTTCATGCCAGACGGAGACGGCCTTCCATGTTTCGTTTTCCTGTGCGAGTTCGACGAGAACGGTATCGCCGGAGGTGAAGTCGCTATCGCCTTCGAGATAGGCAAGCGGAAGTTGAGCAATGTCGTAGGTGAGGATGACGTAGTCGCCGCGGAAGATGTCGCGCGGATCGACGGGGGCGGTTTTGAGCGTCACGACATTTTCGGAGCGGAGCAGCGAGACGCGGTCCCAGACCATGGCGCCGAGGAAGAGCGACTGGCCGACGACGAGAGCAAGGACGGCGAGGGCGAAGCGGTTCATGCTGCGTCTCCTTCGACAGTCGCGACAAGACGGCGGCGCATGCGCTCCATGACGAGAGCACCGGCGATGAGCAGCACGCCGCCGAGCGCGAAGAAGAGCGCGGTGTCGAGCAGCGTGTTCAGTGTCTCGAAGTAGAGGTAGAGAACTTCCGCGCCGAAGGCGACAAAGCCGAAATTGACGGCGAAACGGAACTCATGTGCCGCGCCATAGGAAACAAGCCAGGCGGCGAGCGCGAGGAAGAGCGCGGCATAGACCCAGGGCACGAGCTCGGGCGCGGCGCTGTCGAGCATGGGGTAGGCGAGCGAGGCGAGCGCGAGGACGGCGATGCCGGCCGCGTGGCGCAGCTCCAGCAGGCCGCGCGCGACATCGAGAACCGCAAGCACCGCGACGATCCCCAGCATGGCGAGAAGCAGGGGCGAATAGAGGATGGCATTTTCGCCGAGCGCGCGGTCGGGGCTCAACTGCCAGACCCAGAAGAGGGCGAAGGCGATGACGATGGCATAGGCCGCAGCGGCGGTGGCAAAGCGCGGCGCGCGGCCCGACATAAAGAGCGCCGCGAGCCAGATGGCGAGGGCTTCGAGGAGATAGAAGAGCGCGAGCCAGGCAGGGTCGATGCGGAAACTCTCCCCGATGGAAGGGCCCCAGATCGCCTGCCAGATGAAGCCCGCTATGAGCGCGAGGTGGAAGCCGGGCATCCATGACAGGCGGAGCGAAAGCGCGAAGGCGGCGGCCCATGGCAACCAGAAGGCCCAATGCGGCGTGGTCTCTTCAAGGCTCAGGGTGAAGCCGGTCCAGACAATGGCGAGGAGGATGCCGAGCGCGAGGGCGGGACGGGATGGGAGAAGCCATGCCGCTGCGAGCGAAGCGATGCACCAGGCAAGGACGCCGCCCGGATCGTCCGTGACGATGTGATAGATCTGCGCGATGAGCATGATCCCGCCGCCGAAGAGGCCGAGGCCGATCAGGACGGCGGCCTGCGCGAAAGCGGGATGGCCGCGGCGCTCAAGCGGAATGGCGGCGATCCATGCTGCCCACATGGCGCCGAAGATCATGACGAGTTTGACGAGTTTCGGAATCTCCGCCCAGTTGGCGGCGACGAAGCTCATCACCGCGAAACCGATCAACACCGCGCCGAGCATTGCGAGGATGGCGGGCATGCGCCGCACAGAGGGACGGTCCTCCGCCGATTTCAGGATCGCCTCGGCGCTTGCGGGCGTGACCCAGCCGCGCTCGATCCAGAGGTCGATGTCGCGTTTCAGGCGGTGGAGATAGGCGCGTTGCCACATGGGTGAGCCGCTTCTTCTCTTTATTTGGGGCAAGGGGAGGGCCGTCGGATCGCGGGACTCAACAAAGGCAGAGCCCGATTATCCGGCGGCGGAGGGGGAAGTCAAAGCCGGTCCCGAAGGCTCCTTCGGAAACGGCAGATTCCTGCGATTTGCATGTATCTTCTTGTCGGACGCGACGGAATGCCGCATCATTCTTGAGGGAAAGCCGGTGCGGGGAGGGACCGCAGCGGTGGGGCCTGCCGGGTCCAACATGCGGAGGAACGCCATGAATGTCGCCACCATCCTGAAGGCCAAGGGTTCGGATGTCACGAGCGTGAGCCCCGACACGACGCTTCGCGATGTTGCCGTGCTGCTGACGGAGCGCCGGATCGGCGCCGCGGTGGTGATGCAGGACAAGAAGGTCATGGGCATCGTGTCCGAACGCGACATCGTGAAAGCGGTTGCGAGCGGTGGCGGCAATGCGCTCAATGCGCCGGTGCGCGACGTGATGACCTCGCGCGTCGTCACCTGCAGCCTCAACGACTCCGTCGACGAGTTGATGGACTCGATGACGATGGGCCGCTTCCGCCATCTGCCGGTGATCGAGAACGGCGAACTCGCCGGTATCGTCTCCATCGGCGACGTGGTGAAGCATCGCATCGCCGAGACCGTCATGGAAACTGAAGCGATGCGCCTTTACATCGCCAACGGGTGACGGCTGGACCCGTTTCTCCGGAAACGTTTCCGCATCCTCAAACTCCCTGCCTCAGCCGTTCGATCTGCGCCTTGAGCTCGGCGATTTCCCGGTCCCGTTCGGCCAGCATGGAATCGACTTCATCGGCATCGATCTTGCGCGGGATGTGCTGGGGGCAATTGGGATCCCAGGCGGAAACCCTGAACAGGAGCAGGCGCTCGGGCACAGCGGCATAGCCCTCGGGCATGACGGCCTGCAGCAGGGCATCGTCGCCCTCGACCATCCGAGCCTCACCCCAGATCTTGATGCGGCGGCGGTTGGCATAGTCCATCAGGAAGATGAAGGCCTTGCCGCTTTCGAGCAGGTTGCCCTGCGAGATGAACTGCCGGTTGCCCCTGAAATCCGCCATTGCGAGCGTGTGCTCGTCGATCGGCTTGAGGAAGCCGCGCGGTCCACCACGATGCTGGATATAGGGTTGCCCTTCCGCATTGACGGTCGCGAGGTAGAAGCTGTTCTGCCGGGCGATGAAGTCCGCCAAGGGGGGCGTGATGCGGTCGGACCAGCCGCCGCGTGCCTCCATGCCGGCATAGGCATCGCGCGAGCCGTTGCGGGTTTGAAGCTGCTTCACCGTGTCGGTGAAGGCGATATCGCTCGAGGGACGTTCGCTGTTCATGCTCGATCTACTCCAAGACAGGGGGGCCGGTGCCCGCCCCTGGGGCGGGCGGACACCGGACGGGAAAATCAGAAATTGATCACGCTGTAGCCCTGGTCGATGTAGCTCGAGACGTCGAGCACGCCGGGGGTTCCGGGAATCGCCTTCTCGTAGTCGAGCTTGAGGCCGGTCTTCCGCACGTCCTCGGTGGCGCCGAAGACATCCGCGCAACCGCCGCAGACGCCGGCCACGACGTCCTTGACCGCCTCGTAAAGCCCATGGGCCGGATGATCGGCCCTGGCGAGGTCCGCCGGCCAGCGCGTGCCAGCGCCCTGGAAGATGAGGGCGACGTCCCGCTTCTTTTCCCTGAGTTCGTAAGCGAGGAACAGGCCGTTGAAGAGGCGGCCCAGGGCCTCCTCGGACCCCGACTTGGGATCGGAGTAGATGATGATGGCGGTCTTGCTCATGAGGGGATTCCATTTGAGGTTATAAAAATACCGAACGAACGGTAAAAATGAAATAGAGGCTAGACAGACGGACGTCAAGATATTAAACCGATCATTCGGTAAATATGGAGATTTGGCCATGGCCCGCAAGGCGCTGATTGGAAACGAGGCATTGCTGGAGCGCCTGGGCGCGACATTTCGCGATGCCGGCTATGAGGGCGCATCGCTCGCAATGCTGTCGGAAGCGGCCGGCCTGAAGAGGGCGAGCCTCTACCACCGCTTTCCCGGCGGGAAGGAACAGATGGGTCTCGAGGTTCTTCAGGAGGCGGGCCGCTGGCTCACCGCCCATGTGCTCGAGCCGCTGGCGGGCGAGGGCTCGCCGCGAGAACGCATCGCGGCAATGGCGCGCGAACTCGACTGCTTCTACCGCGGCGGCGAGCAGGCCTGCCTGCTCAACATGCTTTCGGCGCCCATCGGCAAGTCGGGCCCGTTCGTGGCGGCGATCCGTCAGATGTTCGAGGTCTTTGTCGGGACGCTGGCCGGCGTCATCTCAGAGACGGGCTGCCCCGCCGATGTCGCGCGCGACCGCGCGGAGCGCGGCGTGGCGCTCATTCAGGGCAGCCTGGTGCTGTCCCGAGGGCTGGGGTCGACCGAACCTTTCCGGAAGACGCTCGATGCGCTTCCCGACGAACTGCTTTCAGACAAAGGAGAATGCGCATGAAGCTCTACTACAGCCCCAAGTCCGGGCATTCGCACCGCGTGCGGCTATTCCTGTCGCTCATCGGCGCCGCGTTCGATCTCATCGAAGTCGACCTTGCGGCGCGTCAGCACAAGAGCGCCGACTTTCTGAAGATGAACGCCTTCGGGCAGGTTCCCGTGCTGGAGGACGATGGCGTGGCGATTGCCGATTCCAATGCAATCCTCGTCTATCTCGCCAGGAAGTTCGGCCGCACGGACTGGTATCCGGAGGATGCCCTTGGCGCGGCGCGCGTACAGCGCTGGCTCTCGGTCGCCGCGGGCCAGCTTGCCCAGGGTCCGGCCAGCGCCAGACTCGTCACCTTGTTCGGCGCGAAGATCGACGCCGATGCCGCCATCGCTCGCGCACATGCGCTGCTGGGTTTGATGGATGCGGAACTCGCGCAATCGGGCTGGCTCGCCGCCGATCGTCCGACAATCGCCGATATCGCGCTCTACAGCTACGTCGCACGCGCACCCGAGGGCAATGTCGCGCTCGGCGACTATGCGCATGTCCGGGCCTGGCTTGAGCGGATCGAGGCGCTGCCGGGCTTCGTTCCCTTCGCGATCCATCCGGTCGGCCTCTACGCCCCGGGTGCCTCGCTGGCGAAATTTGCAACCGGCTGAGGGAGACCTCGACGGGACGTTCGTTCCTTTCCTCCGTTTACGGAAGAAGCTCGAAGCGTCAGGACATGATCTCGACGATTTCGTGGATCTGGGGGATCGCCTCTTCGGCGGCCTCTTCCCCGAGACGGATCAACTCGTCCGCATGATCGAAATCGAGCAGGCTCAGATGGCCGACCATCGGCGCGATCATGATGTCCGGCGGGTCGCCTGCCATGCGCATGCGGGCAAGGCGGTCCTGAACGATGTTCAGCGAAGCGAGCATGACGCTGGCGATGCCGGGCTCGCGCCGCTTGCCGCCGATGACGCGGCGCATGAGTTCCTGTTCGGGCGAGCGCTTCCAGCGGAGGTTCCGGAGGCTCTTGCGAATGCGCTCGGCGACGGCGGGTGAAGCGGCGCCTTCCAGCATTTCGGTTTCGATCTCGGCTTCTTCCTCTTCCTCCTCCTCTTCCTCGATCTGCTCTTCCAGTTCGCGGAGGATGGCGTCCTCGGGGGAGATGGGCGCGGAAGCGCGGATGTAGCCGGGGAAGGCGGCCTCGTGGGCGCGGCGGCGGGCGGCCGGGTCGAAGGGATCGTTGTTCAGGTTGACGGCGATGACAACGCGGGCACCAAGCGCACGGGCGACCGACACGGGCACCGGGTTCACGAGCGCACCGTCGATGAGCCAGCGGCCATCGACGGCGATGGGCGCGAAGACGCCGGGCAGCGCATAGGACGCGCGGATCGCCTGAATGAGATTGCCGTGGTGAAGCCAGAGTTCGTGGCCGGTGGTGAGCTCGGTCGCGACGCTGACGAAACGCTTTCCCATATTCTCAATGACGATGTCCGACAGATGATCACGCATCAGCTCGGCGAGCTTCGCGTCGCCGATGAGGCCGGAGGAGCGGAAGCGGAAATCGAGCAGGGAGAGCATCCGCCTGCGCGTCAGCGAGCGCGCAAACTCTTCCAGCGGATCGAGCTTGCCCGCCACATGGCAGCCGCCGACAAGCGCGCCGATGGATGTGCCTGCGACGATGTCGGCATCGATGCCGGCGCGCGTCAGCGCTTTCAGGACGCCGATATGCGTCCATCCTCGCGCCACGCCGGCGCCCAGTGCGATGCCGATTTTGGGTCGGGGCATGCGAAACTGCTTCATGGATTACGGTACTCGAAAGAATGCTACAGCGCCGGCTGCGATGCCAGACGGCGCTTTCTCTATATGGGGACGAAATGTGACGGAATTCGAGCGCCGCTCAGCCGTGGCGGTGCGGCAATTTCTCCGCGCCCACGGGCTCGAGTTTTCCGGGCTCGCCTTTTGGTACGCGGCGGTAGAAGCAGGAGCGGTAGCCGACATGGCAGCAGCCGCCGTCGCCCGCGACATCGACTTTGAGCCAGACCGTGTCCTGGTCGCAGTCGGTGCGGAGTTCGACCACAGTCTGGATCTGGCCCGACGTGTCGCCCTTGTGCCAGAGTTCACCCCGCGAGCGGCTCCAGTACCAGGCCTCACCGGTTTCGACGGTGCGGGCCAGCGCCTCGGCGTTCATCCAGGCAACCATGAGGAGTTCGCCCGTCTTCGCGTCGGTGGTTACAGCGGTGATGAGGCCGTCCGCATCGAATTTCGGCGAGAAGGACGTGCCTTCCTCGATCTCTTCCTTCGTGCCGCGGGGGGGGAAGGGGGCATTGCCGGTCATGTCTCTGTCTTTCGGATCCGATGAAAGGGCCCCGTCCTTCAGATGAAGGCGAGGCCTCTTGTCTAAGCGCCTTTTGCCGGTGGGCGCAATCGCTGTTCGGATGACCGCCGCCCGGGACCTCAATCCAGCCGTTTGACCGCCGGCGGCGCCCAGTCGCCCTCAAGCACGGCGGAGGTGGGCCAGTAGAGACGCAGGTTCATGGAGAAGGCGCCGGAGGCGGGTGCGGGCAGCCAGTTCGACTTCCATTCGGCATTCGGCATGTCCCGCTGGATGTAGAGGTCGAGCGAGCCATCCTCGTTGAACCTGAGCTTGTCGCGGTCGCCGATCGCAAAGCGGTCGACCGGATTGGCCGTGAAGAGCTGCTTTTCATTGTACATGGTGAGCGACCAGAAGGCGCGGGCGGGCGGAAGCTCGTCGCGCTCGAAGTGCATGACATATTTCGCCGCGCTGTCGAACGGTTTGCCGTCTGCCTGGGTGAGCGCGCTCGGGTAGATGGCGTCCTCGACGGGCACGGCGCCGAGACCGAAATAGCCGATCACGGCGCGCCTCATGTAGTCGATCCCGTAGGTGCCCATCGGATGACCGATCATGCGCCAGCCGTTGACGAGCGTGCCCGTGCGGGAAATGGCGATGCCCAACTTGCGCTGCGCGAGTGCCGGGGCGGCCTCGAATGCCGCCTGCAAACCGGGATCGAGGCGCGCGAGATCGAAATCCTCTCCGGGAATGAGGCCGACGCGGGCGAGCCTGTCGATCATGGCGTGGTCGTCGGCATGGGGCGGGTTCGTGCGGAGAAGCCCGGCGAAAATGCCGAAGAATTGCGAGGCATCCATCGACATGACCTGGTCGCTCGGCGCGCGCATGTCGAGCGCGGGGTCGAAAGTGCCTTCCGCGGGCTGGTACGAACCGTCACCCCATTTGGAGAGCGGCACCGCTTCGATGCCGGCCTGAAAATTCCGCACGGCGGGATAGTCGTCCGCGCCGTTCGTCTGGGTACGGCCGATCATCCAGCCGAGCGGCGTCGGCGAGCGGTAGGCGCGGACACCTTCAGGCAAGTCGCCGTTCCAATCCGGGCCGGTGATGGCGATGGTCTGCGCATGGGTGCCGGTGGTCCGCGAGCCGGGCGCAGCGAAGACATGGGTCCACATGTCCATGATGGGCAGCAGATAGTAGCGTCCGCCGGAATCCGGCACCGAGATAACCAGCGGCTCCGCGCTTACATCGAACCAGAGGGCGGAATAGAGCGTGTCCGCATTGGGCCGCACGACGGCGTTGAAGTTGTCGTCGGGAAAGCGCGGCATGTGGGTGAAGCGATTCATCGGCGCCTGGATGCGCAGGCTGTTCGCGCCGCTGGCAGGCGGAATGTTCGTCGATACCCGCCTGGTGATTTCCATGACGACCATCGGGAAGGCGAAGATATACGCGTCGATCGCGATCTCTTGCGCCAGCTCAGCCGAAAGGGGCGGAATGGTTGCGGCTTTGGTCATGGCTCATCCTCCTGCTTCGATGAGCGAGCATATGACCGGCGACCCGACGGCTGCACCAAACATCATTTCGGAAATTCCGCGTGGCGGAATCTACGACCGCGCGCTCAACCGGACTCAAGAGGCGGTTTCAAACGAAAAGGCCCCGCATTCAGATGAAGGCGGGGCCTCTTGTCAAAGTATCTGGCTTCCGGGGATCAGTATCCGCGGATCATCTGCATGAACCGGGCTTCCATGCGGGGATCTTCGCGGAAGACGCCGGTGAACTGCGTGGTGATGGTGGCGACATCGGGCTTCTTGATGCCGCGCGTCGTCATGCACTGATGCTTCGCCTCGATCAGGATGGCGACACCCTGCGGCTGGAGCGCGGCATTGATCGTGTCCGCGATCTGCGCGGTCATGGTTTCCTGCGTCTGGAGGCGGCGCGCGTAAATCTCGATCACGCGGGCGAGCTTCGAGATGCCGACGACTTTCTTGGTCGGCACATAGGCGATATGCGCGCGGCCGAGGATCGCCACCATGTGGTGTTCGCAATGCGACTCGATGTCGATGTCGCGGAGCATAACCATGTCGTTATACCCCTCGACCTCCTCGAAGGTGCGGGTGAGCTCCTTGTAGGGATTGACGTTGTAGCCCTCGAAGAATTCCTCGTAGGCACGCACGACGCGGCCGGGCGTGTCGATCAGGCCTTCGCGGTCCGGATTGTCGCCCGCCCAGGCGATCAATGTCCGCACGGCGGCTTCGGCTTCCTCGCGGGAGGGTTTTGTCACTTCCACCAGGCGCTCGTTATTCGTCTGGGCGCGAAGCCCATCAACTGCAGCATTCATGTCCATTCGACCAATCTCGTCCAGGGGTTTCCCGGCCGCGCCACCCTTTTCACGGGGCATCCCGTCCGGTTCAAGTCACAGGCTTTCCGCTGCGGGAAGTCCCGTTTTGCCCATCAAGCACGGGTCTTATGCCATGCTGTAGCTGATGTGACATCGTCTCAACCTTGCATATAGCCTTGCGGAAACTGGTTATCAAGGGCGGGAGAACCGCGATCCCACGCAAACTCGGGCCCGAGGCGGGACTGCGAAGCGCGCTCTCTTCCGGCATTCCTGCGGCAGATTTCCGGGGATGGATCGGGCTGGCGGAGCGGCTTTGGTTAATTCTTAAACCTTGCCGGGGATGATCGGTTTCGCTATCAAAACGGACAGAAGCGACCGCTTCTATCGCTCTTGAAAGGTTTGACGGTCATGACGCGCCGGACGACGTGTTGTCGAACTTCGATCCGCCTCAGCGGCGGATGCGCGGCTCGTTGCGCGACCACCGGTCGCGCCACCGTCTAAAGGCCCGTCGGAAAGCGGGCCGTCCGACCGGAACAACCCGCCGACCGACATCAAGGCCATCCCGATGAATACCCAGCTCAAACGCCACAAGCTCACGCTCTACAATACGCTGACGCGCAAGAAGGAAATCTTCGAGCCGGCGGACCCGAACCGCGTGACGATGTATGTGTGCGGACCGACCGTCTACAACCATGCGCATATCGGCAATGCGCGGCCGGCGGTCGTGTTCGACGTGCTGGCGCGAGTGCTGCGGCGTCTCTATCCGCACGTGGTCTATGCGCGGAACATCACGGATATCGAGGACAAGATCATCGCCGCCGCGAAAGCGCAGGGCGTCGATATCTCCGTGGTGACGGAGAAATATGCGGATATCTATCGGAACGACATGGGCGCGCTTGGCGTTCTCGCGCCCGATCTGGAGCCGAAGGCGACGGACAGCGTTGCCGAGATGATCTCGATGATGGAGCGGCTGATCGAAGCGGGACACGCTTATGCGGCGGATGGCCATGTGCTCTTCAACGTGCCGAGCTACCCCGGCTACGGGCGGCTTTCGGGGCGCGACCGCGACGAGATGGTGGCGGGGGCGCGCGTGGAAGTGGCGCCCTACAAGAAGGACCCGGCCGACTTCGTGCTGTGGAAGCCGAGCGCGCCGGACCAGCCGGGCTGGGACAGCCCCTGGGGCCGCGGCCGGCCGGGCTGGCATATCGAATGCTCGGCGATGATCGAGAAGCATCTCGGGCAGACCATCGACATTCACGGCGGCGGCATCGACCTGCAGTTCCCGCATCACGAGAACGAGGTGGCGCAGTCGGCCTGCTCGCATCATGGGGCGCCGCTGGCGCGCTTCTGGCTGCATAACGGCTTCGTGAACATCGAATCCGAGAAGATGTCGAAGTCGATCGGCAATGTGCTGCTGGTCCACGATCTCATCAGCCAAGCGCCGGGCGAAGCGATAAGGCTGGCGCTGCTCGCAGGCCATTACCGCCAGCCACTCGACTGGACGGCGGAGGGGCTTGCGCAGGCAAAGCGCATGCTAGACCGGCTCTATGGCGCGCTCCGGAACCTTGCCGATGTGCGCTCGGAGCCGACGAATGACGCGGCGCCGGATGCCTTTGTCGACGCGCTGCTCGACGATCTCAACACGCCGAAGGCGCTGTCGGAACTCTTCGCCATCGCCAAGCGCGCGAATACGGAGACGGACCCCGGCACCAAGGCGCTTTTGAAGGCGGAACTGATCGGCGCGGGACGGCTCATCGGCATTCTCGAAATGGACCCGGAAGCCTGGTTTGCAGGCGGCGGCACCGCTTCCCATATAGACGGGGACGAGATCGAGCGGCTCATTGCCGCGCGGAACGCGGCGCGCAAGGAGAAGAACTTCGCCGAGGCCGACCGTATCCGCGACGAACTTGCGGCGATGGGCGTTCAGATCGAGGATGGGCCGCAAGGCACAAGCTGGAGAGTGGCGAGCTAGATGCTCAACGAGATCTATAACAAACGCATTCTGGCCCTCGCAGCGGATATTCCGCATGGCGAGCGGCTCGATGCGCCCGACGCTTCGGCGACGGCGGTCTCGAAACTGTGCGGCTCGAAGGTGACGGTCGATGTGAAGCTCGATGCGGAGGGCCGGGTTGCCGATTACGGCGCCGATGTGAAAGCCTGCGCGCTGGGGCAGGCGTCCTCCTCGATCATGGCGCGGCATGTGATCGGCGCGAGCGCGGAGGAGCTTCACGAGGTGGGCGCGGCGATGCGGGCCATGCTGCGGCAGGGCGGCGAACCGCCGCGCGAGATTTATGGCGGCAAGTGGAAGGACCTCGAGGTGCTCGAGCCCGTCCGCGAATACAAGGCGCGGCATGCCTCGACGCTGCTCATTTTCGACGCGGTAGAGGAGGCGGTGGAAGCTGCGCTCGCCAAAAAGGGGAGTGGTACTGCCGCGCAGACCGGGACCGCCACTAGCACCGGCCCGGCCGCTTAGGCGCCGGGCCCGGCCGCTCCCGCGTTTCCGCCCGGGCGGCTTTTTCCAAGCGAAACAGACGGATAGGCCAGGAGCGCCGCTGCGTGCTCTCTGTTGTGCCGATTCCGATAAAAAGCTAACAAGTGCGTGTCACAAGGACGGGTTTTCCCATGCGGCGCGACCCTTTATCGCTCGCGATGCGCGGCCTGATCAGGCTCTATCAGTGGTTCATATCGCCGCTGCTGGGGCCGAACTGCCGGCATCTGCCGACCTGCTCGGATTACACCGTGCAGGCGATCGAGCGCTTCGGGCCGTGGCGCGGGGGATGGCTCGGACTGTCGCGGTTCGTCCGGTGCAATCCGTGGGGAAGCCACGGCTTCGACCCGGTGCCCGAGACGCTGGTGCCCCAGCCTTTCTGGGCGCCGTGGCGATATGGACGCTGGCGGATGAAAGAGCCCCGCGAATGCACGCACGGAACGCAATGAGAGAAGAGACATGATCAATCTGAAACTGCCCGATGATTCCGTACGTGAAGTGGAAGCCCCGCTCGACGGATTGGCCTTCGCCGAGAGCATCGCGAAATCGCTGGCGAAGAAGGCCGTGGCGATCAAGATCGACGGCCAGATGAAAGACCTCTCGACGGTGATCGACAAGGACGCCGCGGTCGAGATCGTCACGCGCGAGACGCCGGACGGCGTCGACCTGCTGCGCCACGATGCGTCGCATGTGATGGCCGAAGCCGTGCAGGAGCTTTTTCCGGGCACGCAGGTGACGATCGGGCCGGTGATCGAGAACGGCTTTTATTACGACTTTGCAAGGGCGGAGCCCTTCAAGGCCGAAGACCTCGAAAAGATCGAACAGCGGATGCGCGAGATCGTGGACCGCGACGAGACGATCACGCGCGAAGTGTGGGATCGCGACGAGGCGGTCGCATATTTCCGGAAGATCGGCGAGCATTACAAGGCGGAGATCATCGCTTCCATTCCGGGCGGCGAGCCGGTTTCGATCTACCGGCAGGGCAACTGGCTGGACCTCTGCCGGGGGCCGCATCTGCCTTCGACGGGCAAGCTCGGCAAGGCGTTCAAGCTGACGAAGCTTGCCGGCGCCTATTGGCGCGGCGACAGCCGCAACGAGATGCTTCAGCGCATCTACGGGACGTGCTGGGCGACGGACGCCGACCTCAAGGCCTACCTCACGATGGTGGAAGAGGCGGAGAAGCGCGATCATCGCAAGATCGGACAGGAGATGGACCTCTACCACTTCCAGCCGGAAGCGCAGGGGTCGGTGTTCTGGCACCCGAAAGGTTTCGTCATCTACAACCAGCTTGAAGCCTATATCAGGCGGCGGCTGAACGCGTCTGGCTACCGGGAGGTGAAGACGCCGCAGCTCATGGCGTCGAAGTTCTGGGAGCAGTCCGGCCATTGGGGCAAATACCGCGAGAACATGTTCGTGGTGCCCGATGAAATTCCGAATACAGAAGACGATGCGCCTGTGCTGTCGGGCGATGCCGATCTCATGGCGATCAAGCCAATGAACTGCCCGGCGCATGTGCAGATTTTCAACCAGGGCATCAAATCCTATCGCGACCTGCCGATGCGCATGGCGGAGTTCGGCTGTTGCCATCGCAACGAACCGCATGGCGCGTTGCACGGGCTGATGCGCGTGCGCCAGATGACGCAGGACGATGCGCATATTTTCTGCACGGAAGAGCAAATCCAGTCGGAGACGGAGCATTTCGTCAATCTGCTCTATGCGGTCTACCAGGACATGGGTTTTTCCGATGTCGTGATCAAACTCGCGACGCGGCCGCAAAATTTCGGCGGCACCATCGAGCGCTGGGACGCGGCGGAGAAGGCGCTGGGCGATGCGTTGCGCGCAACGGGACATGACTTCGTCATTGCGGAAGGCGAGGGCGCCTTCTATGCGCCGAAACTCGAATTCCACCTGAAGGATGCGATCGGCCGTTCATGGCAGGTGGGTACGCTGCAGCTCGACTATGTGTTGCCGGAACGTCTCGATGCGACCTATGTCGCCGAAGACGGTTCGCGCAAATATGCCGTGATGCTGCATCGCGCGATCCTCGGCACGCTGGAGCGGTTCATCGGCATCATGATCGAGAGTTGCGCGGGCAAGATGCCGATGTGGCTGGCACCCGTGCAGGCGGTGGTGGCGACGATCACATCGGAAGCGGATGAGTATGCCGTGAAGGTGGCGGAGGAGTTGCGTGCCGCCGGGCTTCGCGTGGAGCTCGATCTCAGGAACGAGAAGATCAACTACAAGGTGCGCGAGCACTCGGTGGGCAAGGTTCCGGCGATCCTCGTTGCCGGCAAGCGCGAGGCGGAAGAGGGGACGGTCTCGGTCCGCCGTCTCGGCTCGCAGGATCAGAAGACGATGGCGCTTGCCGATGTGGTGAAGGCGCTTGGCGACGAGGCGACGCCGCCTGATTTGAAGTGAGGGCTATATGAATGACGTCATGACCCGGCTTGTCCGGGTCATCCACGTCTTCCTTTTGAGCTGCATAGAAAGACGTGGATGGCCCGCATGAAGCGGGCCATGACGTTTTGGAAGGGCGCAAGCGTCTTTCACTTGCCGGTGTAACGCTTCCGGTATTCCTCTTCCACGCCATCGAAGGCGCTCCAGAACGGCGTCTTCGGATCGCCTTCGAGCTGCTCGGCGAGCATCTGGAGATGCGTGTGCCAGCCGCCGGAGACGTTGATCGCACCGTCGATGCCGGAAAGGCGGCGATGGGTGAGGACGAGGCGGACCTTGCCGGCTTCTTCGGATAGTTCGAATTCGACGACGCAGCCTGCGGGGTCGAGGTCGTCGTCCCAGGTGAATCCGAGACGGTGAGGCGGTTCCCAGACGGTGACGACATGCTTGCTGTCGAAGGGGCCGCCATATTTTTCGAAGCGCTTCGGCGGCTGCTCGGGGTGGGGCCCGAGATTGTTGTTGTCAAAGACGATGTCCATCTTGCCGCCGACGCGAGGCTCCATCGGCCCGGCGGCGAACCAGCGTCCGCGCAGTTCCTTGTCGGTCAGATACCCCCAGACACGCTCGATAGGGCCGGGGAGAAGGCGCTCGAAGCGCACCGTGTTCTTGTCGATCAGTCTGCCGTAGGTGTCGAGGGTGCTTGTCATTTCCTGTCCTTCTCTGCGTTGAGGGCGCTTTCCAGCGCGTCGAGTTTCGGACCCCAGAAGCGGCGGATATTGGCGAGCCAGGTCTCCATGTCTTTCAGCCCTTCCGGATCGAGCGAATAGATGCGGCGCTGCGCGTCGACGCGGACGCGGACAAGGTGCGCCGATTTCAGTGCCTTCAGATGCTGCGAGACGGCGGGGGCGCTCATCTCGAAGCGGCGTGCGATGTCGCCGGCGGCGAGTTCGCCCGCCGCCAGCATTTCAACGATCTGGCGCCTGGTGGGGTCGGCGAGGGCTGCGAATGTCTCCATGTGCTTATATTTATGTATATGCTTAATTAAGTCAATATGAAAATTAAAACATGGCCTGTCCGCATCGGACAGGGAGCGTGTGGCTATGGTTAAATGTGCGCAGGGGTGCTGTTGCAGAACGCCGGCGAGGGGCTTTCGAACATGACGCGCATGAGGACATGGCAGGGTGCGGTTTTCGCGCTCGTGGTGGCTTGTGTTCCGGGAGCGGGGGCAGCGGAGGCGACAGAGTCCGGCACCGCGACGATGGCGCCGGTGGCGAGCGGCGCCGAGACGATCGATCCCGCCTATTATCAGACGCCCGAAGCCTTCCGCTGGCGCATCACCAAGACGGAATGGAAGGAGAGCGACGAACGCGCCTTCGGCGAGTTCGTGACGGCGATCGGCGAAAGCCAATGCCGGACCTTCGACGAGTGCCTGAAGGGGCCGCACAACATCTACCGGGCGAGCGATCCGAAAGGCATGTTCTTCTATGCCGATTGCGCGGACCTGCCTTATGCGCTCCGGGCCTATTTCGCGTGGAAGAACGGCTTGCCCTTCTCCTACACGAGCGGCGTGGCGGCGGTCGGCCATTCCAACGATCTGCGTTATTCGCGGTATGGTAATTACGTCTATGCGCGAACGGATGTGCTGCCGCATCTGGAGGGCGCGTTTCCGAACGGGCGGAGCGTTCTCAACGCGATCAACAATGTCGTGTCGAGCGCGATGTACCGGTTCGCGCCGGGTGAGACGAAGGGCCAGCTTTTCGATTTCTATCCCGTAACGATTGCGCGCGGGGCGATCCGTCCGGGAACGGTGATCTACGATCCGAACGGGCATGTCGCTGTCGTCTACAAGGTGGAGGATGACGGGCGCATCCGCTTCATCGATGCGCATCCGGACAATTCGCTGACGCGCGGGTCCTATGGCAAGCGGTTCGTGCGGGCGTCGGCGCCGATGGGCGCGGGTTTCAAGAACTGGCGGCCGGCGAAACTCACAGGCGCGAAACAAGGCGCGGACGGCACGTGGTATGGCGGGCGCGTCGAACTTGCGGCGGACGATGCGCTTGCCGACTGGTCGGACGAGCAGTTTTTCGGCACGGAAAACCCTCGCGCGACGCAGTGGATGGGCGCGCGCTTCGTCTACAAGGGCGAACGGCTCGACTATTACGACTATGTGAGGGCCGCGTTGGCGAAGGGCGATGTCGCCTACGAGCCCGTGGGGGAAGCGCGGCTGATGGTGCGCGAGCTTTGCGACGACCTGCACTATCGCGCGCAGTCGATCGACATTGCCGTGAAGGCGGGGCTCAGCAGCCGCGCGCAGCCGGGGCGTTTGCCCGACAATATCTACGGCACCTCCGGCGACTGGGAGACCTATTCGACGCCCTCGCGCGACGCGCGGCTGAAGACGTCGTTCGTGGAACTTCGCGAACAGATCGCGCGCTTCGCCGAGATGGCGGAAACGGGCGATCCGAAACTCGACTATGAGGGCGACGATGTGGCGCGCGACATCGCAGAGGCCTACCGGCAGGAAGCGGAGGCCTGCGAGGTCGTCTACACGGCGAGCGACGGATCGGCGCGGCGGCTCGGCTTCGAGGAGGCGCGTGCGCGGCTTTTCGACTTTTCTTTCGACCCGCATCACTGTCCGGAACTGCGCTGGGGTGCGACGGCGGCGGAAGAACTCGCAACCTGTCCGGACGGCGCGACGAAGCGCGCCTGGTACGAGGCGCAGCGGCGGCTCCGCAACCAGACGGAGCGCGCCTACGATGTGAGGATGGGGTTCACGCTTGCCGACCTGAAGGCGGCGGTGCCCGGAAGCGGCAGCGATGTGCCGCCCGAGACGGATGTGCTTGGGCTCATCGGCGAGGTGAAGGCGGAGAGCGTTTCAGGGGAGAGCGTTCGAGCTTCCACCGGGCCCTGAGTCAGAAGCGGTACCAGAGGCCGAGGCGCCATGTCGTGCCGTCGACGGTGTTTTGCCCGGCGATCGTCCGTTCCATGCCGACTTCCAGCGAGACGCCGGGGGCGAGGTCCTCGGGCAGGGCTTGAACCAACGAGAGGGCAACCTTGTTGGCGGTGTAGGAATCGCCCACATCGGTCGGGCCCAGTGCCGTGGTGTTGAGGCTTTTCAGAAGCAGCATGGTGCTGGCCCAAGGCTTCGCGCCGAGCGTCACGTCGGCTCGTGCTTCGGCGGGCCTGCCGCGGTCGCGGTAGTTCCAGGCGATTTCCTGCACCGAGAACATCTCCATGTTCCAGACGGTATCGCTGCGCGCGAGCACGAGACCAAGTTCGATATCCATGTCGCCACTTCTTGTGGCGGAGGGGTCGTCGCTCGTCGAGGCGAGATGGAGCGTTGCCAGAGGCTGGAACGAAAACCTCGTCTCTTCCCAGTCGCCGAGCGAGATACGTCCGCCCGCTTTCAGCCGCGTGAAATCCTCGTCGGCATATTCGGTGCCGAAGAAATCCGTCTCCTGCCGCGACCAGGCAGCCTCGCCGATCAGCGTCAGCCAGTTTGTGAGGCCGTATTCGGCGTAGGGCGAGACTTCGAGTTTGGTGTAGTGGCTCGTCCAGCGCTTCGTGCCGTCGGACTCAAAGCGCTCGTCGGCGGAAAGCCGGGTGAAGCTGACAATGACCTCGCCCGTGCCGGGCTCGAGCGGCCAGCCGCCTGCTTGTGCATCGCCCGCCCACAGCAGAACGGCGAGCGCGGCGGGCAGGATCGCCGCCCTGCACGAAGAGAGTTGTTGCAATGGAATGCCCCCATCCCCGGAGGGGATATGTTGACGGGTGGGCTTGCCTAAGTAAAGCGGGGGCCATAAGTAAAACCGGGCCTTACCCGACAGTGCGCAAAGGAGCCACCGTGCCGAAATCCCCGGAGACGATCGACCTTCTGCTGACAAGGCGCTCCGCGAAGGCCCTCACCATGGTGGAGCCGGGGCCCGGCGAGGAAGAACTCCAGACGATCCTGCGGGCCGGCGCGCGCGTGCCGGATCATGGCAAGCTCGCGCCGTGGCGTTTTATCCTCTTCAAGGGTGAGGCCCGGCGGCAATTCGGCGAGGTGCTTGCGCGCATCTACGCCAAGGTGGAGCCGCGGGCTACGGGCGAGCAGATCGAGTTCGAGGCGGGCCGCCTGACGCGCGCGCCGGTGGTGGTCGCTGTGGTGTCGCGGGTGACGCCGGGGATCAAGATTCCGGAATGGGAGCAGCTTCTTTCGGCCGGTGCGGTCTGCCAGAACATGCTGATTGCGGCGACGGCGCTCGGCTTCGGCGCGCAGTGGCTGACCGAGTGGTATGCGTTCGATGCCGATGTGAACCGGGAACTCGGGCTCGGCGAGAACGAGAAGATTGCGGGTTATCTCTATTTCGGCAGCGAGAGCGTGGCGAAGGACGAACGTCCGCGCCCGGAGCTTTCGGAGATCACGTCGGAGTGGCGTCCGCGCGAGGGCTAGGCGTCAGCCGCCCTTGTAGCCCGGTGCGCCGCGGACCTCGCCCTCGCCGAAGCGGGTGAGAGCTGCGGCCTGGCCGATGGCGACGCCCGACTTGCCGCGGGGGGCTCGTGCGGCGGCAGAACCGCCGCCGAAGAGGACGCTCCAGTTGTCGTAGAGGAAGGACAGAAGCACCAGCCCGAGGAGGGAGCCAACGGAAATCGCCGCGGCTTCGCTCTGCATGTAGATTGCGCCTGTCACGCCGACGAGCAGCGCTATCAGGACCACGGCGATAACGATCTTGAAGGTTCGCATGGCGGCGTTCTCCCGACTTCTTGCACGGCGTACCTGGCGGCACTATAAGCCGGAACTGTGCCGGAACGGAACAAGATGAGGAAAAACGGAGGAAATGCGGGGCGTGGCCGCATAAGGGGCGTGCTGTTCGACAAGGACGGGACGCTTTTCGACTATCACGGCACCTGGGGGCCGATCCTGAGCGAAGTGGCGGCCGCGCTGGCGGGCGGGCAGGTTTCGCTCGTACCGGCGATGCTCGCTTCCATCGGGTACAGGGAGGAAACGGGCCGCTTCGAGGCCGGGAGCATCGCGGCGGCGGGGGACACATTCGCGCTTGCCGATGCCTGGCGCGGCCTGCTCGGCGTCAGCGACCGGGAGAGGCTCGTCGCGCGGCTCGACGGCTATTTCGCCGAACTCGGGCCGGAGCGTTCCATCCCCGTCACCGATCTCGGCGTCTATTTTCAGGCGATGAAGGGAAGGGGTTTGACGCTCGGCATTGCGACGAACGATGTGGCAGCATCGGCGGCGGGGACGATCCTGCGCTTCGGGCTTTCGGACTATATCGACTTCGCGGCCGGGTATGACAGCGGGCACGGTGCGAAACCCGGACCCGGCATGGCGCTCGCCTTTTGCGCGGCGTCGGGGCTGGCGCCCGCCGACATCGCCGTGGTGGGCGACAACATGCACGACCTCGAAATGGGCCGCGGCGCGGGGGCGGGGCTTCTTGTCGGCGTGCTGACGGGAACGAGCGGGGAGGCGGACCTCGCGCCGCTCGCCGATCATGTCATCGCGGACATCACACTGCTGCCAGCGCTGCTGGACTAAGCGAGATCCCAGATCGACTTGAAGTCGCGTTCCTCGCCAAGCAGGCGCTGGGCGGGCGTCTTCTTGTCGATGTGACCGATGAGGCTGCGATAGGTGCCGAAGCCGCAAAGTTCCTGCAGGCGGGGCTCGAACGTCTTCACGAGGCCGAGGGGCAAGCCGAGCTGCTGGTTTTCCTGCTGGCGAATAAATCCCGCGCAGTAATTCATGGCGATGCCGACGCGGCGTTTTGACGAGCGGTTGGCGCCGCCGCCGTGCCAGAGACTGCCATGCCAGATGAGGACGGAGCCCTTCGGCATTTCGGCGGGGATGCTGTCGTAGTGCGTTCCGTATTCGGGAGAGGCATCGCGCTTATGCGAACCGGGAATGATGCGCGTGGCGCCGTTCTCCTCGGTGAAGTCGGTCAACGCCCACATGGAATTGCAGACGAAGGGGATGTGCGGCTTGGCCGCCGGCATCACCTGATCGTCGGCATGGATTGGCTGCGCCTTCTCGCCGGGGTCGATGGAGATCGACGAGAGCGAGGAGACGAGGCAGCCTTCGTCCAGCACGCCTTCGACCACCGGCAGGACATTCGCGTGGACGGGAATGCGCTGAAAGACCGGCGCGAGGGCGAGCAGATTGTAGATGCGGACGGTGTGGTGGCCTTCGAAGCCATTCTTCGCGGGCACGATGTTCATGTCGCGCTCCAGGCGGAGCAGCGTGTCGTTCAATTCGTCGAGGAGGGCGGGCTCGATCGTGTCATGCACGATGGTGTAGCCGTCCGCTTCCACTGCCGCGACGTGGCGGGCCTTATCTTCCGGTGTCATGGTGTCCTCCCACAGGCCGCGATGATAAGCGCAAGGGTTGCGTCAGCGCCAGCTTGTCGGTTTCACGTCGAAGGCGAGGCTGATGCGCCGCTCATTGCCCGAGAAGGGCAGCGTCCGGTGGAAGAGGTAGGAGGGGAAGAAGAAGGCATCTCCCACGCGCGGCTCGAAGGTGATCGTCATCGGTTCGAAGACGGCGTCGAACTCCGGCGGCGGATTGCCGAACTCGATCCAGCCGTCCTTGCTTCCTTCGCCCTTGCCGAGTGAGGAGGGCAGAGAGACGTAGTAGACGCCGCTCATCCAGCCGCCGACATGGATATGCGAATGCTGGTGTCCGCCTTCGGAAAGGAGCGTGCCCCAGAGATCGAGGTGGTAGGTCTTTGGCACCTGGCAGCGATAAGGGTGGCCGGGCTGCAGGCGGATCGTGTCGAAATGTGCGTCGATCGCCTTGCGGAGCATTTTTTCGAAGGCAATGAAAGGCTCGCGCGGCGCATCGAGGAGGAGGCCGGTCTGACCGCCCTTGCGTGTCGCCTTGCCGGCGGGTTCCCAGACGAGCGTCGGGTCTTCATCGAGGGCAGCGGCAAGGGCGGCGTTGAGGTCTGCCATGGACGCATAGGTCTCGGGCGGGGTGAGCTTGTGGCGGGAGACGAGTTCGCCCATCTCGGCGCGGTAGCCGGTGGGCATTTCGCCGAATTCCTGCGCGCGGGCATAAGGCAGCCATGCGGCGGCGCGGCGCTCGGGACCATGGACCGCGAGGGCGCGCTCGAAGATTTCGGCCGCTTCGCGCGCCTGCCCGAGCTTCAACTGCGCCATGCCGAGGCTGACATAGGAAACCGTGTCTTTCGGATTGAGCGCCACGGCCTTTTCATAAGCCGCCGCGGCCGCTTCCATGTCGCCCTTTTTCTGCAGCGCATTGCCGAGATTGCCGTAGGCGGCGGCGAGGTTCGGATTGTGGGCGATGGCCGTGTTGAAAGCGTCGATCGCCTCGTCCACGCGCTCTTGCCGGAGCAGCACCATGCCGAGCTGGACATTGAGCGCCGGGACGCCGCCATTCGCGATGGCATTGCGGTATTGCGTTTCGGCATCGGCGAAGCGGTTTGCGCGCTGATAGAGCTGGCCGAGCGTTGCGGCGAGCATGGGATGTGTGGGGAAAAGACCGGTCGCGTGCTCATAGACCTGCACGGCCTCGGCCCATTGCCCTGTCTGTTGCAGAAGACGGCCAAGATTGATCCAGGGCGTCGGCTCGGTTGGCGCTAGCTTGAGGGAATGCCGCAGGAGGTTTTCGGCTTCGTCGAATGCGCCGCGCTCCACGATGATCGAAGCGAGCAGGGCCATGAGGTCGGCGTCCGTGGGGATCTCGGCGAGCAGGGCGCGGCAGCGCTCCTCCGCCACCTTGCGGCGGCCTTCCTTCATCAGTGTCAGGATTTCGCGATAGTGCGCGGGAAGCGCGGGCGCTTCCGGGGATTGCGTCGTCAAGCCGATACCCTTTCAGGCAGATACGCTTTCAGAATGGGGGCTCAAACTGCACAGCGCCGGGCAGCGCGTCAATGCTCCTGCGAGTCGCGAAGGCGAACAAGCGGCTGCAAGCGTCGCAATCGGGTGTCATATTGCCGGGGCGAGCTTGTGAATCGCCTTTCCGGAGAGGCCGTTAACGCTATGACCGTTGCCAGTTCCGTGCCTTTCCGCGAGGCTTTCCGCGTCTGGGTGAAGATCGGTCTTCTGAGCTTTGGCGGTCCGGCGGGGCAGATCGCCCTCATGCATCGCATTCTCGTGGAAGAGAAGAAGTGGCTTTCCGAGCCGCAATTCCTGCATGCGCTGAATTTCTGCATGCTGCTGCCGGGGCCCGAGGCGCAGCAGCTTGCGACCTATTCGGGCTGGCTGCTGCATGGCGTGAGAGGGGGGCTGGCGGCAGGGCTCATGTTCATCCTGCCGGGCGTCGCGGTGATGCTCGCCTTGAGCGTGCTTTATGCGGCCTATGCGGAGCTTGCCTTCGTGGAGGCGCTCTTCTTCGGCATCAAGGCGGCGGTCTTCGCCATCGTGATCGAGGCGTTGATCCGCATTTCCAAGCGCGTGATGAAGACCGGCGCGCTTTACGCCGTGGCGGCGGCGGCCTTCGCGGCGATCTTCTTCCTCGATGTTCCTTTCCCGGTGGTGGTGCTGGGGGCCGCGCTTTTCGGGTTCGCGGCTGTCCGCGTTTCGCCTTCGGTTTTCGGCGAGGCGTTGCCGGCAGAGGAGAAAGGGACAGCGAATGGAAACGGCGTCCGTGCCGGGCGATCCTTTCTCCGCATGATCGCAACGCTTGTCATCGGGTTGACGGTGTGGCTCGGGCCGGTTGCCGCGCTTCTCCTCGCGTTCGGCGCGAGCCATGTCTTCACGCAGGAAGCGGTCTTCTTTTCGAAGATGGCGGTGGTGACCTTTGGCGGCGCCTATGCGGTGCTTGCCTATGTGGCGCAGGAAGCCGTGCAGAATTTCGGCTGGCTCAATGCGGGCGAAATGCTGGACGGGCTCGGGCTTGCGGAGACGACACCGGGGCCGCTGATCATGGTGCTGCAGTTTGTGGGCTTCCTCGGCGCCTATCGCGGTGAGACCGGGCTCGACCCGATGGCCGGCGGGATCGCGGGCGCGGCGATCACGACCTGGGTGACGTTCGCGCCGTGCTTCCTGTGGATTTTTCTCGGCGCGCCTTACGTGGAGCGGCTCAGAAACGTGAAGAGCCTCAACGCCGCCTTCACCGCGATTACGGCGGCGGTGGTCGGCGTGATTGCGAACCTTGCGGTCTGGTTCGGGCTTCACGTGTTGTTCGGCGAGGTGGCCGAAACGCGCTTTGCGATTTTCAGGTTGTTTGTGCCGAATGTCGCGACGCTCGATCCATGGGCGCTTGCGCTGAGCGTAGCGGCGGTCGTCGCCGTGCTGAGGTTCAAGGCCGGGATGCTGCCCGTGCTCGGCGTTGCCGCCGTGCTGGGCCTCGCGATCCGCTTTCTCTGACTTCTATTCGGCCGTGACCGGATTGGGCAGCGGCTTACCCGCGAAGAAGGCGTCGAGATTGGCGATGACGGTATCGCCCATCGCGACAATGGCTTCCGATGTACCGCCGCCGAGATGCGGCGTGACGACGATGTTCGGCAAGCTCACGAGATCGGCGCGCGGGTTCGGTTCGTCCTCGAAGACGTCGAGGGCGGCGCCGGCGATCGTTCCGTTCTTCAGCGCGGCGATGAGCGCGTCCTCGTCGATGGCGGAGCCGCGCGAGATGTTGACGACATGGCCTTCGGGGCCCAGCGCGCTCAGCACCGCCGCGTTCACGAGATGACGGTTCGTTTCGTCGGCGCGGTGGGCGAGGATCAGCGTGTCGGCCCAGGTGGCGAGATCGAGCACGGAGCGGAAATAGCGGTAGGGAATGCCCTGCTTCTCATTGCGTCCGAAATAGCCGATTTCGGTTTCGAAGCCTTCGAGACGTTTGGCGATCTTCAGGCCGATGGCGCCGAGGCCGACAATGCCGATCTTGCGGCCCGTCAACCCGCGCAGGAAGAGGAGAGGCGCCGGGCTGTCGCCCCGCCATTTTCCGGCGCGAGTGATCCGGTCCGCCGCCACGACCTTGCGGATCGATGCGAGAAGCAGCGCAACCGCGAGATCGGCGACGGTCGCGGCGTTGGCGCCGACCGTGTTCGCAACTTTGATGCCCCGCCGCTCCGCTTCCACGACATCGACGCCTTCATGGCCCGAACCGAAACAGCAGATGAGTTTCAGTTTCGGCATCGCATCCATCAGCGCCGCATCCGTGACATTCGCGCCGATGGTCACGAGGGCTTCGGCCTCGGCACGCTGCGATGGGTCCGTGATGACGGTGAAGCGCTCCGAAAGTTTCCGCTCGAAGGGCTTGCCGAGCGGAAGGGCGAGGAAGACGGCAGGTTTCATCGGTACTGTTTCTAATGTCCGGCGCGGGCGAGAAGGGCGCGCGCCTGTTTCAGATGCGGGATGTCGAGCATGACGCCGTCAAGCGCGACAACGCCGACATCGCCCGCCTGCTCGAAGGCGGCGACGACCGCACGCGCGTGGGCGAGATCGGCTTCGCTCGGCGTGAAGACCTCGTTGATGATCGCGACCTGGGCGGGATGGATCGCCATCTTGCCGGTAAACCCGTCGCGGACGGCGGCACGGGCTTCCGCTTCGAGGCCTTTCTCGTCGCGAAAATCCTTCCAGATGCCATCGACCGGTTGAACGCCCGCGGCGACGGCGCCGAGCAGCGTCAGCGTGCGGGCGAGTTGGTAGGGAGCGGTGTAGAGACCGCTTTCGTCCTTGTTGTCGCGCGCGCCGAGCGCGGCGGCGAGGTCTTCCGCTCCCCAGGTGAGGAAGGCGAGACGCGGGTGCGACCCTCCATAGGTGCCGAGGGTGAAGAGCGATGCGGCGGTTTCGGTTGCCACACAACCGATGCCGATATCCTTCGCGCCGCCAAGCTTGTCGATGGCGTTGCCGACTTTCTTCACGCAATCGCCGGAAAGCGTCTTCGGCACGACGATCATGTCGGGCTTCGCCGGGATGACGGCCTCGAGATCCTTTTCCCAGAAGGGTGTGTCGAGCGCGTTGATGCGCAGAACGAGTTTGGGGCCTGAGCGGTCCGCGGTGTTCAGATAGGCGGCGGCGGCACTGCGCGCCGCATCCTTGGCGGAGAGGGCGACGGAGTCCTCAAGGTCGAGGATGAGCGCATCGGCGCCGCAACTTGCCGCTTTCGACAGTTTCTTTTCGCTGTCGGCGGGGACAAAGAGGAAAGACCGCATCTCTCAGTGTTCCCCCGGACCCTTGGCGTGCATGAAAGCCTGGCGAATGCAGGTGGCGACTTCGACGCCGTGCTGGTTGTAGGCCTTGTGCTCGAAGGTTACGATGCCCGCAAGCGGTCGCGATTTCGAGCGGCGCTTCGAGACGACGCGGGTTTCGATGCGCAGCGTATCGCCCTGGAAGACTGGCTTCGGGAAGGAAATGTCCGTCATGCCGAGATTGGCGATGGTGGTGCCGTGCGTCGTGTCGTTCACCGAGATGCCGATCATGAGACCGAGCGTGAAGAGGCTATTCACCAGCGGCTTGCCGAATTCCGTTTCCGTCGCGGCATAGTGATGATCGAGATGGAGGGCGGCCGGGTTCATGGTCATGGTGGAGAAGAGGACGTTGTCCGTCTCGGTCACCGTGCGCCGGATCGGGTGCTTGAACACGTGCCCCTCTTCGAACTCCTCGAAATAAAGTCCCGGCATGCTGGTCCTCGTCCTTCATTACTGCAGGTTGTATCGCCATCCCGCTCCCGGCTAGGTTATAGCCTCACGCGAGAGAACACGAAACGGCACGGGGGAGGATAAATGGATTTCCGGCTTACCGAGGAACAGCAGGCGATCGGCGATGCGGTGGGACGTATCTGCGCGAGATATGACGACGCCTATTGGCTGGCTCGCGACCGCGATGGCGGCTTTCCGGACGACTTCGTGCGCGATATCGCAGCGGGCGGATGGCTCGGCGTGGCCATGCCGGAAGCCTTTGGCGGTTCGGGGCTCGGCGTGACGGAGGCGGCGATCGTCGCGCAGACCATCGCGGGGTCCGGGGCCTGTCTCTCGGGGGCGTCCGCCATCCATATCAACCTCTTCGGGCCGATGCCGGTCGTCGTCTTCGGGACGGACGAACAGAAGGAGAGGAACCTGCCGCCGCTCATCAGGGGCGAGGACCGTTGCTGCTTCGGCGTGACCGAACCCGATGCGGGGCTCAACACGACGGCGATTTCGACACGGGCGGAGCGGGACGGCGACTTCTATGTGGTCCATGGGCGGAAGATGTGGACCTCGACGGCGCAGACCGCGAACAAGATCCTGCTTCTCGCGCGGACGACGCCGAAGGAAAAATGCGCGAAGGCGACGGAAGGATTGTCGCTTTTCTATACCAATCTCGATCGTGGCGGCGCGACGGAGGTGCGCGAGATCGAGAAGATGGGGCGGAAGGCGGTCGATTCGAATGCGGTGTTCTTCGACGGGCTTCGCGTGCCGAAGGAAGACCTGATCGGCGAGGAGGGGAAGGGGTTCCACTACCTCCTGCACGGGCTCAACCCGGAGCGGGTGCTGATCGGGGCGGAGGCGGTGGGCGTCGGGCGTATTGCGCTGAAGAAGGCGACCGATTATGCGCGGGACCGTGAAGTTTTCGGCCGGCCCATCGGCAAGAATCAGGCGATCCAGCATCCGCTGGCGCGCTCATGGGCGGAGCTCGAGGCGGCGAACCTGATGGTGTTCAAGGCCGCCTCGCTCTACGACGCGGGCGAAAATTGCGGCGCGGAGGCGAATGCGGGCAAGTATCTTGCGGCCGAAGCGGGCTTCCGGGCCTGCGAGACCGCGATCATGACCCATGGGGGCATGGGCTATGCCAAGGAGTTTCACGTGGAGCGCTATATGCGCGAGATCATGATCGCGCGCATCGCGCCGGTGAGCCGGGAGCTGATCCTGAGCTTCATCGCCGAGCGGGTGCTCGACCTGCCGAAGTCGTATTGACGCCGCCTTGAAATTTGTACCGTTGAGTGGTACATAGGGATTACCGGAGGAGCGGCAGGTGACAGGCGGGTTCCGGGATAGCTGGCTCGGCGACTTTTTCGAGAAGGACAAGCGGTCGAAGAAGATACCGGCGGATATAGCCGACAGGCTGTTTCGGAAGCTGCAGATGATTGACGACGCCGTTTGCGACCAGGATTTAAGGGTGCCTCCGAGCAATCATTTCGAGAAACTGAGCGGTTGCCTCAAAGGGTGGCACTCCATCCGGGTCAATGGACAGTGGCGCCTGATTTTCGAATGGGACGGCGACCGGGGAGAGGCAACGAATGTTTACCTCGATAACCATGAATACCGTTAGGAAGCGAATATGCGCGTGACAAAAAGAAAGCCTGCAAGCGTGGGGGAGGTTCTGACGGAGGAGTTCATGGTTCCGCTCGGGCTTACTCAGAGCGACCTGGCCGAGAAGATGTGTGTGCCCCGCAAGCATGTGAACGAGTTGTGCAACAACCGGCGGGCAATCACGGCAGACACGGCGTTGATCCTGGCGCGGGTGTTCGACATGAGCCCGGATTTCTGGCTCAACACGCAGCAGCGCAACGATGTCTGGGAAGCGCTCAATACCCCAAAGCGGCGCGAACGCATTGAGCGTGCGCGTCCAGTGGCTGCCTGACCTATGGCGTTCGAACTTCACGAGAGGCTGGCGGCGGATACGCTGCTCATCGCCGACCTGCCACTCTGCCGGGCGCTGCTGATGAATGACCGACGGTTTCCCTGGGTTATTCTGGTTCCCCGGCAGGAAGGGTTGAGGGATTTCGACGATGTCGCGGCGGGGGAGAAGCCCGATTTTCACGCCGAGATCGACCTGGCCTCGGCTGTCCTGCGTGAGGCGACGGCGGCGGAGAAGATGAACGTGGCGGCACTGGGGAACATGGTGCCGCAGCTTCATGTTCATGTGATTGCCCGCTTTTCCGTGGACGCGGCCTGGCCGGGGCCTGTGTGGGGCGTGGGAACGGCAGAGCCTTATGGGCAAGAGGAGGCGCGGGCGCTGGTCGAAAAGCTCTGCCTCGGATTTCATGGGTAAGCGGCCTCACGGTTAACGATTGGTTTAAGACTCAGCGCCTAGTGTCCCAGCTGAAGACGGGTTTGCCCGCACTCAGGAGACGGACGCTTGGTCAACGCCCTTATTGCCGAACCTTCAACCGAAGCGCGCCGCGCCGCGAGCCACATGCTCGAACGGCTGGGCTTTCGCGTGGCGGGTGCGGCATCGGCAGAAGAGGCGCTGGCGCTCATTGCCGCGACCGGTCCCGATCTCGTGCTTGCCGAGGCGAGGCTCGAGACGGCAGACGGCAGGCCGCTCACCGAGGCTGTCCGCGCGCAGGCGGGGGGCATGGATCTCTGCCTTTTCCATGTCACCTCGGACGGGGCCGCGGCTTCGATCCGCCGAGCCATCGAGGCCGGGGCGGACGACTATCTCGTGAAGCCCTATGACGAGGCGCTGCTGCGTTTCAAGCTGGCCCAGGCGCGCACGCGGGGCCGCCTCGATGCAGGGCGGCCGAAGCTGCGGGTGGTGCAAGAGGGCGCGCGCATTGGTGCGAGCACCGGCGCAACATCATGGCGCTTCGGGCTCTACGGCAAGGCCGTCTGACGGCCTGTGGACAAGTCCGCTCCGCCGCGCAGGGCAGGGGCTTCGCCTTCTCTCTTCATATTCCGGTTTGTGGCCCTCAGGTTTTGAATCAGGTGCCTCAGATTTTGAATCAAGGTGCGGTGCGACTTGCCATCAAGTTCACGATCGAGATTCGGTTTACCATTTAACCTTCTGATTTTTATCTATTTTTCGTGTTCTGCGCTCCAGCGATTCAGGTAGTCGAGGCTTTCCGTGTAGGGGCGTAGCGCGAGCACGCCCGAGATCACGGCAAGTACCAGAACGACCGCAGGAACGAGCACCAGCGAGTAGCGGAGCATCATCTCGTCGCCATAGATGTAGTCCGTCGCGAGCGCGATGGAGGTGGGTCCGAGGCCGAGGCCGATGATGTTGACGACGAAGATCATGACGGCGGAAGCGAAGCCGCGCATCTGGTTCGGCATCAGTTCCTGCAAGGCAGAGGGGCCCGCGCCGGTCGTGAAGGTTGCGAAGAAGGTCGAGAAGCAGATGAGGATGAGCGCGACCCAGGGGCTGTCCATCAGCGGGTAGAGGACCGTGAAGGGCAGCGCCGCGAGCCCGGTGAAGGCGCAGACCATCATGCGGCCGTTGCGGATGCCGCGGCTGGTGAGCACGTCTCCCATCCAGCCGCCGGCGACGACGCCTGTGGTGCCGAAGATGACAATGACCCAGCCATACCACCAGCCGGCC
Source organism: Parvibaculum sp. (assembly GCF_045863935.1). Taxonomy (GTDB): domain Bacteria; phylum Pseudomonadota; class Alphaproteobacteria; order Parvibaculales; family Parvibaculaceae; genus Parvibaculum. The sequence goes on along the minus strand of NZ_BTVP01000018.1, from coordinate 2,169 downwards.
ATCGGATAGCTCCAGTCATAGGTGCGCACGAAGAATGTCGGGATCCAGGCGGCGACGCCATAGGCCATCATGGCCGAGAGGGCGTAGCAAAGGTTGAGGGGGACGACGGTGCGCCAGTTGGTGCGCATATAGCCGAGAACCTCGGAGACGGGCACTTCAACGGCGGTTTCGGTGCCATCTTCGGCGACGGTCTTGCGCATGTAGCCGCGCCGGTCCGGTTCCTTCAGCGTCCAGACCCAGAAGGCGACCAGAAGGCCCGGCAGGCCGACGATGAAGAAGGTGATCTGCCAGGCATAAACCTCGCCGATGAGGGGCAGCTCCATGCCGCCGCCATTCGAGACGAGGCCGATGACGGCCGCTCCGATGATGAGGGCGAGGCCCGCGCCGATATAGACGCCCATGCCATAGACGCCGAGCGCGAAACCGAGCCTTTTGGGCGGGAAGTAATCGGCGATGATGGAATAGGCGGATGGCGAGAGCGCCGCTTCGCCGACGCCGACACCGGCGCGGAAGATGAAGAGCTGCAGGAAGGAGCGGGCGGTGCCGCAGAGCGCCGTCATCACGCTCCAGATGAAGACGCCGACAGCGATGATGTTGATGCGGTGGTGGCGGTCGACGAGGCGGCCGATGGGAAGGCCGGCGACGCTGTAAAAGACAGCAAAAGCAAAGCCTTGCAGGAGGCTCATCTGCGTGTCCGAAATTTCGAGGTCGCGCTTTATCGGCCCCACGAGCAGGCTGAGTATCTGCCGGTCGATGAAGGAGAAGGTGAAGGCAAGGACGAGGACCGCGACCACGTACCAGGCGTAAATCTGCCTCGGGTATGGTTTTTCGGCCTTTCCTTCATGCGGGTGATGAAGTTCCTCTTCGACCTCGGCGGCCACTTCGACTTCGGACATGCTCCCTCCCTCTTTGCGAAGCTTCGCTCCGCGCTTTTCACGAAGCTTAGCGCGGCGGCGCGGGAATGCTTGTGAAAAACACAAGATTTCCGCCAGACGGAACGTTAATTCGTCTGGCATGGGGCTTGCGACCTTCCACGCAGAGAAGGAAGGAAACGGCCCCATGAGCCTTGTCGAAACCATTGCCCTGCAACCTACGATCGCGACCGCGCTGAAGTCCGCGAGCGTGCGCACGGGCACGGATTTCGACTATCTCCTGAAGACGGCGATGCGCGAATCGAGCCTGGATTACGAAGCAAAATCAACGACTTCGAGTGCGCTCGGACTTTTCCAGTTCACCGAACAAAGCTGGCTCGGCACGCTGAAAAAACACGGCGCGGAACTCGGTCTCGGGTCTTATGCAGAGGCCATTACGGAGACCGCCAAGGGCCGCTACACAGTGGCAAATGCTGCCCAAAGGGCGGAAATTCTTGCCCTGCGCGAAGATCCGCATGCATCGGCGCTGATGGCGGGCGCCTATACGCAGGACAGCGCCGAAATCCTGGAAAGCCGGATCGGACGGAGCGCGAGCGAGGGCGAACTCTACATCGCGCATTTCCTGGGCGCGGGCGGTGCGGCGAAGCTGATCGAGGCTTCGGAAGAGACGCCAAATGCCCGTGCGGACATGCTTTTTCCGGCGGCGGCGGCGGCGAACCGCTCCATCTTCTACGCCAAGGACGGCACGCCCCGGAGCGCGGCCGAGGTGCATGCGAACCTCGTCGCGAAACATGAGGGCGCGGACGCGACGCGGATCGCCGAACTCGCCGACAACGCCCGACTGTCATCGAAACGTCATCGAAATGTCACGGACCGTTCCGGCGCGCCGACCGATCTCGCCAGCGGGGATATCCGCACGGGATATGCGACGCGCGGCGCGGCCCTGTTGTCCCCGGTTTCGGGTGGCGGCGGTTCCGGCGTTTCGGGGACAAGTTACGGACGGACGCCGCTCAAACTTACCCCCGGGGTTGTGGAGCTTCTCTCGTCGCTCAATCCGATTCCCGAAGGACGCTCGTCGCTGAAGGGCGGGGACAAGGCGGACCGGCGCGAGGCCGCGGAGGAACGCCGCGAGGCGCGGCGCGAGCGCGAGGCGCTGAGGCCGCATTCCGGGTTCTCGTTCGGGTAGAGGTTGCGCGTCCGGCCCCCGCCCCGAACGAGCCGCCGCTCGTTCGACCCTCCCCGAGGATTTCTCTGCAAAAGAGGGTGGCGGCTGGTGTTGATTGATGATTCCCTGTTT
>NZ_BTVP01000017.1:0-75879 GCF_045863935.1 Parvibaculum sp. | reverse complement strand
CTCAAATGGTCACGAGACTCTACTTCCGACTGGATGAAACTTGGGGCGCAGGTCATCACCGTTGCCAAGGCAAAGTTTCGTAAAAATCCCTCACACGCTCGAAACACTTTTCAAATGGCGGGACGTCGCCAAGTTCAAGTTCCAGCGTATCCCAGTTTGCTCCTGACCGCGCTTTCACTTCGGGATTCTGGAGCGATGTCGCTGTGGGCTCGATATATCGAGACCGACATTTTTCGATAAACACATCAAGAATTTGAGCGCGGACTTCAACCGTGAATTCGTGCCCCGCTATCAACCGATCAAGATCATACACATCCTGCCGCCGGTTCCGATTGCGCTCGACCTGTTGCAACATCGCGCGATATTTTTCGGCCATCAGATCAACGAGCCCATAGGCGAGCAACTCTTCGCCACCCGTTAGCTCCAGAATTTGAATTTGGCGCAAAGGTTCGTTGAACGAAATATCGAGATCAATGACCCCGGGTGCTTTCCCTTCACGTAGCGCTTGTTCCTGACGGGTTCCACGCTGAGCGAAAGCAACTTTCAGTTTGAGGGCCGGGAATTCCGCGTCCTCGATCTCGATATGCTTGGGTTGCTTTCTGACCGAATGCACTTTGAGGATCAGATCGGGATAGCCAAGCTTTGCCGCCGCACTCGGAAAGGCCGAGTCCAGGAAGTCCCTGATCATCTCATCGACATTGTCTTCAGCTGCGAGAATGGCAGATAGATCAATATCTGCGGTTTGACGCGGGCTATTATACGCAAGCCCCATGAGTATACCGCCCTTGAGGACGAGCTTCTCATTCAAGGGAGCGGTCATCGCAATCGCATTCAGGGTGATTTCTGCCGCCTGGCGCTGTCCATAGGCAGTGGGATCGGCTTTGGCGCGCTCGACCCATCCAGCAACATCGATTTCAATGGCGTCGTCAGACATTGAGCGAGATCATCCACGTCTCCGAGAAGGTCGGGGCAAAAGCTTTCGACGGATCTAGCTTGCGGCTACTTCCGCGCTGTCCCAATGCCTTCCATTGCTCAATGCTGGGATGCTTTAACCCCAAACGCTCTTCGAGTATGTACCCGGCCCGGCTCTTGACGAGGCCGCTTGTGGCCGTGTCGACGGCCGCAACGATATCGCTCAGATAGGTAGCGGCATGCTCTTCCCAGACATCAAGGATGTGGTCCATGCCCCCGCAAAGATCAGGCTTTTGCAGCATATCGAGAAACGTCTGCCCAATCGTCGAGAGGCGGACATCGCCACCGCGAACGTTCAGAGATGCGCCTGCGGTTTTCGACTCATAGACATGGACCGTCCTCTTACGAACGCGAGCCGGATGCGTGATGATTTTCAGAGGAAAAGGGTTTTCTTCGTTCTCCGCGAGCAGGCCTTCCATATGAGCCGCAAGTTGCTTTGTAGCAGTCTTCCGGTCAGGGCGCGTCAGTATCAAAGCCTCGGGGCTACGATCAGTCAGCCCCCATCGCTGCATGGCTGAGAGGTGCGAGACATAACATGTAGGATCAACGAGGCAGGCAATGTCTTCGGCTGGCAGATCCGAAATCGCCAACACACGGATTATACGGGAGCCATAATCCCGGTCGGCGCCAACGAGGCCTGATTTCTTCAGATTGAGCCTCAGGCGGTTACCGTCTTCCTGGGTCGGTGTTTCATGACGGAGATAGAGCCTTTCACCTGACGAGGTCAGATACATGCGCCAGATGATCCTGAAAAAATCGAATTGCGTCAGGACTGGCTTGCCATTGGCTTCCAGCAACTCTGCCAGTCGATGGCCGGCAAGCGTAAGTCTTTCCGGGTAAATACCTCGAAGTAGTTCTGCCATTTTTTTTAGACATGCTCACATATATATACGTCCTAAGGACGTATATATATGTGAGCATTGCAAAGTCAAGACACAATTCGTAGCTGAGACAATGCAACGCAATTATGATAGAAAGTGGGCTATATACGCGTCCTAAGGACGCGTATATAGCCCACTTTAAAAAAAATCAAGTAGTTTTTATCTCACTCAGCGCGGCCAACCTGCGCCGGTACAGGCAAGCACAGGGGTGACATTTGTGGTTTTAGCAGAGGCGGAAATGAAAAAGGCCGGATCGGGTGATCCGGCCTTTTTATTTTGTGGGTGGCTGATCCGGCCCTTCGCTTGGCCCAGGGCGTTCGAGGCTGGAAAAGGTCCACCGGACCTTTTCACCAACGCCCCTCACCCTTCCCAACGCCGCTGCGAGGCGCCGAGCCCCTCCCTCTCCCCGGAGGGGAGAGGGGTAAGGTTTCTTACTTCCCCTTCGGGGCCTGGTTGAAGGGCAGGTCCTTGTCGACGCGGATTTCGCCCGGCAGGCCGAGGACGCGTTCGGCGACGATGTTACGGAGGATTTCATCCGTGCCGCCCGCGATGCGGTAGCCCGCCGCGCCGATCCACTGCTCCGTATACGCACCTTCTGCCGGCGAGAGCTTGCGGTCGCGGATGACGCCGCCCATGTCCTGCAGGTCCATGCCGAAGGAGCCGAGGTCCTGCATCTTCTTGGCCGCGACGATCTTGGAGATCGAGCTTTCGGGTCCGGGCGTCTCGCCGCGCGAGAGCGCGGTCAATGTGCGGAAGCGCGTGAACTTCAACCCTTGCGCCTGCACATACCAGTCGGCGATTCGCTCGCGCACGCCGCCGTGGCGGATGGCGGGCTCACCGGCGATGTCGGTCTCGCGCGCGAGTTCGATCAGATCATCCGTGTCGGCATTGCCCTGGCTACCGCCGACGGCGAGGCGCTCGTTCATCAGCGTGGTCAGCGCGACCTTCCAGCCGTCGCCGGGATTGCCGAGACGCTGGCTGTCCTTCACGCGGAGATTGGTGAAGAAGACTTCGTTGAATTCCGCACCGCCCGACATCTGCTTGATGGGGCGCACTTCGACGGCCGGGTCCTTCATGTCGATCCAGAACATGGTGAGGCCCTTGTGCTTGGGCACATTGGGATCGGTGCGCGTGAGCAGGATGCCGTAGTCGCAGAAATGGGCACCGGACGTCCAGACCTTCTGGCCGTTGATGACCCATTCGTCGCCATCCCTCTCGGCCCTGGTGCGGAGCCCCGCGACGTCCGAGCCGCCGGCGGGTTCGGAGAAGAGCTGGCACCAGATCTCGTCGCCGCGCACGGCGGGGCGCACGAAACGCTGCTTCGCCTCGTCCGGGCCCCAGGCCATGACGGTCGGGATGCACATGCCGAGCCCGATGGCGAAGATGCCGCCGGGGACGGCGTATTTCGATTCTTCCTGACCGTAGATCACGTTGTTGATGGTGGTGCCGCCACCGCCGCCCCACTCCTTCGGCCAGGTGATGCAGGCGTAACCGGCATCGGCCTTCTTCGCCTGCCAGGCTTTCGACTGGGCGATCAGTTCGTCCATATCCTTCGGCGGGGCGATGTCTTTGGCGTTTTCCTTGCGGATCGCGTTCTTGTCCAGCCATGCGCGGACTTGTGCGCGGTAGGCGGCTTCTTCTGGCGTGTCGTTGAAATCCATTTTGGTTCTCCCGAATATCTTTAATTTATGCTGCGTTCTTCGCTTCAAGGCGCGAGACGAGTTTTTCCTTCCACTGGATCGGCGCACCGATCGTGAGGGCAAGGAGTTTCGCGCGGCGATAATGGAACTGGCAGTCGGATTCCCATGTGTAGCCGATGCCGCCATGCGTCTGGATGTTCTCCTGCGCGGCGAAGACATAGGCGTCGGAGCCGGCGATGCGCGAGGCGGAGGCGGCCTCGGTGAGCTCGGCACCTTCATCGTTGAGCATCATGGCGCCGAAATAGGCGTTCGACTTCGCGAGTTCCTTCTTCACATACATGTCGGCGAGCTTGTGCTTGATCGCCTGATAGGAACCGATCTGGCGGCCGAAGGCATAACGCTCGAGCGCATAGTCGCGCGCCATTTCGAGCGCGGCCTCGGTGCCGCCGACCTGTTCGAAGGCGAAGAGGACGGCCGCGCCGTCGAGCACGCGCGAAAGCTGCGACCAGCCCTCGCCCTGCTTGTCGCCCAGGATTTCGGCGGGCGCATCCTTGAAGGTGAGCGTGACGTGTTCGCGCGAGGGGTCGATGGTGCGGACGGGCTCGGCGGAGATGCCGCCGGCCTTGAGATCGACGATGGCGAGCGAGATCGCCTGCTCGCCGGAACCGCCGGTGTTGACGGCGACGATCACGACATCGGCCGCGCCGCCATCGGTGACGGGCTGCTTCACGCCGCTGACCTTGCCGGCCGCGAATTTCGTTTCGATGTTGCGCGGATGGGCGGTGTGCGTGCCTTCGGAGACGGCGAGCGCGCCGACAATTTCGCCGCTGGCGAGTTTCGGCAGCCAGGTCTGCTTCTGCTTCTGCGTGCCGAAGAGCTTGATCGCCTCGGCGGCAAGATAGATCGAGGAGGAGAAGGGAACGGGCGCGGCGGCGCGGCCGAGCTCTTCGGCGATGACGCAGAGCTCAAGCGCGCCGAGGCCGAGGCCGCCGAACTCTTCGGGAATGGCCGTGCCGGTGAGGCCCATCTCGACGAGGCCCTTCCAGACTTCCTTCGCATAGGGCTCGTCGCCGTCGAGGACGCGGCGCGTGACGCTCATGGGGCATTTGTCGGCAAGGAACTTGCGGACCTGCTCCTTCAGCATCTTCTGGTCGTCGGAAAAATCGAAATTCATGATGTCTCCCTTATCGCGCTCGAAGAGGCGCATTTTTTCCGGGCTCCCGCGCGATGGCGGGCTGCCGCAGCGTTGTTTGGCGCGCATTCTCACCGCATTGGAGGCGCATGAAAAGACCCATGCGTTTGACGCCGCGTCCGCTTGGGATACGGCCGGGGGAGAGCGCGAATCCGGGAATACAGAGGAGAAAAACGCCCCTATTCCGCCCTGCCCTCGTCGGCCTCGCCGGCTTCGAGGTTCGCCTTGATGCGGCGGAACATGGAGACGAGGGTTTCGTATTCGGCGGCCGTGAAACCGTCGAGGGCGGTATCGAACATGCCGAAGGCGGCGGCCCAGAGCCGATCCTGCATCTCGTCGAGCGCGGGCGTGAGATAGACGCGGCGGACACGGCGGTCGGCAGGGTCCGGACGGCGGGTGACAAGGCCCTGCTCTTCCATGCGGTCGATGACGCGGCCGAGCGGCGCCTTCTCCATCATCACGAGATCGGCGATTTCCGTCTGGGTGAGGCCGTCGCGCTGGCGCAGCGCCGCGAAGACGCGCGACTGGGGCACCGTGATGCCGGTGCCGGAGGCGCGCAGGTGCCTGTCCCAGGCGCGCTGGAGGAGCCGGAACACGTCGCGCTGCAGCCAGCCGAACTCTTCGTCGGGCGCTGCCATTCCTGTTTTCCTGCCGGCCAAGGGGGCTCGCCCTTCCAACTCTGTCCTTCCATATCGTAACCCTGGATACTATAACCTCGCATATCAGGTGCCGCCAGCGCGGCGAGTTGACGGGACGTAACGCATGCTTTTCCGGACCAGACCTTTCCCCACCCGCGCGGCGGGTTTCCTCATGGCGGCACTGGCGGTGCTGCCGCTCACGGGATGCGGCGAGGACGAACAGGCGTCGGGCGAGGAACAGGCGGCGGAGACTGTCGCCGTGTTCGAACGGCCGGTGACGCGCGAGGAACTGATGGAGCCGGTGATCGGCACGGGCACCATCGCCGCGCACAAGACGACGCAGCTTGGGCCCCGCGTCGACGGCATCATCGAGGAAGTCATGGTGTGGGTCGGCGACCGGGTGAAGAAGGACCAGCCGCTCTTCCGCACCCGCGACACGGAATGGAAGCTCCGTGTGTCGGAACTCGAAAACCAGGTGCAACTCGCGACGGCGGAATCCGGCAACATGCAGAAGGCATTCAACCGCGCAAGCGAGTTGCATGCCAAGGGCTTCGTGTCGAACGGCAAGCTCGACGATGCGCGCGCGGCCCGCGACACGGCAAACGCGAAACTCGGCATCGCCAAGGCGCAGCTTGCCGCCGCGCAGCAGGCACTCGACGATTGCGTCGTCACCGCGCCCTTCGACGGTGTCATCACGCGGCTCGATGTAAACGAAGGCAAGTTCATGGCGACACGCTCGGGCGGCATGGGCCCTGCCCAGGGCGGCGTGCTGGAAATCATGAAGATCGATATCGTGGCGGCGATCGTGAACGTGCCGGAAATCCATCTCTCCAAATTCAAGGTGGGCACGAAGGGCAAGATCTTCCTCGACGGCATCGACAAGAGCTACGATTCCTACGTCATCATCATCAATGACCGGATCGATCCCGTGACGCGCGCGGTCGAGGTGCGGCTGCCGATCGCGAACGATGATTACGCGGTGAAGCCGGGCCTTTTCGCGCGGGCGGAAATCTATCCCGAGCCGCGCGCCGTGCTGGCGCTCGACCGCTCCGCGCTGATGGGCACGGAGGCGGCGCGATATGTCTATGTGAACGAGAACGGGCACGCCAAGCGGGTCAACGTGACGGTGCGCCAGATCGATGCGACGCGCGTGGAGGTTCTTTCCGGGCTCAAGGAAGGCGACAAGGCGCTGGCGGGACCGAACGCGGCTCTTCTTCTCGAAGGGACACCGGTGCGGATCGAGACGGATCCGCCGGCCACGCAGACGCTCGCCAAGGGCGTACCCGCGGACAGCACGACAAGCGCGCAATAAGCACCGGCAAAGGGAGGACTGTCCATGTGGATTTCCGACATTTCGATCCGCCGGCCCGTCTTCGCCGTCATGATCATCATGGCGCTCGTCGTCCTCGGCTGGATATCGCTCGGCCGCGTGGGCGTCGACCTCTTTCCGAAGGTCGAGTTTCCGGTCGTCGCGGTGACGACGACGCTCGAAGGTTCGTCTCCCGAAGCCATCGAAAGCGACGTGACGGACGCGATTGAGGAACAGGTCAACACGACATCGGGCATCGAGACGCTTTCCTCGACCAGCGCGGAGGGTCTTTCCCAGGTCGTCATCACCTACAAGCTCAACGAGAATGTGGACGTGAAGGCGCAGGACGTGCGCGACAAGGTTTCGCTCGCGCGCGCCAATATTCCGCAGGATGCCGAGCAGTCCATCGTGCAGAAGGTGGACCCGGACGCGCAGCCGATCATGTCGGTGATGATCGCGGGCGACCTGCCGATCCGCGACCTTACGCAGTACGCCGACAAGACGGTGAAGGAACAGCTGCAACGCATTTCGGGCGTCGGTTCCATCGACGTGGTGGGGGGACGGGACCGCGAGGTCCGCATCTGGCTCGACGCGGTGAAGATGCGCGCCTATGGCGTGACGGCCGAAGAGGTGACGGCGGCGATCCGGCGCGAGCATGCCGAAATTCCGGGTGGCCGCCTCGAAACGACCGGCGGCGCGGCCGAGTTCTCGGTGAAGACGAAGGGCGAGGTGAAAAGCGTCGAAGGCTTCCGCAGCATCCTCGTCGCCTTCCGCCAGGACGGCGCACCGACGACCATCGGCGATATCGCACGCGTGGAAGACGGGATGGAGGACGAGCGCTCCTATGCCGAACTCAACGGCAAGCGCGGCGTCTCGCTCGAAATCCGCAAGCAGTCCGGCCGCAACACCGTGGAAGTGGCGCGCGCCGTGCGCACCGCGCTTGAAGATATCCGCAAGACGGCGCCCACGGGCATCGACATCAGGACGGCGCGCGACACGGCCGTCTTCATCGAAGGATCGGCGCATGACGTCTTCTTCGACATCCAGATCGGCATCGTGCTGGTGGTGTTCGTCACGCTTGCCTTCCTGCTGTCGGTGCGGGCGACGCTGATCGTCGCCATCGCCATGCCGACATCGCTGATCTCGACCTTCTTTGCCTTCTACATAGCGGACTTCACCATCAACCTGATGACGCTGATGGCGCTGTCGCTCGCGGTGGGCCTGCTGGTGGACGACGCCATCGTGGTGCTCGAAAGCATTTACCGGAAACTCGAGGAAGGGCTGCCGCCGATGCAGGCGGCCGCCGAAGGCACGAAGGAAGTGGGACTTGCGGTGCTTGCCGCCACTTTCTCGATTGTCGCGGTGTTCGTTCCCATCGCCTTCATGGAGGGTGTGGTCGGTCGCTTCTTCTTCCAGTACGGGCTCGCGATCACCTTCTCGGTGCTGGTGTCGCTGCTCGTGTCGCTGACGCTGACGCCGATGCTTTCGTCGCGCATGCTGAAGAACGGCGAGACGGACCCCGCAAATTACGGGCGGCTGGCGCGCATCTTCGACAACGGCTATCGCAAGCTCGATTATTACTACGGGCGGCTGCTCGAATGGTCGCTTTCGGCACGCTGGGTGGTGATGGCGGCGGCGGTCATGGCCATCTTCGTCGCCATCGCGGTGGCGCGCACGATCCCCGCCGCGTTCGACACGCGAGCGGACCGGGCGGAATTCCTCGGCACGGTGGAACTGCCCTTCGGCGCGGGCCTGGAAGAAACGCGGATCGTCGCCTCGCGCGTCGCGCATGCGGTTTCGGGCGTGCGCGAGGTCACGACCGTCTTCTACACGATCGCCTCCGACGCGCAGAAGAGCGTCAACAAGGCTTTCTTCTATGTGGGGCTGACGCCGAAAGACGCGCGCGACGAGAAGTTCATTCCGATCATGGATTCGGCACGTGTTGCCATGCTGAAGGCGGCGCCGGAGGCGAAGCACATTTCGCTTTCTGATGTACCGTGGATTTCGGGCGGCGGCTTTTCCGACTATGCGATGATGTATGTGCTGCTGGGGCCGGACCTCGAAGTGCTCGACGCGAAGGCAAACGAAGTCGTTTCGCGGATGCGGGCGAGCCCGCTCTTTGCCGACGCGAAGACGAGCTACGACGCGGGCAAGCCGGAAGTGCAGGTTCATGTCGACCGCGAGCGCGCGGCCGATCTCGGCGTGCCCGTGCGGGCGCTTGCCGAAACCGTGCGGGCGATGGTGGGCGGCATGAAGGCGGGGACCTTCGAGGAATTCGGCCAGCGCTACGACGTGCGCGTGCGGCTGGAAGAAGGACAGCGCGACGACATTTCGAAGCTGGGCATGATCCAGCTCCGCTCAGCGAACGGGCAACTGATCGACATTGCGAATGTCGCGCGCTTCGACGTGGCCGCGGGCCCGGCGCAGATCGAACGGCAGAACCGTTCGCGGCGCATCGCGATCGTCGCAAACAATCCGGCGGGCGCGGCGCTTGGGCCTGCGTCGGCGGAACTCGAATCCTATCTCAACGACCTGCAACTGCCGCCCGGCTACTCCTGGAGCACGGAAGGCAAGTCGAAGCGGATGAAGGAGACGGGGGCGGCCATCGGCTTTGCGTTCATGCTGGCGCTGATCGCGCTCTACATGATCCTGGCGAGCCAGTTCAACAGCTTCTCGCAGCCCGCGATCATCATGCTGTCGGCGCCGCTTTCCTTTTCGGGCGCCTTCATCGCGCTGAAAATCTCCGGCCACGAGATGTCGATGTTCAGCCAGATCTCGCTGCTGGCGCTGATGGGGCTCGTGATGAAGAACGGCATCCTGCTGGTCGACTACACGAACCATCTGCGCGCGGGCGGTGCCACGGCCCGCGAGGCGGCGCTGAAGGCTGGGCCCGTGCGGCTGCGGCCCGTGCTGATGACGCAGATCGCGACGATCTTCGGGCTCATTCCGGTCGCTATATCGAACAGCCAGGGCGCGGAGTTCCGCAATGCGATGGGCGTGCTCGTGATCGGGGGGCTCATCTCCTCGACGCTGCTGACGCTCGTCGTGGTGCCGGTCGCCTATACGCTGATGGAAGATGCGCGAGGCGGTCTCGCCCGGATCGGGCGCTTTTTCCGCCGCATGGGCGCGCGCTTCGGGTTCCGCGGGGGCAAGGCGCCCGGCGCGCCGGCGGAGTGACCCCGCACCGCAGAGTGTCGCTATTCCGGACAATCCGAAGCTTTGTCTTAAGCCCGTGCTAACCGCCCGCCGAGGATAATGACGCCAAGGTCATGTCTTTTCCGGGCGGAGGTCCCTCGTCAGATGGCGAAAGCACAGTTCCACAAGAACCAGCGGGTCTATGTGCGCCCGGTCGGCACTTGGGCGGTGATCGAGCGCGTCGTACCGCAATGGGTCAAGGACATGGATGAGCCGCTGCGCATCCATTACGACGTGGGGCTCGGCCGCGAGTTCGCCGCGCGCGAGCTCGAAACGGAAGAAGTGGCGACGCTTTCCCATCTCGACCCGGAGATGGAGGAATGGCATGTGGTGCGCGTCGCCAACAAGTGGCGCGGGGCGGAAGAATGCGCCGGGCATCCCGTCCCGGGGACGCACCCCGTCGTCGTGACGGGAAGCCACGAAGGCGGCGGCTGGCGCGTGCCGGGCGTCGAATACGACATGACGCCGGAGCGCGTGGAACTGCAGGCGAAGGTGATCGCGGCGGCGCCGAAGATGATGGTGCTGCTGAGCCGTCTTGCCGATTGCGCACGGCAGAACCCGGAGAACCTGCCCGACGACGTGATGACGCTGGCAGGCGATGCCGACGCCGTCGTGAGCGGGATCATGGGGCCGGTGGAGTAAGCGCAGGCTCAGAGCGCGAGGCCGTACCAGGCGGTGCGGGAATTTTCTTCCAGCAATGTGAAGCCATAGGCCTCGTAGAAGGCGCGGCCGCGCGCATTGGGCGTGCCGACGCCGAGATGCACGCCGGGCGAGCCGAGCTCGCTCATGTGGGCAAGCCAGCGGTCCATCAGACGGCGGCCGAACCCCCTGCCCTGCAGCCGGGGCAGCAAATTGATGTGGAGATGCGAGGGGTGACGCTCCACGACGCGCGCGGGCGTGACGTAGGGATGGTGGATCATGTGTTGCCTCAGTTCATCCGCGCTCCACGCTTGAGGCGGCGAGGCAGGATCGTCATGAAGTTGGCGGAGCGGCGGCCACCATTCCGCTTCGAGCCGCGCCTCGAAGGCGCGCGTGTCCAGGGCGCCGAGGATATAGCCGCCGACGCCCTCTCCATCCTCCGCGACAAAGGCGCAGTCCGGCGCAAGAATGGCATAGGGCGCTGCATAGATGTGACCGACGAGACGCGGGTCGGCATAAAGCGCGGTGGCGTCCTCGCCGTTCGCGCCGGTCTTGAGGGCGATCTCGTAAATTGCTTCGAGGTCCTCCGGGCGGACGGGACGGATTTCGGCAGCGACAGATTTATTCACAATATCCCCCTCACCCTTCCCGCCTTCGACGGGCGTTCGAGGCCGGAAAGGTCCACCGGACCTTTCCTTTACCTCTCACCCCTCTCCCCCGAGGGGGAGAGGGAAAAGCGCCGCAATTCGGCCATGCCGTGCGTGAAATCTGTCTCTCGCCGAATCTCGCGGTTCAATTATATAGAGTGAATATCCCCCGCAGCCGAGTATCCCCCATGCGCACCGAAGAGCCCCGCCCCATCCGCCTCAAGGACTATCAGGTTCCTGCCTTCACGACGCGGGAGGTGAGCCTCGATATCGAGCTCGATCCGAAGGCGACCCGCGTCCATTCGAAGCTCACGATGGAGCGGAACGAGGCGAGCGCGGACAAGACCGCGCCGCTGGTGCTGGACGGGGAGAAGCTGAAGCTCATCGAGGTGAGGATCGACGGCGAGCGGCTCGGGCCGAACCGCTACAGCGTGACAGACAAGCACCTCACGATCCATGACGTGCCGGACGGTCCCTTCACGCTTGAAACGGTGACGAATTGCGCGCCGGAAGAGAACACGGCGCTGACCGGGCTCTATCTCACGGACGGCATCTATTGCACGCAATGCGAGGCGGAAGGCTTCCGGCGGATTACCTATTATCTCGACCGGCCGGACAACATGGCGGTCTTCCGCACGCGGATCACGGGTGACAAGAAGAGCGAGCCGGTGCTGCTCTCGAACGGCAATCCGGTGAAGAAGGGCAAGACGAAGGACGGGCGGCACTTCGTCGAATGGCACGATCCCTTCCCGAAGCCTTCCTATCTTTTCGCGCTCGTCGCGGGCGACCTCGCCTCGGTGGAAGACAAGTTCATCACCATGTCGGGCCGGGAGATGACGCTTCGCATCTTCGTGGAAAAAGGAAACGAGGACCGCTGCGCCTATGCGATGGAAGCGCTGAAGCGTTCGATGAAATGGGATGAGGAGCGCTTCGGGCGCGAATACGACCTCGACATCTTCATGATCGTCGCGGTGAGCGCGTTCAACATGGGGGCGATGGAGAACAAGGGGCTCAACGTCTTCAACGACAAATACATTCTCGCGCGGTCCGATACGGCGACGGATGCCGATTACGCGGCCATCGAAGCGATCATCGCGCATGAGTATTTCCACAACTGGACGGGCAACCGCATCACCTGCCGCGACTGGTTCCAGCTTTGCCTGAAGGAGGGCCTGACGGTCTTCCGCGACCAGGAATTCACGAGCGACATGCGCTCGCGGCCGGTGAAGCGCATTTCCGATGTGCGGCTGCTGCGCGCGCACCAGTTTCCCGAAGATGGCGGGCCGCTCGCCCATCCCGTGCGGCCGGACAGCTATATCGAGATCAACAATTTCTACACGGCAACCGTCTACGAGAAAGGCGCCGAACTCTGCCGCATGATCCACACCATGGCGGGGCCGAAACGCTTCCGCAAAGGCATGGATCTCTATTTCGAACGGCATGACGGCGAAGCGGCGACGGTGGAAGATTTCCTCGACGCGCTGGCCGATGGCGCGAAGCTCGACCTCAAGCAGTTCAAGCGCTGGTACTGGCAGTCGGGCACGCCCGAAGTGCTCGCTTCCGGACGCTACGACGCGGCGCGCAAGACCTATACGCTGAAGATGAGCCAGGTGTGCCAGCCGACGCCGGGGCAGCGGGTGAAGGAGCCCTATCACATTCCGGTCGCGGTCGGCCTTGTCGGACCGGACGGCAAGGACATGCCCCTCACGCTCGACGGCGAGGAAAAGGCGGGCGCGAAGACGCGCGTACTGCATCTCACGGAGCGCGAAGGCACCTGGCGTTTCAAGAATGTGGCGGAGAAACCCGTGCCGTCGCTGCTGCGGGGCTTTACCGCGCCCGTGAAGCTCGACGCGAACCTCAAGGAGCGCGACCTCGTGTTCCTGATGCGGCATGACAGCGACAGCTTCAACCGCTGGGAAGCGGCGCAGCGCTATGCGACGGCGCTGCTCGTCAAGACGATCGAGGCGGCAAGGGAAGGCGCGGCGCCCCGGCAAGGCATGGCCTTTGCCGAAATGGTGGTGGACCTCCTGAGCGCACGCAAGATCGACCCCGATTTCGTGGCACAGATCATCCTGCTGCCGAGCGAGCAGACGCTGGCGCAGATCATCGGCGAGAATGTGGACGTGGATGCGATCCACAAGGCACGCGAATCCCTGCGCGGTTCGATCGCCGCTCATGCAAAGGAGGCGCTGCTTTCCGCCTATGCGCGGATGGAGGTGAAGGGCCGCTATAATCCGGATGGCGGGGATGCAGGACGCCGGGCGCTCCGCAATGTCTGTCTCGGCTATCTCGCCGCCGCGCCGGGCGAGGACGGCGTCAAGCTCGCCGCAGAACAATTCCGCACGGCATCCAACATGACGGATTCCATCGCGGCGCTTTCCGTGCTCTCGCATATCGACTGCCCGGAGCGTGCGGCTGCGCTCGCCGCCTTCTACGAACGCTGGAAGGACGATCATCTCGTCATGGACAAGTGGCTGTCGATCCAGGCGATGTCGTCGCTACCCGGCACGCTGGACGAGGTGAAGCGGCTGACGGGGCACCCCGCCTTCACGATGAAGAACCCGAACAAGGTGCGGGCGCTCATCACGAGCTTTGCATCCATGAACCAGCTCCACTTCCACGATGCGAAAGGCGCGGGCTACCGCTTCGTCGCGGACAAGGTGCTCGACCTCGACAAGCTCAATCCGCAGGTGGCGGCGCGGCTTCTCGGCACATTCAAGAGCTGGCGGCAATTCGAGCCGAAGCGGCGGAAGCTCATGCAGAAGGAGCTCAAGCGCATCGCGGGGACCGAGGGCCTGTCGCGCGACGTCTACGAAATCGCGACGAAAACGCTCGCCTGACGGGTGGCCTGTGCCGTGCCGGTGCGATTTGTGCCGCGGCGGCACATCTTAACCATGCCGCTTAACGCGACATTAAGGACGGGCGGTCAGGAATCGTTAACCGGCGGTTTTCGTGCATTCCAGCCAGTGCGAGCCTCTGGCGAAGTGAGTCCCGTTTGCATCTATTAACAAAAAGTTAACGGCAGCTATGGACAGGGGGGCGTGCAGGCCGAATCATCGTTTTAACGGCGGTGATTCGGGGATTTCCGGATTGCGGCCATGCTGACAGGCCCGGAGCGGACGGAAGAGCGCATGAGCGACGCAACGACGACAAGGCATGATGCGATGAAGTGGCGCGAGGCCACGGGCCGGCGCCGCCGCGCCCTGCCCGCCGGATTGCTGCCGCGGCTTGCGCTCGGCGTGTCGGGCCTGGCGCTCGCCACGCTCAATGTCGCGCTTTATGCGGAGGATGGGGTGTCGCGCGCGCTCATCTTCTCCTCGCTCCTTTCGGGCGGCTACCTCGTTCTCGCCTACATGCTGGTGCGGCTTCGCGAGAGCAAGCTCGAGGCGGAAGCGGCGCTTGTCGAGAACCAGCACCGCTTCGACATGGCCTTTGCGGGCGCGCGCTGCGGCATCTGGGACTGGGATCTCAGCGAGAACCGCGTCTACTGGTCGTCGGCCATGTTCGACATGGTGGGGCTGAAGCAGCCTTCGAAGCGGCTTTCGCCGAACGAGATCAAGGCGTTCACTCATCCCGACGACATGGATGCGATCGACGAGATCGCTCAGGCGGTGACGCGATCCTCGCGCTCCTACGACACGACATTCCGGCTGCGCCACGCGGATGGAAGCTGGGTGTGGATGCATGCCAAGGGGCAGGTCTGGAGCGGCAACCGCGCAGCGGGCGACCGGCTCGTCGGCATCACCATCGACATCACCGAACAGAAGATTGCCGAAGAACGCGTGTCGGAAGCAAACGAGCGGCTGCGCGACGCGATCGAAAGCGTGGGCGAGGCCTTCGTGCTGTGGGACGCAGAAGGAAGGCTCGTTACCGCAAACAGCAAGCTCGGCGAATTCCTGAACCTCTCCGAAGAGGCGATGGCACCCGGCATGGCGCGCGACGACGTGATGGCGCGCGCGGGCGTGGGCGATGCCTGGCCGGTGGCGGAAAGCGCGGAAGCGGAAACGGCGTTCAGCGAAATCCGCCTGCCGACCGGGCGCTGGCTGCAGATCAGCGAGCGGCGCACGAAGACGGGCGGACATGTGAATGTCGGCACCGACATCACGGCGATCAAGGAACAGGAAGCGGCGCTGACCGACAACAAGTCGGCGCTCGAAAAGACGGTGCGCGACCTCGAAGCCTCGCGGCGCAAGCTGCAGGAGCAGGCGCGGCAGCTTGTGGACCTCGCGGAGAAATACGCGTCGGAAAAGACGCGCGCGGAAGCGGCGAACCGTTCCAAGTCGGAATTCCTCGCCAATATGAGCCACGAACTGCGCACGCCGCTCAACGCCATCATCGGCTTTTCGGAGATCATGGGGTCCGGTCTTTTCGGTGAACTCGGTTCGCCGAAATACAAGGAATATGCGACCGACATCCATGCGAGCGGCACACATCTGCTCGAACTCATCAACGACATTCTGGACATGTCGAAGATCGAAGCCGGGCGCATGACGCTGGAGGCGCAGCCGCTCGACGTGGCGGAGGTGACGGAAGAGTCGCTCCGGCTCGTTTCCGGCCGCGCGGACGTCGCGAAGGTGACGATCGAGAACGAACTGCCGCACCTGCCGGCCGTGAACGCCGACAAGCGCGCGGTGAAACAGGTGCTGCTGAACCTGCTCTCGAATGCGGTGAAGTTCACGCCCGCGGGCGGCACGATCCATCTCAAGGGAAAGGCAGACGACCGCTTCGTCACCATTTCGGTCGAGGATACCGGCATCGGCATTCCGGCCAGCGCGATGCCGAACATCGGCCGCCCCTTCGAGCAGGTGGAAAGCCAGCATTCGAAGAAGCACAAGGGCACGGGGCTCGGCCTCGCACTCTCCCGCTCGCTCGTGGAACTTCACGGCGGTACGCTGACGATCGAGAGCACCGAGGGCGTCGGCACGACGGTGAGTTTCACGCTGCCGGTGGCGAGTTGAAGCCACTAATACCCGCACATCAAGAGAAGTAGAGCGTTTTCGCTAATTAAAAGCGTTCTGCTGTCGCCCCCCTAACCTTGACATGTTTTCCCGTAACTGGTGCTCTGTTCTGAGCAATCCAGATATGAGGGCGGTCATGACTATGGAGCAGCTTCTTCGTCAGTTGTCTGAGCGTGTGAAGGAACATTCAGCTTCCATGGTGACAGAGGAGGCAGTCAAAACCGCCGTCGTTTTGCCCTTCTTCCAGGCGTTGGGATATGACGTCTTCAATCCGGCGGAGGTGATTCCAGAATTTACGGCTGACGTTGTCGGAAAGAAGGGCGAGAAAGTTGACTACGCGATTAAAATCGACGACGAGATTCGTATCTTAGTCGAGTGCAAGCCGATTACCACGGTACTCGACAAAGTGCACCTCGCGCAGCTTTACCGGTACTTCTCCGTAACAAAAGCCAAGTTCGCCATCTTGACGAACGGGCGCCTCTTCCACTTTCACAGTGATCTCGAAGAGCCCAACAAACTCGACAACCGTCCGTTCCTTACGTTCGATCTTGCGGAAATTCCGTCGCATCTTCTAACTGAATTGAAAAAATTCGAGAAGGCGGAGTTCGACATCAATGGAATTCTGGCAACCGCAGAACGGCTGAAATACACGTCGATTATAAAAAGCGAAATTAACAAACTTATTGAAAACCCAAGCGAAGAGTTTGTGCGCTTGATCGCTGCTTGCGTTCACGAAGGCCGCTTCACTGCGCCAGTACTCGAAAAATATGCAAACCTAATCCGCACAGCGTTTCGAGAAGTCATTCGGGACTCGGTACACAATCGGCTGTCTTCAGCGCTTGCGAACACAGAAACCAACACCGACAACGCCGATTCAGAGGAGTCCTCTACAGAAGAAATTATCACTACAGAAGAGGAACTCGAAGGCTTCCTGATGATCAGAGCCATCGTAAGGGACACCATCAAGGCCAGTCGCGTTGTTATGCGTGATCAAAAATCGTATTGCGGTATCCTGATAGACGACAACAACCGCAGGCCATTGGCAAGACTTCACCTGAACCGTTCGGTTAAATACCTCAGTCTGTTCGATAACGGAGCGGAAGAGAAGTTGGCGATATCTTCCATTGACGATATATATGATTTTGCAGAACGGCTTCGTTCCACAGCGGCGAAATATAGTGACCGCAGTGTCTCTCCCACTACACCATCCGCCCCGCAAGGACTCCCGGAGGAAGCGTAGGCCAACTAGGCCGACACCGGCATCGGCATTCCGGCCAGCGCCCTGCCGAACATCGGCCGCCCCTTCGAGCAGGTGGAAAACCAGCATTCGAAGAAGCACAAGGGCACGGGGCTCGGCCTCGCGCTGTCGCGCTCGCTCGTGGAACTTCACGGCGGTACGCTGACCATCGAGAGCACCGAGGGCGTCGGCACGACGGTGAGTTTCACGCTGCCGGTGGCTTGAGCCTTAACTTTTCGATACCCCGTTAAATCCCAATCCACAGCATAGCCAAAGCCGAAGAAAGACGTGGATGGCCCGCATAAAGCGGGCCATGACGAAATTGTTTAAGTCCCTGGGAGTTCGGTCTCAGAGATACCAGTCGTATTCGAGCGGCGAGATGGCGCGCTGGAACTTGTCGAATTCCAGCATCTTGGTTTCGGCATAGACGTCGACATAGTGCTCGGTGAGATAGTCGCGCATGACGTCGGAGTTGCGCAGGCGCTTCAGGGCGCTCGGCAGATAGAAGGGGATGCCTTCGTCCATGATCTCGCAGGCATTGCCTTCGGCGGGATCGCCCGGATCGATTTCGTTGACGATGCCGTGGTGGATGCCGGCGAGGATCGCTGCGAGCACCAGATAGGGATTGGCGTCGGCGCCCGAGACCCGGTGTTCGATGCGGCGTGAATCCGACGAGCCGTTCGGCACGCGGAAGGCGACCGAGCGGTTGTTGTAGCCCCAGGTGCGGTTCACCGGCACAAAGAGATTGGGGCCGAAGCGGCGATAGGAATTGAGGTTCGGCGCGAAGAAGGCCATGGCGTCGCCAAGCGTCGCCTGCAGGCCGCCGATCGCATGGCGGAGCCTAGGCGAACCTTCATCCGTGCCATCGTCGAAGATGTTGTTACCCTTCTCGTCCATCACCGAGCAGTGAACGTGCATGCCGTTGCCCGTCTGGCCGACGAAAGGCTTCGCCATGAAGCTCGCAAGGAAGTTGTGCTTGCGGGCGATGGTGCCGATCAGATGACGAAGCATGATGGCGTGATCGCCCGCGCGGACAACATCGTCTTCATGCTTCAGGTTGATTTCATATTGACCGGGCGCGAACTCGGCGGTGGCGCCCGACGCGGGCACGCCCTGCGCGGCGGCGGCCTCGTCGATGTCCTTCAGGAGGCCCATGAAGCCGTCCAGTTCCGTGATGCCATAGACTTCGTTCGCCGTTTCACGCAAGCCCGTCGCCGGATTGATGGGCGCCTGCGGACGGCCCTTGCGGTCCATGTCCTTGTCGAGAAGATAGAACTCGAACTCGCAGGCGACGGTTGCCTTGAGCCCGATCTCTTCGAGCTTCTTCACGACGCGGGCAAGCACGTTGCGCGGCTCCAGCATGAGCGGTTCGCCATCGCCATCCACCATGGTCATGAGGACCTGGGCCTGCTTCATCGACGCCCAGGGAACGGGCACGATGGAGCCGGCGACGGGGTGAGCCTGCGCATCCGGGTCGCCATCCGAGAAGCCCATGCCGAGGATGTCTTCGTTCACGCCCGTCACGTCGAAGAAATAAATCGACTGCGGCATCTGCACGCCGTCGCTGAACACCTTGTCGGCCTCTTCGGAGGGGAAGCGCTTGCCGCGCACCGTGCCGCACATGTCCACGAAGACGGCATCGAGGTAGTCGATATCGCCATGCTCGGCGAGGAAGGCATTGAATTCGCCCATAGTGGCCCAGCCCGCGGGGCCCGGTCTTTCACGATCGCTCATAATGTCACACTTGTTGCGCCCCGTTCCCGCAGCAGAGTCGCTCCGCCGCGCCCGGACCCGCATCCTTTTTCGGCGCGCCGGACGCCGGATTGGCCCGGCCGGTCGCGCTAGAGGTCAGTAAGACGATAGTAGCCGAGAGCCCCCCTGAGATACCAGCGCCGCAGCGAGGGGAACGGAATGCGGGCGGGGTTCCCACGAAAAACCGCAGGAATATCCAGATTTCCGGCCGTCCCGCCAATGAGGCGCGCCAGCAGGCGGCCCGCCCAGGGGGCGGCGGCAACGCCGTTTCCATGCCAGGCGAGGGCGAAAAAAACGCCCGGATCGTCCTCAAGTTCGCCGATCGAGGGGGTGCGGCGCAGCGTCATGCAAACGAGGCCGCGCCAGTTATGCGTGACCGGCACATGGGCCCAGCCGGGGAAGACCTCGCCGAGGCGACGCTCCATGAAACCCCTCATGCGCAGGGCGTCCGCCGGCCTGCCGGTCAGGTCGCCGCGCGCGCCGAAAAGGAAACGGCGGTCCGGCAGAAGGCGATAGTAGAAGAGGAGATTGCGCGTGTTGGCGCAGGGAATTTCCGTCTGCCAGTTCTGCGCGGCGAGTTCGGCCTCCGTCAGCGGGCGCGTCACCACGATGTTCGACATGACGGGGATGAGGCGCGGCGAGAGGTCCGGGTGAAGGCCCTCTTGCGTGAAGCCGTTGGTTGCGACCACGACCCGGCGTGCGGACACCGTGCCCGAAGGCGTGACGAGACGGTGAAGCTTCCCTGCCCGCTCCCAGCGAATGACGGGCGACGATCCGTGTAGCTTCGCGCCCGCGCGATCCGCCGCGAAGGCGAGCCCGCGCGCGAAACGCAATGGCTGAAGACCGAAGCCGACGGGATTGTGGAGCGCGCCGAACTGCTCGGTCGAGTCGTAGAATTTTTCGGCGACCTCTTCGCGAGGATAGAGTTGGGCGGCGATGCCGAGGCGCGCAAGAAGGTCGCGCTCATGTTCGAGATGACGCCAGCGAGAGGGCGCATGCGCGACATGGAGTTCGCCCTCGCCCTGGGGACGGATGTCGATGTTCTCGTCGCGCGCGAGATCGCGAACGAGGTCCACCGCCTCGACCTGCGAAGCGATGAAGCGGCGCGCCTCATCCTCGCCGTAGCGCGAGATCAATTCGTCCAGCGAAAGCGCCGCGGGCGGCATCGTGCAAAAGCCGCCATTGCGGCCGGAGGCGCCCCAGCCGAGAGGACCGGCTTCGAGCAAGCGGACATCGGTGTTGAAATCGTGGGCGAGATGCAGGGCGCAGGAAAGGCCCGTGTAACCGCCACCGATGATCGCGACGTCGCAGGTCTCGTCCGGCACGAGACCGCGGTCGACGCCCTCGCCGAGTGGAGGCGCCTCGTCTTTCCAATAGCTGCCGACGGGAATGGCGGGATCGTAGATGCCGGGATGATACCAGGTCATGTCGTCGTCTTTCTCCACGCGCAGCAACGGTTGCTGTTGCGCGCGGAGAGGATAGCAGCAGCCGGAAAGCGGATCACTCCATGGGTGGAAGGGGAGGCATTTTCAGGCGGCGCGGCATTTCGTCGACGCCGGGGCCTTCGTCGGGGCGTTCGAATCGGCGGATACGGACGCGCTCTTCCTTGCGCATCGCCTCGGCAACGCGCTTGCGCTGTTCGGGCGAAAGCTTCTCGAAGCCGGCCATCATGGCATCACGGCCAACCTCGCCCATCTGCTTCATCGCCTGATCCATCTTGTCGAAGGCGGCGCGGACGGCCGCCTCGTCATAAGGATCGGCGGCGACAGCATCGGCCAGTTCGGCCTTCGCCTCGCGCATGGCCAGGAGGTGCGGACGAATTTCGGGGAAATGGCCGAGCATCGTCGTGCGGATCGCCTTGCGGTCGGCCTCCGGAAGATCCTTGAAGCTCTGATGGAACATGCCTGGGCCCGCGCCGCCCGGCGGCAGGCCGAAACCAACGCCCGGCGGCGGACGGAAGAAAAGCGGCACGGAGATGAGGCCGATGAGAAAAATGTTGACCGCAAGCGAGGCGAGAAAGGCCGGGCCGAGCCAGCGGCGCTGCGGCTTCCCGGCAGGCGAGGCGATGTCGTTCGTGTCGCTCATTGCATCCACTCCTCGGGCCAGGCCTGGTCGGCCATGGCCAACGCGATCAATCCTTCGCCCGTTTCTGCTTCCGTCGAGGCGGTGACGGCGGTGCCGGTCACGGTCAGGGAAATGTCCGAGGCCGAACCGAGCGCGACCCCCATCACCAGCGCGGCCGCAAGCGTGCCCGCAGGAAAGGCCGCCGATCCATATGGCCAGACGGTTTCGAGGAGACCGCGGAGGAAACCTTTTTCCTTCTGCGGGCGCGCGGGAACGAGCGGCGCCACGGCACGGGGGCGGGCTGCCATCAGACGTTCGGTGAGCGCGGCAGAAGGCTCTTCGGCGGGTGCCATGTCGAGCAGCGCATCGAAGCGCGCCGCTTCAGCCACCAGCGACTGCGCCTCCGGCGAGGACGACGCCAAGGTTTCGGCCATGGACCTCTCGGCCTGCGGCCAACGCGCGGGCGAGGCGCCATAGGCCTCGACGATCTCGCGCAGCCGTTCCAATGTCATTTCGTTTCGCATTGTCTCAAGTCCACTTCCCGCGCCAGATCAGGCGCTTATTTCCCTTGAACGCAACAGCTCGTCCCTTTCCGTCGCAAGCGCCACCCGCAACTGACGGCGCGCGCGCGACAGAAGCGATTCCACCGCTTCCACGGTGACGCCGAGAATATCCGCCGCTTCGATATTTCCGAGACCCTGATAGTGCGAAAGCACGATGGCCGCGCGCTGGCGCTCGGGCAGGCCCTGGAGGGCGGCTTCCACGCGGGCCGCAAGCTCGCGCTGCTCAAGCTGCCGGTCCGGCCCGGGTTCGCCGCTCGCAGGCTCGGGGATCGCGTCGATATCCTCGGTCCCGCGCCGGCGGCGCAGGCGGTCGAGGCAGAGATTGGTGGCAACGCGGTGGAGCCAGGTGCCGAATTGCGCCTTGCCGGGCTCCCAGCGTCCGGCATGGGTCCAGACGCGGAGAAAAACCTCCTGCGCGACCTCTTCGGCATCGGCATGGTTGCCGAGCATGCGGCGGGCAAGCGCGAGCATGCGCGTGAGGTGCCGGTCCATCAACGCGCGGCAGGCCGCTTCGTCGCCCGATGCGACAGCGGCCACGAGTTCATCGTCCGACGGCCGATCCAACCGTATCTTTCCCCTTGTTGGGCCTTCTGAACAAAGAGGGCCCGGCAACGCCGGTATTGAGCCGATGCGAGGGCGCCGGTCTGCGCCGGCGCCCTGCAAAGGTCCGAGGCGGCGATCCGCCATGGAAGAGCCTACTCCGCTTCGGGCGCCCTGGCACCCGGTCCGCCACGATTCATGCGGCCTTCGCCCGGCTCGATCTTGCCGTCGCCGTTTGCGTCGAGATGTTCGAACATCTTCTCGCCACCGGCCACGAACTCGGCCTTCGTCACCTGGCCGTCGCCATCGGCATCGATGCGGCCGAAGTGACCACCGCGCTTGCCGTCGCGGTCACCCATGCGCTTCTTCATGTTCTCGTGCGCGGCCTGCATTTCGTCCTGCGTGAGGCCGCCGTCACCATCCTTGTCGGCGGCGGCAAAGAACGTCGTCATGCGGTCCGCGTGGCGGCCGGGCATGCCGCCCTCCTTGCCGCGCTCGGCCATGCGGGCGGCGGCTGCCGCCTTCATTTCGTCGAGCGTGACCTTGCCGTCGTTATCGGCGTCGGCGGCGGCAAATCGCTCGGCAGGGTCGCCGCCATGCTTCATGCGCATGTTCTCATGCGCGGCCGACATTTCTTCCTTCGTCAAAACGCCATCGCCATCGGCATCGGCGCCGGCGAAGCGCTTCTCGCTCGCGGCCTGCATCTCATCCTTCGAGACGTAACCGTCGCCATCCGTGTCTGCCTGCTCGAACATCATGGCACCATGGCCGCCCTTGCCGGGACCGGCCTGCGACAGCGCGGGCATGGCGACCGCCAGAGCGAGCGCTGCCGCAGTGCCGAGCAATCCATATTTCAGTTTACGCATCTCAAATTCCTCTTCCTTGGGTTTCCGTACCCCGGGGGCGTTCGCGTTCCGGAGCCGCAGGCGTCAACTGCGGGAGGTACCCGCGGTCTCCGGAACCGGTATGTCCGGACGTATGGGTCTCTGCTTCAAGGGGGGATCAGCAGCGAGGCCGTCCGGGCCACCGTTATCAAGACAAACGCGTGGGGGCGGGAAATCCGTCGGACGGCGGCGACATTTTTTTTCAGGGCTTGAGAGGGGCCGGCAGAACGAGGCGGCGGGCGGCATTCCAGGCCGGTTCCGGCAGGATTCGCGCCCGGAGCACGACTTCGCGGGCGCCGAGGCCCTCGCGCAGGGTCGCCGTGAGGGCGAGTTCCCCATCGGCGGCTTCGTCCTTGACCATGGCAAAAGCGATATTGGCGCCGAGCGCCGGAGAGAAGCCGGAGGTGGTGACCGTGCCCACCTGGCGCGTGCCGGAGAGGACGGACGACAGGGAGACAGGCTCGATGGCATCAGCGACGAGCACCACGAGGCGGCGGCGCGGCGGCACCGGCGCGAGGCTGCGGAGCGCGCGGCCACCGTTGAAAACCGCCTTGCCCGAGGCGACGGGCGGATTGCGCCAGAGCTCGAACGGTGTCGACGCACCGGCACGCGCGACAGCGGCGAGGGCCGAGAGATAGTCTTTGCCCGCGCGAGGGAAACCGGCTTCGAGGCGCGCAAGTTCGCGAAGCGCAAAGCCGGTGGCCCGGAGGCCATGCGGAGCGCCCTTCTCCATCAGGTGCCGCCAGAGATGAGGGGCGTCTTCGGCGTCCGCCCAGAGTTCGTAACCGAGATCGCCGCTCGCGCCGGTGCGGCTCACATAAACGGGCATGCGCGCGATCTCCGCCCATCGCGCGGCGAAGGGCGCCAGTCCGTCGATGTTCGCAACGCCCGCTTCGTGCAGACAGAGCGCTGACAACGGGCCCTGAAGCGAAAGAAGCGCGAGGGTCGCACTGACATCGGCGATGCCAACGCGAAAACCCTCCGCGCTGTCCATCATCCATGCGAGGTGCGTTTCTTCCGTAACCAGACGATATTCCTCTTCGCCGAGGCGGAAGAGAAGCCCGTCACCGAGGACGAGGCCGCGGCCTTCGCAGAAGACGACATGAACGGCCGTGTCGACTTCAAGTGCGGCGAGATCGCGCGTCACGAGACGCTGCAGATAGTCGAGAGCGTCACGCCCGAAGATTCGGTATTTGACGAGCGGCGAATGATCGGCAAGCGCCGCCGCCCCGCGCAACGCGCGATACTCGTCGCCAAGGTCGGTCAGCACCTCCGGCACGGTGTAGCCGTTCCAATCCGTCCAGCGGTTGGTGCGGCTCTCGGCGGAAGTGACGATGTGAAGCGGCGTTGTGTGGACGGTGCGCGCGAAAGGCGGCTCGGCCGGCGCTTCCTCGAAGAGGGCCGGATCGACTGTCGCCTGCTCGCTACCGAGGTCGATCTCGATGTCGGGATGTTCATTGGGAGGCGCGGTGTCGGGCGTCATGCGCTTCCTCCATCCGCGAGAACAGCGTCTGCGGCAAGCCAACCCGGCAAACCAGTGATGCCGCCGCCCGGATGACTGCCCGCGCCACAAAGCCAGAGGCCAGGCAGTGGCGTTTCGCAGCGGCCATAGGCGGGCGCGGGGCGGAAGGCGAAGAGCCGATCGAGGCGGAGATCGCCCTGATGCCAGTCGCCGCCGGCCAGCCCGTATTTCTCCTCGATGTCCGGCGGCGTCAGGATTTCGCCCGCGATCATCATGTCCTCGATGCCGGGTGCGTAAGCGCCCAGCATGCGCACAACGCGCTGCACCAGCGCCTCGCGATGCGCATCCCAGCCGCCCGCCATCGCGTGCGGGACGTGATGCACGATGATCGACATGACGTGCTGTCCCTCCGGCGCAAGCAGAGGATCGGTGACGCTCGGCAGAAGGACCTCCATCACCGGTTCGAACGGAAGAGCACCGCTTCGCGCCGCGTTCGCCGTTTCGTCGAGTTCGGCGAGCGAAGGCGCGATGAGAAGGCGAGCGCCATGAAGTTCGGGCGCAAGACCCGCAAACTGCGGCAGGCGGTCGAGTGCGAGATTGATTTTCGCCGCAGCACCACGCGGCACGAGATGGCGGAGCTCGCGAAGATCGTCCGTCTCGACGTGACGCGCTCCCACGAGGTCAAGCATTGTCGCACGCGGGGCGATCGCGGAGAGAATGAGAGCAGCGCGGACCTCGATCCCGCCCGAAAGTTCGACGCCGGCGGCCTTGCCTTCCTCGACCAGAATGCGCACGACGCGCGTATTGACGCGAACATCGCCGCCAGCGGCCGCAACCGATGCCGCCAGCGCGTCGGAAAGCGCGCCCATGCCGCCCAGGGGAAGCATGGCACCCTGCCCCTGCATGCGCATCGCCTCGCGGAGTATGGAGCGGAAGGAGGTGCCCGGCGCGTAGGGGCTTTCCGCGCCGCCGAGCGTCGCGTCGAAAGCGAGGGCACCCTTGAGGAGCGGCGATTCAAATTCGGCATCGAGCCGATCACCGATCGCCTCGGGCAGCACACGCAGAAGGTTCTGCATGGTGCTTGCGCCCTTCAGCGCGGCACGCCAGACGGAGTGGCGGAGAAAACGCTTCAAGGCATCCGGATCGTTGAGAGCAGGCGGGCGCTCGCCGAGAAGCGGCGCGACAAATTCGGCCAGCGCACGACGGCGCGCTACATATTCACGATAGGCATCGGCGTCCTTCGGCAGCACATTACGAAAGGCAGCAAATTCCTTGCGCGTGCGAGGAAGGAGCATGTGATTTTCGTCACGGTCGAGCGCCACGGTCGCAACATCGCGCGCCGCATAGCGCAACCCGTGCTTGTGGAGCTTCAGTTTTCGCTCGATGCGGCGGGGAAATCCTTCGAGGAGATGCGCAACGGCGGACGCGCTGTAGCCGGGTGTGATTTCGGAAGTGACGGCCGCTCCGCCGACGCATGGGCCGGCCTCCGCGAGCAGGACGCGCGCGCCGCCGGATGCAAGCCGTGCGGCGGCGACAAGGCCGTTATGGCCACCGCCGATCACAATTGCATCGTATTGCACGCCGCCCCACTTCATGTGCGCACCGCCTTGCCAAGCCGGCCAAGAAGCGTGGAGGCGGCGTTGGCCCCCGCCCCGCCCATCACCAGCGGCCCGGGATGCGCGCTGGGCGAGCACAGGTAGAAATTGCGCAGCGGCGTTTCCGCGCCGCCCATGCCGGGAAAGGGGCGGTTCGCGAACATCTGATCGAGCATCGTCTCACCATAGGCGAAGTCGCCACCGGTGAGGCCAATCTCGTTTTCAATGTCGTTTGGCAGCAAGACTTCAAGCGCGACGACATGCTTTTCGATGCCGGGGCTCACCTCGGCGAGACGCGTCATGACGAGGTCCCCGAGCGCGTCGCGCCGCTCCGCCGACCAGGGGCCTTCATGCAGCACTTCCGGTACATATTGCACGAGCGCTGAAAGGACATGGCCGCCTCGCGGAGCGAGCGAAGGATCGAGGAAAGACGGCATCAGAATCTCGATCAGCGGGTCGCGCGGCGGCATGCGTTCGCGCCAGTCAGCCCAGGCGCGTTCCATCGCCGGGAGCGAGCCCGCGAGACGAAGCCCGCCGCCGAGCGAGGGACAACCCTCTGGCAGTCCGGGAAACACGGGCGCGGCATCGAGCGCCATGTTGACCTTCGCGGCAACGCCCCTCATCCGGACACGGCCGACACGCTCGACGAGACCTTCGGGCAGGTCCTTCCACTGGAAAAGGCTTAGAAAGCTCCGCTTCACATCGAGGCCGGAAAGAACGGCGCCCGCGCCGATCTCCTCGCCATTCGCAAGGACGACGCCCTGCACCTTGCGGTCCTTGATGCGGATGTCGGTGACTTCCGCTTCCATGCGCAACCGCCCGCCCGAGGCGAGGATGACGGAAGTGAGCGCCTGCACCAGCGCCGCCGGACCGCCGAAAGGCATGAGGGTTTCGGGCGCGCCGCCTGTTGCGTCGCCAGGTTCGGAAAGCCAGGGAAACACGAGGCGCGAGGCGCTTGCGGGCGTGCGGGGCCCGAGCGTGCCGCCCATCATGGCCGCGGCCGCGAGATGCGCCTTCACGGCATCGCTTTCAAAATAGGCGTCGAGAAAATCCGAGGCGGGAAGCGTCCAGAGGCGGAGCATGTCGCGGAGATCGCCGGGCGCGATGGCGGCGATGCTGTCCGCGAGAGAAAGGCGTGCACGAAGCCCGCCGAAGATACCCCTCGCAGGCGTGTGCGCCGGACCGGCGAGAAGCGGCGCGAGACCGCCTGCGGCGCGCAGCATATCGCGGCGATAGCGCGTGAAGGCATCGGCGTCGCGACGCGAGAAGCGCGCGATCTCACGACGATGCACGAGGCCGTCTCGATAGCTTGCGTGGTAGCTGCCATCCGGAAAGCAGGTGACGCCGCCTTCCGCGCGGATGAAACGGAGGCCGTGACGCGGCAGGTCGAGATCGGCGGCAATGCGCGGCGGCAGACCGCCGCTTCCGAGCGCGAAACGCGGGAGGCGATAGCCCGGCGCGACTTCATGTTCGGCGGCGATGCCGCCCGGCGCGAAGGCACGGTCCAGCACCAGCACGGAAAGTCCGGCGCGCGCCAGATAGGCGGCGGCGACCAATCCGTTCAGTCCGGCCCCGATCACGATCGCGTCGTGACGCTCCATGCGCGCCTTACTCCAATACCCCTGCCCGGCGTGGGACGGTTCCCGAAGGATGCCTTCGACTTACCTACCCGATGCGTGCCGTTTTGACACGCGCGACGCCCGGCAGCGTCCGCCGCCGCGCTGAGGACGGCAGACGGATTAACCAAGAAAATCCCGGGGATACGGCACTTATCGCGCGTCAAAGCGAAACAGCGTTAACGCGCTGGCACCCCGGCCAGCACGCTTGCGCTGCAAATCTTCAGCCATGGGAATACGGGGATCAGGCGGTGCCGACGATGCTCTCGAATGCTTCCAGCACCTTGCGCTGACTGTCGGCGAGTTCGGCTTCGAGGGCGGGAAAGTCAGGCGCATCGCCGGCACGAGCCAGAAGCGACTTCAGACCGGAAGACGCTTCCGCCGGGTTGAAGACACCTGTGACGCAGACGCGGATTACCTGGGTGAGATTGTGATTGAGGGCAATGGCGCGGACGAGCATGTCCGCCGTCTCGGGCGGCATAAGGTCCGCCTCCGCGATGCGGGCAAGGGCGGTGCGCGTATGCGTGTTCAGTATCTCGGGATGGGTCGCGCCGTGCACAAGCTGGAGGTACTGGCAGATGAACTCGATATCGACGAGACCGCCGCGCACATGTTTCAGTTCCCAGGGGTTGCTGCTTGCATGCTCCTTTGCAATGCGCGCGCGCATCCCGGCGACATCGGCGGCGATCTTCGCCCTGTCGCGCGGACGGAGGAGCGTCTCCGCGATGGCGGTTCTCACCTGCTCCTTCAGGTCGTCCGGCCCGGCGATGAGGCGTGCGCGCGTCAATGCCATGTGTTCCCATGTCCAGGCTTCGGCTTCCTGGTAGGCGACGAAGCTTGCGAAGGATGTCGCGATGGGGCCGGCATTGCCGGAGGGGCGCAGCCGCATATCCACCTCATAGAGCTTGCCCTCTGCAGTCGGCGCAGTGAGGGCGCTGATAAGCTGCTGACAGACACGCGCGTAATATTGCGCGGCATAGAGGGGACGCTCACCGTCGGACGAGGCTTCCGCATCCGCGTCGTAGATCACGATGAGGTCGAGATCGGAAGCGGCGCTCATTTCCTCGCTGCCGAGCTTTCCCATTGCGACCACGACGAAACGGCCGCCGGGAATGCGACCGTGTTTTTCCGCGACCCGTGCTTCCGCCGCAGGCGCGAGCGCGGCGACGAGCTCGCTTGCAAGCGCCGCATAAGCGGGGCCCGCCTCCTCCGCATCCGCGCTGCCGGAGAGCACGCGGACGCCGAGGCGAAAGCGGTATTCGCGCGCCCAGACGCGTGCGAAATCGAGTATGTCCTGATAGTCCACCGCATGGGCGAGTTCTTCGCGAAGGCTGCGGTTCAGTGCTTCGCGATCCGGCAGGACCTTGAAGAAATCGGGATCGACCACTGCTTCGAGAACGCGCGGATTGTGGCTCAGATAATCCGCAAGACGCGGCGCCGTGCCGCAAATTCCCGCCAGCAAATCGAGCAGATGCGGGTTGGAATAGAGCATCGAAAAGAGCTGGACACCGGTGGGAAGCCCGGTGAGAAAACGGTCGAAACGGTCGAAGGCGGTGTCGGGATTGGACGTGCGGGAGAGCGCACGGAGAAGCGCCGGCATGAGGCTCGTCAGCAGTTCGCGCGAGCGCGTCGCGCGCGTCGCCGGGAAGCGTCCCGTATGCCATGCACGGATCGATTCCGACATTTCCGAGACGCGCGTGAAGCCGAGACCGCGCAGGGTCTCAAGCGTTTCGGGATCGTCGTCCGTGCCCGTGAAGACAAGGCTGCCGCCCTCCTCGCCGAGGGGCGGCGCCGTCTCGAAGAGCTTGGCGTAGTGATCGCGCACGCATTCGAGACGCGCCGTAAGCGCCTTGGAGAAGCTCTCGCGATCCGCGAAACCCATGAAACAGGCGACGCGGTCGATATCCTTGTCTGAGGTGGGGAGCGAATGCGTCTGCTCGTCGTCGATCATCTGAAGACGGTGTTCGAGCGTACGCAGGAAGCGGTACGCCTCCCTGAGTTCTTCCGCCGTCTCGGGCGCAATCCATTTTTTCGCGGCGAGCTCATCGAGCATGGCGCAAGTCTGCTTGCCCCGCAGGTCATGGTCGCGGCCGCCGGCGATCAATTGCTGCGTCTGTACGAAGAACTCGATTTCGCGAATGCCACCGCGTCCGAGCTTGATGTTGTGACCGGCAACCGCGATCTGCCCGTGGCCGCCGACGGCATGGATCTGGCGCTTCATCGAATGGATGTCGTCGATGGCGGCGAAATCGAGATTCTTGCGCCAGATGTAAGGCGTCAGCATTTTCAGGAAGCGTGCGCCCGCCTCCCTGTCGCCCGCGACGGCACGCGCCTTGATGAAGGCAGCGCGCTCCCAGTTCTGCCCGCGGCTTTCGTAGTAGCTCTCCGCGGCCGGGAGCGAGACGGCGACGGGCGTGCCGCCCGGGTCGGGACGGAGGCGCAGATCGGTGCGGAAAACATAGCCGTCCGCCGTCCGCTCCTGCAGCATCTTCACGAGATCCTTCGTGAGGCGAACGAAGAAACCGCCGTCGTCGAGACCATCCTTCAGAGGCAGCAGCCCCGGCTCATAGAAGACGACGAGATCGATGTCGCTCGAATAATTGAGTTCGCGCGAGCCGTATTTTCCCATGCCGAGAAGGACGAGGCCCGATCCTTGCGCAGAAACCTCCGCCGGCGATTTCAGTATCTGTCCCCGGGCGGCGGCATTGCGCAGAAGCCATTCGATGGAGGTGTCAACGGCGGTGTCCGCAAAGGAGGTCAGTGCATCCGTCACCCGCTCAAGCGGCCAGGCGCCTGTGATGTCGGCCATGGCGATGAGGAGTGCGGCTTCGGATTTGGCGAGGCGCAACGCGGACATGACTTCCGCCTGGCCGTCGAGCGTACCCGCTGCCGCCGTGCGCGCCAGCAGGTCTTCGAAGGCTGCATCCGGCGTGCGGTCGAGCAGACCGGGCAGCCAATCGGTATGAAGACGCAGGATACGGCCCAGGAAGGGCGAGTTGCCGAACAGGGAAGATATGAGGTGCAGGACATCCTTGTCCGCCGCAAGCGCGGTGAGCTTCTCGTCGCCAATGCGCGCGACGGCGGCACGAAAATCCTCCATCTCGCGCGCGACACGATCGGCGTCATATGGCGCGGGCGCAGCGCCCGTCCAGGCGCGAAGTGGTTTCGATACTTCGGACTC
Source organism: Parvibaculum sp. (assembly GCF_045863935.1). Taxonomy (GTDB): domain Bacteria; phylum Pseudomonadota; class Alphaproteobacteria; order Parvibaculales; family Parvibaculaceae; genus Parvibaculum. The sequence continues at coordinate 44,914 of NZ_BTVP01000017.1, read as the reverse complement.
GCTCACTCGCTTCTCCTCCCGCCGCGCCGATCAAACGGGCGGCAGAGTATCAGATTCCGGCGGGCATCAACGCCCGGAAACAGGGAGAAAAAGGCTCACGCGGAGGCCGGGGCGATTGTCGCCCAGTTCGATCGTCCCGCCGTGCAAACGCGCGACCGCGGCAACAAGGCTGAGGCCGAGGCCGGAGCCCGGCGTGTTGCGGCTCGCCTCCAGACGGACGAAACGTTCCAGCACGCGATGGCGCTGGTCCTCGGGGATGCCGGGACCTCGATCCGCGACGGAAAGGATCACGCCCCGGCCGGGGCGCGCAGGGTCGACATCCGCGGAGACCGCGATGGTGCGTTCGGTATCGCTTTCCTGCGGAAGCCCGTGCTTGATCGCGTTGTCGAGAAGGTTTGCGACCGCCTGCGAGAGCAGCTCGCGGTTGCCCCAGATCATCAGGCCTTCGGGTACGTCAATCGAAATGGCAAGGTTCTTCTCTTCCGCCACGGGTTCGTAGAGTTCCGCGGCATCGTGCAGCGTCGCGCTGAGGTCAACCCAGGTCATGGCTTCGCGAAGCGAACCCGCCTCGGCGCGCGCAATCATCAGCAATGCGTTGAACGTCCCGAGAAGGTTGTCCGCTTCGGCAATCGTCTTCTCGAGTGCCTGCTTGTAATCTTCCGGGGTCGCCTCCTGCATGAGCGTAACCTCGAGACGGTTGCGGAGGCGGTTCAGGGGACTGCGCAAGTCATGCGCTATGTTGTCCGTCACCTGCCGCATGCCGATCATCAGCGCCTCGATCTGATCGAGCATGGCGTTGAGATTGCGGCCGAGCTGGTCGAGCTCGTCGCCGGTGCCCGCGATGGGAAGCCGCTGGGAAAGATCGCCCTCCATGATGTCGCGGCTCGAGCGATTGATGTCGTCGACACGCGCCAGCATGTTGCGGCTCATGACAAGGCCGCCGACAAGACCGAGCGCGATGGTGAGGCCGATGGCCCAGATGAGCGCATTGGTAATGAGGTTCTCGATCTCGCGCCGCTCCTGCACGTCGCGTCCGACGAGCAGATAGAAACCTTCCTGCAAATAGAAGGCGCGGGCGCGGGCGGCCTTCACCTCGGCGCCGTCCAGCGTCTTGCGGTTGTAGGTGAAGTCGAACCAGCCGTCGGGCCCGGGTTCCACCTGCGGGCGGGCGTCCAGCGTGCCGGCGAGCACGCGGCCGGCCGGATCGAGCACGAGATAGAGGCTCTGACCGGGATCGCGCGAACGCTGGATGACGGTGTGAACGAGGAGCGGCAGGCCGCCCTGCCGGTATTGCTCGGCCAGCCCCGCGATTTCCGCTTCCACCGCCTCGTCAGTCTGGCGGGCGAGGAAGCCGGCCGTATTCCAATAGACATAGGCCAGCAGCGTGATCGCCGAGGCGGCGAACAGGGCCAGATAAATGACCGCGAGCCGGAAGGTCGAGGTCTGTAAGAGTTTAATCAGCGGCACGCAGCGAGTATCCCGCACCGCGCACGGTGTGCAAGAGCGGTTGATCGAAATTCTTGTCGATCTTGGCCCGGAGACGGGAAATATGCACGTCGATCACGTTCGTTTGCGGATCGAAATGATATTCCCAGACATTCTCCAGCAACATGGTTCTCGTGACGACCTGGCCTGCATGCTTCATCAGATATTCGAGCAGGCGGAATTCGCGCGGCTGGAGGTCTATCTCCTGCCCCTCCCGCATGACCTTGCGCGCGAGAAGATCGACTTCGAGGTTACCGACCTGGAGGCGCGTGCGGACCTGGTCCGGGTTGGCGCGGCGGACCAGCACCTCGATGCGGGCGAGCAGTTCGGCGAAGGCATAGGGCTTGGTGAGATAGTCATCGCCTCCGGCCTTGAGACCCTTGATGCGATCGTCCACCTCGCCCAGCGCGGAGAGGAAAAGGACGGGCGTGCGCACGCCTTCCTCACGCAAGGTTTCGACGACGCTCAGCCCATCGCGCTTCGGCAGCATCCGGTCCACGATCAAGACGTCGAAAGAACTGGAGAGAGCCAGTGTCAGCCCTTCCTCGCCATCCGCTGCGTGGTCGATGATATGGCCGCTCTCGCGCAGGCCTTTCACGACATAGGCCGCCGCTTCCAGGTCGTCTTCAATTACAAGAATGCGCATTGCCTTGCCAAGCTCCAGATCTCGTGCCCGACGGGCGGGCAGACAGCAACTTCATCCTGGCGGCTGGTGGGCCGCGCCGGCGATGCAGCGGGGGGAAGCATCGGACGGCGCGGCCCTGCGGCCCGTTTCTCGGTGGGGTCCGGGCCACATGGCGACCGGCCAGGTTTTCTCGCGCTACGACTTCTGCAGTGTAAGCGCCACGAAACGCTGCTGGTTGTCGCTGCGAAGGAGAAGAAGCACCGAGCTCTTCTTCGCCTTGTTTGCTTCCTCGACACCGGCAACAACATCCGCAGGCTTCTTCACGTCGCGGCCGGACACCTTCACGACGATATCGCCGGGCTGAATGCCCTTTTCGGCCGCATCGCTCGCGGGGTCGACGCTCTTCACGATGACGCCGTCCGGCGAGTCCGCAAGAGCAAGGCCGAGGCTTTCCGTGGTCACGGCTTCGGGTTCGGCCCCCGGTTCGGTAGCGGCCGCCATTTGCGGGTTTTCGGGGAAGGTGCCAATCCGGACACCGATGGTCTTCTCGCGGCCATCGCGCCAGACGACGAGCTTCGCGTCGCTCTCGGGCTCAAGGTCGGCGACGGTGCGGCTCACGGCCCGCACGTCTTCCATCTTCTTGCCATTGACGTCAACGATTACGTCGCCGGTCTTGATGCCGGCCTTCTCGGCGGGGCTGCCCTCGCCCACCTGGGCAACGAGTGCGCCGCGCGGCTTGTCGAGAGAGAGCGACGAGGCCACCTCGTCATCCACCTGCTGAATGGTGACGCCAAGCCAGCCGCGCGTGACCTTGCCCTTGTCCTTGAGCTGGGCCACCACGTTCTTCGCAATCGAGGAAGGAATTGCGAAACCGATACCGACGCTGCCGCCAGTCGGCGAGAAGATCGCCGTGTTCACGCCAACCACGTTGCCATGCACGTCAAAGGTGGGACCGCCGGAATTGCCTTTGTTGATCGAAGCATCGATCTGAATGAAGTCGTCATAGGGACCGGCGCCGATCTGGCGGCCGCGAGCCGAGACGATGCCGGTTGTAACGGTGCCGCCGAGGCCGAAGGGATTGCCGACCGCGAGCACCCAGTCACCGACGCGCACATTTTCGGAGTCGCCGAAGACGACGTAGGGCAGCGGCTTCTTGCTTTCGACCTTTACGAGCGCGAGATCGGTCTTCGAGTCCTTGCCGATCAGCTCCGCCTTCATTTCACTACCGTCGTCGCGGATGACCGTGATGTCCTTGCCGTCGCCGACGACGTGATTGTTCGTGACGATGTAGCCATCCGCCGAAATCAGGAAACCGGAGCCAAGCGCGGTCGCGTGGCGCGAGCGCGGCTTGCCGTCCGGACCTTGCGGCTGGAGATCGCGGAAGAATTTCTCGAAAGGGCTGCCGGGCGGGAAAGGCAGGTCCGGCACCGCAGGCGCGGTGGCAGTCACCTCTTCGTCGACGCGAATGCTGACCACAGCCGGGTTCACCTTCTCGACCAGGTCCGCAAAGCTCGGCAAGCGCTCGAGCGCGCTTGCCGCGGGCGCGGCAGACTGTGTGTCGAGAGGCGCCGTTTCGGCAAAAGCAGGCGTGGTGAAGGCGAGCGCGCCGGCGACCGCAAGAGCCGTGAGACGTCGTGTGGGGCGCAGTGATGTTTCGCGACCGTTCCGCATGGATAACTCCCTGTCGTTGTGCCACCTCACCGCCCAGCCGGATGAGCGGCGGCGGCATGTTTGGAGAACAGAATCCTTTCCTGATCCTTTCCAAATCATGTCCAAAACATTACTAAAATGTAAGGCGGAATAAAGGCGCGTTCAGGGCGCGGAATCCGGCGGATTCCTGCGGCCCGTCAGCTCCGCGAGACGGGCCTCCTCCTCACCGGTGAGGCCTGGAGCCGCAGTCTCCCGCCGCTTCCGGCGCAGGAAGAGCACCGCCACCGCACCACCCCCGAGAAGAACGAGCCCGGGCGTGAGCCAGAGCACCCAGGTCGCCGGCCTGAAGCGCGGCGTCATCAGCACGAACTCGCCATAGCGCGCGACGACGAAATCGAGCACTTCCTCGTCCGTGTCGCCCGCGGCGATCCGCTCACGGACGATACGGCGAAGATCGCCCGCCAGTTCCGCATCGGAATCGTCGATCGACTGGTTCTGGCAGACGAGGCAGCGAAGCTCCTTCGATATCTCCCGTGCGCGAGCCTCCTGTTCGGGATCGGGCAGCCGCTCGGAGGGCGAGACGAGCGCGAAGGCAGGAGCAATCAGGGAGAGGGACAGAAGTGCTGCGGCGAGCAGACGGCGCATGGCGCTACTCCGCAGGGGCCGCGCGCAACCGGGCGCGTGTTGGCGCACCGACGCGGAGGCGGCGGTCGGCGAGCGACATGACGCCGCCAAGCGCCATGATGGCGCCGCCGATCCATATCCACGGGGCGAGATTGTTGCGATAGGCACGGACCACCCATTTGCCGTCGTCCGCGGGCTCGCCCAGAACGACATAGAGGTCCGCGAAACCATTGGTGCGGATGGCGGGCTCTGTCTTCTCCTGACGCTCGGCGGGGAAGCGGCGCTTCTCCGGCGTGAGGATACCCAGATCGCGGCCTCCCTCCGATACGCGAACCACGCCGACCGTCGCTTCGTAGTTCGGGCCGTCGCGCATGCCGACGCGTTCGAGCGTCAGCGTGTAACCCGCGATCCCGGCGCTCTCGCCGGGCGCAAGCGTGGTGATCAATTCGCTCTGCCAGGCCGTGACGCCGACGATGCCCGCCACGGCAATGCCGAGCCCGCCATGCGCGAGCGCCGTTCCCCATGCGGCGCGCGGCAGGCGGCGGGCGCGATCGAGACTTTGGGAAAGCGGCGTCGAGAAGAGGCGGATGCGCCAGGCGATTTCGGATGCCGCCCCCGCGACGAGCCAGACGGCAAGCGCCATGCCGAAAGGCGCGAGCCAGGGTCCGTCATGGGCGACGGCAAATGTCGCAAGACAGGCGATGAAGGCAAGCCCCGCCGCCGCCATCAGCCGTTCGGCCGCCGCTTTCACATCCGCCCGCTTCCAGCTGAGCAAAGGCCCGAGCGGAACGAGGCAGAGGAGCGGCACGAAGAGCGGCACGAATGTGTAGTTGAAGAAGGGCGGACCCACCGTGATCTTGGCGCCGGAGATCGCATCGAGCAGCAGCGGGTAAAGAGTGCCGATAAAGACGGATGCAACGGCAGCGGAGAGCAGCAGATTGTTCATGAGGAGTGCGCCTTCGCGGCTCACCGGCGCGAAGATGCCGCCCGTCTTCAGCAGAGGCGCACGCCATGCATAAAGCGCGAGCGAGCCGCCGACAAAGACGATCAGAATGCCGAGAATGAAGATGCCGCGCGCGGGATCGACGGCAAAGGCGTGAACGGAGGTGAGAACGCCGGAGCGCACGAGGAAGGTGCCGAGCAGAGATAGCGAGAAGGCAAGGATCGCCAGCAGGATGGTCCAGCTTTTGAGCGCGCCGCGCTTTTCCGCGACGATGGCTGAATGCAGGAGCGCCGTGCCAGCGATCCAGGGCATCAGCGACGCGTTCTCCACCGGGTCCCAGAACCAGAAACCGCCCCAGCCAAGCGTGTAATAGGCCCACCACGAGCCCATGGCGATGCCGATGGTGAGGGACAGCCATGCGGCCAGCGTCCAGGGCCGGACCCAGCGCGCCCATGCGGCATCGACCTTGCCCTCGATGAGGGCGGCGATGGCGAAGGAGAAGGTCATGGAAAACCCGACATAGCCCGCATAGAGCCAGGGCGGATGGAAGGCGAGCGCGCGGTCCTGAAGGATCGGATTGAGCCCGCTGCCCTCGAAAGGCGCGGGATCGAGCCGCAGAAAGGGATTGGAGGTGAGGAGAATGAAGAGAAGGAATGCGACGGCAATGGAAGCCTGAACGCCCAGGACGCGGGCGCGCAGCGTGTCCGGCAAATTGTTGCCGAAGAGCGCAACCATCGCGCCGAAAAGCGCGAGGATGAGTACCCAGAGCACCATCGAGCCTTCGTGATTGCCCCAGACGCCGGAGATCTTGAAGATCATCGGCTTTTCGGAATGCGAGTTGTCGAAAACGAGCTTCACCGAAAAGTCGGAGACGACGAAGAGCCAGACGAGCGAGCCGAAAGCCAGGGCGACGAGCAGAAACTGGAGAAGCGCCGCCGGGTTGGCGACACCGATCAGTTGCGCATCGCGGCGATGCGCGCCGATCATCGGCACCGTCATCTGCACGAGCGAAACGGCGAAGGCGAGCACCAGCGCGAAATGGCCAAGCTCGGCAATCATGGATAGCTGCCCTGCCCATAGGTTTCGGCGTGCGGGGCTTCGGCACCTTCGCCCTGCCAGTTGCCTGACTTCTTCAGTGCATCGGCGACTTCGGGTGGCATGTAGTTCTCGTCATGCTTGGCGAGCACCTTGTCGGCGGTGAAGCTGCCATCCGCCTGAACGGTGCCCTCGGCCACGACGCCCTGCCCTTCGCGGAACAGGTCCGGCAGGACGCCGCGGTAGGTCACGGTCATCGTTTCCACGAAATCGGTTACATTGAAACGGACGGTCGCATCGCCCAGTTTCTGAAACGAGCCTTCCTCCACGAGACCGCCAAGGCGAATGCGCTCGCCGGGCTCCACGCCTCGTTCGGCGACGTCGCTCGGGCTATAGAAGAAGGTGACGCTGTCGCTCAGTGCGAAGAGCACGAGCCCGGCAGCAAGGCCCAGAATGCCAAGGCTGACGAAGATGAATGTGGCGCGGCGCTGTTTGCGCGTCATGTTTCGCTCCCGTCTCAGGCCGCGATACGGCCAGCGGGGAGAGATATAGCCCGGCTGAAGCGGCCGGCGAAACCGCTAAATCGTCGCGGGGGAAGGGTTTTCGGGCTCAGCCGTCAGATCCCGAGCATCAGCCGGGTGGCCGTCCCTGCCACACCGTCGTCGACAAGACCGAATTCCCGCTGAAAGGACTTCAGCGCCTTTTCGAGGTTCTCGCCGAACACGCCGTCACAATTGAGGGCATAGCCCTCCTTGACCAGCGCCTCTTGCAGGGCGCGCACGTCGTTGCCCGTCATTCTGGGCTCGGTGAGGCGGAGCGTGCGCGTTGCGGCGTCATCGGCCGAAACGGGAACGGGCGCTGGCCTGGGTGCGCCCAAAACATCTTCCCCGATGCGAACGCCGCGCACCGTCACCGGCAGGGCAAGCGACCAATTGCCCGCCGCCGCGAGGGCGGCGAAGGCATCCATCCGGTAAACCGTCTTCCGGAGCAGGCTGTTGGCATGGCTGGCGAGCCATGCGCGCCGCTCTGCGATATAGGCCTGCGTCCACTTCCTGGCGCCCGCCTTCCCCGGCAGGCCGACTTTCGCCACGGTGCGGTCGCGCATCGCACTCCATGAGCCATGGACCGCGCTGTCATAGACGACGGCGACGGAGAGCGCTTCGCCGAGGCCGATTTTCTCCGCTGCAGCAACGGCGGGCGTCCAGTAGACGCGGTCGAAGAAGGCGTCCTGCGTCTCCCGCATCATGGGATCGGCGCCCGCATCCTTTAGCAGGTTACAGAAGGCCCGGTCGGTGTCGAGACGGAGATCGATGTCGGCAAGGCGCGGCAGGTAAGGCCGCAGTGCCTGCGCGTGCAAAGCCTGAGACGAAGCGCAGTAGGACTTGAGGAGAAGGTGAAGATTGCCGCTGCCCAGCGTCGTCTGGGCGCGGCCATAGGTGAGATGGCCGCTATCGCCCGCGAACAGTGTGACGCGTGCGTAATCGCCGCGCGCCGAGCCGGTCTCGAAGATATTGACGATCGCCTTTGCCGTTTCCTTCTGCCGTTCGCTCAGCATGGTGCCCTGCCCCGTCCTGCCTTGTGTGAGTCAGTTGCAATCCTACAGCGCGGCAGGACAGACCGGGGATTAGTCGGAGAGCGATTTTTCGGCTTCTGCGATCCGGGCGAGCGCGGCCTCGTCTCCCGTAAATGCGGCTCTTGCACCGGCAATGGCCTCGCGCGCCATCGCAGGTTCGTTCAGGACCTTGTAGGAGCGAATGAGCCGCAGCCAGCCGTCGAGATCGTCCGGATTTTCCTGCAGCCGGGTGGCGAGACCTTCGACCATGCCGCGAATCATCGGTTCGTCCGCAGCCGACATCGCAGGGCCGCGCTCGACGGCGGCGATCCGTGCGCGAAGCGCGGCCGCCCAGGCCGCATCCTCGGGCGCGGAAGCAAGCAGCTTCTTCCAGCGTTCAAGGGCCGCGTCGCGGTTCCCGGCGTCGAGCTCGGCGACACCGAGGAAATATTGCGCGCGCGGCTCCAGCGGATCGAGTTCCACCGCCTTCTCGAAGTCCCGTTTTACCGCCGGACCGACGATGCCGTCATTCGCCATGACGCGGGCCTCACCGCGCGCGGCAAGGCGGCCGGAGGTTACGCCACCCACCATCATGGCGCGGCTCCAGGCATTGGCCGCTTCCTCGAAACGGCCCAGTTGAAGATAGACGGGCGCGACCAGTTCCCAACCGTGCAGATCGTCCGGCTCCTTCTTGAGATGGCGTTCGATCCGCAGCACCAAACCCTCAAGCGGAAGTTCCTCCGGCGGCACGTTCATGCGCTCGGCGAACGGCCGGCCTTCCATGCCCGGCGAGCCTTCGGCGAGATAGACAATGATTGCGAGAGCGGGTACGGCCAGCGCAAGGACAAGCGCCGTCCCCTTTCGCCAGCGCGGATCGGCGGTGCCGGTGCGCCGCATCCGCATGCGCTCCTCGTCTGCCGCAAGCAAGCGGCGCGACACTTCGATGCGTGCGGCCTCCGCCTCGCTCGCGCCGATGATGCCGCGTTCGAGATCGCGCTCAATCTCCTCCAGCTGGTCTCGATAGAGCGCGACCTCGCTGTCGCCCATATCTGCCTCCGCCGCCTGCGACCCGGCGCGCAGCGGACGCAGCATCAGCCAGAGCGCGAGGCCCGTGAGCGCCGCAAAGCCGAGGAAGAGAAATATGTCGTTTGCCGGAAGCAGCACGAAAACCGCCCTTTTGAAAATCGTGTCGATTGACGAGCCTGTATAGAGGTTTCACGGCGCTGCCGAAAGCGGCGGAGGGACGCAGCACGCCAACCCCGAGAAGCCTGGATTTGACGGAATCGGGCGGTGGGCTAGGCTGCGCCCGGCCGGTAAAAAGGAGAAACGCTTGCTGCGCATCGCAAAGACAGGATTGTTCGGACTGGCCGCCATTGTGGCGGCCGCCCTCGCCGTCATTCTCGCACGCAGCGCAATGGAGGCACCTCCACCGCTCGATCCGGCCCCCTACATCGAAAAGGCCGCTGCCTATGACGCGACGATCGCGCGCGACGAATGGGGGGTGCCGCATGTCTTCGGCAAGCGGGATGCAGATGCCGCTTTCGGCTTCGGCTATGCCCATTCGGAAGACGACTTTGCGACGATCCAGGAAGTCCTCATCGCCACGCGGGGGCAGCTTGCCTCCGTGAAAGGCGAGCGGGCCGCAGTGACGGATTATCTCGTCAATCTGATGGGCGTCTGGCAAGCAGTCGAAGCACGCTACGAGAGCGATCTCTCGCCGCAAGTGCGCGAGGTCATCGAGGCCTATGCCGATGGCGTGAACTATTATGCCGCGCTTCATCCCGAAGAAGTCGTTCCGGGAACGCTGCCGATGACGGGGCGCGACGTCGCGGCAGGTTTCGTGTTCAAGACGCCCTTCTTCTATGGCCTCGACAAGGTGTTGCTTGCGGTGTTCGAGGGAAAGATCGGTGGTGAGGCCGGTCTCTCCAAAGAAGGTGTCGATGCGTTTCTTCCCTCGGAGAAGCCTTTTCCCATCGGCTCGAACGGGGTCGCGGTGAGCCCTGCCCGTTCTGCGGACGGCGCGACGCGGCTTCTCGTCAACTCGCACCAGCCTTTCGCCGGGCCCGTTGCCTGGTATGAAGCGGTGATCGAAAGCGAGGAAGGCTGGCATGTGGCGGGCGGCTTCTTTCCCGGGTCGCCCTTCATGCTGCACGGACACAATGCGACGCTCGGCTGGGCAAACACAGTGAACGAGCCCGACCTCGCCGACATTTACCGGCTCACGATCAATCCCGATAACGAAGACCAGTATCTCCTCGACGGCGAGTGGCGGGACTTCGAAACGAGCGTAGCGACGATCCGCGTCGACCTCTGGGGACCGTTCTGGTGGACTGTGGAGCGCGAGGTGCTGCGCTCGGAACATGGACCGGTGCTAAGGACGCCGAACGGCGTCTTCGCCGTGCGCTATGCCGGCATGGGAGAGATGGGTCAGGTCGAGCAATATTACGCTCTCGACAAGGCGCGAAATCTCGGTGAATGGATCGAGGCGATGAAGCTGCAAGCGCTTCCGAGCATCAACTACATCTATGCCGATGCGCAGGGGAACATTGCCTATGTCTACAACGCGCAGTTTCCGGACCGGAAGAACGGGCCGGATTGGGCGGGTGTTTTGCCGGGCGATGACTCATCGCTCATCTGGCGGGGCTACATCCCCTTCAATCACGTCCCGAAGCTGATCAATCCGAACGCCGGTTATGTGTTCAACGCAAACAACACGCCCTTCCGGGCGACGGCGGCGAACGACAACCTGAAACCAGCGACATTTCCGGAAATGCTCGGCATTCAGACCGACATGACGAACCGCGCCCTTCGCATCGAGGAGACCTATGGCGAGGACCGCTCCATCACAGGAGATGAGTTCCGTACCTACAAATTCGATCTCGACTACAGCAACGACTCCGCCATGGCGAAGCTCATAGCTGAACTGATCGCTGTCGATGCCAATGGCGATGAAGATATGGTGGAAGCGCAGAACATCCTGCGCGAGTGGGATCGTAGCGCCGACGTTCACAACCGCGGCGCCGCCCTCGCCATTCTGGCGGCCGAGCCTGTCATCAGCGCCCGCATCCGCGGAGAAACGCCCCCGGACCCGGAGGAGAAACTCCGGCAAGCCATAGCGCGGCTGAAAACCCGTTTCGGCCGGCTCGATCCCGAATGGGGCGAGGTCAACCGGTTTCGACGGGGATCGGTCGATCTTCCAGTCGATGGCGGCCCCGATATCCTGCGCGCCATCTACGCGTCACGCGAGGAGGATGGAACTCTCACCGCACATGGCGGCGACACGCTCATCATGTTCGTGGAATGGGATCGAAACGGGAAGCTCAGATCCGAAAGCATACACCCCTTCGGCACGGCGACGCTCGACCGGTCCTCGCCACATTATGACGACCAGTCGCCGCTATTTGTCGGAATGCGGACGAAGCCTGTCAGGTTCACGCGGGAAGAGCTCGAAGGCCATATCGAGGAAAGCTATCGTCCCGGCGAAAGAGAATAGCGGTCAGAGAACCGCTGTCTCCTTCGGCGTCCCGCGATTGACGACGCGCGAGAGCGGCAGGTCGACATGCACCGTGGTGCCCTTGCCAAGCTCGCTCTCGATCGAGAGCGTACCGTCATGCAGTTCCGTGAGGTGCTTTGCCAGCGGCAGACCGAGGCCCGTTCCCTCATGCTGGCGCGAGAGCGACCCATCGAGCTGCGTGAATGGCGTCAGCGCGCGGGGAATATCGTCCTCCGCGATCCCAGCGCCCTGATCGGTCACGGAAATGCGCAGATATTGCGCGGTGACCTGTCCGGAGATCGAAATCGCGCTTCCGTCCGGACTGAATTTCACGGCGTTCGATACGAGGTTGATGAGAATCTGCTTTAGCGCTCGCTCATCAACAACAACGACGATCGGCGGCCCCGGCATCTTGCATTCAATGTCGATATTCGCCTGCTGTGCGCGGTGGCGGACGATCCGCGTCGCCGACTCAACAACATGGTCAAGCTCGGTCTCGTCCTCGTGAAGCTTGAAGTGCCCAGCCTCGATCTTCGAGAGATCGAGAATGTCATTGATGAGGCTCAGGAGATGGACACCGCTATTGTGGATGTCTTCCGCGTATTCCCGGTAGCGAGGATTACCGACAGGACCGAAAAGTTCGCGCTCAAGCGCCTCCGAAAAGCCGATAATCGCGTTGAGAGGCGTCCGGAGTTCATGGCTCATATTCGCGAGGAACTCGGATTTGGAGCGGCTTGCCGCCGTCGCCTGGTCGCGCGCATCCCGCAACGCTTCCGCTTCCTTGCGGCGCGCGGTCACATCCTGAATGCCGATCAGCATGGCGCGACGACCCTGGAAGTGCAGGGTGGCTGCCGAAACAAGGACGTGAATGGTCGAGCCATCCATACGCTTCATACTGAGTTCGAACGGCGATCCGGCGCGGCCCGTCAGGATGAGCCTGTCGAGACGTCCCGACAGGTCCTCGTCCTCGAAGAGCCTGCGCACATCGAGATCGGCAACGTCGCCTTCCTCGATGCCAAAGAGTTTCAGCGCGGCCATATTCGCCTGCATCACATGGAAAGTTGCCGGGTCGACCAGCGCAATCGGCAGGGGGGCCGCATAGAAAATGCTCTGGAAGCTTTCCTCCGTAGCGCGAACCGCCTGCTCCGCCTCCTGGCGAACACCCACTTCCCGCTTCAATTCGTCGTAGAGTTCCTGCTGACGCAGCAATGTCGCAAAGCCGCTCCGTCGCAAGCGGTTTGCCGCCCGCACCATCTCGACCCCGATCGCATTCACGACGCCGAAAAGAAGGCATATCTCGAGCAAAGTGATCAGTGAGACATCGGCGAGCGACGGCGTAACTGCTATGAAGCCAACGCAAAGCGCCGAAGAGAGGAAGAGATTGGCCGCGAGGCGTGTCGGTACGCCGATATAGAATGCGAAAAGCACGACGACGACGCTGAGCAGCGCAGCGGCGAAATCGACCTGGCTCAGCATGAGCGACAGCGGTGCGACGAGCGCGACGAGAAGCTGGGTGAGAAAGGCGCAGGCCATGAAGGAGCGCCGGTCTTCGGGTTCGCGGAAATATTTCAACGCCAGCAATATGGATCCCAGAGCGGCGAAACGACCGAAAGTCAACGCGGCGAAGGACCAGGAGAAACCGAGCGCGACGAAATCGAATACCATCCAGCTCACGAAGACATAGACGGCGATCAGCACCGCGCCGAGACGGGAACGAATTTCGGTCCAGCTCGCACGGATATAATTGTCTTCGAGGACGGGATCGGCAAATTCGCCCGTCCAACGATAGGCCGGTTCGCTCTCCGGCTCTCGCCGAAGTGCAGGTACAGCCTCTCCCATCGTGTCAACCGACCGCGTCACGCAAGCGTCCCCTCTTCATTCCGTCGCGTCCGGGGCGCTCCTCCTGCGATCCCAGCGCGCGTAGAGTAGGGATCAAAGACTAAATAAAATGCAAAATTTGGTTGCACGGCCTTTCTCAATGGCGAGGCCTTGCCTATCGTTTGCGCAGCCAAGCCTGTCCGAAAATGAGACAGGGAAGCGAAACCGGAGGGAAACGTCATGGCGGGCGAAAGAAGTGGCGGCGGGGGAATTCTGGGGGGCGTCCGCGTACTCGACTTCGGCCGCTATATTGCCGGGCCTTACTGCGCGGCTCTTCTGGGCGACCTGGGTGCCGAGGTTATCCGGATCGAGCGGCGCGAGGGGTCGGAGGACCGCTTCGTTCAGCCGATCGTGCCAGAAGCGGGACCTGGCGAAGGCGGTGAAGGCGCGATGTTCCTCCAGATGAACCGTAACAAACGCGGTCTCACCCTCGATCCCATGACAGAAACCGGCCGGAGCATCGTGCGCCGCCTCGTCGCCACGGCGGACGTCGTGGTGGCGAACCTGCCGCCCTCGACGCTGAAAGCGATGGGCCTCGATTACGAAACCCTGTCGGCGGTAAAGCCCGACATCATTCTCACCACGGTTTCGGCCTTCGGCCACGGCGGGCCCTATAGCGAGCGGACAGGCTTCGACGGCGTCGCGCAATCGATGGTGGGCGCGGCCTATCTGACGGGCCATCCGGAGGAGCCGGTTAAAAGTTATGCGCCCTGGGTCGATTTCGGCACGGCATCGCTTTCCGCATTCGGGACCATGGCGGCACTGATGGAGCGAGCGAAATCCGGCAAGGGGCAAGTTGTCGAAGGTTCGCTGCTTTCGACGGCTCTGGCCTATTTCAATTTTCATCTGATCGAGCAGGACCTCCGCAAAACGAACCGCGTTGCCATCGGTAATCGTTCGCCTTATGCCGGCCCGGCAGACATCGTCAGCACCAAGGATGGATGGATACTGGTGCAGGTCATTGGCATGCCGCTCTTCAAGCGCTGGGCGCGACTGATGGGCGAGGATCAATGGCTTACCGACCCGCGTTTCAAGGATGACCTCGCGCGCGGCGACCATGGCGAAATCCTCTCCGAGCGAACGCAGCGCTGGGCGGAAACCCGCACGACGGAAGAAGCGCTTGCCGAACTCGAGGCGGCGCGCATTCCGGCGGGGCCCGTCTACTCGCCCCAGCAAGCCCTCGACGACCGCCATATCAAGGAAATGGGATATCTCAAGCCCCTCGCCTTCCCCGGTCTTCCCGGCCCGGCGCCCGTCATGGAGACGCCGCTCCGGCTCTCGCGTACGCCGGCGTCCGTTCGCGAGCGCGCGCCTTTGCTCGGCGAGCATACCGACGTCATTCTCGGCGAACTCGGCTACACCGCAGAAGAAATTTCGGCTTTCCGTTCGGAAGGGATCATCTGATCCATGCCGAAAACGCTCACCGAATTCCCACATCTCAGGCTCGCCCATCTGCCGACGCCGCTCGTCGAGATGCACCGCCTGCGCGAGGCGCTCAAGGCGCGAGGCGCGCAACATGTCCCCCGCCTCTTCGTCAAAAGAGACGATTGCACCGGACTTGCGACGGGCGGCAACAAGACGCGCAAGCTCGAGTATCTGTTGGGGGAGGCTCTGGCGCAGGGCTGCAATACGGTAGTGACGACGGGTGCATTGCAGTCGAACCATGCCCGTCAAACAGCGGCGGCAGCGGCGGCGGCCGGTCTTTCCTGCATTCTCGTTCTCTTCGACACGGTGCCCTACTCGGGCCGGGCCTATCGCAAGTCAGGCAATCTTCTGCTCGACCGAATTCTCGGTGCGGAAGTCCGCGTCGAACCCGGAGACGCCGATGCGGGGAGCGTCTTCGGCGAACTCTTCAAGGAGATCGAGTCAAACAGCGGCAAGGCCTATTTCGTGCCCGTCGGCGGGTCGAGCCCGACAGGGTCGCTCGGCTATGCTCGGGCCTATCTCGAACTTGCCGAACAGGCGGAAGCGCTCGGCCTCGGCAAGACGGTCCTCGTCCACGCCTCATCAAGCGGGGGGACGCAGGCCGGTCTTGTTGCCGGCGCGGCACTTCGCGGCAGCGGGCCTGCTATCGCCGGCATCAACGTCTATCGTCAGGACAAGGCGGCCATGGCGGAAGGGATACACGCCCTCGCCTGCAAGACGGCCACACTTCTCGATGCCTCCACGCCTCCCGCCGGATCGATCGATCTCGATGGCGATTATCTAGGCGAGGGCTACGGCCTGCCGACGCCCGGAATGAGAGAGGCTGTCGAACTCGTCGCGCGGACGGAAGGCGTGTTGCTCGATCCCGTCTATACCGGAAAGGGTATGGCGGGTTTCATCGGGCAGATCATGTCTGGAAAATATGCGGAAAAGGAAGCGGCGATATTCCTTCACACGGGCGGCACGCACGGCCTGTTCGCCTATGAGGGGGAATTCGCCTCGCGCTGAGCTTCAGCCCTGGGCAGCGACCTGCCCGCGACGGCGCAAAATTTCCGCCTGCGCATCCTCACCGATCGTTTCATGAAGCCTGGCCGCGGCCTCGACGAAATCCTGAGCGTTGGTGCGGGCGGAACCGCGTGCAACACGCAACTCTTCCAGCAACCGGTCCTCGTAGGAGGCAAGATAGGTGTCGATCTGCTGGCGTATGCTGCGGCAATGGCTCTGCGCGCCAAGGGGTTCGCAGATCGGCGTGACACCGTTCACGAAGCGAAGGCAGGCCATCACCCTCTCGAGCCGCGCCGGATCGGGCGCCTTGGCGACGTCGGGCCGCATCGGACCGCCACGGCCATATTGACCGAACTGGTGAAACGGGAAGGCGCGAACGAGTTCCGTCTCGAAGCGCGACATTTCCTGCGAAATGGCGGCTGACAGGCGCGCCCGCGTCGCAAGCAGGCGCTGGCCCCATTCGCCGTTGCGGCGAAGGTCGATTTCCGCTGCAAATCCTTTCGACAGGTGTGCGAAGCGCCGGACATCGTCCAGAAGGACGTCGAGATCGGCATGACCGGGACGCAACGCATCGGTGCGGCGGGCAATCTGCTCCATGTCCGCCAGCAGATGTTCGCCAAATACCGACAGCTCGCAACGGCTGATGATCATGTCGTTGCGCTGATGCGCCACCTTGCGCACGAAACGCAGGATCTGCGAGGGCTCCTTGAGGCGTGCCATCACCGCGAAGGGAAGATAGAGAGCGTCGGCAGCCGACACGTCCGACAATTTTTCGTAGGCGTCCTTCAGGATGGCGACCATTCCGTCGCTGAAGTCGTCGATCCGCTTCGGCAGTTCGGCCTGAAGCTGCAGCATGGACGGTGCGACCGACAGGACGCTCGCGATTTCGCAGGCATCCTCGAGGCCGCTTTCGCCGCCGAGGCGCTTCTCGGCCTGTTTGCGCTTCGCCGCGTCCTGGCGCGCTTCCTCGATGGCCGCGCGAATGGCCGAGGCCGCCGACGCATGCATGACGGCAACGGCGGCTTCCAGCGCGATGTCGTCGCCCTTCAACGTATGGTCCGCGATACGCGCCTTCAGGTCGGGCAAGGCATCCGGCATCAGATCGTCTTCGAGCCAGGCCCAGACACGCATGACGGAGGAGCGGGAGATCCGCCCCTGCCGCACGCCGTCTTCGTCTGCGTCGACAAGCAAATCCTCGAACGGCCGGCAGAACTGGCGCACCGCATCCGGCGCGCCCGGCCGTTTTCCCGTAAAGGATGCGAGGAGCGGTCGAAGGCCGGAAAGGATCATCTCGTAGGGCAATCCGGCCGTACCGCGCAGCCGCTCCCGCTCCAGACCGGAGGCGAGCTTCAGGACAGCCGGCTGCGGGAGCTGCGCCAGGTAGCTGGCGAGCTTCTGTCTGATCGATGCTTGCTGTTCCGTCATCATCGGCGTTCGCGACACATTCGATGGCTTTGGCGGATTTCCTCGGCCGGCTCTGCGACCGGTCCGGGATTGCCGCCTTATTTCAGGTAATCCTCAGGCTAACCGGAGCATGCTTAAAATTTGGTTCCGTACCCCGCAAAACCGTGGGAAAGCGCCGTCAAACCATCCGTAAAAACTGGTGGCGCGGCCCGAGATTTTCGATAGGCCGCGGGAAAATTCGGTGGTAGCGTTTTTCCCCGGATGCCATCGTCAGGCTGGTGTCCGTTCTTTATTCCTATACGAGGCATTCAAGGCACTATGGCTAGCGGAGTCGTGAAGTGGTTTAACGCCACTAAGGGTTATGGTTTCATTGCGCCGGCGGATGGCGGTAAGGACATCTTCGTCCACATCTCTGCCGTCGAGCGCGCCGGCCAGAAATCCCTGCAGGAGGGTCAGCAGATCCAGTACGAATTGGTCGAGGGGCGCAATGGCCGCTTCTCCGCCGAAAATCTGGTTCTTGGCTGATACCGGCATCAGCAAGTGCGGCCGCGCCCGCGCTGAGACGTCCAAGGCCCTCCCCTTAACCGGCGGAGGGCCTTTTCGTAACTGCTCCCGGAAGCTGGCCGAAGCGGCGGCGCGCAGCTAGCATAGGCTCATGTTCGGACCCTACACGCTTCTGGAAAGCGCCCACGCCTTCGTCTGGGACCGCCCGTTGAGCGAATTGCCGTTCTGGCAAAGGTCGCTCTTTCTTGCGGCCAGGATCGGCTGGGCAGTGGTGCGCGACCTTCTCGGCGGCGCACTCAGCCTGCGCGCGATGAGCCTCGTCTATACGACGCTGCTTTCCATCGTGCCCGCTCTCGCGATCGCCTTCGCCGTCTTCCGCGCCTTCGGTTTCGACAGCTACATCGAGACCATGCTGGCGGACTTCCTTGCACCGCTTGGCGATCAGGGCGCCGAGATCACGCAGCAGATGATGCAATTTGTGCAGCGCGTGAACGTCAACGTGCTCGGCACGGTGGGTTTCGCCTTCCTGCTCTACACGGTGATTTCGCTCATCAACAAGGTGGAGGCCTCGTTCAACAGCATCTGGCACGTGGAGGCGAGCAGGTCGTTTGCGCGCCAGTTCACCGAGATCGTCAGCATGAGCGTTCTTGGCCCGCTGCTGGTGCTCACCGTCTTCGGCATCATGGCAGGCGCCGTTTCGAACTCCTTCGTGGGCGCTCTCGCGGAGTATGAAGCGGTTCGCTATATCCTCGAGCAGTCGAGCCGCCTCCTCCCCTATGCCGTCCTGATCACGGCCTTCAGCTTCATCTACATCATGATCCCGAACACACGGGTGAAAGCGGATGCGGCCGTGGTCGGTGCAACGGTCGCCGGCATCACCTGGGGGGCGGCAGGCTGGACCTTCGCCACATTCGTCGTGAAGTCAGCGCAATATGTCGCGATCTACTCTGCATTCGCGAGCCTCGTCTTCTTCATGATCTGGCTTTATGCGGCCTGGCTCATCCTGCTTGGCGGTTGCTCGATTGCCTTTTACTACCAGAACCGGGCCTATCTCTCGCCGCATGCGGGCGTGAGCCTTCTCACGCTTCGCCAACTGGACCGCATGGCCGTGCAGGCGCTTCTGCTTGTGCACGATGCCTTCGATCGCGGCCAAGCGCCCTGGACCGAGGAAACGCTGGCCCGGCGGCTTCATGTGCCGATGGAGTCGATGGGGGAAATAGCCGAAGCGCTTTGCGAGGCTGGGCTCCTGACCTTCGCCACGGGTACGCCGAGCCGTTTCGTACCGTGCTGTCCGGCCGACAAGACGAAGCTCGCCGACGTCTTCGCCGCTGTCCGCACGAAACGCTACAACCGCAGCATCTCCGACAGCAGCCTTGCTCACGAACCTCGCATCGAAGCCTTCTTCCAGCAGCTCGACGAACGGCAGGCGGAGGTGATCGACGCCGTGACTATCGCATCGCTCATGGCCGCGGACGAGGCGGAACCCGAGAAAACCCTCTCGGCAACGGCGGCCCGTTAACCCCTTGATTCGTACCGATGACGAAAACGGTTCTTCGCCCGTGCG
Source organism: Parvibaculum sp. (assembly GCF_045863935.1). Classification (GTDB taxonomy): domain Bacteria; phylum Pseudomonadota; class Alphaproteobacteria; order Parvibaculales; family Parvibaculaceae; genus Parvibaculum. Next base: position 25,727 of record NZ_BTVP01000017.1, on the reverse strand, counting down.
GCGGCAGACGGCGCGGCGAGCCGAGCGCCGTCCACGCATCGCAAAAATGCCCGCTAAACCGCGCCCGGGCACACCGGATGCAGTATGTGCGGAAGCTTCACACACATTTCCTTGACGCGACGGCGAACCGGATTCACGCTGGAGATCCTTGGTTCAACAATTGAAAGGAGGTGATCCGATGTCTAACGGTTTGCTGACGCCGTTTGCCATCGCCAAAGTTTCGATCTCGATAGAGGGTCGTGTGGCGAGGCAGGAAGAGCCGGACACTTCTGGGGGCCTTTCTGCCTGAGCCTTTATCCTTTATCGCCGCACCGGCAACGGCGCGGCGACTCTTCGAGATGAACAGATTGGTGCAAACGGGGCGGTCCCGCAGATAACATAATGGAGACCGCGTCGCTGCCGTTCCGAACTGGCCGCCGCCTTCCCGATGGAAAGCGGCGGCCTTTTCACGTCGGCGTCTCTTCAAAAAGGTGGCCTCACCCAGGCGCGGTTCGGGGGGCCGGGTTTCACCGAGGGTGAGGCCGAACGGCCTCTCGGCCGTTCATTCAAGCAACCGACCGGTCAGTTCACGATCTGCCAGCTTCCGTCCGGCTGGCGGCACGCCGTGCCGTATGCGCTTTCAGGGCGGCCGCCGATATAGACGGTCTGGGTATATTCGCGGCAGTAGCCGCCACCAGCCTGGTAGGAGCGGCCGGGTTCGACATAGCCGTAATTGCCACTCTGCGGGTTTCGCCACTGCGTCGGCTGGCCTGTCTGGAAGGCGCCATAGGACGCGTTCTGCAGATAGGTCTGGTCGGCACGGTCGAGGCTGCGGCCGATATTGTTGCCCACCAGCGCGCCGATCAGCACGCCCGCGCCCGTCGCCCAGAGGCGGCCGGAGCCGCCGCCGATCTGCGAGCCGGCGAGGCCGCCCGCGACGGCACCCGCCAGCGTGCCGATGCCCTGTTTCGGGCCGCCGCTATAACCGTAAGGGTCACCTGTCTGGCAGCCGGCAAGCGCCACAGCAAGGGCGCCAACAAGAAGTGTGCTTTTGATCTTCATGACACGTACCCCAATTCCCGATTGGTTGATCCGATGGTCATGAAGATAGAAGGCCGCTCTTGAGCGGGCGCTGAATGCGCCGTTCATGTGGCGTTCAGCTTGCGCCGCTCCCTGCCTCGCCTTTCAGGCTGCGGCAGATGGCAGATAGAGGTCGGCGCGAAGGCCGCCGAGCGCCGAGGTCTCGAATTTCAGTTCGCCGCCGTAGAGTTCGGCGATCTCCGTCACGATGGAGAGGCCGAGGCCGGAGCCGGGCTTCGTCTCGTCGAGGCGTGCGCCGCGCTTCAGCACCGCATTGCGTGCGCCTTCGGGAAGGCCGGGTCCGTCATCCTCGACACGCAGGCAAAGGAACGGCCGCGCCTTTCGCATCGCCGCATCAGGGATCACGGTCATGCGCACCCGCGCATTCGCCCATTTACACGCATTGTCCAGAAGGTTTCCCGCCACCTCCTCAAGATCCTGCGCCTCACCGCGGAAGCCGGCCTCGTCCGGGCAATCGAGTTCGATCGAGATGCCCTGGTCCTCATATATCCGCTCAAGCGCCAGCACGATTCGTTCGAGAACCGGTTCTACCGGCGTATGCGCACCCAGAACATTCGCGGAGGCAGCCATGCGTGCGCGGGCAAGGTGGTGGTCGATCTGTTCGCGCATCTGCCGAGCCATGCGGTCCACGGTCTCACCGAAAGGACCGTCATGCATGCGCGCCTCGTTCGTCAGCACGCTGAGCGGCGTCTTCAGCGCATGTGCGAGATTTCCGACATGCGTTCGCGCCCGTTCGAGCACCTCGCGGTTACCTTCCAGAAGTCCGTTCAACTCCTCGGCAAGCGGCTCTATTTCCGCCGGGAACTCGCCGTCGAGCCTGGTGGCGCGTCCGGAGCGTATCTGCGCGAGCGAGAAGCGGACGCGCTCGAGCGGACGCAGGCCGAATTGGACCTGGATCAGCAGCGCGACGAGAAGTCCCGCGCCCATCGCCGCCATGGCGATGAAGACCCAGGTGTTGAAGCCCTGTATTTCCTCGTTCATCTCGGAACGGTCGCCCGCCACGGCGAAGGAAACGGGCACATCGTAATCCGGCAGCGTCACGCGACGTTCGGCGACGCGCAGCTTCTGCGCCTCCGGGCCCAGCGTATCGAAGACGGCGAGCCCGTTCTCGCTGCGCTTCGCATCCTGGAGAGGCGCGAGGTCGAGCGATTGGTCGAACAGCGAACGCGAGCGTTGTGCGGGGCGGGCGGCCACAGGCCATATCTGCCAGTACCAGCCGGAATAGGCGAGGTCGAAGCGCGTCTCGGAGAGCGCGCGGGTTCGGGCGAGATTGCCTTCCTCGTTCACTTCCGTGGTCGCGATCAGGCTGTCGAGAAGCACGTCGAGCCGGGCGTCGAAGCTGCGCTCCACGGAATTCCGGAAGATGGCCGAAAGCGTCAGCCCGCCCGCAATGAGGGCGATGCCACTCCAGAGCGCGGCACCGGCGATGAGCCTGAAGGCGAGGCTGTCAGACCGCATCTTCGGGCGCCGCCAGCCGGTAACCGAGTCCGCGCACGGTCTCGATCACATCCTTGCCGAGCTTGCGGCGGAGACGGCCGACAAAAACCTCGATCGTGTTGCTGTCGCGGTCGAAGTCCTGATCGTAGAGATGTTCGACGAGTTCCGTGCGCGAGATGACGCGGCCCTGATGATGCATCAGATAGGCAAGCAGGCGATATTCGAGCGAGGTGAGCTTGATCGCGCGGCCGTTCACTGTGACGCGTGAGCTTCGTGTATCGACGCGGACGGGGCCGCATTCGAGTTCGCTCGTCGCATGGCCCGTCGCCCGGCGGAGCAGCGCGCGCAGCCGCGCCAGCACCTCCTCCATATAGAAGGGTTTCGCCACATAATCGTCCGCCCCGGCGTCGAAGCCCGCCACCTTGTCGCTCCACCGGTCGCGGGCGGTGAGGATGAGCACCGGCATGATGCGCCCGTCGCGACGCCATTTTTCGAGCACGGTCACGCCGTCCATCTCCGGCAGGCCGAGATCGAGGATCACTGCGTCGTAGGGTTCGGTGTCGCCGAGGAAATGTCCTTCCTCGCCATCCTTCGCGCTGTCCACCACATAGCCGGCTTCCTCCAGCGCGGCGACGAGCTGGCGGTTGAGATCGGGATCGTCTTCGACAACCAGGAGCCGCATGTTCTTCTCCGTCCAGAGCCTCTCCGGGCGCCTATCGCGCGCCCATGACGCGGCCCGACACCGCATCGACCGCAACCACCACGACCCGGTTGTCCGGTGTCCTGATCTTCACATGATAAGTCTGCCCGCCGAAGCTCATGTCGAGGAACTTGCCGGGGTAGCGGGAAAGCGCGGCCTGCTTTGCCTGACCGGGCGAGATCACCCTGCCCGATCGCACGGCGTCGCGCGCATTATCCTGCTCCGAGTGATAGCCCCACTGGACCTCCTGCAGGAGCCCGGAGGCGGCGCCGGGGATCGGCACGACCTCATCCGCGCGAGCCGGGGCGAGCCCTCCGAAGAGAAGAGCGGCCGCGGCGATCGTCAGGGCGATCCATGTGGATGTCTGCGTCATGCCCCCGTACCTAAGCCAGCGACGCTGAACCCGTGATGAACGGAATTTGCATGTATCTTTCAGGAAGCGCCACTCAGAATCCGGAAAACGTCGCAAATTCCTCCAGCGGCGCCCTTTCGGTCCGCAATTTATTAATGGGCGCGCCCTCGTCCATATAGCCGAGGCCCATCCCGCAGAAGAGCATGAGGTTCTCGGGAATGGCCACGAATTCCGAGACGGTCTTGTACCAGATCGCCCAGGCTTCCTGCGGCGCCGTGTGAAGCCCGTGCTCGCGGGAGGCGAGCATCACCGACTGGATGAACATGCCGAGGTCGGACCATTGGCCAAGGCCCATCTGCCGGTCGATGGCGAAGAACATGGCGACCGGCGCATCGAAGAAGCGGAAGTTGCGCGCGAACTGCTGCAGCCGGCCCGCCTTGTCCTCGCGCGTCACACCGATTGTCGCGTACATGTCCTCGCCGCATTTGAAGCGGCGCGCCTTGTAGGGATCGGTCAGGCCCTTCGGGTAGATATCGTATTCCGTCCCCTCGCCGAAGGGAGCATCCTTCTGTTTCGTCTCGATGATCGAGAGAAATTCCTTCAGCCTGGCGCCCGTCAGCACATAGACATGCCAGGGCTGGAGATTGCCGCCCGACGGCGCATATTTCGCCTCCTCGAGAATTTGCCGCACCGTCTCTTCCGGCACCGGCTTGTCGAGAAAGGCGCGGCAGGTGATGCGGCTCTTCAGGGCTTCGGAAACTTTCATCGGCTTCTGTCCTCTTGCGATATCGAAATCTATCTCGCGGTCACGCGCGGCCAGAGCGCGTCGGCGCCCGCCGCAATCGTTTCGCGGCCAAGTTCTTCCGCCCAGTCGCGGCCCGCGCCGAACTCCGCGCGCCATGACCAGAGGCGCCGCGTCGCGAAGTGAAGCCCGTGTTCGTAGGTGAAGCCGATCGCGCCGTGCACCTGATGCGCGATCGACGTCGCGATGCTCGATGCATCGTCCACGCGGATCTTCGCGGCGGCAATCTCGAATGCCGCATCGTGCCCGCGCTTGTCGGCCTGCGCACAGGCGTAGTCGGTGATCACGCCACACGCGGCTGCCTGCGTCGAAAGCACGGCGAGCTGCTGCTGGATCGCCTGGAACTTTCCGATGGGCTTGCCGAACTGGGTGCGCTCGTTCGCATAGGCGACCGATTGCGACGAAAGATAGCCGAGCGCGCCCGCCATCTGGCAGGCACGGATAAGGGCGCCGTAAAGCCTCATTGCATTCGCGGGCAGCGTGGCCTTCTTCGCCGTCGCCGCCGCGCCCTTCAACACCACACGGTCGCGCGGTTCTCGTGCGACGTTGATGCCATGTTCGATCGCCGCTCCGTCGAGCGAAACCAGCACCACCTCGCCTTGCGCGATGGCGACGCCATGTCGCGCGTTGCGCCCGAAAGAGACGCGCGGCGCCACACCGGAGAGCTTGCCGCCGTCGAGCGTGAAGTCGCCCTCAAGAAGCGTCGTGACGCCTTCCGGCACCTCGATGCCGGCCGTTGCGAGAAACCAGTTCGCGAGCAGCGCATCCGCCAGCGGCAGCGGCGCGACGTGTTCGCCCGCGGCCTTGAGCACGATGGCGGCATCTGCCCAGGTGCCGCCCGCCCCGCCCCCGGCTTCGGGCACGAGCACGCGGGTCAGTCCGTTCGCTTCGACCTCGTTCCAGAGCGCGGCCGGAAAATCCCCCTCCTCCGCCTTCTGCACGAGCGACTTCGTCACGCGTTCGGCGAGAAGCCCGTTCACGCTGTCCGACAGAATGGTCTGCAATTCGTTCATGGCTTTCTCCCTCAGCGCAGTCCAAGCCCGCGGGCGATGATGCCGCGCAGGATTTCGCGCGTACCGCCGCGCAGCGAGAAGGAAGGCACCGTCTGCGTGAGGTAGCCGAGCACCTGCTCGTAGTCGCTGCCCTCGCCCACCATCGGCTCGATGCCCAGCAGTTCATGCGCGCGCACCGGCATGTCCTGTTCGAAGATCGCGCCGAGATCCTTCACAACCGAGGCCTCGAGGGCCGGGTTCTCGCCCTTTTCGAGCATCCCCGCGACCGAAAGCGACATCTGGCGCAGCGTCACGAGATGCGCAACGAGGCGGCCGATCTCTCGCGCGTCCTCCATGCCACCGCGCTTTTCGAGTTCGCGGATCATCTCGACCATCAGCATGAAGCTCGAGAGATAGCGTTCCGGCCCCGAGCGCTCGAAGGCGAGTTCCGCCGTCACCTGACCCCAGCCGCCACCTTCCGTGCCGACCATCATGTCGTCGGGCACGAAGGCATCCTGAAACACGACCTCGTTGAAATGCGCATTGCCCGCCAGATCCTTGATGGGGCGAATGGTGATGCCGTCCGTGTTCTTGAGGTCGACGAGGAACTGCGTCAGCCCCGCATGCTTGTTCTGCGGGTCGAGGTTGGTGCGAAAAAGACCGATCATGTAATGCGCGGTGTGTGCGCCCGAGGTCCAGAGCTTGGTGCCGTTCACCTTGTAGCCGCCATCCACCTTGTCGGCGCGGGTCCGCGTGGCGGCCAGGTCCGAACCCGAATCCGGCTCCGACATGCCGATGCAGAAATAGCATTCGCCTTTTGCGACGCGCGGCAGGATTTTCTGGCGTTGCTCTTCCGTGCCGAAGCGCAGCAGCAGAGGCCCCGATTGCCGGTCGCCGATCCAGTGCGCACCCACCGGAGCGCCCGCCGCGAGCATTTCCTCCAGCATTACATAGCGGTCGAAGAAGCTTCGCTCATGCCCGCCATATTGCTTCGGCCATGTCATGCCGATCCAGCCCTTCGCACCCATCTTGCGGCTGAAGCCGGCATCCGATCCGGACCACGTCTGTGCCCGTGTCACTTTCGGAATCTTCGGCAGTTCCTCGGCGAGGAAAGTCCTTATCTCCTCGCGGAGACCTTCCGTCTCGCCCGGCAGTTCGCAAAGATCGAACCGGAATGGCTGCATTTCAATCTCCCAGTCTTTTCTTATGTGACAAGCGCGGTCGTGCCGCCGTCGATGCGAATATTGAGCGCATCGATGGCGCCGGAAAGGGGGCTCGCCAGAAAGGCAACGAGGTTTGCGATTTCCTCCGGAAGCGGAATATGCCCGGTCAGATTTCCCATGAAGCTTTTCAGCACATGCGGCTCGACCTCTTCCCAGGTCTCGCCCCAGCCGCGCTCGCGGCCCTGTTTCAGAAAGCGTTCCTCGACTTCCCTCGTGCGGATGAGACCGGGCGAGACGAGATTGACGGTAACGCCCGTCCCCGCCAGTTCCTTCGCGAGTGAAACGGTCATTGTCGCGAGTGCGCCCTTCGAGGCGTAGTAATGCGGCATGCGCGCCGCGGGCTCCGTCGAACCGATGGTGCCCAGCATGACGATACGGCCCCAGCCCTTCTCCTTCATGCCGCCCATGAAGGCGCGCGTCAGGCGAACGGCGGAGAGCACGTTCTTTTCATAGGCATCGATCCAGCCGTCGGTTTCCGTGCGCGTCCACGAGCCCGCATCGGCCGTGCCGTAATTGTTGATGAGAATATCGATTTCGCCTGCTGCTTCGGCAACGGCGGCCGCGCCATCGTCGCGCGTGATGTCGCCTGCAACGGCGCTCGCCGGGAACCCCGCCTGGCGAATTTCCGAAGCCACAATTTCGGCCGCGTCGAGTTCGAAGCCGTGAACGAGCACATGCGCGCCCTCGCGTGCCAGCGCATGCGCGATGGCGCGTCCGGTACCGCGATGGCTGCCCGAGACGAGTGCCCGTTTGCCGTTGAGATGAAGGTCCATGTCGCGCCGCCCTGCCGTTTTTCTTCCGCGGCGGTTTTTCTAGCAGCAATGGGCCCCGCTGTCCGGATTGGAACGGCAGGTCTGCGTGGTTTTGGGAGAAGTCTGGGGAGGGATTGGAGGTGGGAAGACGGCGGCGTCAGAATTCCGCTGCGGCAAACGACGCCGTTCGTTCAGTCGTGCTGGACAGGTGCGCAGGCGTGAACAGGGATGCGAGATTAAACCCCGCATAAAGTCCGGCCGAGAAGAACACCAGCGCGGACAGGGCAAGACCCGCCGCCGCAAGGACGCGCCGGCGGGATCTGCGATGATAGAAAATCTTCCTCGCCATCTGCTTCCCCATCTGTCTTTTGCCGTCCGGCGCTCGGCCTGGATGCAGGGGGTTGGTTATGGCGATTATGCAGCCTCAAGGTTTACCGAATACTAAAAGTAAAACCTCGAATTCGATCGAAATGCAGGCGGACCGGCCTATTTCCGCCGCGCGTACCCGACATTGAGTGCCAGCAGGTCGACCACCTGAGAGATGGCGCCGACGACGGTGTCGTCCTTTTTCGTCGGTGTGGCGGCAGCCACAGCCGAGGCCGCGCCGACGACGGCGAGAATTGCCTCGATCCATTCGGCGAAGGCGCCGGAGAGCAAACCACCCAGAAAATAGTCCATTTAAAGCTCCTTTCGGTCATGAAGCCCCGCTGCCCGGGGCGCGTAGAAGAGATAGCCGCCGACCAGCGCGCGCGGGGTCTCCCTCGCCGCCCAGCCGGGGCATTCCGTATGCGGATGGAAGCGTGTTGCGCCCTGTGTCGGGTCCGTTTCGGCATCTGCCAGCGCCCGGCAGAGCGCCGCCAGCGCCAGCATGTAGTCGCGGTCAGCTGCGTCTTCGGGCGACGCCCGACGGTTCACGAGCGCCCAGGCAAGCGCCCTGCGTCCTTCCTCATCCTCGCCCTTGGCAAGCTCGCGAAGGGTCAGCGCGAGATCGGCCAACCCGCTTGGCCCCGCCTCCCTTCCGATCGATCTGACCTGCCTGCGCATGATGCCTGACGGCTCCTGATGAGGTATTTATTCCTATATTTAAGAACAACGATGGAACATCGTCAAGGTCCGGGTCTCACCACTCCGGACCGGTCAGCTCTATGCAGTGGATCGCGAGGCGCACCTTGCCGCCTGTGAAGTCGCTGCCCTCGGCGGTCACGCGAAGAGCCGTTGCGCCGTAATAGGCGAGCGGTGTGCCGCTCGGTCCGATCACCGTGCTGCCCAGACTCACGCCGATCGTGTTGCCGTAGCGCGCTGGATCGTCGGCAACGCCGAGTTTCCAGGATGCCGCGCCCGTGATCGCCTCCGTCACGACACCGGTCACGCCGAGCACGATGGCCCTGTCGGGGATAACGAAGGATGTGTCGGAGCTTGCGCCCGTCCCCACTTCATGCTCGCCCTCCACGAGGGTCAGGCTCGTTGCCGCGCCGCTTGCACCGGCAAGGCCGGAACCGCCGGGAAATAGCGACCAGCTTTCGCCGTCGTGAAGCAGCAGCGCGCCATCCGCTTCGTCATGCGCGCGCCAGCCGGCTTTCGGCGTGAAGAAAGTCCAGGCGCCGTCGATCAGCGCTGCGACTTCTCCCTCATGTCCCGCCCAGCCCTCCGCCGCATCGGCCGCAACGATGTAACGCGCACCTTCTTCCGGTTCGGCAGGCGGGCTTGCAAGCGTGCGCGACGCGACGGAGAGATGCAGCAAGGCATCGAGCCGCCGCAACGCCTCGTTCACGGTCACATGTTTTTGTGCCTGCGCCGCTTCGAGAAAGGGAAGGCCGAGATGGAACGTGTCAGACATGAAGATGCGTGCTCCTTCCGGTGCCGCGGCCGAAGGCGCGGCTCAATTGATAGACGGTGACGTCGAGGCCGGTGAAATCCGTGCTGCCGAAGTCGGACGTCTGCTCCGCCGTGCCGTAGACAGCTTCGGCCGATGAAGCTGCGATCGTGCGCTTCACGGTCTCTCCGTCGCGGATTTCCACTTCATAGGCCTCGATCTCCTCGCCGAGCGGCACATCGAGCCCGGTCCAGTTGTCGCCGCCGATGCGTGTGCGGCGAACCCAGGTGAGACGGATCGCGCCCGTCGCCTCGCGCCTTGCACGAAGATGCACGGGGCTCAGCGGTCTCAGCCCCACGCCCTCGAAGGCACGCCTGACGCTCACATAGGCAGGATCGTCGTAGGGCAGCGGCGCCGGCCCCACCGTCCAGTCGCGAGCAAGCCCCCGTTCCTCCTCCGCAAGGCGAAGCTCCGCCACCGCGCTGTCCAGCAGCACGAAGCGCGCACCTTCTTCCAGCGGCGCACGCATCGCCACCTCCGTGCCCGCCTGGCCGCGCAGAAGCCCGCGCAACTCATAAGTGTCCGGCGCGACCAATGCGGCCTCGCGGAACTGAATCACCTCCCAGTCGCCCTCCGGCGTTTCGAGCGCCGCCCGGTTCGCGCCCGAAAGCACGGCCAGCGCATCGGCGCTCGCGAGCGTCCCGCTTGAAAGCGCAACGGTGAGGAGGTTCGCTTCGTCCCAGCGCGATGTGGGGCCAGCCGCGAGCGGTGTCATCGTCCGTCCAAGTGTAGCGGGCGCGCGCAGCACGAGATCGAGCTCGAAGCCCGCGCCCGCATCCCGGTAGACCGCCACGCCCGCCCATGGATCGGCCGCCGCCGCGATGCGCGGCGCATGCGGCGTTTCCTCCCCCGTCACGAGCGGCAAATCCATGAACACGACCAGCGGCGCGCCGTAGCTTTCCGCCGTGGCGGGCACGGTCTCGCGAGCGGGCGCTGCCGAAGCGCCGAAAAGGCTTCGCTCGCTCGCAACCGCATTCGCCTCGCGCGCGCCTGCATCGGTCACGCCTGTGAGCCGGTAAACCGCCTCGCGCGTTCCGAGATCGAGCGTCACGTGGTCGCCGGGGTCGAGCGCAATCAGGCTCGGTGGCAGCGCGAGTTCCGCTCTTTCGCGCTCTACCCATGTCTTCTGCAGCCAGACGTCGGCGACGATCTGCGCTTCGGCCTGCGACAGCACCATGGGAAGCGCCGTCGATGCCACGCGCTCGCTGCCGCCCGAAAGCCTGCGCGCCTCGACCGCCGCCTGCCGGTAATCCGCGCCGCCGTCGATATAGGTGAGCTTCGCGGACAAGGGCAGTTCCGTTTCCTGACCGCGCGTGAGGCGCCAGCCGGGCGCCGCGCTCTCCTCCGCGACGGCGAGATTCCCGGCCGCGAGTACTACGAGAGGTTCGCCTGTAAAGTGACGGAAGCGGATCGCCCCCTCCGTCTCCGCCGCATCGAAGAAACCGGTAAGCATCAGTGGTTCGATTGCCGCGCGAGGCGACATGATGCGGTCGATGACGAAGCCCTCCACGACGCCGTGAAGATCGCCCGCGTCGAAATCCTCGAACCCCACCTCCCGCATGATCGCGCGAATGAGCGCCGGCAGCGGCGCCGCCCCCATGCGCCCGTTGAGCCAGTGACCCAACCTCCAGTTGACCGCATCCGCCCAGATGTCGCTCCGCTCCGGAAAGGCGGGAAAAGGCCGCGCGTCCCAGGTCCAGAAAAACATCCGCGAGGCATCGACCATCCGCCCGCCATAGACGGAGGATACCGGGTTCGCGCCTTCGGGGTGGTCGGCGTGGCCCGCGTCCCAGAACGACATTTCCGCCTCGATGAAGCGGCGCTGGATGAAGTCGTCGCGGGTGCCGCGCGAGAAATGCGGCAGCGCGCTCTCCGACGATTTTGCATCCGTGAAGACATTGGGCTCGTTCGTTCCCTTGTCGACGGCGGCGCAGCCGAGTTCCGTAAACCAGATCGGCTTCGATTGCGGCACCCATGCCGTCGGCGACGCGGCCTCGATGCCGCCCGGCCGGTCGTGATGCGCGTTCGACCACCAGCTCTTCAAATCCTTCGCGCGCCAGACCCAGGGCTTGCCATAGGCGCCGTCCGTGATGGGCGTGCGGTTCTGCGCCATGCGGTCCTCGCCGCTCGCGTAGTACCAGTCGAAACCCTCGCCGCCCGCGATGCGGCTGCGCAAATAGCCGGGGTCGTAGATCGAGCCATGCTCCGCCGCATCGAGATGCGCATGGCCGTCGCGCCAGTCCGTCAGCGGCGCGTACATGTCGATGCCGACGAAGTCGATGTTCCCGTCCGCCCAGAGCGGATCGAGATGGAAGGCAAAGGCGCCGCCGCCCATGTCGTGCCCGCGATATTCGGACCAGTCGGCGGCGTAGGAGATTTTCGTATCGGGTCCGAGAATGCCGCGCACGTCGCCCGCGAGCGTCCGCAGGGCCTCGACGGCGGGATAATTTCCTTCCGCGTCGCGCGCCTGCGTCAGGCCTCTGAGTTCGGAGCCGATCAGGAAGGCGTCGACGCCGCCCGCCGCCGCGCAAAGGGCTGCGTAGTGCAACACCATGCGCCGGTAGGACCATTCGCCGGCCCCCGGCGTCGCGCTGCCGAAAAAGGCAGAGACATCCGCACCTGCTTCGCCCACCGGCCGGATCCGCCCACGCCAGGGATAAGCCGCCTGCGTACCCTCGCCCGACGGATCGGGAAGCGCGTTGCCCGCCGGAATGTCCATCATCAGGAAGGGATAGAAAGTGATGGAGAGCCCGCGTGCGCGCAGGTCCGCGATCGCGCGCATCACGCTTGCATCCGACGGCGTGCCTCCGAATGCCGGCTTGCCGTCCGCCTCGCTCACCGTCTGCGCCGCCCCGCGCGTCACGCCCGCCACGCTCCACGCACCCGGCCATGTGATCTTGTGCGCCAGTTCGACCTTCGGGCGCACCTCGCATTCGGCGGCGCGCAGGTCGCTGCCGAACCAGGAAACGACGAGCGACACCGCGCGCGCATTCGGCAGCGCCGCTTCGAGCTCGTCCATCGCGACGGCGAAATCCGCCTGCCCGCCCGAGGTGTGCACATTGATCGTGCGGCTCGACGTCTCGGTCAGGATCTCGCGTATCGCCTGTGTGTCGTAGACGAACTCACCCGCGCCGGGGATCACCGTCACCGCGCGCACCAGCCCCTCCACATCGTCGAGCGTGCGGAAGATTTCGAAACTCAGTTGCGGAATGCGGTTGCCGAAGGGCGAAACGTCGAAATCCTCGAACACGGCATAGGCCGTACCGCGATAGGCAGGCGCATCGCCCTCGCTTGCCTCGATCAGCGGATCGGCTTCCTGTGTTTCGCTTCCCGTGTGAAGCCGCCATGTCACATTCGCAAGCGAGAGCGGCTTGCCGTCCGCCCAGACGCGGCCGATCCGTGTCACCTCGCCTTCGCAAAGCGCAACGGCAAAGGAAACCGTGTAGCTGAATTCCGTGACGCTCGCCGGCGAACCGCCCCCCTTGCCGCCGCCCGACGAGCGCGTGCTGCGATGCTCCACATAATCCGTCGCCCAGATCACCTGTCCGCCAAGCCGGGCGCGGCCATAGACGCGCGGGATCGGCGCGCCTTCGCTCGACGCCATCACATGAAGGTCGCCGAGCCGCGGTCCCGTCGCACTCGCCGATGATCCGAAGAGCTGCTGGTCGATATAGGAGCCCGCCAGCGTGCCGAGCGCGCTGCCGATCGCCGCGCCGGAAATCGTCGCGCCCAGAAAACTCAGACCCGAGGGCAGCAGCGTGCTGCCGAGCGCTGAACCCACGCTCGAAAGGGCAAGTGTCGCCATCCGTCAGTCCTCCACACCGGGAAAGCGGAACGCACAGGCCGCCCGCGCGTGCCACCAGCGCCCCATCGCCGTCTCCACAACCGCGCGGCCAGACCAGGCATGGATCATGCGGTTCTCCGCGCTCAGGATGGCAGCGTGCTTCGCTGGCCCGTTCGCCCGCATGCGGAACAACACGGCGTCGCCCGCGCGCGCTTCGCCGACGCCGATTTCGGTCATGTGCCGCCTGGCCGCTTCCGCCATCGTCTCCTCGCCACCGCCGCCTGGCGCCTCCGCCCACCCCGCCGTATAGGCGGGCGGCGTTTCGGGTTCGGGGCCCACCACCTCGCGCCAGACGCCCCGCAGAAGGCCGAGACAGTCGCTGCCCGCGCCTTTCACGCTTGCCTGATGCCGATAGGGCGTGCCGATCCAGGAGCGCGCCACGGCGACGATTTCCTCGCGTGCCGTCATGTCAGCTTCCCGCTCTTGCAATCACGAAGTCGCTGCCCGGCATATGCGGAAAGCCGCGAAAGTTTTCCCGGTTGGCGAATTTCAGTCGGCAGGTTTCGAACTGCTTGTCGCATCCCGCGATCACGGTGAAGGTATCGCCGGGCGCAATGTCGCGCGCCATGGCCCGCCAGAGCTCGAGCGCGCCGCCGCTTCCATGCGCCTTCACTTCCATGGACGCGCCTTCGTTCGCGCCGCTCGTGAAGGTCAGAAGCCCGCGCGTGAAGTGTCCGGCGGCGAAGGCGTCCAGTCCCTCGCTCGTCAATTCGCGATTGCCGCTCGCCCCCGTCACGATGCCCTCCGCCGTCCACTCCGCCGCGTCGAGGCCACAACGCGCATCGGCGAAATCGGCATCGCATCCGAATTGATAGAGCCGGCCCACCGGCTGGTTCAGACGGTGCGCGAGGCCGCGCAGCTCCGCCGTGAAGGCGGCGCCCGAGCGCGACACCTCGCCGAGATTGCCCTTGCGCATCGGCACGCGCGCTTCCGCGTCCTGCCAGTTCACACGCCAGATCTCGATTTCCGCGTCGTCATAGAGCCCCGCCGCGAGATCGCCCTCGTCGAGACGCGCGGAAGATAGCGCGCCCGTCACATCGAGATTGTCGACATTGAGCCCGTTCGTGCTTTCAAGTGCCGAGGCGGTGAAACCCGCCGCCGCCTCGAAGGTCGTGCCGTCGAAGACGAGATCGCGGTCATGCTCCGTGAAGCCGAGCACAGCGCCATCGCGCCGCGTGAGCCGCCAGCACCAGGCAAGCGTCGTCGTTCCGCTCGCGACATGCGCGGCGAAGTCGGGAGAGAGTGTCTTCATGACCTAGAGCCTTATCTCCACCACCGGAATGTCCGGCACACTGCCTGCCTCGAAAGCGGCGAGATTGATGTCGAGGAAATCGGTGTCGAAGCGCACAGGCACATCGAACTCGAAACCCGCCGTCACGGCGGCGCCTTCGCCCGGCGCCACGGCGAATGTCACAACGCCGGTCGCATGGTCGGCGCTGAAATCCGCGCCCTCCTCCATCGCCTCGCCCGCCACCGCGACGCGCAGGCTTCCCGTCACCGGTTTCACGATCTCGCGCGCGTAGCTCGCCGCGCCCGACACATAAGTCTTCACGAGCTGGAATGCCGTGCGCGCGCCGTCGCCCACGCCAAGCACCTGGTCGAGCGGCGTGACGGATGCGCCGGGGCTGCCGCTCTTCCAGTCGGCGCGGTCGCGCCAGCGAAAGCCGTGCAGCCGTCCGTGCCGTGCCTCGAAGAAGGCGACCGCCTCGTGAATGTCGTCGAGCTTCTTCACTCCGAGCCCCGCATTATAGCGCCGCCGCGACATCGCCCAGGGGCTGTTGCGCTCCTCGCGGCCCGAGCCGAGCGTCACGATTTCCGTGCGCCGTTCCGGGCCGCCCGACGCGCCAAGCGCGATCTCGAGCGGAAAGCGGATTTCATGAAAGGCCATGCTGCGTTTCCTCCTGTCACAGGTTCCGCTGTCCGCGCGCGCCCACCCGGGCGAGCATCGCGGCGATCTGCGATTCCGACCGCCGGAAACTTGCGGCGTCCGCCGCCGTCACGTTGAAGGTGATGTTCATTCCCGCCGTCCCGCCTTCGGATGCCACGCCGAGCCGCCCGTCCGCGCCGCGCCGGAGCGGCAGGATCGCTTCCGCTCCCGCCTCGCCTGCGAGCCCCGTACCGCCGCGCAGCGGAAACAGCATCGGGCTCGCGATCACGCCGCCTTTCGCGAAGGGCAGCACGCGCCCATCCGCAAAGGCATTGCCGTCCGCGCTTGCGATAAGGCCGCCGACGAGATTGCCGATGCCGCTCGACACGGCGCCTGAAATGGCCTGCGTTGCCTGCTCCAGAGCCACGCGCGACAGGTCGAGCGCGAGTTTCTTCAAAACCTCGGAAAGCGACTTGCCTTTCAGCGCGGCGCCTTCGAAGGCATTGGCAAGCGCGTCGCCGAAATCGCGGCCCTCGCGCGTCGCGCGGCGCATCTCGTCGCTCACGGATTTCAGCGCGCGTTCGCTGTCGAGCGCAAAGCTGCGCGCCGCCTCGCCCGCCTGCGCCATCGCGCGGGCGAGTTCTTCCGGGTCTGTGTCTGTCATGTCATTCAAACTCTCTCAGCCGTCATGGCCCGCCCTCCTTTGTAATTCAGGCGGGCGGGCCATCCCCGTCTTTCCCGTCGGGAAACCGCGCCATCATCGACGCAAGCTCGTCTCGCCGCATCGCCGCCCGGACCCCCGGCCTCACGGCGCGCGCCGCCGCCGCGAGTTCCGGCAGCGTCATGCGCCAGAAGGTCTCCGGCGCAAGGCGCAGCGTGCCGAGCCCGAGCGTCATCGCGCCGTCCCAGGGGAAGCGCGCCTCCTCTGTCGCGGAGATCACGTTGCACCGCCGCCGAATGTTGCGGAGAGGAGGTCCGCAACAATCGCGATGAAGCCCGCCGCGCCGCCTTCCGCCGTCATGCGGGCAACATCTTCGTCGCTGCGCTCATAGCCCGCGCCGCGCAGGCCGGCGCCGATGATCCGCACCGCATCCATCGCCGAAATCCGGCCCGTCTCGAAGCGGCTCGCAAGGACCAGCATGTCCTCGCCGCCGAATGCCTGTTCGAGTTCGGCCAGCGCGCCCAGCGTCAGCACCAGCGTCATCCGCTCGCCATCGAGCACGGCCTCGATCTCGCCGCGATGTCTGTTGGCCATCGTCACGCCGCCGCGAAGGTAATTTCCCCCGCGCTTTCGAGCGCGAGGTCGAAACTGACTTCGCCGTCATGCTCGCCGGAAAATTCGAGCGCGGTGATCTGGAACGGGCCTGCCACCGTGCCGAAATCGGGGATCACCACCTGCCAGGCGCGGATCGCACCGGCAAAGAATATCTCACGCACGCTGGCGTCCGACGCGCCATCCTTGAAGATGCCGCGCCCGGTGATGCCCGCCGAGCGCACGCCCGCGCCTTCCAGCAGCTCGCGCCAGCGCCCGGCCGATTCCGCATGCGTCACGTCGACGGCACGCGCATTGAAGGCGATGGCGCGTGAGCGCAGGCCGGCCACGGTGACGAAACTTCCCTCCCCGTCGCTGTCGAGTTTCAGCAGCAGGTCCTTGCCTTTCTGGGCCGTCATGTCGTCTCTCCTGTTTCTTCCGTCACGGCGCGAAAGCGGATCGTGCCGCGCCAGGTGATGCCGTCCGCTTCGCGCCGCGTCGTTCCGTCGAGGAAACGCAGATTGACGAGCGCGTGGTCCTCGAGCGTCAGGGAGGCGTCGTGCAGGGCGGCGTTCACCGCGCCCATGACGCGCTTTGCCTCCGCGCGGCCGCCGCCCCGTGAAAACACATGCAGCGCCAGCCGGTGTTCCGTGCCGCCCGGCCAGTCGCGCGTTTCGTTTTCGCCAAGCGCCAGATGCGGAAAGCCCGCATCGCCCGGCACATTATCGTAGATGCGCGCGGCGACGAGCGCGGCGAGGCCCACATCGCCCGCAAGCCGCGCATAGATCGCCTTCTGCAATGCGAGGTCGGCGTTCATCTCTCCTCCTCGCATTCAAGTGTAAGAAAGCGCTTCCGCCCGTCCCTGTCGCGGACGGCGCGGATGTTCAGCACGCGTGCGTTCCAGAGCGCGCGCATTTCCGTGGTGAGGCCGGCGCGATGGCGGATCGTCAGGGTGAGCGCCGCCCGCGCGGCAAGCCTTTCGCCGGTCAGCCGCTCGCTGCCCGCCCCCTCCTCGACCTTCGCCCAGACGGTTGTCACGTCCGTCCAGCTCACATCCGCGCCGCCTGCGCCGTCGGCCGAGCGCATGGGCGATTGCAGCGTCACGCGCTCGCGCATTTCGGCGATCGCGTTCACAGCCGCAGTCTCCGATAGGGTTTCACCAGCGCCGAAACCGTGCGCGGCAGTTTCGCGCCGTCGCCCACGGGTTCGCGGTGCTCGAACCAGTGGGCGGCGAGCATCAGCGCGGCCTGGCGGAGCGGCATGGGCACATCCGCTGCCGTGCCGTAGCCCGCGCTGAAGTCGATGGCGATGCCGGCCAGCCGCGTTGCGGGCATGGGCCATGCCTGTCCGTGCTTGACCGCGATACGAGCCGGTTCGCCGCCTGCGTCCACCTCGTAGAAGGCCGGATCGAGCGGCAGCATCGCGCCGCTGAGCGAGGCAACTGTCACCGCCGTCACGGATGCCACCGGCGCCAGCGGCAGTTCGATGGGACGCGGCGGCCAGTCGTCGAGCGTCAGCCGCCAGCTCTGCGTCACGAAGGCGCGGCGCGTTTCCGCTTCGAGCGTTGCGCGCGCCGCGGTGAGAAGCGCCGTCAGCAACGCGTCTTCCTCCGTCGCGTCGAGCTTCAGATGCGCCCGCGCCTCGGCGAGCGACACCGGCTCCTCCGCCGGTCCGGTCAGAAGGGTCAGGGTCATGGGGTTAATCCATTTGACAAGGAAAGCCGTCATGGCCCGCTTTATGCGGGCCATCCACGTCTTGGAGTTGGCAGGAAGTAAGACGTGGATGACCCGGACAAGCCGGGTCATGACGGTTTGATTGGCGACTATTCCACCGGCTTCAGTTGCGCGAACCCGAGAAGCGCAAGCGCCGAAACCGGCGTGCCCTCAACATGTTCACCCGTCAGCACCACCGCCACCCGCGTGTAGCGGGCGGGGCCCACATAACCGATGCGGTAGTCGCGCTGGTCGCCGCTCTCGTCCCCGATGAGGGCGAAGATGCCCGTCTCGTCCGGCGCATCGCCCAGCACCTCGCTTTCCGCCGTCACCGGCGTCCAGTTCGAGGCGTCGTCGGAGGCTTCGAGCAGGCAGGCGATCGAGACCGCCTCCGAAAGCACGTCACCCGCCGTGCCGATGCAGACGATGTGCTCCACCGCGCCGAAGCCGCGGCGGTCGACGGGCGCGCCGTAGCGCGTTTCCGCCGTCGGCTTCGGCTCCAGCGTGAGCACCGTCTTCAGTCCGCTATGCATGTCGCGCATTGCGTCACCTCACGCCGAGAACTGGAGGAACTTGATCGCCTCGAAGTTCTGCACGCCGCCGCCCACGCGCTTCGTGGTGTAGAAGAGCACGTAAGGCTTGGCGCTGTAGGGATCGCGCAGCACGCGCACGCCCAGCCGGTCGACGATGAGATATCCCCGCCGGAAATCGCCGAAAGCGATGGCGGGCGCGTCGGCGGCAACCGACGGCATGTCTTCGGCCTCCGTCACCGGATAGTTCAGGAGCGTCGGCGGCTGGCCGGCGGAAAGGCCCGGCTGCCAGAGATAGTTGCCGTCCGTGTCCTTGAACTTGCGGATCGCGGCCTGGGTCGAACGGTTCATCACGAAGCGGCCGTTCGCGCGGTAGCCCGCCTTCACCGCATAGATGAGGTCGATCAGCTTGTCGCCCGGATTGGATGTGGGGAAGGCGCCCTCGTTGCCCGTCGCGATGAAGCCGAGCTTGCCCCATTCCCAGGCGCCATCGGCCACGCGGTCGTAGTCGAGGAAGCCGCGCGGCTTCTTCACGCCGTCGCCCGCCACGAAGGCGGAACCCTCCTGCTCGGCGAAGGCCGTCTGCACCTCCTCGGCGAGCCACTGGTCGATATTGACCGCCGCGTCGTCGAGCAGCGTCGATGTGGCCGCCGGCATCGCGTAGAGCTCCATCGCCGGAAACTCGATCTCGGCGAGCGCCGGTGTCGCCGTCTGCGGCCGCGCTTCCGTTTCGCCGACCCAGCCCGTCTGCAACCCGCCGGTCGCGAAGGGCTTCTTGTAGCTCGACGCGCCGATCTGCCGGATGCCCGCAATCGCGCGGATGGGCGAGACTTCCGACACGATGCGGTCGATCATGCGCTCCGTCTCGGAGGGCACCAGGTAGCCGCCATCGGGATCGGACTGCGCCGACAGCGCCTTCGCCTCCAGCCCGCGCAGCTCATGTGCCTCGCCCTTGCGCACATAGCGGTCGAAGGCGCGTTTGTGTTCGCGGCCGGCGATCCCGCCCTCCGCGGCGCCGCCGATTTCCGGGCGGCGTGCGGCCAGCGTCAGCTCGTCGAGCTTCTTCTTCTGCGTGTCGAGCGCGCGGTTGATGCGCTCCACCTTTTCCTCCGACAGCACGTCGGCGGTGAGCTTGCGCTCCAGTTCGCCGAGGCGTTCGTCGTTGGCGGATTTGAAATCCTCGAAGGACGAGAGGAACTCGTCCATCGCATCGCGCACCTCATGCGCGCTCGCGGCCCGCATGCCCTCGCTCTTCGTCTCCGGCGCGCGCGCCTCTTCCTTCAGCGACGCGCCGATGCGCGGCACGCCGTCATTCCAATGCGACATGTGTCGTCTCCGTTGATGATGTTCGTATGTGTCGGGTTCAGCTCGTGAAAAGCCGTGCCGCCGCCCGCAGCGCGCGGGCAAGCGCCTGGTCGCCACCTCCCGCCTCCCGCGGGGCGGGCAGCGCCTTGAAGCCCCGCTGGACGATCGTCCGGGCTTCGGTCCGGCTGAACCCAGCGTCCTGCATGAGCCAGCGTTCGAATTCGCGTGTCGTCGGCCGCGTGCCCTTCACCGCGCTCACCCGGGCTGCGGGCAGCATCGGAAAGGTCACGACCGAAATCTCCCAGAGGTCCACCTCGATGAGCCGCCTCGTGCCGCTCGCGCGGTCCGTTTCGGCCTTCACGACGTGATAGCCGATGGACAATCCGTCGACGGCGCCGGCGCGCATCAGCGCCAGCACCTCGCGGGCGCGCCTGACATCGGTCAGCAACTGCCCGCGCACGAAGAGCCCGCGCGCATCCTCCGCGATCTCCTCCCAGGTGCCGATCACCTCGTTCGGCTCGTGCTGGTAGAGAAGCTTCACGCCGCGCGGCGCCCGCTTCAGGAGCGATTTGCGGAACGCGCCGGGCATCACCACGTCGCGGCCCAGATCCTCCGCGCCGAAGAGCGAGGCATAACCCTCGAAGCTCCCATCCGCCTTCACCGCCTTCGCCTCGAAGCGCGCGGCCTTCCGCTCGCCCGCCTGTTCGCCCACGGGTTCTTTCACTCGTTTCCTCCGTATGGGAATGTTTCCGCGCAACAAAAAAGGCGCCACCGGGCGCCTTCACATCAAAATACAACCGTCATTGCCGGGCTTGACCCGGCAATCCAGGAGCCGCTTGCTCGGTGCCCGCCGCCCTGGACCCCCGGCCTCCTTAAATTTGAAAGAAGGGCCCGGGGGTGACGTATTATTTTGGGGGCCTCACCTCCCCAGCCTCTCCTCGATCCGCTCCTACTCCGGATAGTCGAGTACCGGCGACCGCGTTCGCCCGTTCCAGTAGCGCAGCCACACCTTGCCCACGACGTCGTCTTCCGCCACGCAGCTCATGTCCGGCACGCGACTGTCGTGGGAGTTGTCCCGGTTGTCACCCAGCACGAAGTAGCAACCGGCGGTCACGTCGTAGACGCCGGTCTCGTCCCAGACCGAGTCCGTATGGAGGTCCAACGTGGCATGACTGCGCCCACCCGGCATCGTTTCGATGAACTGCGGAACATCGCGCTGCCTCGTACCTGTCTCGAACGGAAAAGGTACGGTTTCCTTCCGCACGACCGGCTCGCCGTTCAGATGAAGCACGCCCTTCTTCATCTGCACCTTGTCGCCTGGCAACCCGACCACCCGCTTTACGAAGGGCGTTCCTCCCATTGCGTTGAAGACAATGAGATCGCCACGCTGCGGCGTCGCGAAATCGTAGGCCCGCCGCGACGCGAAGATGAAGTCGCCCTGATTGAGCGTCGGCGACATTGAGCCAGCCGATATGAAGAACGGTTCCAGCACCGTGAAGCGGACAAGAACAAGCAGCGCCGGAATGGACAGCAGGGCCAGAAACCCCTGCCAGCGCGCATACCAGCGCAGCGGTTCGTCCGGCTGACGGCGCCACGCGATCACGATACCGTGCACGACGCCCGCCAGACTGATCAGCCCGAATGCCGTATCGAGCGCTTCGGCAGTCTCGCCGGGAATGGCGTACATGACGCCCGCCGTGATCCCCACAATCGCCAGCAGATAGGCAAGTGCCATCCACCCTCTGTTGACGAAGAGCATGCCGAAGACGGGACCGAGAAGAAGAAAGGCAAGCAGAGCCGCCCATAATCGCCGGTCTCTTATCGCCTGAATCATCGCTCCCATTCCCTCGCATCATGCCCGGCGCAAGGTTAGCGGAGTCCTCATCGTCTTCCCAGCCTCTCCTCGATCCTCCCGAGCGCCGCGTTCGCCGCCTTCGCCTGTTCTTCCAGCCGCGCCGTGCGCTCGACGAGTTCGCCGATCCGCTCCGTTCGCGTTTCCAGCCCCGCGAGCCGCTCGTTCGCGGCGCCCGCCCAGATGAGTGCCGCCGCCGATTGCATGACGATCGCCACGATCACGGCCAGGGGCACGCGGCGGTCTATCGCCCACATCGGGCCTTCTTTGGTGTATGCTGTCTCTTCCACCCTGCCGATCCCTTTGAAAGTGCCCGCTTCATGACGACAGACCACTGGATGATCCTCATCATGGGCGCGGTGCTCGCTTGCGGCCCCATCCTCCTCGTCTGGCTCGAAGAGCGAACGCGCGCGCGCGGCATTGCCGTGCCCGCCCTCGTCACCCTCAAGGGTTACAAGCTCACGCCGCACAGCGCCTTCAGCCTCGTCGTTGCGGTCATGCTGATCTTCCTGTCCTACCAGATGCGGGGCGTCGGCCTCGGTTTCGTCTTCATGGTGTTCGGTTTCATCGGCGTCATCGTCGCGGTGCGGAACATCAGGCAGTCGAAGACGTCCGCCTCGTAACGCTGCCATATCCCACCGCCTCCCGTTTTTCCGCATCGCTGAGGAAGTCCGCGCGGGAGATGCGCGCCCAGAGCGCGTCGCGGTCGGCGCTGAGCGCGTCCACCCCGTCCGCGTCGTACCAGAGCCGGAGCTTGCCCTCGTAGCGGGGCCCGAGCCAATGCGTCAGCGCCCGCGCCGTGCGGCCCGCGAGCGGCAGCACCGTGCCGCGCCAGAAGGCCCGGTTCGCCTCGCGCAAATTCGCATAGGTGTTGTCGCCGGGAATGCCGAGCAGCATGGGCGGCACGCCGAAGGCAAGCGCGATCTCGCGCGCCGCGGCATGTTTCGCCGCGATGAAATCCATTTCCTGCGGGGTCAGCCCCATGCTCGTCCAGTCGAGCCCGCCTTCGAGCAGCAGCGGACGGCCGGCATTCGCCGCGCCCTGGTAGTTCTCGGCAAGCTCGCGTTTCAGCCGCTCGAACTGGTCCTCGGTAAGGTTCGCGCCCGCCTCGCCGCCCTTGTAGACGAGCGCGCCGGAAGGCCGCGCCGCATTGTCGAGCAGCGACTTGTTCCAGCTTCCCGCCGCATTGTGAATGTCGATGGCGCAGGCCGCCGCTTCCAGTGGGCTCATGCCGTAATAATCGTCCACCGGGTTGAAGAGCCGCATGTGGAGCACGGGGCTCTGCGTCCCGCAGGGGATCGTCACCACCCGTCCGTTGACGGAATATTCGTAAGCCTCGGGCCAACCCGCCCGCCCCGGCACGGCTTTCATGCGGTCTGGGCGCAGCACATGGAGTTCGCGGGGGGCGCCCTCCACCTCCACAAGCTCCATGTAAGCATTGCCCGCCACCTGCAGGAAGCTGTACCAGCTCTCGAAAAAGTCCGCGCCCGCCTGGCCCTCGTTCGGCCGCTCGATGAGCGCGAGCAGCGGATGCTCGCTGAGTTCCCGCGTCCCCTCATAGAGCAGCCAGGGCAGGCTCGCCGCCGCCTCCGCGATCAGCCGCACGCAGCGATAGGCAACGGCATTGCGCCTGTAGCCCTCCTCCGCCAGCGCCGCATAATCGCGCGGCGTCCACACGGCGCGCCCCTGCATATGCAGCGCGATCACCGGCGCGACGCGGGACTGCTTTGCTTCAGGCGCGCGAAGGCGCAACGCGCCGAGAAGCGCGGCAAGCGGATTGGGCATGGGTCTTGTTCTCCGATTTGAATTCGTGTGGCGCTTCCCACCCTTCGCCTCCCCCTTGCGGGGAGGCGGGGAAATTCGCGGTCCCGCGAATTTCCCGGTGGGGGTTCCGGGCGGTGGCACAACCAATGAAGCCGGATTTCGAATCCGTCAGGACACATCTTCTTCAGCAGTAGAGGGCGTCTCGTGAAGAGCCCCCCACCCGATCCGCTTCGCGCATCGACCTCCCCGCGAGGGGGAGGTGAAGGGAAGAACGGCGTCCGGCCGATCCAGACTCCCTCACAACCCCCTCACCTTCGGCTCCCCCGCCTCGCCGGAGAGCATCAATTCCGTCAGTGCCCAAAGCAAAAGCCCCGCCGGAGCGGGGCTTCGTCAGGCGCGTTCGGCCGCGGCGCGTCGAATTTGCGCTACTCGGTCATTGACCTTGTAACCTCGCACGGATGCAACCTCAGCCGCCTCCTCGCAGGCATTATGAAGCCCTTGCAGCAGCAATCTCTTCTCGGACTCGTTGAAGTAAGGCGTCCCTATCTCCGTTTGGCTGTTTTTCACGCCAACGGAGTAAAAAAACCCCTTCATTCTCTGTAAGACACTCTGTGTCATGTCCGATCTCCTCGCGCCAAATTTCATCAAGCGCTTCATCAAGACTATCTTTAAGCATCCTGACGGTGCGGTCAGCAATAGGAAACTGACTGTCTTTACCATCATTGCACGCCAACGTAGACGCGGAAACAACAGTTCCACCATTCTCCACGATATAGCTTCGAAGTGCTGCTAATGTGCCTCCGAAGTGACACACATCATCTACCAAGATGTAGGCACAATCGTGACGGACTATTCCTTCAAACCTAGGCTGCCATATAAACCTTTGAAAATCCTTAAGTTTTGTCCTCCCAGGACGGGCAACTTGAAGGATGTCCCGACAAACCTCGCCCCCAAGTTCCCGCGCCAGCCTTTCCGCGTATGCGAATGGGAGGGCGTTTGTCGGCCGCAACCGCTCGGACACCGGTGCTCCGGAGTCCCACTCGGGATGGGGCATTACAACGCAGGGCGCTTTAGGGAATCGAGCATAGTCATCGATAACACGATCAAGCGTCTGTATTGAGAAGATTTCGTCGACTATTTCGAAAGCGGAATTCAGGTCGTACTGTTTTTTGGCTCGGTTATATCTCTCCCTCCGAGCCGCGTGGGTTCGCTGAGGTCGCTTGTAGTTTCCGAGGAGCTGCGCGTATTGCCCGTGAACGCGAATCAGCGACGGCACCTCCCCCCACCGCACACGAGTGTGAGGTCCGTTCTTTGGTTGGCTGCATTCTTGCTTTGCTGACATTTAGGGCAGTATTCGCGTCATTGGCCCGACGTTCCGTATTGCCCAAGTTCGCAGTATAAATCAAGCGCCGCTCGGTTCTTAAAAGGCTGTACTTGCGTTCCATTTATTCTGCTGTGGCGTGGGAAAGCTATCCCTCACACCCCCCTGACCTACGGCTCCCCCACCTCGCCGGAGAGTATCAATTCCGTCAGTGCCCAGACGAGTGCATCGAGCCGGTCGGGGCTCTTCGCCTGCAAAACTATATCTGTGTGATATCGATTGACTATTTGTAGACCGCAAACCCCGAATCACGGCAGTCTAGTCAGGAATACTACGAAAAAAGCCGGGGCTGGCACCCCGGCTTCGTGGCATCCCGCAAAGCTTGGAGCGTCATGCGGGGAGCCATGTCCTTGTAAGACAGCCTAAAATTGGGCTGATTTGGGCTGACTGTCAACGGCGCTCCCCATTTTTGATGGAGGCGAAGTTGACGCAGACCGCAGAAGTTTCATGCATTAACAAGAACGATCGCTATAGCCCTTACGAGCGCATCGAACGTATCGGAGGCCGCGCCGGGGGCGGCTGGACGCTCCCGCTCGACGATGCGATCAGAAAAATCGAAAGCAAGGATTGGGCTTTCTACGTTAGCCGGAATGGGCAGACGGTATGGATCGTCGTGGCTACCAACAACGGCAGGAAGTATTTGAAAACAGAAGCGGATGGCGCCGAGCCAAACAATCTTCTGAGTCTTCCTGAATGCCCCCGGTAACCCTGAGTAAATGTCGGCAGCAAGATTTTCAGAAAGGACTCGTTATGAGTTTCAAGGAAGGACTCTACAAAGTCGAATTCTCTACTCCTTTGGGTACAGGGTCCGGCGTAGCGCTACTTGAATCAGGCTTGGTGCGCGGGGGCGATTCACTGATGTACTACTCAGGTACTTACTCCCTTAGCGGCGAAGATTTTTCCGCATCTGTGCGAAGCAAGGCGCACAGCTCCATTCCAGGGGTGGGATCTGTCTTGACCTGCGCCCCAAGTTTCATCCAGTCGGAAGTAGAGTCTCGTGACCATTTGA
>NZ_BTVP01000016.1:71529-80271 GCF_045863935.1 Parvibaculum sp. | reverse complement strand
CGGCAAACCCGAACGCGATGGGTTTCGCAGAGGAATCCTCAAGGGGAGGGTGGGAAGGAAAGTCACACTGAAGAAGGCGTTGCTCCGAGCTGTTTGCGCTTACCCACCCATGACCTACACTCCTCTACTCATTTCAGGGGGTAGAGAGATGCAGAAACTTGTCCTTGTGCTCGCGGTAGCCATCGGCTTGGCGGGTTGCGTCAGCAAATACAAGCCCATAGCGACGGACACTCCCGCGTCCATGTTGTCATCCGACGCGAGCTTCTACGTGATGCAGCCGGAAGACGGGAAATACGGCAACAAGCCCTATCCTGGGTCCGGCGAGCAGACGGCAATCGCATTGCAGTCAGCATTGATTCCGCGAGCAGGGCGGGTCGTCAAGGCATCGAACCCCGAAGAGCTCGATGCTGCTCTTTCCACCGCCCGAGAGAAGAACCTCGATTACGTCCTTCAGACAAGAATTCTGAACTGGGAGGACCGCGCCACCGAGTGGTCGGGCATTCCCGACAAGATTTCTCTGAACTTTGAAATCTACGACGCCGCTACCGCAGAGAAAGTCGCGTCGCAAACGTCGAAGGCGAGCAGCAAATGGGCGACGTTCGGTGGCGATCACCCGCAGGATCTGTTGCCTCTGCCGATTGGCGAATTCATGAAGGCCGTCTTCGGCAGCTGAGCCGGCGAAGGTGGAGCGGGCGCTGAAGAAGGCGTTGGGGGAGTAGCGCTTCCCGGCTTCCTTCCACCCTCCCCTCTTCACGTCACCCCCGGGCTTGACCCGGGGGTCCACGACGAGGAACGGAGCGCCTTTTCCAGGCACTGCCGACGCCGAAGAGTCCTTGCGAAGATAGACGCCGCTTCGCGGCTTCTGGATTGCCGGGTCAAGCCCGGCAATGACGGCTTTGGGTGGGCGTTATCCGTCTTTCCGCTCCGGATAAAGCGAGAGGAGGCCCTCGCGGCTTGCCGGGCAGATGCCCCGCTCCGTGATGAGGCCGGTGACGAGCCTTGCGGGCGTGACATCGAAGCCGTAGTTCGCGGCGGCGCTGCCGGGCGCGGAAATCTCGACAGTGACGATCTCGCCCTGCTCCGTGCGACCCGTCATATGCGTGACCTCGCGCGCCGAACGCTCCTCGATCTCGATGTCGCGCACGCCGTCGATCAGCGTCCAGTCGATGGTCGTGTGCGGAAGCGCGACATAGAAGGGGACGTCGTTCGCCTCCGCCGCGAGCGCCTTGAGGTATGTGCCGATCTTGTTCGCGACGTCGCCTGTGGACGTCGTGCGGTCGGTGCCGACGATGCACATGTCGACGCGCCCATGCTGCATCAGATGGCCGCCCGCATTGTCCGGCACGATGGTGTGCGGCACGCCGTGACGGCCGAGTTCGAAGGCGGTGAGCGAGGCGCCCTGGTTGCGCGGCCGCGTTTCGTCCACCCAGACGTGAACGGGCAGCCCCGCATCATGCGCCATGTAGATGGGCGCGAGCGCCGTTCCCCAATCGACGCAGGCGAGCCAGCCCGCATTGCAATGGGTGAGGATGTTGACGGTCTGGCCGGGCTTTGCCTCGGCCAGCCCCCGAACGATGCGCAGCCCGTTCTCACCGATGCGGCGGCAGGTTTCGACATCTTCGTCGCAGAGTCGCGCAGCTTCCCGGTAGGCCGCCTCGACGCGCGCATTGTGCCCGACCTTGCGGACCGCCTCGCGCATCGCATCGAGCGAGTATTTGAGATTGACCGCCGTCGGCCGCGTGGCGAGCAGCATGTCGCAGGTGCGGTCGAGATTTTCGTCGGAAGTATCCTCGCGAAGCGCCATCGAGAGACCGTAGGCGGCGGTGGCGCCGATCAGCGGCGCGCCGCGCACCTGCATCTCCTTGATCGCGCGCGCCGCATCCGCCGCGCTCCGCAACGAGGCGGTGACGAATTCATGCGGCAGGCGCGTCTGGTCGATGATTTCGACCGACCAGCCGTCATCGGCGACCCAGATCGTGCGGTAATGCGTGCCGTCGATTTTCATGGCCCCACCTTTGCGGTGTTTGAGGTCAGTGGCCTTCGAAGGAACAGAGCGAAAGCACTTCGATGTCGAGCGCCTCGAGGCGCTGGCGGCCGCCGAGTTCCGGCAATTCGATGACGAAGCTCGACGCCGTGACGTTGCCGCCCGCGCGCGCGATGAGCTTCACGGCCGCTTCCGCCGTGCCGCCCGTGGCGATGAGATCGTCGATCAGGAGCACATTCTCGCCTTCCTTCACGGCGTCGATATGGATTTCGACCGTGTCGGTGCCGTATTCAAGGTCGTATTCCTGACCGATCACGGCGGAAGGCAGCTTGCCCTTCTTGCGCACGGGAATGAAGCCGAGGCCGAGCTGATGCGCGATCGCGCCGCCGAGAATGAAGCCACGCGCCTCGATGCCCGCCACCGCGTCGAACTTCGCGCCCGCATGCAGCTTCACCATCGCATCGACCGCGCCGCGAAACCCCTCCGCATCGGCGAGCAGCGTGGTGATGTCGCGGAACTGGATGCCGCTTTTCGGATAGTCCGGGATGGTGCGGATATATTCCTTGATGTCCATTTTGTTCCTCGGGATCAGGAAGCGTGAAGCACGCGGCCGGCGACGGCATCGAGCTTTCGCACGAGTTCCGGCGCACGCTTTGCCGGCGCGGTGATGAGCGCGGTGTCGAGCACGCGGTCGAGCCCTTGCGGGGACGGCTCGCGCTCCGGCCCGAAGCTTTCCGCGACGGCGCGGATCATGGCGCGGGCATGGCCTGCGTTTTCTTCGAGCACGCGCACGACATCGGCGACCTCGACATGGGCATGCTCCGGATGCCAGCAGTCGTAATCGGTGACCATGGCGACGGTCGCGTAGCAGATCTCCGCCTCGCGGGCGAGCTTCGCCTCCGGCATGTTGGTCATGCCGATGACCGAGCAGCCCCAGGAGCGGTAGAGATTGCTCTCGGCGAGCGTCGAGAATTGCGGGCCTTCCATGACGAGATAGGTGCCGCCGCGCGTATAGGCGATTTCGTTCGCCTTGCAGGCCGCTTCGAGATGGTCGCCGAGGCGCGGGCAAACGGGATGCGCCATCGAGACATGGGCGACGAAGCCTTCGCCGAAGAAGCTTTTTTCGCGCGCAATGGTGCGGTCGATGAACTGGTCGACGATGACGAAGGAGCCGGGCGGCAGCTCTTCCTTCAGCGAGCCGACGGCGGACACCGAGATGATATCGGTGACGCCCACGCGCTTCATCGCGTCGATATTGGCGCGGTAGTTGATGGAGGTGGGCGAATGCGGATGGCCGCGGCCATGGCGCGGCAGGAAGACCATCTCGACCGACTTGCCGCCGCCGATGGGCAGTTCGCCGAAATGAAGCTCGTCGGAGGGCTCGCCCCACGGGCTCGCCACGCGCTCCCAGCGCTCGTTCTTCAGGCCGGGAAACTCGTAGACGCCGCTCCCCCCGATGACGCCAAGAACCGTTTTCGCCACTGGTCTCTCCTGCCGTTCTTCGCCACCGGCTTCCCGCCTCCCGATCGCGTCATTGCGAGGAGGCGCAGCCGACGAAGTAATCCAGTCTTTTCCCCGCCGCCCTGGATTGCTTCGCTGCGCTCGCAATGACGCAGGAAGGAAAGGCCGCAGGGAATTCGCGCCTTCGGTATAACAAACCACGGCGGCGGCGCCATGAAAAAGGGCTCCCGAAGGAGCCCTTTCATTGTCACATTTCCGCGTCAATCAGTGTGCGGCGGCCCAGACCTTGCGCATCGCGAAATAGAGGATGCCGGTCAGCAGCACGAGATAGATGAGCACCTGGAAACCCATGCGGTGACGCTGCTCGAGCTTCGGCTCGGCCGCCCACATCAGGAAGTGGGTGACGTCCTTCGCCATCTGGTCGACGGTGTTGGGCGTGCCATCCTCGTAATCCACCTGGCCGTCGGAGAGCGGCGCCGGCATGGCGATCATGTGGCCGGGGAAGTAGAGGTTGTAGGAACCGGTCGTGACCTCGAAGTCTTCCGGCGCGTCCACATAACCCTTCAGCAGCGAGTAGATGTAGTCCGGTCCGCCGGCACGCGCCTTGGCGATCAGCGACAGATCGGGCGCGGCGGCACCGAGCGCGGCGGCGGAAGCCTCCGGGTTCGGATAGGGCGACGGGAAGGCATCCTTCGGCTCGCCCGGACGCTCATACATCTCGCCATCGGCGTTGGGGCCGTCCTCGACGGTGATCTCGGCGGCAAGCGCCTTCACCTGACCCTCTTCGAATTCCGGGCCGCCCGGCTCGCCGAGGTTGCGGAATTTCACGTACTGCATCGAATGGCAGACCGAGCAGACTTCCTTGTAGACCTTGTAGCCGCGGCGCAGCGCGTCGCGGTCATAGGTGCCGAAGACGCCCTGGAAGGACCATTCGGCATGCTGGAGGGCGACCTCGCCCTCCGCGGCGCGCGCGGGCGACGCCGCGGCAAGGGCGAGCCCCGCCGCAACGGCGCAAAGGGAAACGGCGCGAGAGATGCTTTTCATTGCTGTTTTCACTTGTCCGTTCCCCCTCAGCTCGTTGCCTTGTCCTGCCGCGTACCGGGCAGCACCGACTCCGCAATGCTCGCGGGCAGCGGTTTCGTTTTCTCGATCAGCCCCAGCACGGGGAAGAGAACGAGGAAGTGCAGGAAGTAGTAGGCGGTCAGGATGCGCGACAGGTCGGTGATGTCGAAGCCGCCCTCGCCCACATGGATCAGTATCTTGTCCGGCGTCTGGCCGCCGCAATAGCCAAGACCGAGGCAGACCGCGACGAAGATCCAGAAGAACTGCTTGTAGAGCGGGCGGAACCGCGCCGAGCGAACCTTGGACGTATCGAGCCAGGGCAGCACGAAGAGGATCGCGATGGCGCCGAACATGAGCACCACGCCGCCGAGCTTGTCGGGCACCGCGCGCAGGATCGCGTAGAAGGGCAGCAGATACCATTCCGGCACGATGTGAGCGGGTGTCGAAAGCGGATTGGCGACGATGTAGTTGTCCGGTTCGCCGAGCCCGTTCGGATTGTAGAAGACAAAATAGGCGAAGAGGATCAGGAACAGCGCCATGCCGAACCCGTCCTTGATCGTCGCATAGGGCGTGAAGGGAACCGTGTCCTTCTTCGGGTCCTTGACTTCGATGCCCGCCGGATTGCCCTGCCCCGTCACATGCAGCGCCCAGACGTGAAGGATCACGACGCCGGCGATGAGGAACGGGAAGAGGTAGTGCAGCGAGAAGAAGCGATTGAGCGTCGGATCGCCGACGGAGAAGCCGCCCCAGAGCCAAGTGCGGAGCGATTCGCCGACCAGCGGGATCGCGCCGAAGAGGTTGGTGATGACGGTGGCGCCCCAGAAGCTCATCTGGCCCCAGGGAAGCACATAACCGAAGAAGGCGGTCGCCATCATCAGGAGATAGATGAGCACGCCGAGGATCCACAGCACTTCGCGCGGCGCCTTGTAGGAGCCGTAATAAAGACCGCGGAACATGTGGATATAGACGGCGATGAAGAACATCGACGCGCCGTTCGCATGAACGTAGCGGATGAGCCAGCCGTAATTCACGTCGCGCATGATGTGCTCGACGCTCGCGAAGGCGAGTTCGGTGGTCGGCACATAATGCATGGCGAGCACGATGCCGGTCACGATCTGCACCGCGAGGCAGAGCGACAGGATGGCGCCGAAGGTCCACCAGTAGTTCAGGTTCCTCGGCGTCGGATAATCGACGAAGCTGTCATTGACGAGCCGCAGGACCGGCAGGCGGGCATCAAGCCAGCGCGAGAATCCGTTGGCGGGTGTGTAGGTGCTTTCACCGCTCATTTTCTGGCGCCCCCTCAGCCGATCTTGATCTTGGTGTCGGAAACGAATTCGTAGGGCGGCAGCTCGAGATTGAGCGGCGCCGGGCCTTTACGAATGCGGCCCGAAGTGTCGTAGACCGAGCCGTGGCAGGGGCAGAAGTAGCCGTCATACTCGCCCTTGTAGGATAGCGGCACGCAACCGAGATGGGTGCAGATGCCGATGACGACGAGCCACTGACGCTCGAGCTCGCCGCTCGGCCCCGCGATGACGCGCTGGTCGTCTGTCTCCGGATCCTTCAGCGTCGAAACATCGACGGCCTCGGCTTCCGCGATTTCCTTTTCCGTGCGGTGACGCACGAAAACCGGCTTGCCGCGCCACTTGAAGGTGGTTTCCTGGCCGACCGGAATGTTGGAAATATCGACTTCGATGGAGGCGAGCGCCAGGACGGAAGCGTCCGGGTTCATCTGGTCGATCAGCGGCCAGATGGCGGCTGCAGCGCCGACCGCGGCGAGCGACCCCGTTGCCACATAAAGGAAATCGCGCCGTGTCGGCTCGCCCGCGTGGATGTCTGCCACGATTCAGGTCTCCTCGTTGAATAGCTCGAACGCCACGTGCCGCTCGGGAAGCGGCTCCCTGAAGAAGGGTCTCCCCCATTGCGGAAGAGCACGGCGCAGCGTCGTACACACCCGTTGCACGGTTGGAAAGCCCGACGAATCCCCTGCTTTCGCCCCATGCGTTGCGTGGTTTTGTGGCATCCAATCCGCGCATTGTCCAGCCCCGCCGCCCCTGTGGCAGGATGACGCATCGCCGCACCTCGCTGCCAAGGTATTCAGGTGGAACAAACCCATGCGCCTCGCCCTTTATGAACCCGACATTCCACCCAATGTGGGCACGCTGATCCGGCTCGGCGCCTGCCTCGGGGTGGCGCTCGACATCATCGAGCCTTGCGGCTTCCCCTGGGACGACCGCGACCTGAAGCGCGCGGCCATGGATTACGGCGCGCTGGGCGAGGTCGAGCGGCATTCCAGTTGGGAATCGTTCGCAACTAGACGCCCTGAAGGCGCGCGCATCGTCCTTCTCACCACCAAGGCGGAGCTTCCCTTCACCGGCTTCCGCTTCCGCCCTTCCGACATTCTCCTGCTCGGCCGGGAAAGCGCGGGCGTGCCTGCCCATGTGCACGAGGCGGCGGACGCGCGGGTGACGATCCCCATGCGGCCCCCTGCCCGCTCACTCAACATCGCGCTCGCCGCCGCCATGGTGCTGAGCGAAGCGCTCCGGCAGACAAACGGCTTTCCGGCGGGTAAGTAGAGACGCAAGCCCAACGCAAGAATGAAGAGAAAATGACCGAGGACAAGACGACCGCCGAAAGGAAGGCCCGCGCCGAAGCCTGGTTCCGCGAATTGCGCGACCTGATCTGCGCCTCTTTCGAGAAACTGGAAGACGAGCTGACCGGCACCTTGGCGGACCGCCCGGCCGGCCGTTTCGAGCGGACGCCCTGGAAGCGCGGCGATGGCTCCAAGGATGAGGGCGGCGGCGAAATGTCGGTCATGCACGGCCGCGTCTTCGAGAAGGTCGGCGTTCACATCTCGACCGTGCATGGCGAATTCTCTGAGGATTTCAGGAAACAGATGCAGGGCGCGGAGGAAGACCCGCGCTTCTGGGCGTCGGGCATTTCTCTCATCGCGCATATGCAGAACCCGCGCGTGCCCGCCGTGCACATGAACACGCGGCATGTCTACACGACGAAGAGCTGGTTCGGCGGCGGCGGCGACCTGACGCCCGTGCTCGACGTGCAGCGCCGCGACGATCATCCCGATACGGTCGATTTCCACGCCGCCTACAAGGCCGCCTGCGACGCACATGACGCGGACTACTACCCGCGCTTCAAGAAGTGGTGCGACGAATATTTCTTCCTGCCCCACCGCAACGAACCGCGCGGCACGGGCGGCATCTTCTACGATCACCTGAACAGCGGCGACTGGGAAGAAGACTTCGCCTTCACGCAGGATGTGGGCCTTGCCTTTCTCGCGATCTACCCCGAACTCGTCCGCCGCCACATGAATGAGACATGGACGGACGACGAGCGCGAGGAGCAGCTCGTGCGGCGCGGCCGCTATGTCGAGTTCAACCTGCTCTACGACCGCGGCACGGTGTTCGGGTTGAAGACGGGTGGCAATGTGAACTCGATCCTGTCCTCCATGCCACCCACGGTGAAGTGGCCTTAGTTCAATTGGAAATTGTGTATGCCCAAAGCTAGCAAGCATAGAGACGAAGTTTTACCAGCAGAGCTTTATCATTACACCAACTGGTCCGGGCTTCGGGGAATCATCGAAACTCAATCTCTGTGGGCGACACGATACAACCACCTCAATGACGCAACTGAAGTAGAACATTTTCGAGATCTCATCACGGATGCTCTGGCGGACAAAATTAAGCCAATTTTGCGAGAAATTCGTGGAAGTAAGTTCCGCTCCCGTCGCGCGTTCGACAAAGCCGGTGGCCTCTTGGCAATCGCACGCAACAACGCCCAGGCTCTTGTAGATTCAATTTATCAAGCGTCGTTTACGGGTCGTCCTGGCGGCATGCCATTTGCCGTCCCCTACATCACCTCCTTCTGCAGTCACGCCAACGATCACGCCTACGAAAGGGCCAACGGCTTATTGAGTCAGTGGCGCGGGTATGGTTCCGAAAGCAACGGACGATACGCGATCGTCTTCGATAGGGGCCGATTGTTAAGCTTACTCAAACGAGAGAGCGATCATTTCGACTACCCTCATCTGCAAATGTGCAAGGTGGTCTACAACACTAATCCCTTGGCTGAAGACTTCTCTAGTATGTTCTCGAGTATCGTCGACACGCTAAGCGAGGTCCTTCGCAAGCACATTACAGAGGAAGATTCAGCCGTCGCCGCAATGGGCAACGTGCTAATGGATTTTCTTTCTGCAACAACTCGTTTCAAGCATCGCGGTT
>NZ_BTVP01000016.1:0-71519 GCF_045863935.1 Parvibaculum sp. | reverse complement strand
GTATTGTTGCTAGCCCAAAATCAGACGAACTGAATGCGAAATTCATCGCAGACTTGGGCAAAGATGCCGCCACCACCAAAATGATAAAATCGAAACAAACCAGACAGCACCCCGATGGATTGAAAGAGATTGAGTATCTGTCGTTATTTGCATCACTCCCAAGTGCATACCTTCCGATCAACAAGGTCATCGTCGGACCTCATCGCGAGCAAACAACCCTGCGGAAAAGAGTTCAAAGTTTGGTCGGACAACATGTTTCGGTTCAATGTTCTGAAACACCTTATATCGACTGACTAATTTTGATCCCTCCCTCCGGACAGAATATCTAAATGACAAAAGGCGAAACCGCCGCGCAGCGCTTCGTGCGGTTGAATGGAATTTCCGGCACGTTCCGCGAGATCGACGTGCCGAAGGACAGGAAAACCTCCGCGCTCGACATGGCGGCGGCAAGCGGCATCGATCCGGCACGGCTCTTCAAGACGCTGATCGTGGAAACGGAGGAGGGAAAGCTCGCCGTCGCCATCGTGCCCGCCTCGCGCGACCTCGACCGCAAGGCGCTGGCGCGCGAACTCGGCAGCAAGCGCATCGACCTCGCGCCGAAGGACAAGGCGGTGAAGACGAGCGGTTACGCGATGGGCGCCTGCAGCCCGCTCGGCCAGAAGAAGAAACTCCCGGCCTTCATCGACGAAAGCGCGAAGGGATTCGAGACGGTGTTCGTGTCCGGCGGGGCTTACGGACTGGAACTCGAGATTGCGCCCGCGGAACTGGCGAAGGCGGCGGAGGCCGTGTTCGCGGCAATCTCGTAGCCAGCCACCTGCCCGCCCTGCTTGTTCGCCCCGGCCGGCCGCACCTCGCCCCCGGCAGGACTACCCCTTGCTGAAAACGATTCCAATCGCGACTGCCAGTCCAGCCGCGAGCGCAACGAGACTGTATCTGCGCGGCTCCAGTTGCGCCTGCGGCAACAGATGCGTCGCTCCCACATAGACCAACGCGCCGGCCGAAAGCGCGAGCATGGAACCAAGCAGCGGCTCGTCGATCCTGCTTATGAAGGGATAGGAAAGCAGCATGCCCATCGGGGTCGTGGCGGCAGCCGCAAGAAAGGCGAGCAGAAAAGCACGGCGCTCCGCAAGTCCGCTCCGAACGAGCAGTGCGTAGGTAACGATGCCTTCCGGAAATTCGTGCAGCACCATGCCGAATGCGACAAGCGCGCCGGTGAACAGGCTGACACTGAAACCGATCGAATAGACGACGCCGTCGAGAAACGAATGGAGCGCAATACCGAGAAGCGGCACGAGCCCGAGTGCATAATTCGACCGTTCCGGCCTGTCGCAGACATATGCAGTCAGGAACCGGTTCATGAGCAGCATCAGAAGATACCCGGCCAGCAGGAAAACAGGGGCCTGCGCGCTCATGGCAAACGACTCGGGCAGAACATGGATGAAGGATACGGCGAGCAGCACGCCCGCGGCGAAACACGCGAAATAGGTCGTGTTCCCGAGTGCCCAGAGCCTGAACCGGCGAATCGTCAGTATGCCGCCCGTCGTCACGGCAGCGGCAAGCAGGCTCGCCAGAAGACTTGTCCCGAAGCTTTCGTCCATTTCCACTCGATGAGTTGAGGGCGGAACGCTCCCGAGGCAGCGCGGGTCGCAACACGGCATAACGGTATCACGAACCCGGGATGCGATATCCCCATGCAAGCGCGAAAGGCCGCCTGCCTATCTCGCGGGATCAACCGTCCGCGCCGTCTTTCTGGGCACTGAGAGCAAGGAAGGCGGCACCGAGAGTCGTGACGCGACCGAAATATGCGTCGAGCGGCGCCATGAAACGGGCTGCAAGACCGGATCTTGGATAAAAGATTGCACCGCGAACGACCTCCGCCCGCAACCCCGCCGCTTCCGCAAGGGAGTGCAGTTCCCCTGGCGTGCGGAACCGTCCCCGGCGCCAGAGGGGCGATCCCAGCCATCCGCGCAGACGCCGGGCAGCAGCCCAGGAATTCCATTTGCCGAGCTCGCCGATGACGAAGCGGCCGCCTGGCCGAAGCACGCGGGCGGCCTCGTGAAATACCGGCAAAGGATCGTCGACGAAACAGAGCACCGTGACGGCGACGACAGCGTCGAATTGCGCCGGCGGAAACGGCAGGTCTTGCGCCGCGGCGACATGGAATTCGATTTCCGTCCCCGCGCTCACCGCCCTCGCCCGCGCGGCGGCGATCATTGCCGTGGAGGTGTCGATGCCGGTGACGCGGGCGCCGCGCTGCGCCAGATCGACCGCAAGATCGCCGTCGCCGCATCCCAGGTCGAGGATACGCTGCCCCTCGACGTTTCCGATCAAATCCAGAATGAGACGCCGTTCCAGACGCTCCGTGATCGCCCCGAGCGCCGATTCCCGCCACTGCCGGTAAATATCGGGGGTGAGCCCGGGAATATCCCAGGCCTCGCCGTCTTCGCCCATCTTGCGCGACATGGCTTGTCCTCCCCTTCCGATTGACCTTCGTCTTCAGCACGGAGCAAGCGCGGAGGGAACAGCCCGAAAACCTAAACCGCCTTCGAATGCCGCGCCTGACCCTGGCCCAGATATTCGTCGAACACGGCGCAGACGGCGCGGACCAGCGGGCGGCCCTCTTCCGTCACGGTGAGGCGGCGGCCGGTACGGGTGACGATGCCATCCGCTTCGAGGGCGGAGAGACGTGATAGCTCGTCGTCGAACGTATCGGCGGCGACATCGTGCATCAGCGCGATCTCGTCGAGATCGACGCCCATGTCGCACATGAGACGCTCGATCACGTCGCGCCTGAGCCTGTCCGCGCCGCTCACCGCGATGCCGCGCGTGATGGGGAAGCGGCCCTCGCGCACCGCCGCCTTGTAGCGGTCGATGGCGAGTTCGTTCGCGGCATAGCCCTGCGGCAGGGCGCCGATGGCCGACGCACCGAGGCCGATCAGCACCGGCGCGGCATCCGTCGTATAGCCCTGGAAGTTGCGGTGAAGCGCACCTTTTGCATGCGCCATTGCCATCTCGTCGTCCGGCAGCGCGAAGTGGTCGAGCCCGACCGAGACATAGCCGTGGCCTTCAAGCCGCTCCGCCGCCGCCTCATATTGCGTCCAGCGCTCGGCAAGGCCGGGAAGCGATTCCTCGGGGATGAGCTTCTGGTGCGGCTTCATCCAGGGCACATGCGCATAACCGAACAGCGCGATGCGCGCCGGGCGGAGCGCGGCCGCCTTGTCCACCGTGTCGAGAAGGCTCTCGACCGTCTGGTAGGGGAGCCCGTAGCAAAGGTCCATGTTGATCGCGGAGACGCCATGCGCCCGCAGCCACCCGATGACGCGCGCCGTCACCTCATGCGGCTGGATGCGGTTGATCGCCTTCTGCACGCGCTCGTCGAAATCCTGAACGCCGATGGAAGCGCGGGTGACGCCCGCCTTCGCCATGGCGGCGACATAAGCCTCGTCGGCCGTGCGCGGATCGAGCTCGACGGCGATGTCCGCATCGAGCGTCACATTGTAGTGCTCGCGGAGAATGGCGAGCGTCTGCGCGAGGTCATGCGGCTTCAGCAGCGTCGGGCTGCCGCCGCCGAAATGAATGTGGTCGACCTTCATGCGCGCGGGGAGCGCGCGCGCGACGAGGCGGGCTTCCGTCAGCAGCGCATCGAGATAATCGGCGACCGGCGCATACCGCTTCGTCGCCTTGGTGTGGCAGCCGCAGAACCAGCACATCTCGGCGCAATAGGCGATGTGGAGATAGAGAGAGAGCGAAAGCGAGGTGTCGAGCCGGGAGAGCCAGCGCGCGTATACGTCTCCCTCGACCGCGGGCGAGAAATGCGGAGCCGTCGGGTAGGAGGTGTAGCGCGGCACGCGCAGATCGTACCGCTCGATGAGATCCTGTCGCATGAGCAAAGACTAGGCCGGGCGCGCGGGCCCGCCTATCGCCACAATTGCCGCAGGGAAATTTGTCGCAGGCTCAGGATTCTTCCTCGATCACGCCGCGAAGCATCGCCTTGAGCGAGCCCTTCGGCCCGAAGTCCCAGTCGCCGCCATAGAGAATGTCGTCGACGAGCCAGCGCCGCTCCTCCGGCACGCCGTCCGCGACGAGAATCACATGGTCGGTCCACTGCACCGGCTCCTCCGCCTCATGCACCAGCAGGACGTCGCAGCTCATCGAGAGCTCGCCATTCTTTTCGAGCTCCTCGCAAGGCCCGATCTCATAGGCGGTCGGCCCTTCAAAGAGCGAGGAGAAGATGTCGCCCTGGAGATAGGGCGGCTCCTCATTGTTCACGCGCTCAGTGTGACGGCGCTCGGCCTCGGCTGCCTGCGCGATGAGGCTGTCGAGATCGGGCGAGATGACGGCGCGGAGACCGGCTCTGAGGTCTTCATCCGGCACGCCGCCTGTATGCGCCGCGAGAACCTTGTCGTAGAAGCCGCGCGCCGCGGCGGTCGCGGCGTCCTCGCCATTATCGCCGCCACATGCGGCAAGCGGTAGGGCGAGGAGAAGAGCAAGTATCGCGCGCAATGTCATTTTGGTGGGCCCAGATAAACCCGGAACGATCAGGAGAGTTCGACTTGAACCCGTTTCAGATCGGCACCCGGCAAACGCTGCTTCACATTCAGCATCTCAATTCCCACGACCCGGCCGTGTGCATCGAAATCCAGCATCACGCCGGGGCTGACTTCCTCGGACTCCGCGATTTTCGTTTCCTCGAAGCGGATGTAGAGAGCATCTGCCTGCTCGTCGAGACTGACTTTCATGTCGCCAAGCCTTTCCTTCTCGCGCCGCGGTCGAAGAAGACAGTGATCACCCGACAGGTATCCGGTTCTTCATAATAGACCACACGTAACACCCGATTGCCAAACGCCGGAATTCGCAGAAAAGCCCGGAAAGCCCCCTTTTGTGCGGGATCGGGCTCCAGATGATCGGGCCGCGCGATGGTCATTGCCACCCGTTCCTCGGGGATGGAACGCTCTTCCATGACCGTTCGCGCATGCCGCGTGAACAGAAGCGGCTTCCCCATCATCCCCTCCCCCGCGAGACGGCTCTCAGTATACCGTTGCCTGCACCACCGCCTTCAAGCGTTCGATGATCGAGAATTCGTCGTCGATGAAGTCGCTGTCGACCCACCATTCCTCGACTTCCTTCCGCACACGGCCGATTTCGGGCCCTTCCGGCACACCGGCGGCCTTGATCATCTCGCCCGTGAGCGGCAGTTCGGGCTTCTCCCAGCTATCGGCCATGGCAAGCATGGCGCGCCACTGGAAGGCGTTGTGGCCGCGCTTGTCGTCCGCCCAGCCGAGCGAGACGCGATCCTTGAAGAGCTGCCTGCCCAGCCAGTAGAGCGCGCGGCGCACCTCGCGCATGGAGAGGTAGCAGACGATCTTGGTGGTGTCGGTGAGCATGCCCGCGAGCCGGTCGCGATCCTTGTTGGAAAGGCGCAGCCGCTGCGCGAGCGCGGCGACGCCCGCCTCGTCGAGGTCCAGCATGGCGCCGAGGCGGAGCATCGGATCGGCTTCCTTGAAGAGCTGTTGGGCCTCGATCTCGACCAGCTTCTCGAAGCGGTCGAGGCGGCTTGCCTCCGGCAGCACGATGGCGAGAATGCCCGCCGCCGCCATCTGGCGATAGGCCGCGCCCGCCTCGTCGGCGCTCGCGATCTTCAGCAATTCGTCGCGCACGCGCTCGCCCGAAAGCTGGCGAAGGCCCTCGCGCTCCTCCGCGCAGGCGCGCAGGCCCGCCGCATCCGGCTCGCCCTTGCCGTAGAAGGCATGGAAGCGGAAGAAGCGGAGAATGCGGAGATAGTCCTCGCGGATGCGTTCATGGGGATCGCCAATGAAACGCACGCGCCGCGCCTTCAGGTCTTCGCGCCCGCCGAGCGGATCGTGCACCGTGCCGTCCGCATCGCAATAAAGCGCATTCATGGTGAAGTCGCGCCGCTGTGCATCGCCGAGCCAGTCGCTGGTGAAGGCGACATCGGCGCGGCGCCCATCCGTCGCGACGTCGACACGCAGCGTCGTGATCTCGAAATGACGGGTGGGCGTGACGGCGGTGATGGTGCCGTGGTCGATGCCGGTCGGCACGACCTTGATGCCCTTCGCCTCGAGCAGCGCCTTCGCGCTTTCCGGCGTCTCGGTGATGGCGATGTCGATATCGCGCACCGTCTCGCCCATCAGCGCGTTGCGCACGCAGCCGCCGACGAAACGCGCCGTGCCGCCCTTCGCGGCGAGCGCTTCCATCACGGCTTTCGCATCCGCCTCGTTCAGCCATGCGGCGCGGGCCAGTTCCTTCTCGGCGCTCATTCGGGCTTCCTCACTCACTTCCTGCTCGATGCTTGTTGTCGACTGTACAGGCAGCGCCGGAGGGTTCAGTCCCCGTAAATCCGGTCATACATGTTTTTCAGCATGCCGGCCGTCGCGCCCCAGATGTAATGGCCATTATAGGGCATTGCGTAATATTCGCGCCGCTTTCCGCGCCACATGGCGTGATGGCGCTCGTGATTGGCAGGGTCCATGAGAAAGGAGAACGGTACCTCGAAGGCTTCGGCCACCTCGCCGGGCGAGATGGTGAGCGTGAAGCCCGGCCGCACGAAGGCGACCACCGGGAGAATGCGGAAGCCCGTCCCCGTCTCATAGGCGTCGAGATAGCCCGCCACCTCGACATGGGCGGGATCGAGCCCCACCTCCTCCTCCGCCTCGCGGATGGCGGCCTCGGCCGGGGTTTCGCCGGGGTCCATCTTGCCGCCCGGAAAGGCGACCTGCCCGGAATGCGTGCCGAGATGATCGGCGCGCCGCGTCAGCAGCACATGCGGCCCATGGGCATGCTCGATGACCCCGACAAGCACGGCGGCGGGCCGGAGCGAGACGCGCTCCTCCGGTTCGACCCAGACATTGCCCTCGGGCTCGGGCGGATTGAGGTCGTGGTCGCCCCGCAGCCCCGGCACGCCTTCGGGCGCAAGCAGCGCGGCAAGCGCCGGCGGCTCCCTGTCCGTCCGGGAAAGAATGAGATCGCGATAGCCTTTCATCGGACCGGGCTCAGAAGCCCACCTCCCCTGCCTTCTGGAAGGGGAAGAAGATGCCGCCCGACCAGATGCCGAACCACGTCTCGCCCTCATGCTCTTCCTCCACGCCAAGCTCCACGAGATCGTAGAAGACGGCGCGGTTGATGAGCGCATCGAGCCGCGCGCGCACATGGACGTAAGGCGCGGGCTCGCCCGTCTCCTTGTCGATCTCGAACCGCATCGGATGGTCGGGCCCGGCCAAGGTCTCGTCGCCCACATTGGTGGTGAAGGTGAGAACCTGCTCGCGCCCCGCCCCCTCGACCCTCATGGCGACGGCGACGAACGGCGCATCCTCCACCTGGATGCCGACCTTCTCGACCGGCGTCACCAGATAATACTTCCCGTCCTCGTCATGGCGCAGCACCGTGGAAAAGAGCCGCACCAGCCGCTCGCGGCCGATCGGCGTTCCCAGGTAGAACCAGGTGCCGTCCCGCGCGATCCGCATGTCGAGATCGCCGCAGAATTCGGGATTCCAGAGGTGGACCGGCGGCAGGCCCTTCGCCTTCTTACCCGCCTCCTCGGCGGCGGCGAGCCCTTTCAGCCCGCCCGGCGCACTCCCGGAGGCAGGCTTTTCGCCTTTCGCGGGCGTCTTTCCGGTCACGGCGGCCATATTTCCTCTCCTCCCGCGGAGTTGATCGCGATTTCGTGCCTGAAGCCCGAGAATCCGGCCATATTATCGTCAAGAAAGCCCGCGCCAATGGCGGCGCGCAACGATAATCGGGATGCGGCACGGCGGCGGGCCAAAAAGGCACGGCGCCTCCAATATGTAGGTCAATGCAGACACTCAGTGAAGCAGGCGGCTCCGCCGTTGAGGAAATCGAAGCGACCGGCGCGAAAATAGCGGCGGCGCGCGAGGCGATCGGCGAGGTGATTTACGGCCAGGAGGCCGTGATCGACCAGACGCTGGTGACCGTGCTGGCGGGCGGCCATGCGCTGCTTGTCGGCGTGCCGGGCCTCGCCAAGACGCTGCTCGTCCACACGATGGGCCAGGTGCTCGGCCTCGACGACAAGCGCGTGCAGTTCACGCCCGATCTCATGCCCGCCGACATTCTCGGTTCCGAGGTGCTGGAAGAAAGCGACCAGGGCCACAGAAGTTTCAGGTTCATCAAGGGCCCGGTCTTCTGCCAGCTCCTGATGGCCGACGAAATCAACCGCGCCTCGCCCCGCACGCAGTCGGCCCTGCTGCAGGCGATGCAGGAAAAGCAGGTGACGGTCGCGGGCGTCCGCTACGAACTTCCCGCCCCCTTCCACGTGCTCGCGACGCAGAACCCGCTCGAACAGGAAGGCACCTATCCGCTGCCGGAAGCGCAGCTCGACCGTTTCCTCATGCAGATCGACGTGAACTACCCCGACCTCGAATCCGAACGCCGCATGCTGCTTTCGACCACCGGCGAAACGGTGGCGCAGGCGCGCGGCGCCATGACGGTGGAAGACCTGATGGCCGCGCAGCGCCTCGTCCGCCGCGTGCCCGTGGGCGAGAAGGTCGTGAACGCGATCCTCGAACTCGTGCGCGCCGCGCGCCCCGAGGAAGGCGCATCGGACGAAGTGGAGCGCCATGTCGCCTGGGGCCCCGGCCCGCGCGCGAGCCAGGCCTTGATGCTCGCCGTGCGCGCCCGCGCGCTCATCGACGGCCGCTTCTCACCCTCGATCGAGGACGTGACCTCCCTCGCCGCACCCGTGCTGCGTCACCGTATGGCGCTCAACTTCTCGGCACGCGCCGAAGGCGTGACGGTGAGCGGGGTTATCGACAGACTCTGCCGTAACCTCGGCTGAACGCCGCAACCCCGGCTGGACGAAAGACACGAATGGGTCTTATCGGATCACACCTGGCATCTCCCGGCGCCGTCGGTCTGCGCGAGCAGGCCGAAGCTCTCGCCGAAGCCATGCCGCCGCTCGTGACGGAAGCCGAACACGTCGCCTCCACCGTCGCGCAGGGTGTGCATGGAAGGCGCCGCACCGGCATGGGCGAAACCTTCTGGCAATTCCGGCGCTACCGCGAGGGCGACACGGCATCTTCCGTCGACTGGCGCCACTCCGCGCGCTCCTCGCATCTCTTCGTGCGCGAGACCGAGCGCGAGGCCGCCGAAAGCATCTGGATCTGGCGCGACAGCTCCGCCTCCATGGACTACGCCTCCAACTTCGCACCCTGCACCAAGAGAGAACGCGCGACCGTGATTGCGCTCGCCCTCTCCTCGCTTCTCGTGCAGGGCGGCGAAAGCGTCGCGCCTCTCGGCCATGGCGGTGTCGCGCCGGCACCCGGCCGCGCCGCGCTGCGCCGCATGGCACATGCACTCCTCGACGCGCCCGAAGCCGACGCACCGAGAACGGAGAGCCTGCCGCCGCCCGAACATCTGCCGCGCTATGCGCAGGTCGTGCTCATCAGCGATTTTCTCTCGCCCGCCGAAGACATCGTCGAACGCATCAAGCGTTACGCCGCCGAAGGCATTCGCGGCCACATGATCCAGGTGCTCGATCCCGCGGAAGAAGACCTACCCTTTTCGGGCCGCACGGAATTCGAGGGCATCGAAGAAGATCTGCGGCTCATGGTGGGCCGCGCGCAGAACCTGCGCGAAGCCTATCATCAGCGTCTCGAAATCCACCGCAACCGCATCGTCGAGACGGCGCGCCGCATCAACTTCACCTTCGCGACCCATCGCACGGACCGCAGCCCGCAAACGGCGCTGCTCGCGCTTTACGGCGCGCTCTCGGGCGCCATCGCCGCGCGCCGTCCGCCCCGGGCGGGCCTCTAAGATGGCGGGCCTCTAGATCATGCTGGCGCTCGGCCCCCTCGCCTTTGCAAGCCCATGGATGCTGGCCGGTCTTCTCGCGCTGCCCGCGATCTGGTGGCTGCTCAGGATCAGCCCGCCCCTGCCCAAGCGCGTGCGCTTCCCCGCAATCCGGCTGCTGGTCGGGCTCGTGCGCGACGAGGAAACGCCCGCGCATACGCCGTTCTGGCTGCTGCTGCTGCGTCTTTCGATTGCTGCACTCATCGTCTTCGCCCTCGCCGAACCGATCTGGAACCCCGCGCCGCGCATTGCAGGGCAAGGACCGCTCCTCGTCGTGGTCGACAATGGCTGGGCGTCTGCATCGCACTGGAACGACCGCCGCGCCGCGACGGACGGATTGATCGCCGAGGCAGGCCGCACCGACCGCCCCGTCCTCGTCGTCGGCACGGCGCCGGGGCCAAATGCTTCCGAACTCAATTTCGAGACGGCGGACGATGCTGACGCCCGCGCCCGCGCACTTCTCCCCCAGCCGATCGAACCCGACCGCATCGCGCTCGCCGAAAGGCTCGAAGGCGCCGAAACGCTCTCGCGCGGCAATGTGCAGACGGTCTGGATCGGCGACGGTCTCGACTACGGCGCCGCGACGCAATTCGCCGAACGTCTTTCGGCGATTGCCGGAAGCGCCGGGCTCACTCTCATCGAACCGGCACCCGGCGGCCGGGCACTTGCCCTGCT
Source organism: Parvibaculum sp. (assembly GCF_045863935.1). Lineage (GTDB taxonomy): Bacteria > Pseudomonadota > Alphaproteobacteria > Parvibaculales > Parvibaculaceae > Parvibaculum. Next base: position 61,022 of record NZ_BTVP01000016.1, on the reverse strand, counting down.
TCCGCCGGAAGAACGAAGCGACGAGTTCGCCCCGACCGTCATCCGCGCCGATGCCAATGGCGCGCGCGGAGGAAGCGTCCGCGCGACGGCCGGTGACGGCACCGTGCTGAGCGAAACGGCATTCCGCTTCGAGGAGGGCGAAACGAGTTCCAGGGCTGTCTTCGACCTGCCGCTTGAACTGCGCAACAAGGTGGCCCGTCTCGACATCGCGGGCGAAGCTTCAGCGGGCGCCGTCGTGCTTGCCGACGAGCGCTGGCGCCGCCGCAGCGTCGGCATCGTGTCGGGCGCAAGCGCGGAAGAGGCGCAACCGCTTCTCTCCGATGCCTATTATCTCCGCCGCGCCATCGGCCCCTACGCCGAACTGCGCGACACGCCCGCCGCGCGCGACACGCGAGGAAGCATCGAAGCGCTGCTTTCCTCGCCGCTTTCCGTGCTCGTTCTCTCCGATATCGGCAACCTCAACGAGACCGACTACGCCCGCGTGAACGGCTGGGTCGAAAAGGGCGGCGTGCTCATCCGCTTTGCCGGTCCGCGCCTCGCCGAAAGGAGCGACGCCCTCGTTCCCGTGCCGCTTCGCAGTGGCGGCCGTGCGCTCGGTGGCGCACTTTCATGGAGCACGCCGCAACATCTCGCCCCCTTCGAGAAAGACAGCCCTTTCTTCGGCCTCGATGTGCCGCAGGACGTGACCGTGTCGCGGCAGGTACTGGCCGAACCCACACCCGACCTCTCGAGCCGCACATGGGCGCGGCTTTCCGACGGCACGCCGCTCGTCACCGCCGCCGAACGCGGCGAAGGCCTCGTCGTCCTCTTCCATGTGCCCGCTAACCGCGACTGGTCGAACCTGCCGATCTCGGGCCTCTTCGTCGAAATGCTCCGCCGCACCATTGCACTGTCCCAGTCGGCGGGAGGCGCGAGAAGCGATGCGGCAGGCGCCGCCCCGCAGCGCGGCGACCTCCTGAACCCGCTTGCAACCCTGGACGGCTTCGGACGTCTCGGTCCGCCTCCCGCGACCGCCACGGCAATTTCCGTCGAGCAGTTCGAGAGCGCCGAGAGAAGCCCGCGTCATCCGCCCGGCCTTTACGGCACGGCGGGCAGTCCGCGCGCGCTCAATCTCGCGACGCCCTCGCTCGAACTGACGCCGCTTGCCGCGCTGCCCGGCCTTTCGGAGCGCCGCCAGTTCGAAGGCCGTGCCGAAGAACGCCTCGCAACGCCCGCTCTTCTCATCGCGCTCATCCTGCTGGTGCTCGACACGGTCGCGGCCCTCTGGGTGACGGGACTTTTCGAAACCGAACGGATCAGGCGGGTGCGCTTCGCCTCGCGCTTTACGCCGTTGCTGCTCGCCGCCCTTCTGCTGCTGCCAACCTCCGATGCGCGCGCTCAGGACGACGCCTTCGCGCTCAAGGCATCGCTCGACACGCGCCTCGCATGGGTCGTCACCGGCGATCCCGAAATCGACGCCACGAGCGAAGCCGGGCTTTCGGGCCTGAGCCGCATCCTCGCAATGCGCACCGCCTTCGAGCCGGCCGAGCCGATGGGCGTCAACATCGCGACCGACGAACTCTCCTTCTTTCCGCTTCTCTACTGGCCCATGTCTCCGGGACAGGACGATCTGGCGCCGGACGCGCTCGCCAAAATCAACGCCTATATGAAAAACGGCGGCACCATCCTTTTCGACACGCGCGATCAGGACCGGGCGGTCGGCGGCATGGTGACGCCGGGCACGGCGACGCTGCGGCGCCTGCTCGGGCGGCTCGACCTGCCGCCGCTCGAACCCGTGCCTTCAGGCCATGTGCTCACCAAGTCCTTCTACCTGATGAACAGCTTTCCCGGCCGCTGGGACGGCGGCGAACTCTGGGTGGAAGCCGCATCGTCCGATGCGGAGAACCTGTCGAATGACGGCGTGTCGACGGTGATCGTCGGCTCCAACGATTATGCCGCCGCATGGGCGCGCAATGCGGACGGCCGCGCGCTCTATCCCGTCACGCCGGGCGGCGAACGCCAGCGCGAGATGGCCGAACGCTTCGGCATCAACCTCGTCATGTATGCGCTCACCGGCAACTACAAGGCCGACCAGGTGCATGTGCCCGCCCTTCTCGAACGGTTGGGGCAGTAGGAGCGCACATGGCCTGGGACATCGTCTTCGAACCGCTCTTGTCCGTCTGGCTGATTGCAGCCATCGCGCTGCCGGGTCTCGCCGCGCTCGCCTATGCCGCCTTCCGCCGTTCGCGCGGCGCGCCATGGCGCACGGTGGCCTTCGCCGTCCTTCTTCTGGCGCTCGCCAACCCGACCGTGCGGCAGGAAGACCGCGAGGCCGTGCCCGACATCGCCGCCATCGTCGTCGACCGCAGCCAGAGCCAGGAAATCGGCGCGCGCCCGGAGGAAACCTCCGCCGCCCTCCAGAAAATCTCCGAGCGCCTCGCCCGCGAGAACGGCATCGAGACGCGCATCGTCACCGTGACCGACAATCCGGACGGCGAAGAAGGCACCGCGCTTTTCTCCGGGCTTGAGGAGGCCCTTGCCGACGTGCCGCGCGAGCGCATCGCGGGCGCGATCTTCATCACCGACGGACAGGTGCATGACGTTCCGGCCGACGCCGCCGCGCTCGGCTTCGATGCGCCGGTGCATGGCGTCATCATCGGCCGCAAGGGCGAGAAGGACCGCAGGCTCCACGTCACCGAGGCGCCGCGCTTCGGCATCGTCGGCGAACCGGTGAAACTCGCCTTCCGCGTCGACGAAACATCGGTGGGAACCGGCCCCACCGGCGAGACGGCGCGCGTCACCGTGCGGATCGACGGCGTGGAGGTTGCCGTGACGGATGCGCCCATCGGCGAGACGGCGGGCGTCACGCTCCGGCTTGGCCATGGCGGGCCGAACGTCATCGAGATCGACGTCGACGAGGGGCCGGATGAACTCACCCTACTCAACAACCGTGCGGTCGTCGTCGCAAACGGCGTGCGCGACCGCCTCCGCGTGCTGCTCGTTTCGGGCGAGCCGCATCCGGGCGAACGCACCTGGCGCAATCTCCTGAAGTCGGACCCGTCCGTCGACCTCGTCCACTTCACCATCCTGCGTCCGCCGGAGAAGCATGACGGCACGCCCATTGGCGAGCTTTCGCTCATCACCTTTCCGACGCACGAGCTCTTCGACCAGAAGCTCGACGAATTCGATCTCATCATCTTCGACCGCTACAAGCGGCGCGGCGTGCTGTCGCTCGGCTATTTTATGAACATCGTCGACTATGTGGAGCGCGGCGGCGCCTTCCTCGCGGCTTCGGGACCGGCCTTCGCCTCGCCCTACTCGATCTATCGCACGCCGCTCGCCGCCATTCTGCCCGCCCAGCCGACGGGCGAAATTTCCGTCGGCGGCTACCGCCCCGAAGTGACGGAAACGGGCCATCGTCACCCCGTCACCGCGGAACTCCCCGGCGCGGAGAAATCGCCGCCCGAATGGGGCCGCTGGTTCCGTACGATCGAGGTCGACGCCGATGGCGGCGACGTGCTGATGGAAACGCCCGACGGCAAGCCCCTGATGATGCTCTCCCGGGCCGGCGAAGGCCGCGTCGCGCAACTGCTCTCCGACCAGATATGGCTCTGGTCGCGCGGCTACGAGGGCGGCGGCCCGCAAGCCGAACTCCTGCGCCGCCTCGCCCATTGGCTGATGAAGGAACCCGACCTCGAGGAGGAGAACCTCTCCGCCACCGCCGAGGGCGGCACGCTCACCATCCGGCGCCGGACCATGCTCGACGAAACGCCTCCCGCCCGCGTGACGCTCCCTTCCGGCGAGGAGCGCGAAGTGCCGCTGGAAGAAGTGGCGCCCGGCCGCTTCGAGGGGACGGCGGATGCGCGCGAACTCGGCCTCTATCGCATCGCCCAGGGCGACCTCTCCGCGGTCGCGGCGGCCGGCCCCCTGAACCCGCGCGAGTTTGCCGATGTCCGCGCCACCGCCGGTCTCATGCAGCCCGTCGTGGCCGCGTCCGGCGGCGGCATCTGGTGGGCAGGCGAAGACGCGCAAGACACGCCCGGCATCCGCTCCGTCCGCGCGAACCAGGACGCGGCGGGCGCGAACTGGATGGGCCTCAGGCGCAACGAGCAATATCTCGTCCATGCGGTCCATCAGGTGCCGCTGCTGACGGGCCCCGTCGCGCTCATCCTCATTCTCGGCACGCTGGCGCTGGCCTGGTGGCGCGAAGGGCGCTGAACGGCCTTGCCTTGACGGGTGAACCGGCCTAGCTTCCGGCGATGTTATAATATAACCGGAGCCGGACCTTGCCTCATCGCCACAAGGATAGCGCGCCGCGCGCCTCCGCCTTCGCGGCCGGCCTCGGCCCGAGGCTCGGGCTCGCGCTCGGTGCGGCCGCCGTGCTCTGGCTTTGCGTGTTCTGGGCGCTCGCGCGATGAAGTCCGTCCCCGCCCTCTCCATCACCGACCTCACCGTCGCCTATGACCGCGTGCCCGCCGTTCATCATCTGAGCGGCAGCTTCGCGCCCGGCAGCCTCACCGCCATCGTGGGCCCGAACGGCGCGGGCAAGTCGACGCTGCTGAAGGCGATCGCGGGCCTCGTCACGCCGAGCGAAGGCCGCATCGACGGCGCCACCGGCAACATCGCCTATCTGCCGCAGCTTGCCGAAATCGACCGCAGCTTCCCCATCGCCGTCATCGACGCCGTCTCGCTCGGCCTCTGGTGCGAGGTCGGTCTCTTCCGCGCCATCACCGGCGACCATGTGAGGCGCGCCCGCGCCGCACTCGCCGCTGTCGGCCTCGAAGGTTTCGAGCGCAAACAGGTCGGCGCGCTCTCCGCCGGGCAATTGCAGCGCGCCCTCTTTGCACGTCTCATGTTGCAGGACGCGGGCATCGTTCTCCTCGACGAACCTTTCGCCGCCGTGGACGAGCGCACCAGCGCCGATCTCATGAACCTCGTGAAGACATGGCAGGGCGAAGGCCGCACCGTAATCGCCGTCCTGCACGACATCGAGCGCGTGCGCGGCGACTTCCCGGAAACGCTCCTGATGGCGCGCGAGCCCATCGCCTGGGGCCGCACCGGCGACGTGCTGGCGCCGGAAAATCTCCGCCGCGCGCGCTATGTCTCCGATGCCTGGGGCGACGCCGCATGATCTACGACACGCTGATCGCCCCCTTCGCCGACTACGGCTTCATGCGCCGCGCGCTCATCGCCTGCCTCGCGCTCGCGCTGGGCGGCGGACCCATCGGCACCTTTCTCGTGCTGCGCCGCATGAGCCTCATGGGCGATGCTCTCGCCCATGCGATCCTGCCCGGCGCCGCCATCGGCTTTCTGGTGGCCGGGCTTTCGCTCTGGACCATGAGCATCGGCGGCCTCGCTGCCGGGCTCACCGTCGCCATCCTCGCCGGGCTCATCAGCCGCGTCACGGCGCTGCGCGAAGACGCCAGCCTTGCGGGCTTCTATCTCATCAGCCTCGCGCTCGGCGTGCTGATCGTTTCGACGAGAGGCTCGAATGTCGATCTGCTGCATGTCCTCTTCGGCACCATTCTCTCGGTCACGGACGACGCGCTGATCCTCGTCGCCTCGATCTCGACGCTGACGCTCGTCGCACTCGCCGTCATCTACCGCCCGCTCGTGATCGAATGCTTCGACCCGGCCTTTCTCCGCGCCACGACGGGCGGCGGCACGGCCTGGCATTTCGTCTTCCTGATCCTCGTGGTGGTGAACCTCGTCGCCGGCTTCCAGGCACTCGGCACGCTGATGGCTTTGGGCCTCATGATGCTGCCCGCCGCCGCCGCGCGCTTCTGGGCGGGCGCCGTCTGGTCCCTCGCCGCGCTCTCGACCGCGCTCGCCTTCTTCTCCGGCCTTGCCGGCCTTCTGATCTCCTACAATTTCAGCCTGCCCTCCGGCCCCTCGATCATCCTGACGGCCGGACTGGTCTATCTTGCGTCGATCGCGCTCGGTACACGCGACAGTCTGCGCACGCGCTACTTCCCGCGCGCCCACTTCCACGACTGAGGGAGTTCCGTCATGAAGAACCTCGTCACGCTCTGCCTCGCTTTCGCGCTGGGTTTCGCCCTCCCCGCTCACGCCGAGCCGCTGAAAGTCGTCGCCAGCTTCTCCATTCTCGGCGACATGGTCCGCAACGTCGCCGGAAGCAACGCGGAAGTCGTCGTGCTCGTCGGCCCGGACGGCGATGCGCATTCCTTCGAGCCCGGCCCCGCGCAGGCAAGCGCGCTGGCGGATGCCGATGTCCTCGTCATGAACGGCCTCGGCTTCGAGCCCTGGCTGATCCGCCTCGCCGCCGCCTCCGGCACGAAAGCAAAATACGTGACCGCAAGCTTCGGCATCTCGCCGCGCCACCTCACGGAAGAAGAGCAGCGCCACGACGAAGACGGGCATGGCCATGACGAACACGGCTACCCGGAAGCCGCCCGCGACTTCGATCCCCACGCCTGGCAGGACCTGCGCAACGGCATCCTCTATGTCGAGAACATTGCCGTCGCGCTCGCCGAAAAAGACCCGGACAACGCGCTCGTCTACCGGGCGAACGCCGAGAGCTACATCGTCGAACTGAAGAAGCTCGACCAATGGGTGCGCGGCGAACTTTCAAAACTGCCGAAGGAAAAGCGCAAGGTCATCACCACGCATGATGCCTTCGGTTATTTCGGCGATGCCTACGGCGTCGAATTCATCTCGCCGCTCGGCATCGGCAACACGGCCGAGCCGAGCGCGCAGGCGCTCGCGCGCCTCGTCGATCAGGTCCGCAAGGAGAAAATTCGCGCGCTCTTCATCGAGAACATGTCCGACCCGCGCATGATGGAGACGGTCGCGCGCGAGACGGGCGCGGAAGATGGCGGCACGCTCTATTCGGACGCGCTATCCCCGGCGGGCGGTCCCGCGCCGACCTATGCCGCGATGTTCCGGCACAATGTCCCGGCGCTCATCGCGGCGATGCAGAGGAACTAGCAGCCCGGCGGCTTCGTGATCGCGCCTTTCGCATGGGCAAAGGCGCCGATATCGAGTTCGCGAAAGAGAAGCCGGGACGGGTCCACCGGCCCCGGCATGGTGAGCCGGCCCGGCGGCACCGGCCCGAAGCCGACCCGCGCATAATAAGGCGCGTCGCCGACGAGAATGACGAGCCGGTAGCCGAGCTTCTTCGCATCGGCGAGCCCCTTCTCCATCAGCTTGATGCCGCAGCCCTTGCCGCGCAGCCGCGGCTCGACGGCAAGCGGCCCGAGCATGAGCCCCGGCACGCCGCCGATGACGACCGGCCAGAAGCTCAAGGACCCCACCATGTGCCGTTCGCCGCCCTCGTCCGAGAAGGCGACATAGCAGAGCTCCGGCACGGGCCGATTGCCCTCGCGCAGGCGCTGCGCCGTCTTCGCATAGCGACCGGGGCCGAAGGAGAGGTCGAGCAGCGCTTCGATGGCAGGCCCGTGCTCGGGCCGTTCGGCTTCGATGTCAAACATGGAAATGATCTCGATAGCAGCGGTAAGGGGAGAGGTGAGAAGCGCTCACCGCCGCTGCCGCTTCCGCGCTCAGGCGAAAGCAAGGACCGTGCGGGCGCGCGCGATGGAAAGGCCTCGAAGGCCTCCACCCGTCTCTCGTCGTCGCTGCGACATGAACCGCGCCATGTTTCCGATCCCTGTATCCGGAGCCCCGCTCCGAAGGACAAGGCGGATAGCACGGGAATTGGCCCCCGTAAAGCGGCTTGCGAAACCCGCCCCGCCGCTCGGGAAGGCTAAAAAGGCTGGAATGGCTGCCCACCTATCGGCTAGCTTGCCCGCCAACAAGGACAACCGGACCGAGAGGGAAACGTCATGGGAATTCTGGAAGGCAAGGTCGTACTGGTCACCGGCGCCGCGGGCGGCATCGGCAAGGAATGCGCGATGATCGCGGCGGCTCAGGGCGCCAAGGTCGTCGTGAACGATCTCGGCGGCGGCGTGAAGGGTGGCGATGCGGGCGATGCGAGCGCCGCGCAGAAGACCGTGAACGAGATCAAGGCGGCAGGCGGCGAAGCGGTCGCGAACTCCGACAGCGTGTCGCTGAAGTCCGGCGCGGAAAACATGATCGCGCAAGCGCTCGACACTTTCGGCGGCCTCCACTCGATCATCAGCCCGGCCGGCATTCTCCGCGACGGCATGTTCCACAAGATGCCCGACGAAGACTGGGACGCCGTCCTCGAAGTGCATCTGAAGGGCAGCTACAACATCACGCGCGCCGCCATCAATCACTTCCGCGAACAGGAAGAAGGCAGCTTCGTCCTCTTCACCTCGACGTCGGGCCTCATCGGCAATATCGGCCAGGCGAACTACGCCGCCGCCAAGATGGGCATTGCCGGTCTCTCGCGCATCATCGCGATGGAAGGTGCGTCGAAGAACGTCCGCTCCAACATCATCGCGCCTTTCGCCTGGACGCGCATGATCGCCACCATCCCCGTGAAGGACGAGGCCTCGGCCCAGCGCGTCGAGCGCATGAAGAATGCGATGCGCGCCGAACAGGTCGGCAATTTCGCCGTCGCGCTTGCCTCGCCCGAAAGCAACGCGAACGGCCAGATCTTCTCCGTGCGCGGCAATGAGATCGTGCTCTTTTCGCAGCCCCGCCCCGTGAAGTCCGTGGCGCGGATCGACGGCTGGACACCGGAAACGATCCTCTCCCACGCGCTCCCCGCGATGGCAGGCGGCTACACCGACCTCGGCGCAACCTCCTCGGTCTTCACCTGGGAACCGGTCTAGGTCTTACGCGATACCGGAACAAAAAGGCGGGCCCGGTGCCCGCCTTTTTTATTCGGCAGTAAAGCGGCTCGCGTTAGTTCAGAACTTCAAGGCCGTGCTTACGGACGACCGTCAGCAGCTTCAGCGCCATGCCGCTCGGTTTCTTCGCACCCGTCTCCCACTTCTCGACCGTGCTTTCGCTTGTGTTCAGATAGCGCGCAAAGACAGGCTGGCTCACCCGGTTCTTTTCGCGGATGCGCTTGATCTCGGCGGGCTCGATTTCGGACGGAACCGCGAGATGCCGCATGTCGAAGTCGCGCATCGTCGTCTTGTCGAGAGCCCCGACCTTGTGCAGCGCCAAGGCCGACGAATGAAGCGCTTCGGAAATATCGCTCTTGTGCTTCTTCTTACTCGCCATGACATATCTCCATGAGGTCCCCGTCCACGAGAAGCCGCGCCAACTGCTCGCCGTTCAGAGTTGCGTAACTCTTCGCAAGAACGCGGAAATCCCTTAACTCGCCATCCTCGATATTGCTTCGGTCCTTCTTCCCGTAGAGGTAGGCGAAGAACCAGTATCGGCCGCCTTTTGCGAGAACGATGCTCCTGTGCATGTTCTTGTTGAGGCGCTTTTTGAACACGCCGCCGCCAAGATCGTCGGCCTGTCCAAGCATGACCTCCCCGATCGCTTCGCAAAGCTCAACGTCGTTTATATGGGCTTTGCGTGCCGCTTTGGCGAACCATGCGGTTTTGAACACGCGTTCGGGTTTATCGCCATTGGCCATAGCCTTATGTAGCACTCAGTGCTACCCTTTTCAAGGGCTTCCTCACCCCACCCACGGCGCCTTTCCCGGCCCGAACTTCTCCGCCGTGAAATCCACGAAGGCGCGCACCTTCGCCGCGAGAAGCCGTGCATGCGGATAGATGACGTGCAGCGTCAGCGGCGGCACCGTCCAGTCGGCAAGCACGCGGACAAGCGCGCCGCTCTTCAGATGCTCATGGCAAAGCACATCCGGCGAGAAGACGATCCCCATGCCCTTGAGCATCATCGCGCGCATCGCGTCCGCATTGTTGCAGAAGAAACGCCCTTTCAGCTCCACCTGCTCCGTCTCGCCCGCCGCATTCGTCATCTCGAGCTGGTTCGGCCGCGCCAGCAGCGTGTAGAGCAGAAAATCGTGATCCGCGAGATCGGAGGGGCGCTTCGGCACTCCATGTTTCTCGAAATAGGAAGGCGCGCCGACGATATAGCGCTCAACGGGCGCGAGCTGCCGCGCGATCAGGCTTGAATCCGTCATCGCCGAAATGCGCAACGACACGTCGAAGCCTTCCTCGATGAGGTTGACGCGGCGGTCGTTCAGAACGAGATCGATAGTGAGCTCAGGGTAGCGCGCCGTGAATTCCGGCATCACGGGGCCGAGTTGCGTGATCCCGAAGCTCATCGGCGCGTTGATGCGGAGCGTGCCGCGAACCGCGCCCTCGACGCAGGTGGCATCTTCCGCCGCCTCCTGCGCTTCCGCGACGATGCGCTGCGCCCGCTCGAAGACCACGGTGCCCGCCTCCGTCAGGCTGATGCGCCGTGTCGTCCGGTTGAGAAGGCGGACCCCGAGCTGCTCCTCCAGCGCCGAGATTTGGCGGCTCACCATGGATTTGGAGAGGCCCAAAGCGTCGGCCGCGGCGGTGAAGCCGCCCAGTTCCGCCACTTTCGCAAAAACCGTGAAGCCGTTGAGATCGACCGTCATTGTCAACTTATCCGCAACAATCTGTTCCAATTTGAGCCAATTATATCCAAAAACAGATCAATTACATAGGTCTTATCGAATTCGGAACGCGCCTTCGGCGGCGCCCCCAAAGGAGGGAAAGATGAGCGAAAAGACGAAAATCCTGGTCCTCTACCACAGCTCCTACGGCCATATCGAAACCCTGGCGAAAGCCATCGCCGAAGGTGCTGCCTCTGCCACCAACACCGAGGTGACGCTCAAGCGCGTGCCCGAAACCATGCCCGAAGAGGCGATGAAGAACGCCGGCATGAAGGTCGAGCAGGCAGCCCCCGTCGCATCCCCGCAGGAACTCGGCGACTATGACGCGGTGATCTTCGGCACGCCGACGCGCTTCGGCAACATGTCGGGCCAGATGCGGATATTCCTCGATCAGACGGGTGGCCTCTGGTCGAAGGGCGCGCTCGCCGGCAAGGTCGGCTCCGTCTTCACCTCGACCGGCACTGGTGGCGGCAACGAAACGACCATCACCTCCTTCCACTCGACGCTTCTTCACCACGGCATGGTGATCGTCGGCCTGCCCTATGCCGTCGGCACGGAACTTTTCGACATCTCGGAAGTGCGCGGCGGTTCGCCCTATGGCGCCTCGACGCTCGCGGGCGGCGACGGCAGCCGCCAACCAAGCGATAAGGAACTGAGCCTCGCCCGCAAGCAGGGCGCGCATGTCGCCTCCATCGCGGCGAAGCTCTCTGTCTAGGCAGCGGGCAAGGACGAAAGGACAAACCCCATGATCGAGATTCGCGATTTCGACAGCCTCGGCCATGCCGAGCACGGCTGGCTCACCGCGAAGCATCATTTCTCCTTCGCGGGTTATCACGATCCGGCGCGCATGGGCTGGGGCAAGCTGCGCGTCTGGAACGACGACCTGATCCAGGCAAAGACAGGCTTCCCGCCCCATCCCCATCGCAACATGGAAATCATCACCTATGTGCGCGAAGGCGCGATCACGCATCGCGACCACCTGAACAATGAAGGCCGCACGGTTGCGGGCGACGTTCAGGTCATGTCGGCGGGCCGCGGCATCCAGCATGAGGAATGGAACCTCGAGGACGGCGATGCCCGCATCTTCCAGATATGGATCGAGCCGAACCGCCAGGGCGTGACGCCGCGCTGGGAGACAGCCTCCTTCCCGAAGGACGGCCGCAAGGGCCGCCTCGTGCCGCTTGCGAGCGGCAAGGCGGATGCGCCTGCCGAGGCGCTCTTCATCGCGCAGGATGCCGAAGTTCTCGGCGCATCGCTGGATGCGGGGAACGAAGTGACCCATCTCATCGGTGAAGGCCGCCTCGCCTATCTCGTCCCCGCAAAGGGCCGTGTCGAGGTGAACGGCATCGAGATTTCCCAGCGCTCCGGCGCCGCGATCCGCGACGTGGAAAAACTCACGATCCGCGCCCTCGACGATGCGGAGATCGTGCTGGTCGACCTGCCGCCGGAAGAGTGAGGTGCGCGCGAGCGTCCCTGCTCCCGGCTCGGCCGGGCCTTATTCGAGCGCCTGCGCGCGCATCTTCAGCACCCGCTCGGCGGCAAAGCCCTCGTTGCGTTTCTCGTCGTAGCGCAGACCGCGCGGCAGCGCGAAGTGATAGGCCTTGAGCGCTGCGTCCTCGCTCTGGCGCATGACGCGGTCGAGATCGAGGAACACGCAGGCCGTCTGCCGGTGGTTCGAGCGCGCGAGATCGTCGCAGTGCCGCACGGAGTTCCGGAGCGCCCTCACCTGCTCCCGGTCGAGCTTCACAAGCGCCTCCTTCTCCGCCGGCAGCACCTGCCAGTCGACCTCGTCCTGCGCCTGCACCGGTGCGGCCGCGAGCCCGATGAACAAGACGGCGGTCCCGGCGAACAATATCTTCCTCATGGCGTCCTCCTGCCGTTTCTCTCTGCCTTCACGTAAGACCGCAGATGGGCCGGAAATGTGGCAGGACGCATTTCGGAAATAAAACCGCGATTTCTACCAGAGCTCGTCCGGCGCGCGCCCTTCCGTCACTTCCGCGATCCGCCGCGCCGTCGAGGGCGAAATGCCCGTGGGCAAGGCCTGCGGCGGAAAGAAGCCGCTCTCGGCGATTTCAGGCGAGCGCCGGGGCGCGTGTTCGTAAGCCCCGTGCCCCACCACATAAAGCGCCACATGGTCGGACTTGAACTCGCGGAAATTGGCGTAGAGCCCCATGAGCCGCGCCTCGCCGGTCAGCGTGACGCCCACTTCCTCCTCGAGCTCCCGCTTCAGTGAGGTCAGCATCGTTTCGCCCCGCTCGACGCCGCCGCCCGGCAGGTACCAGCCCGGAATGTAGGTATGCCGGACGAGGAGCACATGACCCCTCTCGTCGAACACGAGCCCGCGCACGCCCGCCGTCAGCGGCCGCCTGAGCCGCCAGTAGAGGCGGAGCACGGGCCTTGCAACGGTCCAGATGAGCGCGCGGTGATGTGCCATGGGCGAATTCCTACCATGAAGATGAAGGCTCCGGCAGGACCGCCTTTAGGCCTCGTCAACTTTCTCCGCGATAGTCTGGCCCCGGGCCGGTCTCTTCGCGACGCCGGCAATGAGTGGGGCTTGGGCAGAATACAATGGGCATTCTCTCCCGTTTGCGGGGCAGGCGCAGCATCGCGCCGCCGCCCGCCGAGGATACGCCGGCGGCAACGCCCGAGGCGGTGCAGCGCGCGCTGCGCATCCGCGGCAATGCGGCGGGATCGCTCGGTGCCGCCGAACTCGGCCGCCAGATCGCCACCGCCCTCTCCACCATCGAAACCGCCGTCCTCGCCATCGACGCCATCGCCGACCGCCTGCGCGAAGCCGCCGACCTCGTGAACAATGCGGGCCAGAGCGCCGATCATGGCCTGCGCGCGCTGTTCGCCGGGCGCTACGACGATCTGCGCGCCGAAATCGACGCCATCGCCGGCTCCGCCTCCCACAACCGGATAAACCTCATCTCCGGCCGCCGCATCGGCGGCAAGATCGCGAGTTTCGACATTCCTCTCGACGGCGACGGCCGCTCCGGCATCGCCGTCCAGGTCGTCAACCTCACGACCGGCGAAGCGGGCCTCTCGCTTTCGCCGCCGCGCGACGCCTTCGCCGATGACGGCGAGATCGAAGCGATCGCCGCCGAAATCGCCGCCGCGCGCGAAACCGCCGCCGCCGTCAGCGAACTCTTCGCCGATCACGCCGCGCTCATCTCCGAGCGCCTCGACCGCCTGCGCGCACTTGCCGGCAGCCACGACATCGAGACGCACCTTCCGACCGGTGCCGACGAGGCATCTGCCCCCGCCCCGCAAGGCGAATACGAACTCGGCATGGAAGCCGTGGAAGACAAGCTCCGCGCCCTTGCCGAGCGTCTCGACCGTGGCACGAATTCGCAGGACTGACCTCGCCCCCGCTTCATGCTAGAAAATGGGCCCCTTTCGCAGGAGCGCGCCCATGAACACCTCCGCCACCCCCACCTCCATCGCCGCCGAAGGCCCGAACGCCGATCAGATCGACTACTGGAACGGCCTCGCGGGCGAACGCTGGGCGCGCTACCAGGACCGGCTCGACACCATGCTCGCGCCCTTCGCCGATGCGGTGCTGCGCCTGGCCGCCATCGAGCCCGGCGCCCGCGTCATGGATATCGGCTGCGGCTGCGGCGCCACCACCTTCGAAGCCGCCGCGAAGACGGACCCCTCCGGCCGCGCCCTCGGCGTCGACATTTCCGGCCCCATGGTCGCCCGCGCGAAAGCCCGCGCCGCCGCGCTCGGCAGCACGGCGGAATTCATGCTCGCCGACGCCGCCTCGCACGATTTCGGCGCCGCGAGCTTCGACCTCCTCATCTCTCGCTTCGGCATCATGTTCTTTGCCGATCCCGCCGCCGCCTTCGCGCATATGCGCCAGGCGCTCGCTCCCTCGGGCCGCGTCGCTTTCGTCTGCTGGCGCCCCATGAAGGAGAACGGCTGGGTCTCGGTGCCGCTCTTCGCCGCCCTGCCGCATCTCCCGCCACAGGAGCCGCCCGTCCCCGGCGCGCCCGGCCCCTTCGCGCTTGCCGACCGCGACCGTTTCAGCGGCATTCTCAAGGACGCCGGCTACACGGGCATCGAGATCGAACCCTTCGACGCCTCGCTCTCGCTCGGCCGCGGGGCGGACCCCCTCGCCGAGGCGCTTGAACAGACGCTCGACATCGGCCCGCTCTCGCGCGCCCTCGTGGACCAGCCGGACAACATCCGCACACGCGTGACGGAAGCCGTCCGCGAGGCCCTCGTGAAACACGAGACGAACGGCGAAATCGCGCTCGACGGCGCCGTCTGGCTCGTCTCCGCACGCGCCTAGAAACCGGCGCCCGTTTAACCATCCCTCAATACTCTGCCCCCGGAGCATTGCGGCTTCCGGGGTGGTTTCCCGCGCGTTTCGTGGTTCCCTTTTGTTAAGACCTCGCCATTAAGGTTGATGCACACCGTGAGGCGCGGGGGAACCCTTCGCTGTCCGGCACGGTTGAGCGGGCGTGGGGCAAGGCTCCCGCTTCCGTCGAAAGTCGTTGGGGGTTACATGTCACGTTCGGTCTTCGAAGCCATGAGCATTCTCGTCGTGGACGACAGCGCCTATATGCGCCATCTCCTGATGACGTTGCTCCAGGCGCTCGGCGTCAGGGAAGTGCATCTCGCCATCGACGGCGACGAGGCGCTGGAACTGCTCCAGACCAGCGAACCCGATCTCATCATCACCGATGCCGCGATGATGCCCATGGACGGCTTCTCCTTCGCACACCGTCTGCGCAGCATTCGCGGCCGCGCGCTCAGCATGATCCCGATCATCATGGTCTCCGGCCACACCGACATCGTCTCGGTGGAACGCGCCCGCGACATCGGCATCACCGAATTTCTGTCGAAACCCATTTCCGCGCGCAGCCTCTACGAACGCCTGATCCAGGTGATCGACCGGCCGCGCCAGTTCGTCGAAGCGCCGACCTATCGCGGGCCGGACCGCCGCCGCCGCGACCGGCCCTTCGAGGGGCAGGACCGCCGCAACACGGTCGCGCTGATCTGAGGAAAGCCGTCATGCAGGAACGCAGATCCCCCTCGAGGCTCGCCGGCAAGGACGCAACCGAAACGCCTGCCGAGGTCCGCTTTGTCCGCGTGCCGTCGATCGCCGAGCGAAAGCTCGGTGCCGACTATGTCGCGCCGATGCGTCTCGATCCGCGCGTCCTCGAGCAGATGCAGACGACGATCCGCGATCTCGAAACGAAATATGCCGAGTCGTTGCAGTCGCAGGTCGCCATGCTCCAGATTCTCGTGGAGCCCGCCTGCAAGGGCGACGCGGAAGCCCGCAGCCGTCTCTACGCGCTGGCGCACGACATGCGCGGCCTCGCCGGCACCTTCGGCCATGCCATCGTCGGTCAGTTTGCCGACTCGCTCTGCCGCTATGTCGAGAATTCGCGAGCCGAGGACTGGAACGACGACACCGTTGTCACCTTCCATGTCGATGCCATTCGCGACGCGCTCGAAAATCCCCGCACCGATCCGACCGTCACCATGGAAACGCTGAATGCGCTTGAGCGGTTGATCAGCGCGGCGCGGCGCCAGAGAAACGCGGGATGAGTGCTGCACCGCCCGGCCCCTCAACGGGCGCCGACGAGGATTTTTTCCGCAGACTGAAAGTGCTCGTCGTCGAAGACAGCGCCGAGATGCGGCGTCTTCTCGTCGCGCTTCTCGAAACGATGGGCGTCACGCGCATCGTCGTCGCGCGCGACGGCGGGAAGGGACTTGCCGCCTTCGCGGCCGAGCGCCCGGACATCATCGTGACCGACGGCGCCATGACGCCCATGGACGGCTACGAGATGACACGGGCCATCCGCGCCAGCGCCAGCGGCGACGGCGCCAATCCGGACGTGCCGATCCTCATGATCTCGGGCCATGTCGGCCGCGCGGAAGTCACCCATGCGCGCGATCAGGGCGTGACCGACTATCTCGCCAAGCCGCTTTCCGCCGAAATGCTCTACGAGGCGATCGTGGCCGCGGTCTCGAAGCCGATCCACTTCGTCGAGAAGCCCGGCTATCGCGGCCCCTCGCCGAAGCGCAGCCTCGACGCAAAGCGCGGTTGAGACACATCTCTCCATCCTGCCCCCGCCCCGAGGGGAGGGTAGGAAGAAGACCGTGTTCTCTGTCTCGTGCGAGCGTTTCGATCGTGTTCGGAAGATGCCACGCAGCATAACATCAACCGCCCATCCTCCCCTCGGGGAGGGTCGAAATTCGGAAGCGAAGCGCACCGAATTTCGGGGCGGGGGCGACGCAAGGCAAGAGGATCGCATGCGAGCGTCTTGCACCCGCGGCGACAGGAAACTCTCCCTCAGCACACCTCGTCCAGAAACCGCTCGAACAGCGGGTTGAACACCTCCGGTGCCTGCCAGAACGGCGCATGGCCGAGCCCGTCAAGCACATGCACCTTGCCGTCCCAGAGATTGCGATAGGTGACTTTTTCGAGGAACGCGTTGTTCACATAAGGCTCCGCCCCGCCCGTCACCACGGCGAGCGGCTGCGCCGCCGTCTCCGCGATCTTGCGTCCGTCGAGGTCGCGTCCCTCGATCGCCGATTGCAGCATCAGCGGCCGGAAGCGGCCGTCCGCGCGCAGCGACGCAGTGAGCATCCACGGCTCCATCGCCACGCCCTCGCCGAGCCCGCCCTGCAGCTGCGTGCGCGCGTCCTCCTCGGTGAACGTCCTCTGAAAGGTGAGCCCCATCTTGTCGGAAGGCAGAAAGGCCTCGGCCATGTCGGCGCCGCCCGCCGGCGGCGTCCCCGTGATCCAGGTCGCGACCGTGCCCTTCCAGCGCGCCATCATTTCGAGCGCCGCATGGCCGCCGAGCGACCAGCCCATCACCGCCGCCTTCTCCACGCCCAGCGCATCGAGCAGCGCCATCGCGGCACTGGCAAACCCGTTGATCGAATAGGTCCTCTCGAGCACCGGCGCGTTGGAACTCTCGCCATGGCCCGGCAGGTCGAAACCGATGAAGCGGTAGCGCTCGGCCATAGGCGCGGCGAACTGCCGGCCGAACATTTCCTTGCAGGAGGAATTGCCGTGAATGAAAAGCACCGCCGGGCCCTGGCCGCCGCTCTCCATATAGGCGAGCGTCCCGTGTGCCGTATCGACCTTGCCCCTGTTCATCCTCTACCCTTTCATAGCCGCGGAATTCCGCCCTTTTTGTCTCAGCTTGCCAAGAAAAATGACGAAGGCGTCATTATTTCTTGCATCCATTAACCCTCGGATATATATTGATATTCAAGGAACCGGGAGCCGGAGGCCAGTGCCTTTCTGCATCCCATCGAGGCAGGAGGAACCATGACCAGCAAAATCACGACCAACATCACCGTCGATGCGGCCTATGAGGCCGTGGCGCCGGACGATTTCCCCGCAATGATGGAAGTGGACCGCTACGGCAAGCGCTCCACCGCCTTCGACAAGATCATCTCCGCGACCCATGACCATTTCTGGGACCCGCAGGACAAGAAGTATGTCGACTTCTCCACGCCCTTCGACATGGAAAACGAATATCTGATCGACCCCGAGCAGAACACCGACCTGAAGACGGCGGTGAAGGACAAGCTCGACGAGAAGCAGAAGATCAAGCTCGTGAACATGGACGTGCAGTGGGGGCTCTCCTCCATCCTCCATGGCGAGGCGGGCGCTCTCGCGCTGTCGGCGAGCCTCTGCCACATCCTCAAGGATCCGGGCGCGCAGGAATATGCCGCCAACCAGACGCGCGAGGAAGCACGCCACGTCGCGGGCTTCTCCAACTACATCAAGGCGCGCTGGGGCAAGCCCGTTCCCGTCGGCCCGGCGCTTGGCGACGTTCTCACCGAACTCGTCAACACGCCGCTCGTCTGGAAGAAGCTCGTCGGCATGCAGATGCTGGTCGAAGGTCTTGCGATGGGCGCCTTCGCGTCCTTCTACAAGTGGGGCCGCGATCCCCTCATGGTGAAGCTGATGCAGCTCACCATGACGGATGAAGCCTTCCATCACAAATTCGGCAAGATCTGGGCCGACCGCACCATCCCGAACCTCAACGAGGAACAGCGCAACGCGATCGAGGATTGGGCCTGGGAGGTCTTCCAGGTGCTCCTCTTCAACCTCGGCAGCCCCGAGCAGAAGAAGCACATCTATGCCGCCGTCGGCCTCGACTGGCAGTGGGTCCAGGGCGCCTTCATGGAAGCCATGACCGATACCAATATCCGCGAGAGCATGCAGGAGACGTCGAATATCTTCCGCGTGCTGATCAAGACGCTGCTGAAAGCCGGCATCATCACCGACCGCACCGCCATGAACTACGCCGCCTTCATCGACATGAAGGAACTCTATGGCGAAGGCGACCGCATGATCGGCGACGACATCGCCGAAGAAGGCATCAAGTATCTGCGCCAGCTGAATGGCCAGGGCGGCGCCGCCTACTCCCTCGACCGCATGTCGGCCGCCGAGTAACACCACGTCGCACTGAAAAACCGAGGGCGGCAACTCCAGTTGCCGCCCTTTTTCGTTTGTTCAATGGCTCTGACTTCCCCTGTGATCCACCCTCCCCTCGGGGAGGGTCAAACCGTCGAAGACGGTTTGGGGCGGGGGATGGCAAGAATTGAAGTGTCACCCCGGCGCAAGCCTGGGTCCGTGGGCCGCCCGGCAAATTCACGCTCGCTTCGTGGCATGAGTGGAATCGCCTATCGCAAATCGTCTATCGTCGGCCACCCGGTTCCAACGGTGGAGCAATTGCAATGGTGAACAAGACATCCGGGAAGATGAAGGCGGTTCCGACGCCGAAGCCGCGCAAACCCGCAGAACCCACGCTCCTCTCCGGCGGCAATCCGCAGATCGCCAAGGGTTATGGCAACGAGCCTGTGCAGGCCTATATCGCGGCCATGCCGGGCTGGAAGAGCGATCTCGGACGCCGCCTCGACACACTCATCGAACGCGCGGTCCCCGGCGTCGCCAGGGCCGTCAAATGGAACTCCCCCTTCTACGGTGTCGAGGAAGGAAGCTGGTTCCTCGGCTTTCACTGTTTCGCGAAATACGTGAAGGTCGCCTTCTTTCGCGGTGCATCGCTCACCCCCCTGCCGCCTGGCGCCTCCAAGCAGAAGGATGTGCGCTATCTCGACATCCGCGAGGATGACGAACTGGACGAAGCGCAATTCCTGCGCTGGGTAAAGCAGGCAAGCAAACTTCCCGGCGAGAAGATGTGAAGGGCAATCGAGGAGCGAGTACCGATGAAGAAGGCAACGACGAACGGGAAGAAGATCACCACCGAAGAAGCCTCTCCCTCCGAACTGATCGACGCGAAGATCGAAGCGCTGGGCGACTGGCGCGGCGAAACGCTCGCGCGAATGCGGGCGCTCATCCGCAAGACCGATCCGGAAATCGCCGAGGAAGTGAAGTGGCGCGGCGTTCCGGTCTGGGAACATGCCGGGATCGTCTGCACCGGTGAGACCTACAAGGACAAGGTGAAGCTTACTTCTGCGAAAGGCGCTTCTCTGCCCGATCCTTCCGGCCTCTTCAATGCGAGCCTCGACGGCAACGCGCGGCGCGCCATCGACATTTCCGAAGGCGGCAAGATCGCCGAGAAGCCCTTCATCGCGCTCATCCGCGCCGCGGTGGCGCTCAATACGTCGAAATCGAAATCTGTCCGTTCACGGAAGAAATAGAGACAGTCTTCCGCCGAGGCTTTCTCACTTCCCCGCCCCTCGCATCAAACCCGCAATCAACCTGTCGAGCCCTGCCGCGTAAGCCGCCCGCGCCGCTTCCGGGTCTTCCGCCGCCGCGATGCCGAGGGCTGCCTGTTGCAGCGCACCGGAGAGGAGTTCGATGAGTGCGGGCATGTCGCCTTCGCCGATCAGCCCCTCCTCCACCAGATGCCTGAGCGCATGATCGAGAAAGAGCGTCGAGAGCGGCGCCTGCAGCGCCTTCCAGCCGGCAAGCCCGAGCACCGCCGGCCCTTCCATCAGGAAGAGGCGGCGCACTTCCGGTTCCGCATAGATGCGAAGCAGCACCTGGGCGCCCACCTGCAGGTCGTCGCGGTCATGTCCGATCCGCGCCATCGTCTCCGTGTAAAGCCGTTCGCCGATCTCGGGCAACATCCGCTCCAGCACCGCGCGGAAGAGATCGCGTTTGTCCGTGAACTGATGATAGAGCACGCCGCGCGTCACCCCCGCCGCGCGCACGATTTCCTCGGTACCCACCTGCGCATAGCCGCGCTCGGCGAAGAGGCGGCGCGCCGCTTCGATCAGCTTCTCGCGGTTCCGGGATGGCTTTTTGGCGGGGGCGGCACGGGATGAGGTCATTTGCGCATTTACATTTTCATACAGATTGTATGATTTTCGGGGATCGGGCAGTTTTTCATACACCCTGTATGAAAAGTCGGCCAACGCAATGCGGGGATAAGAGGAGGACCCGGGAATGACAAAATCTATTTGTGACGTTTCAGTGACATTACGATGACAGTCGCCCGCACTTATCCCCGCTGGCCCTTCATTGCCGTCCTCGCCATCGTCGCCGCGATCGCCGGCGCGAGCCTCGCCATCTTCGGCTCCGGAGCGGAGGCCGCGCTCCATGCCACCCGCTACATGGCACGCTTCTCCTTCCTGATCTTCGTCACCGTTTTCGCGACCGGCGCGCCCGCCGCGCTCTTCCCGTCGGACGCGACGCGCTGGCTCCGCCGCAACAGGCGGCGCTCGGCATCGCCGCCTGGCTGAAAAAACGGCGGAAAACAGCCATTCTCACAGCCTGAGAGATCACGCGCTCGTGTAGGTAACGTAGCGTCGCCCATGCTATTCTGCGCCCGGTCGGTGAACTTGCTTCCGGGGTGACCTGCATGCACAGGCGAGGCCGCACGATGGGCTGCCGGGCGCTGGCGGCGGGAGCGCTCCTGCTAGCGGGCCTCTCCTGTGTGCCAACCCCTTCAAATGCCAACATTTTCGGCCGCGACGACCGGCGCGACATCGCCCCCGAAGACGGGCTTTCCGGCGTCGGCACCATTGTCTGCGAGGGCACCACGCGGCGTCCGACCGCCGCCCTCGTCACTCTGGAGGGCCCCTCCTCCCGCGCGGACGTCATCGCCACCGTCGCCCATGCCTTTATCGGCTCCAACGGACAGCGGCTCAGCGCCTGCGAGTTCCGGCCTGGCACCGATCCCGCCCTCGCCGCCCGCATCGTCTATCTGGAGACGGGCACGCTCTCGCCTGAAGGCAACTGGCACAACGACTGGGCCGTCGCCGTACTCGACCGGCGGCTGCCGGAAAGCCTCTCCCGGCTCCGGCCCCGCGTGCTCAATGAAAGACAGGCGGAGATGAAACGCGTCCGCCACGCGCATTTCCTGCTCGCCGGCCACAATGGCGAGCGCGGCCCGCTGCAGGTTTCCGAGCGCTGCGGTCCCGTCGCGAAGGTGAACTCCGACCTCAACCGCTTCGACCGTCGCGTCTTCAACCACGATTGCGACATGATGCCGGGCTGGTCCGGCGGCCCCCTTATCCTGAGGGAAGACGGCATCGACTACCTGATCGCCGTCAATTCGACGGAGGTGAATGCGATCACCCACATTTCCGGCCGCCCCTACAATGGCCGCATGAACCCGAACACCGCCGTTCGCGTCGATGGCCGCTTCCATCGGACACTGGAAAGATTGTTGAAATCGGACGCCCCCGGCGGCACGGCCTTCCGCTGCCTCGTCGCGAGCATGGGCGACGCCCCCGCCCTTCCTTGCTGATGGAACGTAGCGTCGGCTTGGGTCCGGCGGGATGCGGATGACCGCTCCGCAATTCGCTGTATATTGTGCGGCAAAAGAATGGGCCCCGCTGGGGCCAAGCAAAACCGGTTTCTGGGAGGACACCAATGCCTTGGAATTTCGGGGATATCCTCGACGCGATCTCGCCCATCCTGCCGCAGGACGCACCCGCGCTCGTGCATGGCGAGCGCCGCCTCACCTGGGGCGAGACGACGAAACGGTCGAACAATCTCGCCCGCGCGCTGATCGAACGCGGTGCGAAGCCCGGCGACAAGGTCGCCTTCTACATGCGCAACCGGCCGGAATATACCGAGCTGCTGGCCGCCTGCTACAAGGCGCGGCTGACGCATGTGAACGTCAATTATCGCTACAAGCCGGATGAGGTCTTCTACATCTTCGACAATTCGGATGCGCAAACCGTCGTCTATGGCAGCGAGTTCCGCGAAACGATCGATGAAATCCGGCCGCGTCTCTCGAAGGTGCAGACCTTCGTCGAAGTAAACGATGGCGGCGACATCGCTTCTTTCGCCGAACGCTATGAAGACCTCGCCACTTCCGGCAGCGGCGAAATGCTCGACATCAAGCGTTCGCCCGACGACATGCTCTTCATCTATACGGGCGGCACGACGGGGATGCCCAAAGGCGTGATGTGGACGCATAACGACCTGCGCGAGGTGCAGCTCTCGGCACTGCGCCGCCTCGGCCCCGTTCCCGAAACGCTCGACGCGCTCATTGCCTCGATCAAGGAAGCCGGCCCCGCCGGCCCCATGATCCCGGCCTGCCCGCTGATGCACGGCACCGGTCTCCTCACCGCGAACGGCAACATGCTTTCGGGCGGCTGCGTGGTGACGCTCGACAGTGTGTCGCTCGATCCGCATGAACTCTGGACCGCCGTCGACCGCAACAAGGTGCAGCAGGTCGCCATCGTGGGCGACGCCTTCGCAAAACCCTTGCTGCGTGCGCTGGAAGAGGCGCCGGGCAAATACGACCTTTCCTCCATCGTGACGATCATCTCGTCGGGCGTCATGTGGTCCACGGAAGTGAAGCGCGGCCTTCTGCAGTACATGCCGAATGCCATCATGACCGACAGTTTCGGCGCCTCGGAAGCGGTCGGTCTCGGCTCTTCGTTGATGACGAAGGACGGCGAGATCGCCACGGCCAAATTCCAGATCGGCGAACGCTGCAAGGTCTTCGACGAATACGACGAGCCCGTTGTGCCGGGCTCCGGCAAGCCGGGCTTCATCGCTCTCGGCGCGCCAATCCCGGTTGGCTACTACAAGGATCCCGAAAAGAGTGCCAAGACCTTCAAGACCGTGCGGGGCGAACGCTACTCGATCCCCGGCGACTGGTGTCTTGTC
The DNA here is from genome assembly GCF_045863935.1 of Parvibaculum sp. Classification (GTDB taxonomy): domain Bacteria; phylum Pseudomonadota; class Alphaproteobacteria; order Parvibaculales; family Parvibaculaceae; genus Parvibaculum. Next base: position 37,518 of record NZ_BTVP01000016.1, on the reverse strand, counting down.
GAGCCGGACGGCACGCTGACGCTGCTCGGCCGTGGATCGGTCTGCATCAATACGGCAGGCGAGAAGGTCTACCCTGAAGAAGTCGAGGAAGTGCTGAAGACGCATCCCGCCATCGAGGACGCGCTCGTCATCGGCCTTCCCGACGAGAAGTGGGGGCAGGCCGTCACCGGCGTCGTAAAGCTCAGCAACGGGGCGAGCTTCGACGAGGAAGCGCTGCGCGCCCATGTCCGCGACAAGCTTGCCGGCTACAAGACGCCGAAGCGCATTGTCGTCGGCACCGTCCCCTTCCGCGCACCGAACGGCAAAGCCGACTACAAGGGCGTGACCGAGTTTGCGAAGCAGGCGCTCGGCGACGCCTGATTTCCATTTCCCGCTCCGGGACGACGAAGGGCCGGTCTTTCACGACCGGCCCTTTCCTTTCGCCCTGGCGGATTCCGATGCCGGTTGCCACAGCGGGGGCTGCTGATATTCTGTCAGGCAACGAAACCCATTGAACAAAAGAGAAAACGGATGGAAGCGCTCGACAAATTCCGTCAGGAAACCAAGGCATGGCTTGAGGAGAATTGTCCTCCTTCCATGCGCACGCCGATGCCGGAGGAAGAGACGGTCTGGGGCGGACGGAACGCCAAGTTTGCCAACCCGGACGCAAAGCTCTGGCTCGACCGCATGGCGGAGCGCGGCTGGACCGCGCCCACCTGGCCGAAGGAATATGGCGGCGGCGGCCTGACCAGGGACGAGAACCTCGTCCTCCAGCAAGAACTGCGACGCATCAAGGCGCGGCCTCCGCTTTCCAGCTTCGGCCTCTGGATGCTCGGACCGGCGCTTCTTGAATTCGCCAACGAGGAACAGAAGAAGGAGCACCTGCCGAAGATCGTCCGCGGCGAAATCCGCTGGTGCCAGGGCTATTCCGAGCCGGGCGCAGGGTCCGACCTCGCCGGTCTTCAGACGAAATGCGAAGACAAGGGCGACCATTATCTCGTCAACGGCCAGAAAATCTGGACGTCTTATGCCGACAAGGCCGACTGGATATTCTGCCTCGTGCGTACCGACCCGACGACGAAGCATGACGGCATAAGCTTCCTGCTCTTCGACATGATGTCGCCCGGCGTCGAGGCGCGGCCCATCACGATGATTTCAGGTGCCTCGCCCTTCTGCGAAACCTTCTTCACCGATGTGAAGGTGCCGAAGAAAAATCTTGTCGGCGAACTCAACAAGGGCTGGACCATCGCAAAGCGCCTGCTGCAACACGAGCGCGAGATGATCTCGGGAATGGGCCTGGGCGGCGTCGGCGCAGGCGGCGGCATCGGAAGTCTCGAGCAGGTGGCTAAGGATTATTTTGGGGAAGTCGACGGCAGGATCGCCAGCCCTTCGCTCCGCGACCACATCACACGCCAGAAGATGGACAGCAAGGCTTTCGCGCTGACCATGCAGCGCTCGGCCGAGGAAGCAAAAGCCGGTCAGGGCCCCGGCGCGGCAAGCTCCATCTTCAAATATTACGGTACGGAGCTGAACAAGCGCCGCTACGAACTTCTTCTCGAACTGATGGGTACCAAGGCGCTCGGATGGGAGGGCGATGGCTTCGACGACGGCGAGATCAACGTCACCCGTTCCTGGTTGCGTTCCAAGGGCAATTCGATCGAAGGCGGCACGAGCGAGGTTCAGCTCAACGTCGTCTCGAAACGCGTCCTCGGCCTGCCCGACTGACCCGCACAGATTGAAACAGGCCCTACGCAAGACAAGGCGCAGGGCAGCCACATATTGAAACAACCAGAATCCCGGGACGAAATGGCACTTGTACTTACCGAGGAGCAGCAGCTTCTCCGCGACACGGCAACGCAATTTTTTCAGGAGCGCCTGCCTATCGCCAATCTGCGCAAATTGCGCGACACAAAGGATGCAGCGGGCTTCGATCGGGAAGCCTGGAAGGAGATGGCAGATCTCGGCTTTGCCGGGATCATGATTTCCGAAAAATACGGCGGTACGGATTTCGGCCCGGTCGGCCTCGGTCTCGTTCTCGAACAAGCTGGGCGGACGCTGGCAGCAAGCCCGCTCGTCTCGACGGTGCTTCTCTGCGGCTCGGCGGTGCAGCTTGCGGGCAATGCCACGCAACGCCAGGACATTCTCTCGGCGATTGCGGCCGGTGACCGGATAATGGCGCTCGCGATCGAGGAGGGAGCGCACCACAATCCGGCACGCATCGCGACGAAGGCAGTGGCGGACGGCAACTCCTACCGCATCACGGGCTCGAAGACATTCGTCCTCGACGGACATGTCGCTGACCAGCTCATCGTCGTCGCACGAACGGCAGGCGAAGAAACCGACCGCTCGGGCATCACGCTCTTTCTCGTCGATCCGAAATCGGAAGGCGTGAAGGTCACGCGCACCCTGATGGTGGACAGCCGCAACGCAGCCAACGTCGAATTCAGGAATGTCGCCGTGCCAAGCTCAGCCGTTCTCGGCTCGGTCGACGGCGGCAACGATGTCCTGGAGCAGGTACTCGATATCGCGCGCATCGGTCTTTCGGCCGAAATGCTCGGCATCGTCCAGCAGACTTTCGACACCACCCTCGCCTATCTCAAGGAGCGCAAGCAGTTCGGCAAGGTGATCGGCTCGTTCCAGGCATTGCAGCACCGCATGGCGGCGCTCTTCGCGGAAATCGAACTCTGCCGCTCGGTGGTACTCGACGCCTTGTCTGCCGTCGAGGAGCGGCGCAACGACGTCCCGCAGATCGCGAGCATCGCCAAGGCGCGCCTCTCCGAAATTGCGACGCTGATGACGAATGAGGGTTTGCAGATGCATGGCGGCATGGGCATGACCGACCAGTTCGATGTCGGCCTCTACATGAAACGTGCCCGCGTCGCTGCCGTGAGTTTCGGTGACGCCAATTTCCACCGCGAACGGTACGCAGCGCTGGAAGGTTATTGATTCTGGAGTGGCCGGGGTTTTTTGCTCCGGCCAGTCCCCACATGGGCGTCATTTCGGGAAGCGCGATGCAGAGTTGGTGGAAGCAGTTTCTGGTCTCTGTTGCGGTGATAGGCGTCGTTGCCTTGTCCGCTCAGCCCTCGATGGCGCATCCGCATGTCTTTATCGATATGAAGACGGCGTTTCGTTTCGACGATGAAGGGCGGCTCGACGCGCTTCGTATCACCTGGATATTCGACGAGTTCTACTCTGCCTACGCAGTCGATGGTGCGCCGAAGACGAACGGCACCTACGATGAAAAATATCTGGCCGCGCTGGCGGAAGAGAACCTCAAGAATCTAGCGGAATGGAACTATTTTGCGGAAGTGAAGACAGGAAGCACGCCCGTCGAAACCGGCGAGGCGCTTGACGGCCTCTCCACGTGGGATGAGGAGGCGGGACGCCTTTCGCTCACCTTCACCCTGCCCCTCAAGGTGCCGCAGGCGGCACCGGCCGGCGCCCCCGTCAACGTACGGATCTTCGACCCGAGCTACTACATCACCATCGACTATGTATCCGACGATCCCGTTTCGCTGGTGGGTGGACAACATCAAGGCTGTTCGGTCGCAATCGCGGTGCCTGAAGTCGAGCAGGTCTGGACTTCGCTCCCCGAAAGCGCCTTCACCAACCCTGACAGCCAGCTCGGCGCCAACTTCGCTTCGACGGCCACGCTCAGCTGCGGACCGGAAAAATCGTGACGGGAAAACCATGAAGCGGAGAGCTTACGCAGCGTTTCTGTTGACGTTGACGATTTGTGTCTTCGGCTCCGTTGCGTGGGCGCAGAATGCCCTTCCGATGCCTGGCGGAACCTCCCCCGCGGAAGCGCCCGGCGTGTTTTCGGGCATCACGCGCTACATCATGGCGATGCAGCAGGACTACTACCGGTCGATGGCGGGCGCCCTGCGCGCCGTAAACCTGCAAGGGTCGGTAGCAGCAGCCTGGACGCTTGCCTCGCTCTCCTTCCTCTACGGCATTTTCCACGCCGCCGGACCGGGCCATGGGAAGGTCGTAGTCGCCTCCTATATTCTCGCCGATGAAAGAGAAGTCCGCCGCGGCATTCTGGTTGCCTTTCTTTCGGCGCTGGCCCAGGCCATTACCGCCATAACAGCTGTCGGCGTGCTTTCGTTGATCCTTGGTCTGACGCATCGCACGACAGCGGGCGCTGTTCCCTACATCGAGCGCGCCAGCTTCGTCCTGATCGCCTGCCTCGGTGCATGGCTCATCTGGCGCGCCGTACGCGGGGGGCATGAACATGGACATCCGCACAGCCATGAGCATGACCACAATCATGACCATGCTCATATGCCCACGCCAGCCGAGTTGAAGAAGGCAAAGGGCTTCAGGGAAATGGCCGCCATGATCCTTTCCGTAGGGCTCCGGCCCTGCAGCGGCGCCGTCCTCGTGCTTCTCTTCACAGTGACGCAGGGCGCCTTCCTGATCGGCGCGGCGTCGGCGCTCATCATGTCGCTCGGCACCGCCATCACTGTATCGGTGCTGGCTGTCCTGACCGTTTTTTCCAAAAATGCGGCGCTTGCGATAGCCCGGCGAACGGACAGTCCATGGGCAGCACGTATCGAGCCCATCCTGATGGCCGGCGGCGGCGCGATCATCCTCCTCTTCGGCGTGCTGCTCTTTGCGGGCACCTTTACCGGGCCTGCATCGCCTCTGCTCTGAAGCACGGGCCGGACCCTATCGACAAGGTCCCGCGCCCGCCCCATACTGCCAGCAACCGCCGGCAAGCCGGCCCCCCTCATCGAATAACGAGCATAGAGTGACGATGGCCGACGAGACCACTACCGAACTGCCCGAACGCATCACCGTTCTCGCCCGGGATTTCACCCCCGCCGCGATGGAGTTTCATCGCCGGAACATGAGTGAAAAGGGCTACCGGATGGAGGGACAGATCGTCCAGCGCAAGTTCCAGATGATCGAGGGAATGGGTGCGCCGAAAGATCTGTTCGACGGCGAACTCTTCTACGCCGTGACCTTCGTCCGCAAGAACATCGAAAAGTAAAACGCAGCGTGGGCAGGACGCGGCCATGACAGCCCGCCACGAAAGGTTTTCAGACAGTCCTGTCCTCGACGACAGTCCGGCAGTGACGCGCTGGATACTGCTTCGCGACGTCGCCGTCTTCCAGTCGAAACTTGTGCTCGACGGGTTGAAGGACATCCTGCTGAGCCCCGTCTCGCTCGGTGCTGCTGCCCTCTCCCTCTTCAACAAGGACGGAGAAACAGGGCGTCAGTTCTACGAGGTGCTGCACACCGCGCGCCGTCTCGAGGATTGGCTCAACAAATACGGAGATGCAGACCGTATTCCCGCGCCCGGTTTCGCCGTCAAGCAGGAGGGCGAGAGCATCGATTCCATGATCGCCCGTCTGGAAGAACTCGTGAAGCGTCAGTATGAGCGCGGCGGTGTGACGGCCAGCGCCAAGGATGCGATCGACCGCGCTCTCGACGCCGTCCACGACAAGCTGCAGCGGCGCAATTGAACCACACAATGGGGCGGCCGCCGGCCAAATACCCCGTGAAATCAATTGACTTGCGCAGACCCATCGTGTTGTCTGAGTCGGCAATCTATATTTTGGCCTGCCTTGGCTGCGTTGCCCTCAGGGCCTTTCAAGACTCCAAAACCAGGTTGTGCAACGCCGCGCGACTGGCGCGCGGTCAATCTCGCATGCAAGTGCGACAGGAGACTTAGAAATGGCTACAGGCGTCGTGAAGTGGTTCAACACGCAAAAGGGTTACGGCTTTATTCAGCCGTCGGACGGTGGACGTGACGTGTTCGTGCACATCAGCGCGGTTGAACGCGCGGGCATGAGCACGCTCAACGAGGGTCAGAAGATCAGCTACGAACTTGTGACCGAAAAGGGAAAGACCTCGGCTGCGAACCTGGTCGCCGAATAACCCACTCGTTTTATTCGGAAATTCGAATGGCCGGGCCTTCAAGCCCGGCCATTTTCGTTTCTGCATGTGCCGAAAACTGGCAGTAGCGTTCATTTCTGCCGCGAAATCGGCCTGTAAGGTTGAAGCGTGAAACCCCACATGTTTGCATGCGTTTGAATCGCGACGCAGAAAAACATCGAGAGGCCATCCATGCCGGAAACCCTCCCTCGCGAGAGCGGCATCACACCCAAAGATCGACCTTCTCGCGAATGGAGTGAGAACCGTGCCGGACTGAAGAAGCGCTTTCTACACGTCCGCAGCGCGACCGAGACGCTGGCCGCGCCGCTCAGCGCGGAGGATCAGACCGTTCAGTCGATGCCGGATGCCAGCCCCACCAAATGGCATCGCGCTCACACAAGCTGGTTCTTCGAGACCTTCCTGCTGCAGCCGCACGCGCCGGGCTATGTCGTCTTCAACAAGGCCTACAATTACCTCTTCAACTCCTATTACGAAGCCGTCGGCGCGCGGCATCCCCGTCCTCAGCGCGGGATGATCACCCGGCCAAGCGTTGCCGAGATTGCCGACTACCGCGCCCATGTTGACGAAGCGATGTCGCGCTTCATCGATGAGTGCCCGGCCGACGCGCTGCCCCTCATAGAGTTGGGGCTCAATCACGAGCAACAGCATCAGGAACTGCTGCTGACCGACATCAAGCACGCCCTTTCGCTGAATCCGACCTGGCCAGCCTATTGCCTGCCCGAGCAGAATCCTGCCGCCAACGACTCCGCGCCGAAGCTTAGATGGCTGGAGATTTCAGCCGGTCTCTACAGCATCGGTCATTCGGGTGAGGGATTCTCCTTCGACAACGAAGGGCCGGAGCACAGCGTCTTTCTGCATGATGCGAAGATCGCAAACAGGCCGGTCAGCATAGGCGAGTATCTCGACTTCATCGCGGACGGCGGCTACGGGCGCCCGGATTTCTGGCTCTCCGACGGCTGGGACGCAGTACGGCGAAACGGCTGGGAAGCGCCCGGCTACTGGCAGCGCGACGGTGCCGTCTGGATGACCTACACGCTTCATGGCCGCCGCCCTGTGCGCGAAGACGAACCCGTCGCGCATGTGAGCTTTTACGAAGCGGCAGCCTATGCAGCCTGGGCCGGAAAACGCCTGCCGAGCGAGGCGGAATGGGAGGTCTCGGCACGCGCACACGCCGGCGGCAATGGCCACACACCAGCGCTCAATCCTCACCCGCGGCATCTGGAGCCAGGTTTCTCACAAGACGTCTGGGAATGGACGGGAAGTGGCTACTTGCCCTACCCGGGCTTTCGCGCGGCGAAAGGCGCAGTCGGTGAATACAACGGCAAGTTCATGGTGAACCAGATGGTGCTCAGGGGGCGCTCCTGCGCGACACCGCCAGGACATGAACGGCTGACATACAGAAATTTCTTCGGACCCGCGGCCAGATGGCAGTTCAGCGGTTTCCGGCTAGCGGAGGACATATGAGCAAGAGCAGAGAGAGTCGCCTGGAGGAACTTCAGGATCTGGAGCCTTCGCTCGAGGAGTTCCGGCTGGAGGTGATCCAGGGCCTTTCGCAATCGCAAAAGACCCTGCCTTGCAAGTTCCTCTACGACAGGCGCGGCTCGGAGATCTTCGACCGGATATGCGATCTGCCCGAGTATTATCCGACGCGGACGGAGCTCCATATCCTGCAGCGGCACGCGGGCGACATCGCCGCGAGCCTCGGGCCGGAAGTACGGCTTGTCGAGTTCGGATCGGGAGCGGGCACGAAGATACGTCTGCTCCTGACCGCGCTGGACCGGCCCGCTGCGTACCTTCCCGTCGACATTTCCCGGGATCACCTCGTCGCGGCGAACGCAGACCTTGCGAGGAGTTTCCCCGATCTGAGCATTGCCCCGGTATGCGCCGACTACACAGAACCTTTCGCGCTGCCGGAACTCGCAGGCGCCCGCTATCGGACCACGGCGGGCTTTTTCCCCGGATCGACCATCGGCAATTTCACCCGCGCGGAAGCCGTCGGCTTTCTGTCGGCTGCGAGGAATCTGCTGGGGGACGGCGCGGTTATGGTTGTCGGCGTCGATCTGGTGAAGGACCTCGATGTATTGCTGGCTGCGTATGACGACAAGGCCGGCGTCACGGCGGCTTTCAATCTCAACCTTCTCAGACGCATCAACCGTGAACTGGCGGGCAGCTTCGATCTGTCCCACTTCCGGCATGAGGCGCGCTGGAACGCAGAACTTGAGCGGATCGAAATGCACCTCGTGAGCCTTCGCGATCAGGAGGTGGCTGTCGGTACTCGCCGCTTCCGGTTCCGCGAAGGCGAAACGATACACACGGAAAGCTCGCACAAATACCGGCTGGACGGCTTCCACGAGCTTGCCCGGGAAGCAGGCTTCGACCCTATTGAGGTCTGGACAGACGAGAGGAAGTTGTTCAGCGTTCACGCATTGCGTGCCCGCCAGGAGACAACACCTTCATGATCACCGTCCACCACCTGAACAATTCCCGTTCGCAGCGCATTCTCTGGCTGCTGGAAGAACTCGGCCTCGACTATGAGATCGTTTCTTATCAACGCGATACGACGTCGAACCTTGCCCCCGAAAGCTTGAAGCAAGTTCATCCGCTTGGAAAATCGCCCGTCATAACGGATGACAACCGGACGGTTGCCGAATCCGGCGCGATTGTCGAGTACCTGGTCCGGAAGTATGGGCGCGACCGGATGATGCCCGACGAGGAGTCGCCGGAATTCGTGTCCTATCTCCACTGGATGCACTACGCCGAAGGGTCGGCGATGTTGCCGGTAATGCTGTCGCTCTACGTGATGCGGCTTGGCGAGGCAGGCAAACCGTTGCACCCGCGTATTGAAAGCGAGGTCCAGAACCATTTCGGTTACATGAACGAGGCGTTGGGACAGCGCGATTTTTTTGTCGGCGACACACTGAGCGGTGCCGATATCCAACTGACCTTCCCGCTGGAAGCGGCCAGGTCCCTTGGCCTTCTCAAAGGCTTCGAAAATCTCGGTCGGTATCTCGACAAAATGCACGAGCGGCCCGCCTACAAGCGCGGCGTCGAACGCGGCGGACAATACGATCTCGGCAATTAGCCGTCAGTGCACGGCGTAGGCCAGGCCAAAATAGATCGTGAACGCCATTGCAACGGCGACCGAGATTGCGGCGATGGCGATCGCCATGCCGAGCCCAACGATTGCCCCGTCATGTTCGACAAGGCCAATCCCGACGACAAAGCAGGAGATCGCCGGAAGCCATCCGGTCAACGGGATCGGCAGGCATAGCACCACTCCCGTAACAAGGAGCAGGACGCCCAGCGGGCGTTCCGCCTTGCCCTGAAAGACGCGCAGATAACGAATCTTGGTCAGCCGCGCCAGCGGTCGCGCAATCGGCAGGGCGCTCAGTGCGCCCGCCCGCCATCTTTCGCGCGCGATAAACCGGTTGGTGACGAAGCCGGGAAGCCACAGCGTTTTCCGTCCGATGGCCATTTGCGTCGCGATGAAGAGGATCGGCAGCCCGAGCACCATGTTCGTGCCGGGTGGTAGCGGCAGCATGTTCATGAAACCGACAAGCATCAGCCCCCAGCCGAAGCTGCGATCGCCCAGCGATTCCAGAACATCACCGAAAGTGCTTCCGTGCGGCTTCTTGCGAGTGCCGACCTGTGCGAGACCTCTAAGGGCGCCGCTCCGTCTTTTCTTCATCTGACTGCCATCGGCCAACTAGGGGATGGCTTCTACCACTTTTCCCCCCGTGCCGTCACTGCGGCATCGCACATCCGGCACCGGTGGGCATGGCTGCCCCACCGGAAGCTCCTCTCCTGTGCGTAGTCTTGTCGCGAAGAAGCAGGTTCAGATACGCACCACCGCACCCATGGCTGCAAGCGCCAATCCTCGCAGCACCCTGAACACGGTCATGAGGCCATATATGGCAAAACCGGCCGCGGCCAGGAGCATATAGGCCTGAAGGGCCGTATCGCTGCCGAGTGCCGCCCAGAGCGGCTCGACATGGAAGCGCACGCCGTCATAGGCCTCGCCCAAGTACCTTAGGCTGCTATTGTCGTTCATTCCCTCCGCTCCTCCCCAAGAGCATTGATCTTGCCATAATACGACCTGACGCCCCCGACCGAAAGCGGAAATCGGCCAATGACGGAAAGTGACGGGCCTGAGCCCAGCTCGCGCGAATGGTACCTTTACATTCTCGAATGCGCGGGCGGACGGCTCTATACCGGTATTACCCTCGACCTCGAAGCGCGCTACAAGGCGCATGCATCCGGCAAGGGCGCACGCTTCACCAGAAGCTATCCGCCGGAACGAATCGTCTTTACACGCCGTTTCGCCAGCAGGTCCGAAGCCTTGAAGGCGGAACACGCGATCAAGAAAATGCCCACCGCCGGGAAGCGCGGCTTGATCCGCAGCGCGGGAAATATGGAACAGCTGGATTGACGACATGACAGATCGGGAAAGGCTGGCGCAGCGGATCGACGAACTCGAAATCCGTGTTGCTCACCAGGACAGAGCCCTTGAGGACCTGAACGAAAGCTTCGCCACGCAATGGCGTACGATCGACGAGCTGGCGCGGAAGCTGTCCGCGCTCGAGAGCCGTCTGCACACGGTCGAACAGAGTGCGGATGCCCCCTCCTCCGCCGAACCGCCGCCGCCGCATTATTGAGGTGGCGCTTCATGAACACCCCCCTCTCCAACGGCTTCGAATACGATCCGCCGCTCGCGCCCTGGCTCACAATCCTGCATGTGGATGACGACATTCTCGTGCTCGCCAAGCAATACGGCCTCCTCTGCGTTGCAGGGAAACCGGCCGAACATGGAGATTGTCTCGAAAGCCGGGCAAGGGCGGAGTACACCAATGCACGCATCGTGCACCGGCTGGACCGGGAAACCTCCGGCGTCGTGATAATGGCGATGAACCCCAAGGCACATCGTCACCTCGGCCTGCAGTTCGAACGGCGCAAGATACGCAAGAGATATGTCGCACGCGTATGGGGTCGCATGAAGGACGACAGGGGCATCGTCGACCAGCCACTCTCCTGCGACTGGCCGAACCGGCCGAAACAGATGATCGATCTGGAGAACGGACGCCCGGCGCAAACAGAATGGGAAGTTCTTGCACGCGAGGAAAACGCAACGCGGCTGCTGCTGTCACCGCTGACGGGACGCTCTCACCAGCTTCGCGTGCACATGCTGAGTCTCGGACATCCAATTCTGGGAGATGGCTTCTACGCGACCGGACCGGCCCTCGCCGCGGCCAAGCGTCTTCAGCTGCACGCCGAAAGCCTGACGCTCCACCACCCGTCGGATGGCACGCTCCGGACCTTCACCGAGCCCTGCCCGTTCTAGCTGGAAACGGAAGTTCGAATGGTGACCGACGTGGAACTGCTCGAATTCGAATTGTAATTCGTGTTCGAGTTGTAGTTCGTGTTCGTGTTCGAATTGTAGTTGGTGTTGCTGTTGTAGTTCCAGTTCTCATTGAAATTGTAGTTGCCGCCGTCATTGCAAGCATATGCTGGCGTGGCAGCAAAAAAGGCGTAGAGAACCGCCGCGGCCGCAACCGCAGCCGCGCTGGTGAGCGCGAGACGATGCCGCGCGAGATGTGTGCCGATTTGTTCCATCATTCACCCCAGTTGATCCGTTTTGACGCGAAACGCCCCTCGCGAAACATCTTTCGGAGGGCTCTGCAGAGGGTGGAGCAGGAACCGTGCCTGGATGCAAAAAGGGATGGGGATGGTAGCGGAGGACGGATTCGAACCGCCGACACGCGGATTATGATTCCGCTGCTCTAACCAACTGAGCTACTCCGCCCCGAAAACCGCAGAATTGAGCGGTGGCTGGGCCATGGGCCCCGCGAGAGCCCCGGATATAATGGCCGTCGCAAAGGCCTGTCAAGCAAGAGGATAGGAGGAATCGCCCGAAGGTCGCGATCGAGCCCGATGCCGGGAAAATCCAGCCCCCTCAGGCCGCAGGAACGCTCTCCTCGGGCACACCGGAGACGGGTGTCTCCTCCCTTTTCCGGAAGCGCAGCATGGTGAAGAGGCCAAACGGCTTCAGCTTGACCGTCTCGACGAGATCGAGCGTCGTGATGTCGGTAATGGTCTCCACCCGGAAATCGGGGTGCCAGCCAAGCGCCCGGGCCGCGGGCGCCATGAAGCTTTCGACCCATCCACGCAGCCCGTGATCCTGCGCGAAGTGGTTTACGATGAGCACTTCCCCGCCCGGCGCGCAAACGCGCTCGAGTTCGTTGAGAACCTTCACCGGGTCCGGCACCACGGTCATCACATACATGGCGACGACGGTGTCGAAGGAGGCATCTTCGAAACGGAGCTCCGACGCATCCATTTCGAAAATACCTGCGATGTTGGTCAGCTTCCGCTCCCGCACACGCTGGCGCGCGATACGGAGCATGTCCGGTGAGAGATCGATGCCGGTGACAGTGAGATGCGGCGCGTAGCGCGGCAGCGCAACGCCCGTTCCCACACCCACTTCAAGCAGCGAACCCTGACGCTTGTTGATGATCTCGATGGCGCGCTTGCGCCCTGCATCGGCTATGGGGCCGAAGGAGAAGTCATAAACAGGAGCCCAGCGCGCATAAGCCTTGATGACCGACTGTTCGTCTATTCGGGCTATCCCGCTCAAAACCGCTCACCCCGCAAATTATACCGAGCCAATGTGCGGCCTGCGCCCTCACACGGCAACATTATATCGAGCCCGATTGAGGCTAAATTGCGTTTCACTCGGCCGCCCCAGCCCTTCCGGCCAGCCCGGCATCCACATACTGCCAGCGGCTTTCGGCGCGGGCGATCCAGCCACCACCCAACACCCGCTCGCCTGAGCCCGCCTCATAAAAGACGCAGGCCTGACCCGGCGCAACGCCGTCCTCGCCCTGGAGGAGATCGATTTCCGCCCCTTCGTGGGCAGGCTTGAGCCGCGCCGCGACCGGCGGCCTCGTCGAACGCACCTTGGCGAGAACCGGGAGCCCTTCTTCCGGGAGTTCCTTTAAGGGAACGTCTCCAAGCCAATTGATATCCCGCAGAGTCAGCCGGTGCGTCTCAAGCGCTTCCCTGGGGCCGACGACGACCTGCCGCCGCGCGGGATCGAGCTTCACGACGAAAACAGGCTCACTGTCGGGCCCACTCGCGCCGATACCGAGCCCACGGCGCTGACCGATCGTGAAATTGATGATGCCGTCGTGGCGGCCCAGCACACGTCCGTCGAGATGGACGATATCACCGGGTTCGGCAGCCCCCGGACGAAGCTTCTGAACGATGGTCGTATAGCGCCCGCCCGGTACGAAGCAGATGTCCTGGCTGTCCGGCTTGTCGGCAACACCGAGCCCCATCCGCGCTGCCAGCGCCCTCGCCTCCGGCTTGGTCAGATCGCCGAGAGGAAACCGGAGGAAATCGAGTTGCTGACGCGTCGTCGTGAACAGGAAATAGCTCTGGTCGCGATCGAGATCGCGCGGGCGATGCATCTCGCGGCCATTGGTCCCCTGCCGGCTGGCGATGTAGTGACCCGTCGCAAGCGCTGCTGCGCCAAGTTCGCGCGCCGTTTCGAGAAGATCGCGAAACTTCACACGCTCATTGCATCGGACACACGGGATGGGCGTCTCACCGGCTGCGTAGGAGTCAGCGAAATCATCCATTACCGCCCGGCGAAAACGATCCTCATAGTCGAGTACGTAGTGCGGAATGCCGATCTGCTCCGCAACGCGCCGCGCGTCGTGAATGTCCTGCCCCGCACAGCAGGCGCCCTTCTTCTGAACGGCAACCCCATGGTCGTAGAGCTGCATCGTGATGCCGACAACGTCGTAGCCCTGCTCCTTGAGGAGCGCAGCCGTGACCGAGCTGTCGACGCCGCCCGACATCGCGACAACGACCCGCGTCTCTTCCGGACGGCCCGGAAGATCGAGGCTATTGAGGCCCGTCCTGTTGTCGAAGGCATTACGCATGGTTGCAAGGCCGGACCGTCCCGGCACTCCGTCTGAAGGGTTTCGCCATGTTGCGCATCATATGGGCCTTGCCGTTCGCGGCAAGGGACCAGGCCAAGGCGCCGGTTGCCCGGCAAAATCTGCCGAACCGGCACGGAATATCGAGTGGCACAGCCTCTCCGTCAAGATCAAGCCTCTGAAATTACTTATCTTTTCTCGGCGCGGCGCATGGCCCAGCGCTTGCTTCCAAAGGCTCGAGCCATTTTCTTCGACCGGGTGACCTTATGGAATTCTCTTCGTCGGCCACGCAGCGCAGCGCCTCCTCTTCGGAGTCGCTTGTCATTCAGCCGGGCTCCGTCCGGAACCCCGCCGTCGACGCGGCAAACGACTTCGCGCGCCATCTGGCCGAAAACAGCAAACTGAGCAGCGGCCGCCGCGACGATCGGCCGGTCGAACGGCGTGAGCGTACCGCCACGCCCGAACGCAAGGACGAACCCTCGACCCGCGAAGCGGCGCGCGACGACCGCGACCGGGAGAGCAAGAAGGTCGGCGCCAGAGAAAGCTCGTCCATCGAGACCGCACCGGCCGCCGATACGGAGGCCCTCCTCCCGGTCGAAACGACAGAGGAAGATACGGCGGTCGCCGCCGTGGAAACCGTCGAAGCCGAGGAAAGCGAGCAAGTCCCGGCAGAAGATGGGGCAGACACGGCGGACGGGGACGAAGCCGCAGATGCGACTACCGCTGCCGCCGTCCCGGCAACGGACACGGCTCCGACGAAGACACCGGAGAAGGGCACTTCACCGGCCGCGCCTGTCGCGATCAAAGGAACCGGCAACGCCGCTTCGCAGCAGGCGGCGGCACCCGCCGGTACGGAAGCCACAGAGGGACAGGCCGCCCCGACGGCCCAACCAGGCGAGGAAACGCCATCCGCCACAGACACCGGAAAGACGCAAAATCGTGCCGCGTCACCGGTCGCGGCCCACGCCCAGAACGCCGCCCAGACTTCATCCGTCAACGATACCGCGGCGGAGCAGCTCGCTGCCGCCAATGCGGAAACGGCTGAGACAAAGCCGGAAAAGGCCGGAAAGGGTCTCGGGCAGGAAGCGGCCGAGAAGCTTGCGGAACGGAAGTCGGGTGACCGGCAAGCCCCATCGCAGGCGAATGCAGCCGCGTCGCCGACAACGGGACAGCCGGCGGCTCATTCCGCTACCCCCGCAGCTCAAATGGCGCAGGGGACGAGCGCAAGCGCCGGCGCATCTGCCAGCAGCGGCGACATGCCTATCTCCACGGTCCAGCAATCGGCAAACGCCGGCGGCAACGCCGCCACCATCCGCATTGGTACGCTGCCAGGCCAGTCGCAGCCTACGCAACTCCCCGCGAACACCATCGCGCTCCTGATGGCCCGCAATCTCCAGAAGGGGACAAACCGTTTCGACATCCGCCTGGACCCGCCCGAGATGGGCCGCATCGACGTGCGCATGGAAGTGCGCAAGGACGGACATGTGGTTGCGCATATGACCGTGGACCGCCCCGAGACACTCGACCTTCTGCAGCGCGACGCACGCGCCCTCCAGCAGGCACTCAACAATGCAGGCTTGCAGGCCGACAACGACAGCCTGAACTTCAGCCTTCGCGACCAGAACGACAATGGCGGCGAGCGCGATTTCGCCGACGGCGGTAAATCCGCAACCTCCTCCGGCGAGGCCGATGCCGAGATGCCGCTCGCGCCGATCTACAACATCAATCTCGCCACGAATGGCGGCGTCGATATCCGCATCTGACGCAGAAAGGCCCAACTCATGGATATTGCATCCGCCTCAGCCGCCGTTCAGGCAGCCATCAACGGCAATAATTCCTCCACGGCGTCCTCCGCTCTGGCTGGCAATTTCGACACTTTCCTGAAGCTTCTGACAACACAGCTTCAGCATCAGGATCCAACCAATCCGATGAGTTCGGATCAGTTCACACAGCAACTCGTGCAGATGTCCGGTGTCGAACAATCCATCCAGACAAACCGGAACCTCGAGACCCTGCTGACTGCCTATTCGATCCAGAACTCGAATCTCTCAGTGTCGCTGCTCGGCAAGGAGATCACCGGGTCGGGTACCGGTGCATTGCTGGCTGATGGCGAAGCGACATGGAGCTTTGCCGTCGCGGACGATGCTCCGGACACGACGCTCCAGGTCATCAATTCCGACGGCGCCACCGTCTATACGGAAAAGATGGACGCAGCCAAGGGTGACCACCAGTTCGCCTGGGACGGAAAGGACGGCCAGGGCAATGAAGTGCCCGACGGTACCTACTTCCTGAAAATCGTGGCGAACGGCTCCACTGGCCAGCCCGTCGCCGTGGACACGCGGACGACCGGCATCGTGACGGCGATCGATCTCAGTACCACCGATCCTCTCCTCACTGTGAACGGTGCCCAGATCCGCTACTCGCAGGTGGTCTCGGTTAAGACGCCGGAAACGGGCTCCTGACTTGGTTCATCCGTCCCGCAATGGAACAGCTAACCCCTTGAATCCGGGCAAATTTTATCCTCGCGCTTAGCCGTTTTTTAAAGCCGCGTCCTTATGCTCTGAAACAAGCGAAGAGCACGGAGACCAAAGTTCGATGAGTGAGCACCAGACCACCAAGGTCAACTACGTGATCGGCCCCGACGGGAGTCCGCTCACGGTTGCTGACCTTCCGCCGCCGGATACGAAGCGATGGGTCATACGTCGCAAGGCCGAAGTCGTGGCCGCCGTTCGCGGTGGCCTGATCAGCCTTGACGATGCCTGCCGCCGTTACACGCTGACGGTCGAGGAATTCCTGAGCTGGCAGCGCTCCATCGAACGTCACGGTCTGGCCGGGCTCCGGGCAACCAGAGTTCAGCAGTACAGGCAGTAAGATAGAATAGTATCTGCGTCCTTGCTGTCTTTCCGGGCGCCGGCGGATCCTCCCTCCGCCGGCGCCATATTTTTTACTGCTTTTTTACCACCAGCCGTCTCACCCCGCAAAAAATGCCGCCTGCGTTAAACATCTGTTTAGGCCGTACGCGGTAATTTTTGCCCAGCGGCACGGGGCGCCTCGATTGGGCAACAGGAATCGAGGTTAGAGGGGCAAAGGATTTGCCGACTGCCTGATGTCGCGCGGAAGCAGGACCCAGAATAGGGTCCAGGACTTGCGCGCTGGCACAAGAGGTGGGTTGGTGAATAACTTCTCGAATCTTCTCAGATCCCTGGGCGTAGTACGCCTCGCGGCACTCGGGCTGGTCGCCGTTGCCCTTCTGGTTTTCTTTGCCTTCATCGGTTTGCGGCTGGGGACCGAACCCAAGGCGCTCCTGTTCTCCGACGTCGGCGTCGAAGATGCCGCCAAAATGGTCGCCCAACTTGACGCCGCAAAGGTGCCGTACGAACTGCGCGGCGACGGCAGCATGATCTACGTGCCGCAGGCGGACGTGCTGCGCCTGCGCATGATGCTGGCCGAAAAGGGGCTTCCTGCGGGCGGAACGGTCGGTTACGAGATCTTCGACAACGCCGACGCCCTGGGCACGACAAGCTTTCTACAGAACATCAACCATCTCCGCGCCCTCGAGGGTGAACTCGCACGCACCATCCGCGCGATCGACGGCATCAAGGGCGCGCGCGTCCACCTCGTTCTTCCCGAGCGGGAGCTCTTCTCTCGCGAGCGCCGCGAACCGACGGCGTCGATCGTGCTCAAGGTCAGCCGCGATACCCTTTCGACGCAGCAGGTGAAGGCCATACAGTACCTCGTTGCGTCCGCGGTAGATGGCCTCGCACCCGGCCGCGTTTCCATCGTCGATGAGCGCGGCACGCTGCTCGCAAGCGGTGCAGGCGACGACAATCAGGCGATCTTCGCAAGCTCCATCGACGAACGCCGCACCGGTTACGAAGCGCGGCTTCGCACACACCTCGAAAACATCGTCCAGCGCGTCGTCGGTGTCGACAAGGCCCGCGTCGAAGTGACGGCGCAGATGGACTACAACAGAATCACCCAGACCTCGGACACGTTCGATCCGAACGGCCAGGTCGTTCGCTCGACACAGTCCGTCGAGGACTCGTCCAGCAGCGCTGATGGAGCCGCAAATGATGGCGTGACGGTTGGCAACAATCTGCCGAATGCCAACCTCGGCGGAACAGAGGCGGAGTCAGGCGCTCGCCAGGCGGCGAACCGGACCGAAGAAACGGTAAACTACGAGATTTCGCGCACGACCAAGACCGAAGTTCTCGAACCGGGTCGCGTGAAACGCCTCTCCGTCGCCGTGTTGGTGGACGGCTCCTATGTCGAGGGTGAGAACGGCGCGGTGACCTATGCGCCGCGCGCCCAGCAGGAACTCGAGAAGATCGAAGCGCTGATCAAAACCGCAATGGGTTTTGACGAGGCTCGTGGAGACCAGGTCGAAGTTGTGAACCTGCAATTCGCGGCACGGCCCGAACTCGATGCAGGCACTGCCGCTACCGACGAAGCCGCGGGCTTCATGGGGTTCACGCGTGCAGACATCATGCGCCTCGCCGAACTCGCTGTGCTCGCTGTTCTCGCTCTCGTTGCCATTTTCTTCGTAGCGCGCCCTCTTCTCGCGAAAACGGGTGGCTTTGCCGGTGCGGGGCGACTGGCATTGCCTGGAACTTCCAGTGCCGGAATGACCGAGGGCCATGCGGCACTCATGGGCCCGGACGGCGGAGATGCTCTCGCTGGCGCGCTGCCCGCACCGGATCAGTTGAACGACGACATGCTGATCGACATCGCCCAGGTCGCCGGCAAGGTGAAACAGTCTTCCGTCCGGAAGATCGGCGAACTCGTCTCGAGCCATCCCGACGAATCCATCTCGATTGTGCGCAGCTGGCTGCACGAAACCGCTTGAGGATCTGAAAATTGGCGACGGCACCGAAAATCAAGGACGAAAAGACCCTCACCGGCCCGCAGAAGGCAGCGATCTTCATGCTCGCGATCGGCGCGGACGACGCTGCACCTCTCTGGGAGATGCTCGACGAGGATGAAATCCGCGAGATGTCGCAGATCATGTCTTCTCTCGGCTCGGTGCAGGCCGGCACCGTGGAAAAGCTTCTCGTTGAGTTCGCCTCCAAAGTCTCTGGCACCGGCGCCCTTGTTGGTTCCTACGAGTCGACCGAACGTCTTCTCATGCGCTTCCTGCCCGAGGACCGGGTAAACGCTGTCATGGACGAAATCCGCGGCCCCGCCGGCCGCACCATGTGGGAGAAGCTCGGCAACGTGAACGAAGCCGTACTGGCGAGCTATCTGAAAAACGAGTATCCGCAAACCGTCGCCGTGGTGCTCACGAAGATTCGTCCCGAGCATGCCGCCCGGGTCCTCGCCTGCCTGCCGGAAGACTTCGCGCTTGAGGTCGTCACGCGCATGCTGCGAATGGAGTCCGTGCAGAAGGAAATTCTCGACAAGGTCGAGCAGACGCTCCGCTCGGAATTCATGTCGAACCTGTCGCGTACAAATCGGCGCGACAGCCACGAGCTGATGGCTGAAATCTTCAACAATTTCGATCGCCAGACGGAAAGCCGCTTCCTCGCGTCGCTGGAGGAACGCTCGCGCGAATCCGCCGACCGCATCAAGGCGCTCATGTTCACCTTCGAGGACCTGGGACGTCTCGATCCCGGCTCCGTACAGACGCTGTTGCGCGCGGTCGACAAGAACAAGCTTGCTGTTGCCCTCAAGGGTGCGTCCGACGCGCTGCGCGACCTCTTCTTCGCGAACATGTCGGAACGCGCCGCAAAGATACTGCGCGAAGACATGGAAATGATGGGCCCTGTCCGTCTGAAGGACGTCGACGAGGCGCAGACCACGATGGTCAACATCGCCAAGGACCTCGCCAACAAGGGCGAGATCATGATCGCCTCCGACAGCTCCGACAACGAACTCATTTACTGACCGGCATAGACAAGGGACATCCGGATCAACGGTATGAAACAGGCAGTGAAGTTCACCTTCGACACACACTTCGGCGACGAGTCCGGGCGACCCGCCACGAAGGCTCCGTCGTCGCCTGCCTTCACCGAGGCGGATATGGAAGCCGCGCGCAAGGAAGGCTTTGCCGCCGGTCAGGCACAGGGCCGCTGCGACGCCGAAGCCGAGGCCGACCGGCAACTCGGCGACGCCATGGCACAGCTCTCCCGGAGTGCCGCCGCCCTCCTGGCTGCCCTCGACAGCCATGTCGCCTCCACAAAACGCGAAGCCTCCGAACTCGCTCTCGAAGTCGCTCGCAAGCTCGCGCCGGCGCTCATCGCGGCACAGCCGGAAACCGAAATCGAGGCCCTGCTTCGGGACTGCCTCACTCACCTGAACCGCGAGCCGCACATCCTGCTTCGCGTTTCGGCTTCGCTTGTCGATCGCATGAAGGAAACGGTGGATCGCATGGCGATGGAGCGGGGTCTCACGGGCCGCATCATTCTTCTTGGCGAGCCCGCAATGACCGAGGGCGACTGCGTTGTGGAATGGGCCGACGGCGGCGTTGCCCGAAATCGCGAAGAAATCGAGCACGAAATCGTCGAGATCATCACCCGCCACATCGAAACGATGAAAACCGGACATAACAATTCACTAGCCATGCCTGAGCCCCGCGGAGCGGATCGGGACGAGCGGTAACAACGGATATCTGAAGGAGAGTTCTCATCATGGCCGACCAGGACGAAGAAGTCGCGCTTCCCGATCTCGCCAATGCCGAGGTTGCTTCCTCTCTCGGGGAGACTGAAATCGCGCAGGAGGAAGAAGACGTCGCAAGAACCGCGCAGGACCTCGAGGCGGTCTTCGATGTACCCGTCAACGTCTCGGCGGTCCTCGGAAAAACGCACATCGAGGTGTCGAACCTGCTGAAGCTCGGACGAGGTGCAATCGTCGAGCTCGACCGCAAGGTCGGCGAGGCCATCGACATCTACGTCAATGAGAGGCTCGTCGCGCGTGGTGAGGTCGTCGTGGTGGACGACCGGCTCGGCGTCACGATGACCGAAATCGTCAAGGGCGGCCTCGCCTGAAGCCGGATCGCTCTGAACCAGTAAATTGAATCTGAGATAAAGAAAGTAGAGGAGCCGCACATGCGCCTTCTGATCGTCGGAACCCTGAACGGACAGCTCTCCACCGCCACGAAAATGGCGATGGCGAAGGGCGCCAAGGTGACCCATACGGAGACCGTCGACCAGGCGATCGAGACACTGCGCACGGGGCGCGGCGCCGATCTGATGATGGTCGATGTCGCCATGGACATCGAGGACCTCATCACCCGGCTTCAGGCTGAGCACATCTGCATCCCCGTTGTCGCATGCGGCGTCGAAACAAACGCCCGCGCCGCGGTGAACGCCATCCGGGCTGGCGCGAAGGAATACATTCCGCTGCCGCCCGACGCAGATCTCATCGCTGCTGTGCTCTCGGCCGTCGCCGAGGAAAGCCACGCTCTCGTCTTCCAGGACCAGAAAATGGCTTCGGTCGTGAAGCTTGCGGACCAGGTTGCCCCTTCCGAGGCGTCGATCCTCATCACGGGCGAGTCCGGCACGGGCAAGGAAGTCATCGCGCATTACGTTCACAGCCGCTCGCTTCGCCGTGACAAGCCGTTCATCTCGGTGAACTGCGCCGCCATTCCGGAAAATCTGCTGGAGTCCGAACTTTTCGGCCATGAGAAAGGCGCATTCACAGGCGCGGTCGCCCGACGTATCGGCAAGTTCGAGGAAGCCGATGGCGGTACGCTGCTGCTCGACGAAATCAGCGAGATGGACATACGCCTCCAGGCAAAACTGCTTCGCGCCATCCAGGAGCGCGAGATCGATCGCGTCGGCGGCAAGACGCCCGTCAAGGTCAACATCCGCATCATCGCGACCTCGAACCGGGACCTGCAGGCCGAAGCCCGCGCCGGGCGTTTCCGTGAGGACCTCTTCTACCGTCTGAATGTCGTCAATCTCCAGCTTCCGCCTCTGCGGGAGCGGCCGGCCGACATTGTGGCGCTGGCGGACCATTTCGCGGCTCGCTACGCAAAGCAGAACGGCCTCGCCCAGAAGACGATTTCGGCGGAGGCTCGGCGCTTCCTTGGTCAGCATCGCTGGTCGGGAAATGTGCGCGAACTCGAAAACACCATGCACCGTGCCGTGCTTCTTTCCACTGCTGCCGAGATCGATGTCGATGCGATCCGTCTGCCGGACGGAACGCGGCTCGACGACACGCCTCTCAGCGGTGTCGCACAGAAAGCAGCAGCGGCGGCCGATGCTGCCTCCCGCGCCTTCGTCGGCAAAACGGTCGCGGAAGTGGAGCAGGACCTCATTCTCCAGACGCTCGACCATTGCTTCGGCAACCGGACTCACGCCGCCAACATCCTTGGGATCTCGATCCGCACCCTGCGGAACAAACTCAAGGAATACGGCGAGCAGGGCATCCAGATTCCGACGCCCGGCGAAGCCCGTCCCCAGTTCGGCTGACTTCTCAGACCCCACGCCTTTTCAGGAACGCAGTTCCAGGGATTCAATGAATGAGTGATGCAAGCAGCGCCGCGCCGGCAAAAGGAATGCTCGGCAGTCTCGGCATCTCGGGGATGACGCCACGTAGCCTGATTGCCGATCTTGCCAAGCGCGGCGATCTCGCCCTCGCGTTTGGTGTCATGGCGATCATCGTCGTGCTCATCCTGCCCTTGCCTGCCTTCCTGCTCGACTTCTCGCTCGCCATTTCGATCACCTTCTCCGTGCTCGTGCTGATGACGGCGCTTTTCATCCAGAAGCCGCTCGAATTCAGTGCCTTTCCGACTGTCCTTCTCATTGCGACGATGTTGCGCCTCGCGCTGAATCTCGCCTCCACGCGCCTCATCCTCGGCCAGGGGCACGAAGGCACCGGCAGCGCCGGCAAGGTCATCGAGGCCTTCGGCAATTTCGTGATGCAGGGCAACTTCGTCATCGGCGTCATCGTCTTTGCGATCCTTGTCATCGTGAATTTCGTCGTCATCACCAAGGGTTCGGGCCGCATCGCGGAGGTCGCGGCGCGGTTCACGCTCGACGCCATGCCCGGCAAACAGATGGCGATCGACGCCGACCTCGCCGCCGGCCTCATCGACGAGAAGCAGGCGCGCGAACGCCGCACGAACCTGGAAAACGAAAGCTCCTTCTTCGGCGCCATGGACGGCGCATCGAAGTTCGTTCGCGGCGACGCGATCGCAGGCCTTCTCATCACGTTCATCAACGTAGTCGGCGGCATCGTGATCGGTGTCGCCCAGAACAGCATGAGCTTCGGCGACGCAGCCCAAACCTACACGCTGCTCACGGTCGGCGATGGCCTCGTAAGCCAGATTCCCGCCCTCATCGTCTCGACCGCCGCAGGCCTCCTTGTCTCGAAGGCGGGCGTCGAGGGTGCCGCCGACGAAGCCCTCTTCGATCAGCTTTCGGGCTACCCGCAAGCGCTGGGCATGTCCTCCTTCGTGATGGGCACTATGGCGCTTCTGCCGGGTCTTCCCGCAATCCCCTTCCTTCTGCTCGCCGGGGCATCCGGCGGCCTCGCCTTCTATCTGACGAAGACGCGCAAGAAGCGCCAGGACGATGCCGACCTTGCCGAGGCTCAGGAAGCGGAAGCAAAGCCGGTGGCCGAGGAACCGATCAGCACCGCGCTCAAGATGGATGAGCTGCGCCTCGAGATCGGATACGCGTTGCTGCCGCTCATCAACGGCAAGGACCATCAGAAGCTCACCGACCAGATCAAGGCCTTGCGCCGACAGATCGCGAGCGACATGGGCTTCGTCATGCCTTCCGTCCGCATCCTGGACAATGTCCAGATCGAGGCGAACAGCTATGTCATCCGCGTGAAGGAAGTCGAATCCGGCCGAGGCGACGTATATGTCGGTCAGCTTCTCGTAATGGATCCGCATGGCGGTCAGATCCAGCTCCCCGGTCTCCACACGACGGAGCCGGCGTTCGGGCTGCCCGCGACCTGGATCGACGAAGGCTTGCGCGAGGAAGCGTCCTTCCGCGGCTACACGGTGGTCGATCCTCCGACGGTGCTCACGACGCATCTCACCGAGATCATCAAGGACAATATGGCCGACCTTCTCTCCTATGCGGAGGTGCAGAAGCTGCTCGACGAACTGGGCAAGGAGCACAAGAAGCTCGTCGACGATCTCGTCCCCTCGCAGATAACGATTACGGGCATCCAGCGTGTACTGCAGACGCTGCTTACCGAGCGCATCTCGATCCGCGACCTGCCAACGATCATGGAAGGCATTGCGGAAGCGGTCGGCCACACGCAGAGCCTCACGCTTATCACAGAGCATGTCCGTGCGCGCCTTGCCCGTCAGATATGCGCCGCGCATATGGACGGAGACAACGCCCTGCCGCTCGTCACGCTGTCGCCGCGCTGGGAACAGGCATTCGTGGAGTCGCTCGTCGGACAGGGCGAAGAAAAGCAGCTCGCCATGCAGCCGTCGGTGCTGCAGGAGTTCATCGCATCCATGCGCGATCGCTTCGAGGAGGCTGCGCGCGCCGGAGAGGTGCCGGTTCTGCTCACCAGTCCCGGCATCCGGCCTTATGTACGCTCCATTATCGAGCGCTTCCGCCCGCAGACATTCGTCATGTCGCAGAACGAAATCCACCCCCGCATCCGGCTGAGAACCGTTGGTAACGTGTGACGAAGGGGGCCGAGACGGAGAAGCATCACTCGTGGTTCGCGCACCGCATTAACCACCCGGTGTCCCGGTTCCCGTCCCGTTTTGCCAGGCTCCCTGTACCTGACGGACGCAACGGCGCATGCATGGATGACGATTTTGCGACGCAGGCGGAGGTTTTCGCTGCGTAAATCGCTAGACCTCGTCTCATTTTGGGATAGGCTCTCCCGGCACTTCGACGGAATGCGCCTGCGTGGTGGCTGGGCGGTCCGTCGTGCCGGGAGAGGGGTTCTCCTGTCCGGTAACGCTTGAGGGGGACAATATGGATTTCTCGAACTATCTGAACGAAGCTCTCGCATGGGCTCGTATGGGCTTTGACACCGTCAATTCGATTCAGGGCCTGGTGATCGCGCTGATCGCGGCCGTACTCATGAGCCGGTACAACCGCATATTGGTTTATTCGCTGGGCGCGACGGTCGTCCACGAGCTCGTGAATGTCGGTCGCAACTTCTATGCAGGTGCCGCCAATCCACTGCCGGATTATCTCGATCTCGACGTGCTCAAGCTCGTCGCGATCCGCTTCGTCGGCTATCTGATCGCGATCAGCCTGGTCTATCTCGTCCGGCGCCTGTTCTTCCGCGGCTAATCGCGGAAGTTTTCATACTGGAGGGGTTGCTCGATCTTCAGCCCCTTCACGAACTGGATCGCGGCCTGGAGGTCGTCCCGCTTCTTGCCGGTGACGCGAAGCTCATCGCCTTGAATGGCAACCTGCACCTTCAGGCCCGATCCCTTGATGTCCTTCACGATGCGCTTGGCCAGCTCCTTGTCGACGCCCTCGCGGATGGCGACCTTCTGGCGCACGCTCTGGCCCGCCGCCTTTTCCTGCTCCTTGTAGTCGAGAATGGCGGATTCGATCTGGCGCCGCGCGAGGTGCCCCTGCAGAAGCTCGTGCATCTGCTTCAGCTTCAAATCGTCATCGGCAAGAATGGTCAGCTCATGTTCCTTGCGTTCGACGGAGCAGTTCGAACCCTTGAAATCGTAGCGCTGGCTGATTTCGCGCGCCACGTTCTGGAGCGCGTTGTCGATCTCGGCGAGATCGGTTTTGGACACGATGTCGAAGGAGGGCATGGGTGTTGACCGCGATTTGTTGCATTCGCGGTTACCTTAGCGCGCACCGGCAAGCGGCGGAAACCCGTTTTGACAAGCTTAGTGTCTGCGGTGAATCGTCAGTGCGATTTCGTCAAGCTCAGCCTGCTCGACCCGCATCGTTTCCTTGCGAATCTTCCGCTTCCGGCTGCCTTCGAGCAGCTCATATTTCTTGAGTTCACGGAACGCACCTGCCAGTTCCTCTTTCGCGGTTTCAAGCTGGCGCCCGATTCCCTCGATCGATTCGAGGATATTCTCCCGGCGCCGGATCACCGACTTCGCGAACATCGGATAGGCAAAATGGGCGACATCGGAGATTCCAGCCTTGCGCTGTTCCTCCTCAACCTGCGCTTCCAGATCGCTTTCGCGTTGCCGGAACTCCGCCAGCATGAGCTCGAGCTCGGTCACCTTGCGCCGCTTTTCGTCGACCTGGAACTTGTGAAGGCGGATGAGGGATTCGCGGTTCCGCATCACTCAGTCTCCTTGAAAGTCTCGGGGCCGGCGCGAAGTATCTCCGCCAGCGCCGCATAGCCGTCGGCGAGAGTGCAGGATTCGTCCTTGCGCTGCGCAAGAAAGGCATCGAGCGCAGGCTGGTAATGGATCGCCTCATCGACCTGCGGATCAGAGCCGGGGCGGTAAGCGCCAAGCCGGATCAGCTCCTCCATGTCGTCATAGGTCGCCATCAACGCCTTGGCACGGCGAATGAGATCGTTTTCCTCTGGCGCATTGCAATCCGGCATCGTCCGGGAAATGGATTTGAGCACATTCACGGCGGGATAGCGGCCCCGCTCGGCAATCGCGCGCTCCATCACGATATGGCCGTCGAGGATCGAGCGGACAGCGTCGGCCACCGGCTCATTGTGATCGTCGCCATCGACCAGCACCGTGAAGAGCCCCGTGATGCTGCCAACGCCGGTGCCCGGCCCGGCCCTTTCGAGAAGCTTCGGCAGCTCGGCGAAGACGGTCGGCGTATAACCCTTGCTCGTCGGCGGCTCACCTGTGGAAAGGCCGATCTCACGCTGCGCAATGGCAAAGCGCGTCACGCTGTCCATCATGCAAAGCACATTCTTGTCGAGATCGCGGAAATATTCGGCAAGGCTCAGCGTCAGATAGGCTGCCTGGCGGCGCATCAGCGCCGGCTCGTCGGATGTCGCAACGACGACGACCGAGCGCGCGAGCCCCTCGAGCCCAAGATCGTCCTCGATGAATTCCTGCACCTCGCGGCCGCGTTCGCCGATAAGGCCAATGACGGACACGTCGCATGCCGTGTTTCGCGCCAGCATCGACAGCAGCACCGACTTGCCAACGCCCGAGCCCGCGAAAATGCCCATACGCTGGCCGCGGCAGCAGGTGGTAAAGGTGTTGAGCGCGCGAACGCCCAGATCCACCTTGCCGCGCACGCGCTGACGCGTATGGGCGGCCGGCGGCATATTCCGCAAGAGATAGGGCATTGCCCCCTGTGCGATCGGTCCCTTGCCGTCGATCGGCTCACCCATCGCATTCACGACGCGGCCGAGCCATGCATTCGAAGGGTAAACATGCGGCTCTTCGGACGAAAGGACGGCCTTGCAGCCGACACCGATGCCCGAAAGCGCACCGAACGGAAGACAGAGCGCCCGGTTGTCTCTGAAGCCGACAACCTCGCAGATCACTTCTTCTCCCGCGCGGGTATAAACCACGAGGCGGCTACCGACGCCCATGGCGTGGAGCGGTCCGGCGACCTCGACCATCAGTCCTTGAATGCTGACGACGCGCCCGTAATGCTTCACCTCGGCAAGCGCGCCTATTTCCGCCAACAATGCCTGCACTGGCTTCGGGCCTCTTCTACTGCGGGATGTCCGCCTGCCATTGGATTATGGGGAAACCCTTCCCCGCCTTTCCTATACGTGCAGTCTGACGCGAAGACTTTAAGACGGCGTAAACCCTGAAATGGGGAAATGTCAGCCGATGCGGACGGAAGGCTCGCGCCGAAAACAGCCGCATCGGCGCGCTTTTCCGTGTCCCGATTCTGGAAAAATGAGTCAGGGCAGCGACTTAGGGAACGACCTGTAAATTTTTCTAAATTTTTTCATTCCGATTAACCTTTGTTAACCAAATCGCCTTATGGTCCGAAATATGGATTAACCAAACCGTCGGCGATTGAGGGCATTAACGCATCGCCGAGAGGGGGACCAATGAGAGTTCTGCTCATCGAAGACGACAGCGCGACAGCGCAGAGCATCGAGCTGATGCTCAAGTCGGATGGTTTCAATGTGTACACCACCGACCTCGGTGAAGAAGGGGTCGATCTCGGTAAGCTTTACGATTACGACATCATCCTGCTCGACCTGAACCTGCCTGACATGAGCGGTTATGACGTTCTGAAGTCGCTGCGGGTCGGCAAGATCACCACCCCCATCCTCATTCTCTCCGGCCTCGCCGGTATCGAGAACAAGGTCCGTGGCCTTGGCTTCGGTGCCGACGACTACATGACGAAGCCCTTCCACAAAGACGAGCTCGTCGCCCGCATTCACGCCGTTGTCCGCCGCTCCAAGGGTCATTCCCAGTCGGTCATCAACACGGGCAAGCTCACGGTCAATCTCGACACCAAGACGGTCGAGGTTGAGGGCAACCGGGTTCATCTGACGGGCAAGGAATATCAGATGCTGGAGCTGCTCTCGCTCCGCAAGGGCACGACGCTGACGAAGGAGATGTTCCTCAACCATCTCTATGGCGGCATGGACGAGCCGGAACTCAAGATCATCGACGTCTTCATCTGCAAGCTGCGCAAGAAGCTCGCGGCATCGACAGGTGGCGACCACTATATCGAAACCGTCTGGGGACGCGGCTACGTGTTGCGCGACCCGTCGGAAGGCAGCATGCCCGCCAAGGCTTCCGCCTGACCGAATACGATTGAATCCAATGCAAAAGGGCGCCCGTTGAGGCGCCCTTTTTCATTGCCGCTTCGTGCGCGTCGTCAGACGCCTGCGCCGCCATCCGCGAACGCGGCTTCGATCACGAAGTCCTCATTCTCCATTCGCGCATCGATCGAGAGGCCGAGGGAACGCGCAACAAGACCCGTGAAATAAGGCTGGGCAGCGCGCGCATCGAGGAACCTGTCCGGATCGCGACCGCCCAGGAACTTCGCCGTTTCCTCGGGCACCCGCGCCGCCTGGCCGGTCGAGCGCACGCGCAGCGTCGGCTTCGCCAGTTCGCCTTCGACCGTGACCGCGACTTCGCCGCCGCGCGGAATCGCCGCCATACCGATAAGGACCATATTGAGCAACAGCTTCACATAGTCCTTGCCGATGGTCGCCGCCGGGGCTTCCCATGCGAGGGCCGCCCGCTCGCCCATCATCAACCCCTCGGCAACCGCCTTCGCATCCTGCAGATCGAGTTCGGCGCCCGCCGATCCGGCAGCGCCGAAACAGAGCCGGGCAAACTGAAGCTTGGCTGATGCCTGGGCTGCGCTTTTGGTGATGAGCTCCATCGCGTGAGCCTTCATCTCCGGATCGTCGTCGTCGGCAAGCACTTCCAGCCCGTTCGTGATCGCACCTACCGGGCTGATCACGTCGTGGCAGACGCGACTGCACATCAAGGCAGCAAGCTCCAACGCGGAGACATCTGTCGTTTCCGTCATATCGATTTGCCCCAGAACCCCTAAAAGCCTAGAAAGCCTGATAGCATCGCGCCGCCGTCAATGCCAGCCCCGGCGGCCAAACCAGCCTTCGCCGGTCTGTGCACCCCTGCCCGATCCGGTCCGAACATTCCAGAGGATGACGACTTGACGAGCCTGATTTCCGACCGAGCCGCGCTCACTGAGGAACTGCGGCGGATCGCCCTCGTGGCGGGCGCAGCCATCATGGACCACTATCACTCGGAATTCGAGGTCATCCACAAGGAAGACAAGAGCCCGGTAACGGCCGCCGACCGAGATGCCGAAGCGATCATCCTCGAGGGCCTGAGGAAGGTCATTCCCGATGTACCGGTCGTCTCCGAAGAGGCTGCGGCCGGCGGGCACATCCCCGAAATCGGTCACCGTTTCTTCCTTGTCGACCCGCTGGACGGCACCAAGGAATTCATCAACAAGAACGGCGAATTCACGGTCAACATAGCGCTTATCGAGGAGCGCGTGCCGGTTGCGGGCGTCGTCTACGCCCCCGCAAAGGATCGGATGTTTTTCGGCTATGGCGCGGGGCACGCTTTCGAACAGGCGATAACGCCAAGCTCGGACGGCAAGGCCGGACCGAATGCGCCCAAGCCCATTGCGGCGCGCAAGCCCGCCGAAGACGGCCTCGTTGTCATTGCAAGCCGCACACATCGCGACACCAAAACCGACGAGTATCTGAACCTCTACAAGGTGAAGGAATTTCTGGCGGCGGGGTCGTCGCTCAAGTTCTGCCTTGTCGCAGCCGGAGAAGCAGATCTTTATCCCCGCCACGGCCGCACCATGGAGTGGGACACGGCCGCGGGACATGCCGTCCTCCTCGCAGCGGGTGGCAACGTCACCCAGCTCGATGGCGCACCGCTTCTCTACGGCAAGACCGAGCGCGGGCTCGACAACCCCTTCTTCGTGGCGCGCGGCGCCACCGCCTGACAATAAGGAAAAGGTTCTCCTGGTCCCCGGACCGGATCGAAATCCGGTCCGGGGCCTGGTGCTGTCGAGGCCGTCGGAGAATGACAAGCTGGCCGGCGCAAACCACGAACTGGCCCCCCGACCGTCGAGGGTTCGCGCCGGCCCCGCCATGCAATACTCGATGCCGGCGGAAATGCTTGCGCTATTGAATGTGCAAGGCACATGCCGCCGCGAGACAAGCGGTCCAGCTGCCGCTATGCATCATTCGGGGATTTTCGTGTGCCAGCCGGGGGCGGAAAGCCCACCCGTTCCGGAACGGGACAGGCTCAGGGCTTCTTCGCCCACTTGCCCGGGGCCGTCTCCACATACTGACCGGACTTCGTCTTTGCGATGAGCTTCTCCGCGGCGAGCTTCTCGACGGCGTTGAGCGTCGCGCCCGGTGTCTTGGCTGCAATCGCCTGATAGGAGGCGCGGCGCCGAAGATTGATGTCGTTCACCATCGCCTTGAGATCTGGATCCGGCGCCGCCGTCACGATGCCGACATAGCCATTCAGCTTTTCGCCGACCAATCCCTGGGCCTTCGCGGAATCGAGATCGATGGCGAGGGCGGGTCCCGCGACAACGAGGGAGAATAGAAGCGCGAAAAGCGGCAGAGCGGATTTCATGAATGAGCGCATGTCTCGTGTCTTCCTCAGAACAGATCCGGATTTTCGGCGAGCAACTCGTCGAGATCGCGCTCGACCCGTACCCGGACCTCCTGCTCGATCTTGACGTTGAGATTGATTTCGATGGGCTTGTCCGGCGCCTCGATTTTCACCGTGGGGTTGCAGCCCGACAACAGGAACGAACTCCCAAGCGCAGTGAGGAGCGCAAACCTGAAGAAAATGGGCTGCATTGAAAGCTTCCTGTGCTGCAAGCTCACGGCTCCGTCTTGTTTGCGGGCGGCTGGACCGCCCCTTTCGATTGCTCTTTGATCAGCTCAAGCGGCCGAAACCCAACGGTACCACGCCGAAGGAGGTCCGCAAGCGATCCCTCGAGCCTCACATTGATGGCGAAGGGATATCCATCATAGAGGTCCGGATTGGCCCCTTTTAACGAGAGACGAAGCACCAGCTCGCCATTCGCATTTCCCGAAAGCCCGCCTGCGAGTTCCGTGTAGTGAAAGTTCCGCAGCGCATCGGTGAGGAGCTTCGTTTGCTCTGTCGCAACCGCCTCAGTCGCATCGCCGCGATAGACGATAACACCGTTGTCCTTCGCCGAAATATTGCCGTCGAGCAGGATCGGGTCGCCATTTCTGATCGCGATCGGAACCTGCCCGCTGATACGGCCGGTCGCCTTGAGCCCCGGCACCTCGACCATATCGATCAGCGCCGAAAGATCGATATCCGTCACGGACAGAAGGAACTCCGCATTCCCCGCGGTAACCGATGCGCTCGAAGAAACGAGGACAAGCTTCCCCTTCGCAAATGGCCAATTCGCATCGACGATGCGAAGTCCCGCCCTGTCCAGCTCGAAGGCCACAGTTCCATTCTCAAGTGGCACGCCCGCCTGCAACATGCCGACCTTCAGCGTCTGAACGCCTTTCGTCCGCAACGGAAGTAAACTCGAAAGCGATACCGTCCCGGTCACGCCTTCGGCGGTTGCGGCGGAAGCGGTAAAACCAACATTGCTCAGCTTCGCCAGGCCGGAACTCGCGAAGTTCCCGTCCTTCAGATCCGCATTGGCGCTGTATGAGAGATTGCCGCTCATGCGCGCAATCGTACCTTTGAGCGATGGCAACAAGGTCTGAAGTTCGAGCTTGCCCGGCGCAAAGGCGAGGTCGCCTTGTGCACGAACTTGTCCCCGCCCTGCAGCGGTGTCGTAGCTTGCCTTTACATTCGCGAGACGCGCGCCCGCAATCGACGGCAAGGCACTGCGCAAAATGATATCTGCAGAGAGAGAGCCCTGGACATATTCGACTGGACCTTCGACGCGCAGCGGCGCGAAACGCTCCGACGGCGCAAGATCACGGACCTTCACGCCCTGCAGGTCCATACGGATGGGTTTGAGCGCACCGTCCTCAAGGCCGGCAGTCGCTTCGATCCCTCCAGTGGCCGCGAAGGAACCTCCCGCCGTCTGGCTAAGCGAAAAATCGGCGAGGTCGGCAGTGGCGGCAATGGAGATATCCCCGCCACTCACATTTACATCGGCCCGATAGGCTATGTTGCCGCCAATATCGAGGTAGAGAGGCCGAAGCGCCGGAGCGATCATTGCGGGCGTAAGCGCTTCGCGGGCGAATGTCAGCGCACCTTCCGCCGTCGCCCGCCCCACATGTGTTTCGCCGTCATAGGTTCCCTCCGCTTTGACAAGCGGGACATGGGTTTCGTCATCGACGATGCTGGCAACAGAGGTGGAAAAGCCGAGCTTTTTGCCTTCAAGGAGCAGATGCCCCTCCGCGACGAGCGGTACGAAACGCGGCTCGTCCGCGACCTCGACGATTTGAAGCGCGTCGGAGGACAGGAGGATGGCTTCGCCTTCCGGCCGAACCGCAGCCGGACCGGCAAAGGCGAACTCGCCATAGGGAGTGGTCACCGTCAGCGCTGCGTCCTGCACCGAAATCGGCGGCAGGACGAGCCTCCCTCCGCCCCCGCCCTGGAGCAGAGGGTCCAGTGAACCGAGCGAGAGGCCCTCACGTGTGAGCGTTACATGAAGTTTCGCTTCCTCTATCTCGACCGAACGGACTTCCCCCGAGAGAAGCTCGCCGAGGGAGTAGGTGACCGTGACGCTGCTTGCGGCAGCATCGGGCGCAGCGGGATCGCCGATGACGATGCCGGAAAGCGAGATGCTCCGGAGACCGATAAAACCGACACTGAAGGAGATGGGCGAGATACCGCGGTCCGCGAGCGCCCGGCCGATGACCCGTTCCGCCAGCGCCGCGCGCTCGACCCAGAGCCAGACGAGACTCGCGGCAAGCACAACAAGGAGGACAGCCGATATCGCGGCGAGGCGCGCCTTCCACGATTTCAGCATCCGGCACCGTCCGCAATCTTGCCCGAGTCGATATGCCCTTTTCCGGTCACCGTTTCGCCATCCTGTGCGGACACTATCCCGAGGCCGCTGCGCCATAGATTCTGCGTTAGAGTTTGCATCAATTGACGGCGATTCGATGGCGGTTTGACACGACATGACAAAGGAACGGCACATGTGCGAGAAAGCCCACCAGGCGAAACCGAGACCCACCGTGAAAGCTCGGACATTGAGCAGCCTTTCAGCGGTCGCCCTTTCGCTGGGACTGCTCGCCGGGTCGTTCGCCATTCTGGCGCCCGCACCCGCCTTCGCCCAGACACAGAACCAGTCTTCCGACACCTATCAGGAAGACGAGATCGTCAAGGAAGCAGGCGATTTCTTCGGCGCCGTGTCGAAAGGGCTGGCCGATGCCGTGCATAACGTCTTCGAGAAGTACGGCGAGCCGAACGCCTATATCAAGGGCGAGGAAGCGAGCGGCGCTTTCGTCATCGGTCTGCGCTACGGCCAGGGCAACCTCGTCATGAAAAATGGCGGCAGCCAGAAGGTTTACTGGCAGGGCCCAAGCGCCGGTTGGGATTTTGGCGGCGATGCCGTGAAGGTCTTCACGCTGGTCTACAACCTCCCCAATGGAGAGACGATCTATCAGCGTTTCCCGGGCGTCGAAGGCAGCGCCTATCTGGTCGGCGGCATCGGGGTCAACTATCAGCAGCGCGACGACATTGTCCTCGCCCCCATGCGCGCCGGCGTAGGCTTGAGGCTTGGCGCGTCGGTCGGCTACCTGAAATATACGAAGTCGCGCGAGTGGCTGCCTTTCTGACACAGGGCCCGCGCAAAATCCCCGCCCACCCGACCATGTGGTAGAAGGCACGGTGCTTTTCTGGCAGTCTCTGCGGGTTTTCCAGGGCCGCAGAAGCAACTGACGCGAAGGATGGGCGGAGCGAGATTCCCATGATTGAAAGCCTGATGCTGATCGCGCTCGGATTCCTCATCGCGACGCTTTTCGCGCTGATCGGAGCGCAGTTCGTCTGGCGCCGGGCCGTCACCGTTACGCTCCGCAAGATGGCCCCGGACGGTGAGGCGGACACGGATGCGGCAGAGGATCGCCAGGCCGAACTCGACAGCCTGCTCCGGCGCCATGAACGCGAGCTTGCTCCGATGCAGGCGGATATCCGCAACCTGCGCGCCGAAAGCGCGCGGCTCGCGGCGGAGAATGAAGCACTCGAGATGGAAAAAGCGCAGCTTTCAGCCGATTCGGATGCGCTCCGGGCCGAGGGAGAGGGGCTCCGCTCCACCCTCGCCGCCTTGCGCGAACGGATCGACAGGGCGGCGGCCGAAACCGCGAAACGCGCGGCAAGCGTGGCGGTGGCGAGCCGCGAACTGAGCGGCCTCGAACAGGCGCTCGCCGCCGAGGCCCGGCACTACGAAGCGGCGCGCGAAGAACTCGCCGCGCTCGAAGCGCCAGCCGCACCGGCGGAAGAAAGTTATGTGCCACAAGCACTTGAGCCCTATAGCCCCGAGGAGCAGGACGAGGACGCGCGCACCCTCGCGGAGGTGAAGGCCTCCCTTCTTGCCGAGATCGACGGAACGCCCGAAGGCACCGCGCGACGCGACGAGGACGACGAAGACGAAGCGCCCGCCAACGGCCCGAGCCTCGCCGAACGCATTCGCGCGCTCGAGGCGGGCGTCGCGCACTGACGGACGCGCCTCGCAACCTCTTCTTTTATTTGCCGGAATCACCGCAAGCTGCTCTCCTTACAAGGGCAACGCATGAGGGAGATTCGCCATGACGCCTTTCGCCTATCCGCTGACGGGGCTCGTCACGCTGGTCACGCTTGCGGTCTATTTCTGGATGGCCTTCAAGGTCGGTAAGGCACGGGGAACATTCGGGATTCCGGCTCCGCGCATGGACGGGCCGGACGACTTCCTCCGTGTACTGCGCGTCCAGGGCAACACGACGGAAGTGCTGATCCTCTTCCTGCCCGCGCTCTGGCTCTTCGCGCTGACCATCGGCGACATGTGGGCCGCGCTTGTGGGCGTGTTTTTCCCAATCGGCAGAGTGGTTTACGCCCGCGGCTATTATGCGGAGGCGCTGAAGCGCTCGACCGGCTTCACCATCGGCATTCTGTCGATCGCGGTGCTCTGGCTGGGCTCGGCAATCGGCCTCGCGATGCAGGCGGCAGCCGCCTACATTTAACGCCAAGTACTTGATTTTATTGGAAGAATTGGCGTCCCCTAGGGGAATCGAACCCCTGTTTTCGCCGTGAGAGGGCGACGTCCTGGACCGCTAGACGAAGGGGACGGACCAGTTCGGGCGCTCCTTCTAGGACGCCTTTGAAGGCCGTGCAAGAGCAATCTGAAACACCGCCCGAAACCTAGGGGTTGTCCCCTAAAACATGCGCCCCGCACTGCGTCATTCGACCGCACCCGGGGCTTTTTTGCGGTCCGAAACTCCGTATTATTCAAGTTTATACTATATATATCAATAACTTATGGTGCAATCTGGTCGCATCCCAATCCATGTTAAATTTTTGCAACGCAACACAAAGTTGATTGACAACTTGTCAGCCACGGGCGATATTCATCTCACGAAACGTCGGTCGACCTCCTCCCCGACCGATAGATTTCAGAATGCCGCCGGCGCCATCCTCCCTCCTCCCCCGGCGCCGGCGGCACCCTCCCTCCACCAAATCATTGAAATCGCTGGCGAATTCGCCGGGCGACATTTTTGCGTCTTGAGCCGCAGCCGCACACGGCAGCGTGACGCTGCGTGCGCCCCCGCGCCGGAAAGCATCAACCCCTTGATTTTGCACGGGAAATGACCCTCCCCGGGGACAAGCCGGGGGTGACTGTCATCGAAATGTCACCGAACTGTCACGAAAAAACGCCGAAATCCCCTCCTCCCGAAGGAAGAGGGGATAAAGCGCGACGGGCGGATGTCAGGCCGACATGCGGGAATCGGTGCCGGTTTTCGGATCGACCGCGCGGCCATGCGCCCACCAGTTCTCGAAGGTGGTCTCGACGATCGACATGCCCATGTCGGCCCGGTCGAGACCCGGATCCTTTTCGAGATTGTCCGCGATGGTCTCGAAGAGCTTCAGCTTCATGGCGGCAGGCCGCGCATTGAAGGAGAGCCGGATCATGATGAAGCGCTCGCTGCGCGGGCGGCCGAAATAGCCGGGATCGAAAAGCATGTCGTCCCGGTCGAGCTCATGGGTGACCTGGAAATAGTCGTCTTCGGGAATGCCGAGAACGTCGACCATGGCGCGGTGGATGCTCTTCGAGATGCCCTTGCGGTGTTCGGGCGTGGTGCCCTTGCGAAGCCAGACCTGAATGAGAGGCATGGTGTGTCCTTCCTGAGAGAGGTTGCCTTGGACCCCCAGGATGGCAGGACGCTGGAAGCGCATTCAGACCTGGTATTATCATAGGACAATAGAGCCCCTCCCTCCGGCGCGCGGCGCGGCGGAGACTGAGCCCATGAACGGATTTGCGATGAAGAAGGCAGCGCCCGAAACGCCCCGCCCCAAAGGCAGCCCCGAAGGCAGCCCCAAAGGCACAAGGGAGACGGCCGGCGCACCCCCCGACGCCCGTCATGGCGAACTGGGCAGCTTCCTGCGGGCGCGCCGCGAAAGGCTGACGCCGGAAGCGCTTGGCCTGCCCGAAGGGCGCAGGCGGCGCACGGCAGGGCTCCGCCGCGAGGAGGTGGCCGAACGCGCAGGGATCAGCACCGACTGGTACATCCGCCTCGAACAGGGCCGCACTGTGAGCCCCTCGCCGGCAACGGTGGACGCGCTCGCCCGCGCGCTCGATCTCGACAAGGCGGAACACGCGCATCTGAAGGCGCTGGCGAGCCACGCCGACCGCCGCCGCTTCGCCCCCGAAGAGGTGCCCGAAACCGTGAAGCGCATGGTCGAGAGCCTCGCCCAGCCGGCCTATGTGACCGGGCGGCGCTGGGACGTGCTGCACTGGAACGGCGCGGCGGACCGGGTGTTCGCTTTCAGCCGCGTCGCGCCGGAACGCCGCAACATCCTGCTCAACATGCTGACCAACGCAGCGACGCGCCGCCTCTTCGGCGACGCCTGGGAGCGGGAAGCGAAGCGCATGGTAGCCGAGTTCCGCAAGACGCATGACCTCTGGGCGGGCGACCCGGCTTTCGCGGCGCTGCTGGCGCGGCTCGCGGCGGAATGCGCGGAATTCGACACCTGGTGGAAGGCGCATGACATCCGCGACGTGGCGGCGGGGCGCAAGGAACTGAGCCACCCGAAACTCGGCAGCCTCCGCTTCGACTATGCGAGTTTCCAGGCGAATGACGAGCCGGGGCTGAAACTCGTGGTCTATACGCCGGTGTGAGGGGGCTCTCCCCACCCTCCCCTCGGGATTCCTCTGCGAAACCCATCGCGTTCGGGTTTGCCGGGTAT